>DLRY01000062.1:31791-33315 GCA_002500665.1 Opitutia bacterium UBA7876
AGGAGATCGCTCCCGGGGAGAGCCTGGCCGGTCCCTGCCTCGTGGCGGACGATTTCGGGACCCTCTGGATCGAGGAGGGCTGGACCGCCCGCAAGGGCACGCGGGGCAGCCTTCTGCTGGAGGCGGACGAATCCGAGGGACCGGGCGTCTCCTTTCCCGCCGCCGCCCGGCGCGAGCTCTTCGCGAGCCGGTTTCTCTGCCTGGTGGACGAAATGGGGGCCCAGCTTGAGCGGACCGCGCTCTCGGTCAACGTGCGCGAGCGCCTCGACTTTTCCTGCGCCCTGCTCGACGGAGCCGGCTACCTCGTGGCGAACGCTCCGCACATCCCGGTCCACCTCGGAGCGATGGGCCTTTGCGCCCGCCGCCTGTTGGAACGCTTTCCCGATCTTGGGCCCGGGGACGTCCTGGTCTCCAACCACCCTGCCTACGGGGGCTCCCACCTGCCCGACGTCACGGTCCTCACTCCCGTCTTCGGAACCGGGGACAAGCCCTTCTGCCTGCTCGCCAACCGGGCTCACCATGCCGAGATCGGGGGCGTCTCCCCCGGCTCCATGCCCGCGGGAACGAGCTCCCTGCTCGAGGAAGGCGTGGTCATCGCCCCGCGCCTGCTTTTCGCGGGCGGCGAATCGAGGATGGATGAGCTCGGGCAAATTCTCCTCAAGGCTCCCCATCCATCCCGTCAGCCCGCCGAGAACCTGGCCGACCTTTCCGCCCAGGTCGCCTCGCTGCGCCGGGGAATGGAAGCCATGGAAGCCCTTGCCCGCGAGCACGGGGAAAGCGAGCTGTCCCGCCAGATGGATGCCCTGCGGGAGGAATCCGCCGCCAGTTGCGCCAAGTTTCTCGAGGAAACGGGTGATTGCGAGCTGTCCGCCCGCCAGGCCCTCGACGACGGGGACGAGCTCGCCCTGCGGGTGACCCTTGCCGGAGGACGGGCCACCTTCGACTTTTCCGGTTCCGCCCCCGCCCGCCCGGATAATTTGAACGCCACCGAGGCCATCGCGACCAGCGCCGCCTGCTACTGCCTGCGCGTGCTCATCGGCAAGGAGCTTCCCCTCAACGAGGGGCTGCTCGAGCCCGTCGATCTGGTGCTGCCCGAGGGCACGCTTTTGAACCCCGCCTTTCCCGACGATCCCGCCGGTTGCCCGGGCGTTGCGGGCGGGAACGTGGAAATCAGCCAGAGACTGGTGGACCTCATCCTTTCCGCCTTCGGGCGGGTGGCCTGTTCTCAGGGGACCATGAACAACCTGACCTTCGGAAACGCTTCCTTCAGCCATTACGAGACCGTCGGGGGCGGTGCCGGGGCGGCCCTCGGGCAGGAGGGAACCTCGGCGGTGCAGGTCCACATGACCAACACCGCCATCACCGACCCCGAGATTCTGGAGTCGCGCTTTCCCGTCCGCCTGGTGGGGTTTTGCAAGCGGACCGGTTCCGGGGGAAAGGGCTCGTGGGACGGGGGCGAAGGGATCGAGCGCCGCTACCTGTTCGAGGAGGAAGTCGAGCTTTCCCTCCTGACCCAGCGCCGGG
>DLRY01000103.1:0-6481 GCA_002500665.1 Opitutia bacterium UBA7876
AACCCTCCTTAAGACATTTGAGTATCTATCTCGGAAAGATAAAACTATTGATGAAATTTCGCGTGAGGAGTTATCCGATTTACTATCGAAACAATCGCCTAATTGAGTCAAACAACCTTACTGATTATTTTTTTTAAGTATATATTCCTCCGCTCTTGCTAATAACTGGAAGTATTCAACTTGGTATTGGGCAAAACTTTCGACTGCAACAGGGGGCTTTTCGATAATTTGGGAGTCACGATGTAACTTTTCCTACTTTTAACGGTGAAGTAAACCTACATCACTATTTCTCCATTAGTCTTATCCGAAATTTGTGTTCCCTTCAATACTGTTTGTTTTGAGTTTTAACATGGTAATACTTAAGTTGAATGACTACTCTTTCATTTCACTACCATAATTCCACGCATGATGGAATAATGTCCGGGAAAAGTACATACAAATTGGTATAGACCTTTTTTAGCGGGGGCCACAAATTCAATGGTTTCACTTTCCCCAGGTCCAAGCAACTTGGTGTGGGCAAGAACTTCGTCCATGACGGACTTGGGTAACGGGTTAGTCGAGCTGGCTCCTGCCTTGAGAGCCTTTGATCCGAAGGAAAGTGCTGAGACTCCCTCTTTGAGGATCACCAAGTTGTGCCCCATGGCCGCCTTTGGAAGCTTGCCGACGTTCTTGAACTCCAACTCCACGACTTGACCGGCAGCAACCTCAAACTCGCGCTTGTTGAACTGCATCTTGTCGTCTCCGGTTATGACGACTTTGGAAGCTGCGTCCGCAACTTGAAGGACGAATAACATGATCAAGGAAACGACATATGTATTTCTCATTCTAAACATAACTATCGTCATTCCCCGTATTCTCAAAATTCCTGGAAACAATGCCTTACATAAAGCTCCCTTTGCAAGAAATGGGAGCAGGTCGCGAAGCGCCCCTTATTCTCCCTGCAGGATGGAACGGTGGGAATGGGTGAGCAACCACTCTTTGTTCTCCCTGACGAAGATTTCCGTGCGGCGCACCATCATGGGAAGCCCGTCCCCAATTCGCTCATTGGACTCATAGGTCGAATAGGCCATGTCGCCCTTCACCACGACCTTAAGGTTCTGAGGCGCACCGACCCGAATCCTGAGGGATGGGAAGATGGCCTTGCAGACCTCGAGGAGCGTTTTCTTGTCGATCGCCACGAGAGCCTTCTGGGGAAGATGAGTGTACTCGCTGTAGGCGGTGGGGTGGACGTGCTTGAGGGCGCCCTCGACGTCGAGCTTGTTGACCTTGGCGGCGGAACCCCCGATGATGGAGGATATCTTTTGGCTGGAGGCCTTGTCGCTCGCGCTTTCGGCCGCCGGGCAAGGCAGGACGGCAAAGTTTGCGAGGGCAAGAAACGTAAGAGCGAAGCGGAATGTTTTCTTCATATGGCGTGGATGGTTAAAGTTGACGACGTCTGCGGATTGTGCGGCAAGCCGAAAAGTTCGGACTAAAATATCCAGCAAATCGATTGGGGGGCAGTTGGTCAAGGACCCGTGCTCTTGGACTCGACTTCGAAGTCAGGTACCCGAAAGGTCCGATAGGGCCGGACGGTCAAACTGTCGGGCAAACCTCTGCTTTCCCCCGTCTCCAAAAATCCCGCAAGACGTTTGATGAATACGGGGTGCTGTTCCCTCGTTGAAATCTTCATCGTCCCATGCCCCGCCCGATGAACGACGACTTGCCGGCTATTTGGAAAATAGGGAGCGATCTCAAACATGTTCTCTATTGGCGTCTTGGTATCCCAATCACCGTTGACGAAGACGACGGGCACGTCGCACCTGACCGGAGTCCGAAAGGCGTCGCCGACGTCCGGACTGGGCCAGATGTCCGCAGTGGCCATAAGCGGGGCGAAGTTCGATCGTGACAAGTACCTGACCGCCGGATCATTCCAAAGTTTGTCGCGTCTTAGCTGCGTCGCCCCGAGGCTGGAGTCGACCAGGGGCTGAAGAAGTGTGCGCGGAACCACGTGCAGGGTACGGGGCGTCGCCCATCCTTCGAACCGTCCATGGTGGAGCTCCAGGATAGACGCGGGGTCCCACCAAGGGAAATCATCGGGACCGATAATCCGCACGGGTTGCCCCCTCCCCTTTGCCAAAACCTCAACGGGATCGGACTCCAGGCGCTTGATGACGATCTCGGCCGCTTCTTCCATTCCGCCGGGCGGAAGGTAGGGCTTGAACCGAGGGTCCCGGTCAATCGACTTCCATATTCGACGGACGGCATTGAATACGTGGGAAGGCATGTCGAAACCGTTTCCCAGGGGCTCGATACCTGTCAACAGGGCCCGTTCGACGGTCCGGGGATGTTTCCGCATGATACCGAAACTCCACTGACTGCCAAAACTCTGCCCCCGCAAAGTGATCTTCCCGTATCCGAGCGCTTGGCGCAACTCATGGACGTCCTCTATGCATTCCAAGATCGAATAGCCGCTCAGGTCGACTTGCGTACTACTGTAGCGGCCGACGACTTCCCGCGAGAATCTCATAAATTCCCCGACACGGTCACGAAGATTGGAATCGGGCCTGACCTTGCCCGAGCTGAAGGCCTTGTCGTCCAGAAACGAACCTCTCTTGCTGAAGCCGCGCTGATCGACAAAGACCAAGTCGCAACGGCCCAGAAGTTCCTCGGCAAGCAGAGGCCCTCCGGTGCGGTGAAGATGAGGAGGTACGCTATCGAGAAAACTGCTTCCTGGTCCTCCGGGCAAAAAGAAGACCGGTGGAACCTTTGGGTTCCGGGAGGGAAAGCGGGAGAAACCGATGCCGATTACCCGGCTGTCCGGCTTGCTCCGATTCTCCTTAACGTAAAAGGTGCCGATCTGATACTCGGTAGTTTTACCGGAGACCGTCTCGTAGGTTCGCGTTTCGCTTACAAGGTCCCCTGCCCCCGGGTTCTCGGCAAGGCAACGCGTTTGGCCGACCGCTACCTGAAAGAAGGTCATAAGGAGCAGATTCACTCTTTGGCAAAGTAAGTTTTTCAAGCCTCTACCCAAGCGAATATCGGGTAACTGGTCAAGAAACAGGCTAGGCGATCCAGCGAATTGACGCTTCCAAAGAAGCAACAAGTCACGCGCCATGACAAAACCGCCCCCCATGCTCTCCTTTGCAGGCGATTACGTAGGGGCGGCCGATTGACCGGCATTCGAACGCATCAAATGCCGGAACGCCGAAGATATTAACTGGCATCCCGAAACGTCGAACCTTTCGGATGAGCGGGTAAGATCGAAGTGGTCGACGCAAACCGGCCCCCCCGAGCCGATTCGCGTTCCGGTTTGACGGATGGCGGTGCGAAGCCTTCCATGTAGAAGTGAAGATCAGCAGGATCACCCGATGGCCAAGGCCCACTTTTGTGACGGCAGCCTTGGGACTTTTTCTCATCCTTGGGCTTGCCCGGGCAGCGCAGCGGCCCAATGTGGTGATTTTCCTCACCGACGACCAAGGCACCCTCGATGCGGGTTGCTACGGCTCGAACTACCTGCGCACCCCCCATATCGACGAACTCGCGGCGACCGGGGTACGCTTCACCCAAGCCTACGCTCACTCCTTCTGCTGCCCTGCCCGGGCCGCTCTGCTGACGGGACGCCATCCTCAAAGGAGCGGGGTCAACGCATGGCTCCAGGGGAATATGGGCGACCCCGAGAAGGGCGTCAACATGGCCCTCGAGGAAGTAACCTTGGCCGAGGTCATGAAGGGAGCGGGTTACCGGACGGCCCTCTTCGGAAAGTGGCACCTCGGGGCCCACCGCGACCATGGGCCTACCCGCCAGGGGTTCGACGAGTTCTTCGGAATCCGGGGTGGATTCATCGACAACCACAAGCACTATTTCTTGCAGGGCGACGGGCATTACGACCTCTACGAGGGAACGCGTCAGGTCCGGGCAAAGGGAATGTATTTCCCGGAATTGGTCGAAGAACGGGCCATTAAGTTCCTCGACCGCAACAAGAACCGGCCCTTCTTTATCTTCCTGGCTCTCAATACCCCTCATTACCCGGAGCAGCCACTCGAGAAGCACCTGAAGCTTTTCAAGAACCTGGAAGAACCCCTGCGCACCTACGCCGCCTTTATGTCCACGACCGACGATTCGGTCGGACGGGTCGTGGGAAAGCTGGAAGCCCTTGATCTGCGCCGAAGGACGATCATTATATTCATGAGCGACAACGGGCACCAGTCCTACCAGAGCTACGACTTCTTTCAGGTAAAGGTCGACGGCCATGCCAGCGGATTCCCCAAGGGTCATCGTTTCTCATCGGGAGACGGACCAAACGATGGGGGCGGCAACACCGGCAAGTGGGCAGGGCACAAGGGAACCTTCCTCGAAGGGGGCATCCGGGTACCCGCAATCATAAGCTACCCCGCCAAGCTCCCCTCCGGGAAAGTCCGCAAGCAAGCCGTCACCGCAATGGACTGGTACCCGACCCTTCTGGAGCTGTGCGGGATCAAGCCTCCCGCAGCCAAGCTGGATGGACGCAGCCTGCTCGGCGTGATCCGGGACGGAGCCGCCCCCTCCCCTCACCCCGCCCTTTATTTTCAGTGGCAAAACAAATGGGCCATGCGGGAGGGCGACTGGAAGCTCATCCGCCACAAAGGCCCCCGCGAGACGGCCAAGGAACGCTTTACCCTCCACAACCTGGCCGACGAGCAACCCGAGGTTCGGGACTATGCCAAGGAGAAACCCGAAAAGGTCAGGCACTTGATGGAAATGCACCTGCGCTGGCAAGAGGACGTCTTCTCGAAATAGCTTTTCCAAGTTATACTTTGAGAAACAAGCTCATGAGTGTCAGGAATAGATAATTCGCAATGTCCTCTCTCCTCGATCAAGTTCCTTCGGAAATGCTTTTGCGGCTTGTCTGCATGGCTCTCCTTTTGGCGGGAAGGGGTGAAACGGCAATCGCCCGGGCCGACGACTCAAAGAATCCGCGCAGGTCCTTCAACCTGACCCTCGAGCACGACGGGCTGACCCGCAAGTACCTCCTCTACGTCCCCGCTTCCTACGATGGGAAATCCAAGTTTCCTCTCCTCTTCAACTTTCACGGGTTCGGAGGGAAGGTCGCGGGTTACCTCAGGGCCACCGACATGAGACCCCTCGCGGACGAGGAAAACTTCCTTCTCGTTTATCCTCAGGGTTCCCCGCTCAATGGCTTCAGTCACTGGAACGCAGCCACTCCCTCGAGGGAGAACAAGAGCGACGCGGACGACATCGGTTTCGTGAAGAAGATGATCGCCTCGATCTCAGCCGACTACAAGGTC
Source organism: Opitutia bacterium UBA7876 (assembly GCA_002500665.1). Lineage (GTDB taxonomy): Bacteria > Verrucomicrobiota > Verrucomicrobiia > Opitutales > Seribacteraceae > Seribacter. The sequence continues at coordinate 5,265 of DLRY01000103.1, forward strand.
GACCCCAAGCGAATCTACGCATGCGGGTACTCCAACGGAGCCTTCTTTTCCTACTACCTGGGGTGCTGCCTGAGCGAAAGAATCGCCGCAATCGGCTCGGTATCGGGCACCATGCTGGAAGAATCCTACAAAAATGGAAAACCCTCCAGGCGCGTCCCCATGATCAACCTCCACGGCACCGCCGACAGCGTCGTTCCCTACGACGGAAAAAACGGGCTTACCCCGATCCCCAAGGTTCTTTCCTTCTGGGCCCTGCAAAACGAAACCAGAACCCAGCCCGGCACGACCAACTTCAAGTCGGGTCGAACCAAGGTAAGAAGATTGGTCTATTCCGACGCCAAGGGCACGGCGTGGATCGAGCACTACAGGGTCAAGGGAGGCGGACACGTCTGGTTCGACCTCGACCTCGAGGGCTCCGATGCCAACCGTTTGATCTGGAACTTCCTGTCCGGTCACGACCTCGATGGTCCTAGAAGGAAGCGATGAAGCCCCAAGCCTTTGGCTTATGCCTGAGTGCTTTTCCCAATTCCGTCGCTTGACTGATCCATAAAGGCGAGCGTGACTAACGGATTGAAAATTTTGACGGCACTCGGCAAAGTCTGCGCAATCGGTGGAACGGTAGCGTGAATGTTAAATTGGCTTTGGGTTGAGTTCTTACTTGAGGACGTCAACTGGGAAGGGCCATGGATGACCCTCAACAAGGTTAGCTGGATCCTCAACATACTCGGATTCGGATTAGGCATTTCCCTCATCGGAGCAGCTTCCTTCCTTTCGCCCTCTAAAGCCAAATAGTCGCCCCGGCACCTGTCTTAGCCCGAGGCAAAGGCCAAGGAACCGCAAGGCGCCCGAGTCAGCCCGAGTTTTACGGAAGCTCTATTTCGCCTCCGCAGGAAGGGCACGGTTGCTCGCTGATTTCTTTTTTCTTGTCGTAGACCAAATTCACGGCGCATGCCGGACACGGGAGGACGAGCCGGCTCGCGAAGGGGATTTGCCCGGCGATCATCTTGTACCTCGTGACGGGCATTCCCTTGGCGGCCTCAATCATTTCGGCTCTCTCCTCAGGGGAAGCCGCGTCCCGCAAGTTTCTGATCAAGCCGATTGCCCTGCCCTTATCGTAAAACCCCATGTGCCCCTCGACCTGCCTGCCCCCGAGGTGGGAAAACTTGATCCGGTATTGCTTCCCTGAATCGTCCGCCGACTTTTCCCTGAGGTTAAGG
>DLRY01000103.1:6861-8088 GCA_002500665.1 Opitutia bacterium UBA7876
GTCCAGCTTTTCCCATTCTATCTTGATTGACCTGTAGCGGTAGATTCCGGCGCCGAAGAGGATCCCGGTAGGCGTAATGACGATGTTTCTCTTTCCCGAAAAGTCGTACCACATGGTGAAGAGCAGGGCAACGATCGGCACGCTCAGAAATATACCGAAAGCAACCGCGGCCTCCGGATGGAACATGAAAAAGATCAAGAAAGCAACGAACGCCAAAAAGAGCATGCAACCGGAGAGGTAACGGGCCGCTCTTCTCTCGAGAACGAGGACGGGAGACTCTGCATTCATGCGGAACATTCTCCCACCAAGTTGTACGGAAACCAATTATAAATAACGAGCTCCTTTGGAAGAGCTGCCGAAAGGGAAGTATGGCTTGCGCTATTTCCTCAGCTTCACCGCCAACCTAAGGACGAACAGGCCGATCATAATGCCTACTACCCACCAGTATTCAACAAGCTTGTCGGTAAGAAGGCTTCCAAGGAGGGTCATTTTAGAAGTGCATTGCATCTTCCCCAAACAAGCGCCTCAGGGGTCTTTGGTCAAGGTTCCGGCGCCCACTCTCCCGCTTGACTGCTAATGCGAAGCGTGGTTGGTTAAAGGAATGATACTTGTATGGGGAGCCTTGTTTGGTTTCATCTCGGTTGCCTTCGGGGCATACTCCGAGCATAACCTGCGCGAGACCGTTAGCGAAGAGCATTTCCGCTCGCTGATGACTGCGGTCCGCTACAACCAGGTCAACGCCGTCATCATCTGTGCGATCGGACTCGCCCTTCACCTGAGCGGTAAGCTCTTGCAAATCCGCTCATTTAAGTGGAGCGCCCAGTCTTTCGTAGTAGGGACGATCCTCTTTAGCTTCGGCATCTATCTTTGGGTATTGCTGGACGTTCAGGCTCTTCGCTACCTGGCCCCGATAGGCGGAATCGTCATGATGATCGCTTGGGTCCTTCTGCTCGCGGCCGGATGGCAGGCAAGAGCGAATAAGGACGCCGACGACTCCACATAGCGCATTGCTAGAGCCTTGGCCGCCGCCCGAGAGGGTTGAGGCATACCCCGCACCCTTCGAGCCCCGGTCGAGTCGTTCATCGACCATTTGCCTACAGGGGCGGGGATGGCAAACCGCCAAAGTGTTTTTTTCTGGAAAACAAGATGACTTCCTTCCTCTTGAATCCGATTTCGCTAAAGAATTATAAAATCGTCCGATTTTACATATAGTTCACAAGGAGGTGG
>DLRY01000010.1 GCA_002500665.1 Opitutia bacterium UBA7876
GAATCGATCACGATCTCGGTTATCTTGGTATTGGTCGGGTAATCCGCATTCTCCCCGATCAAGCGCATGAAGAGGGCCCGCATATGATCCTGCCACTGGAAACTGACTGCGGAAAAGCCGAGGAGCGTCAAGAGGCAGACCAGGCCGAGGTTCTTGAGTTGATTGAAGTCGACGACGTCCTTGAAGTCGAGGGGTTTGGTCAGGGAAACCGCCTGGTCGCGCATAGCCTTGAGGAGAGCCGGGGAAGCCTGAACCTCATCGGGATCCAGGTCCTTGAACTGGGAATAGGAGACCAGGATGGAACGGAGCTCGGGGTGTTTGCTCTCGACCTCCAGGGCCACCCGTACCGGGTCGAAGGGTTTTCTGTGACTCAGCCATTCCTTCCAAAGCACCCAGCCGAGGACGACTAGGTTGACGACGAGAAGGAGAATGCCGGGGGTTTCCCAACGTTCACGAAAGAAAATCTGCCAATCGATGAGCAAATCGACCACCACCAGGGCGACCAGCCAAATGAGGAAACGGGCCGCCCCTCGAAAATCGTAGAACTTGCGCTCCTCCAGCCAGGCTTCATGGAGCTTGTCCTCGATGGACTTGATTCCAGCTTCGTTCTCTTCCTTCATGGCGCTCATTGGGATTTTAGACGAGGTTCTCCCTTCTGCGCAAATACCATTCCAACCCGGTCAAGAGGACGAGCAAGGCAAAGATGGCGGGGATGTCCCAGAGGGCCTTTTCCCTCTCTACGGGGAGGGACTTGGGAAGGCGACCGGGCAAGAGACCTGCCAAGTCGGCCAGTCTCGAGTCGTCCGAATCCTCCTCCGAGAAGTCGAGCAGACGGTTGCCTCCCGAGAGCGAGGCAAGTTGGTCGGCCAATTCGTCCCGCATGGAGGTTTCCCTTTGCTCGAGTGAGAGCCTGTCCACCTCGAAGTCAGCCACGTTCGCCTTGAGGGCATCACTATCCATGGCCCTCAGTTCGTAGTCGCCCGGCTCGGTCACCAGGATCGACTTGCCGTAAAGGCCGGGCGTACCGGGCACCGGGTCGAGGGAAACCTCAATCGGATAGTCTCCGGAACCATTCCTGTCCAGCAGGACCGGGTACGAATCCCGGTCGACGGGATCGAACGTCTCGGTCAGGACGTTGGCGAAAAGTTCGACCCGCTCACCGGTGGAATACTGCCTGCGAGCGGTTTCAAGGGTGACCTGCTTGTTCTGGCCGAGCTTGCGGGACAGGGCGAGAAACTGGATCGCCTGTCCCCAGAAACGGGCATGAAACTGGTCGCCTACCTCACGGCGGAGCCTCCACAGGTCGTCCGTCCCGACGTACATGGACTTGCCCTTTCCGTACCGTTGCCAGGCCACCAGGGGATAAGGCAGGGCAGTGGGGTCGCTACCGGAACGCGAGAGCAGAACAGTGGCGCCCGGCTTGGGCGTCAAGCCGCTCATAAAGCCCATCGGCGTGACCATTTTCCAGATCCGGTCGTTGACGTCCTTGTCGGGGTGAAGGGACACGACCGATCCTTCCATCCCATCTGCGGTCACGACGGGATGAGACCCTCCATGAAACCAGCGTCTGCTGGCGGAATCCATCTTGACCGGCAGGATATCCGCGATGGGGGTGTTGAAATAGCTGGAAGGGGAACCGACCTGGCCACCCAGCATGAGGAGCGATCCGCCTCCCCCGACGAGGGAGGTTCCGTTATCCTCCTGGCTCAGTTCCCTTCCCTTGACGAGCTCCTCCATCCAGCGAACCTGTTCACTGGTAAAATAGGACGCAATGACGTCACCGAGGATCACCAGGTCATAGGAGAGCATCTCTTCCGCCTCGGTGGGGAAAACCCCCAGGTGGCGGGGAGAAGTAGCGGCCAGATACTTGTCCCCCTGAGTCATGAGAAAACGGACGTTCAGCCGGGGGTCGCGCAGGAGAACCCACCGCAGGTAGCGGTATTCCCAGCGGGGCATGCCCTCGACGTAAAGAACGTTGATCTTCTCGTCGATAACCTGCATGCCGTGGCCGACAAGATTATTTTCCAGGGCCACCTCGCCCGGCATTTCCTCGATGGAAGCGGTCAGGTTGGCTCTCTCGATACCCTTGGGCGGAACGAATGAAAATTCAATGAACTGGGAGCTTCCGCTCAGGGTCAGTTCCCGCCTCTCGAGCTCTTCCTCGTTCATTTGCAGGACGACTTCCACCGAGCGGTCCTCGAAGCCGCTCGAGTCTACCTGGACCCGGATGGGAACCTTGTCCCCGGCGAAGGCGACCTCAGGGGCAATCAGACGCCTGACCCGGATGTCCGGGGGGGAAGGCATGCCGAAGGCGACGGTGTAGACGGGGACTTCCCGGCGCTTGAACTCACGGGCGACCTCCACCGGATCCGAGCCCTCGATCCAGGAGAAGTCGCTCAGGAGAACCACGCCGGCCAAGTGCTGGCCCGCATGACGGGATATGGCTTCCTCCATGGCGGAGCCGATCCGGGACGAACCGGCCTCGGCGGAGATCTCTCCCAGATACTGGGTATCGTTCCCCTCCAGGGAAAGGGTCTGCAGGCGATCGCCCATGGTGTAGAAATGCAGGGAATACTTGTCTCCCAGGTCATTGCCGATATCGAGGAGGGCATCCTTGGCATGAGACAGGCGGGTGGCGGGTTGAGCCTGGGCTCCGGAAAGGTTTCCCTCGGCGGCGGTCTCGTCCGGTTCGGGTCCGCCCGCATGGTCGGGTATGGACATGCTTGCGGACACGTCGAGCAGGACGAGGAGGTTGCTCTTCTGGGAACGGGACGACTTTAGCCTGAGGGCGGGCTCGAGCAGGAGAAGAACGATAAGGAAGCCGGCCAGCAGGTAGCAACCGCCCATGATCAGGCGACGGTTCGGGGCCAGCCAG
>DLRY01000058.1:0-80984 GCA_002500665.1 Opitutia bacterium UBA7876
CTACCTGATAGGCATTGAGCGAGGCGTCGTACTGTCGCGAGGAAACCGTTACCGGGAAGGTGAGGACGCCTCCCGTTTCCCAGCTCGAGAAAGTATGGTTGGCATCCGGTGTCGCGGTAACGGAGGTCTTTTGTCCCGAAGTAAAGTTTCCTTCCCCGCTCACCGAGCCGCCTGACGAGGCGGCGAGGCCAATTCTAGAGATCAACGGGGTAAAATGGGCGTTGGCATTGGCGTTGGAACCCTGGTCCAGGGTAACCGAGGCCGATTCTTGGGAAAGGGGTAGGGAAAGGGTGCCACCCGAGACGGTCCAGCCCAGAAAATGATTGCCGGGAGCGGGGGTGGCTCGGATTCCGACCACCGTCCCGGCGGCGTATATTCCACCTCCTCCGGTGGAGCCTCCCTCGACCGGGTCGGCGAAGGTCTGCAGGACGAACTGGTTGGCGGGGATGGCGGCGAAGTGGGCGGTGACGCTCCTGTTCTCGGTGACCGATACCGAAGTGGAGGAGGAGTTTGCATCCACGATACCCTCGCCCGTCCAGCCCGTGAAGTAAAAGCCGTTGTCGGCAGTTGCCCCGACACCCGCCAGCTCCCCGTAGTCGTAGGCGCCGGTTCCAGTGACGGAACCGCTCCCGTTCGCGTTAACCGTAAGCTGGTATGCGATGGGAAGGAAATTCGCGGTTAAGTTGGTGTCTGCGGATAGTGTAACGGTCGTGATGGCCGACGAAGCATCGGCTACCGGGGAGCCGCTCCAGTTGACGAAGCGGTGGCCGACTTGGGGGGTGGCGGTCAAGTTTACCACGGAGCCATGGTCGTAGCCACCGCTTCCGGTTGCCGAACCATTCCCGTTGACGTTCACCACCAGTAATCGGCTCAAGATGGCGAAGACGGCCGAGACGTTGCGGTCACTCGTCATGGCGACGGAAGTCGAGGATAAGGTAGAGTCCGCGACCCCAGCGCCCGTCCAGTGAACGAAGCTGTGGTTCTGATCCGGATTCGCTTGGATTGCGGCGGAGGCTCCATAAGTATAGTTTCCGTCGCCGGAGACTAGGCCGCCTGAGTTGGCCTGAAGCGTCAAGAGGTGGGTTTTCCGGGCGAAGACCGCTTTGACGATACGGTGGCGGGACATGGATACCGTGGTCTGCGCGAGGTCCGGGTCGGCGACTCCGACTCCCTCCCAGCGGACGAATGAATAGCCCGTTTCGGGGGTGGCGTGAACTACCGCGTCGGTATCGTATGCGTAGGTTCCGGAACCGGATGCGGCGCCGCCCTCGGATGCATTGACTTCCAGCTTAGGGGTGGTAAGGTCGTGGAGCTTCAGGAACTGGGCCTCGAAGGGGGTGGTGGACCAGGCCTGGTCCGAGCTCGGCACTGGGTTGAGGAGGACGAAGATCCCATTGTCGAGGAGGTCCTGCCCAGTACGGGGATTGTTCCAGAGAAAGTCAGTCCGCCGTGACTCCTCGAAGGCGGAGAGGTTGGAGACGTTGTAGATGCGGTCCCTCGAGATGCCGAGGATGGAGTCGCTTCCGCCGGGGCTGAGGTCGAAGGTTCCCGATTGCTGGTTGTCCTTGTCGAGGTTGACGAAGGCCAGCACGACGTCGGCGGTATCAGGGGTGGGGGTTGCATTTTCCCATTTGGCCACCGCATGAATCTTGGCATGGGCCGAGTCGGTAGTTATTTCGTTGAGGAAGTAGCGCCGGGAGGAGCGCAGGGCGGGACTGGCCAACCTGGCTTTGCCGATGCTGGCGTAGGCCTTGTAGAGTTGGTCGAGCCCGAAGTCGTTGTTGTCCCAGATGGGTTGCATGGAGTTGTAGCGTTTGAAGTGGGCGATTTGCTTTCCGAAGTTGGTCTCGTAGTGGTTGAATCCGTAGGTTCGGGAGATGCCGAGTTCCTGACCCATGAAGGACATGGGAATCCCGGCGTGGGCGCTGACGGCCGCGTAGCGGATAAAGGCCTGCCAGGGATCCAGGTAGTTTTCCTCGTCATGGGAAACATTGTTCAAAAGAACGAGGTTTTGACCGTAGAATTTGCGACGGTTCTCGATTGCCTCGCGGTAGCTGCCTGGGCTGGTTGCGGACTTGATGGAGAAGAGAAGGTTCTCGTTCAGGACGTCGAAGTGACGGCTCGAACGGTAGGTGACCGCACCACCGTCGAGAGATTCGGACATGAAGACGAAGCTCCATTTCCTGGACCGGGCCACGTTGATGACGTACTCCCACATTTGCGGGGGAAGCCCTTGTCCGAAATCGGCCCGCAACCCGTCGATCCCGGTCCTCTTCTGGACGGCCGCCGATTGTCCGTCGGAGAGTCCGGTCTTCTCGAGCCAGTAAGGCACGTAGGAGGCGAAGTATTTCCAGGTAGCCCGGGTCAAGGGGGTCCATCCCTCACCCGAGTAGATGAAAGCGTCCTCCTCGTTTTGGTGGGGGTTTCGTTCGGCCGGGTCGTTGCCCCGGACGAGGGCCGAATATTGCCCGAAGTAGACGTCCTTGACGTCGTTCCATTTGCCGAAATCGTCCCGGTCGGGAGCGGTTGCCACCTCGCTCTCGTTTCGGGCAGGGGAACCGTAGTCCCCGATTCTGGAGAAAAAGCCGGGTAAAACCGACCTGATCATGTCCCCGGCTGATCCGGTCCCGAAGATCTCCACCCCTTTTTCATCCAGCTCGACATCCCAGGCCGCATGATTGAAGGGGGCGTCTATCATGACGTTTACCTCCTTGGCATCCGCAGCCGCCACGAAGTCCCGGAAGGCCTGCATGGCGTCTAAGCGAGTGTTCTGCGAGCTCAACTGGGGCATGATCTCGAAAAAGTTCTTCACTGCATAGGGGCTGCCGGGATCGTAAGGTTGCCCGTTGACCGTTTCACGTCCTTGCTCTCCACGCGGGTGAATGGGTTGAAACCAAAGCCAGTTGGCGCCCATGCCGGTCAAGTAATCGAGGTTCCAACGGTTGCCGTCATGAAGGCTTTCAAAAGTGCTGCGGCTCGCGAAGTCGTCTCCCGTGGCATCCACCGAAAGGGGGTTGAGTTCGTACATTACGGCGCTCAGGGCCACCGAGGGGGTCACTACCACGGCGTGGTCCCGGCGACCGTCCGCAGTGTACCAGTGCCAGACGTCGGCATCGTCCTGAAGCTTGAACCGGGCGGTCAGGCGGTAGGCTCCGGTCTTGGTCGCATTGATCTCGCATACCCAGGCGCCTGCTTCGCCCCGGGTAGGGTCGAACGCCATGGCATGGACCTGGAAATAACCGTTGTTGTTGGCCATGGAGATGGAATCCCGGTCGGGGGGCTGGATTCCATCCTCGATGCCGTCTCCGTTGGCGTCTGCCGAGGCATGGTCCCTCCGGTTCAGGTTGGTGTATACTTGGGCCGTGATGACGTGGGGGGTTTCCAGGACGACTTCAAGTTTTTCGGAGGTAACCGCTACCTCGTCTGCGAAGAGGTGGGTGGTGGTGTAGTCCGCGTTGACGCCGTTTACCTTGAGGACGGGGTTGACGGGACCATAGCTGATGAAGTCCGTTCTGACGGTCCGTACGGTACGGAGGTCGACCCCCGCGATCTCGTCCTTGTAGTCTACGACGAGGCTTTGGTGGAAATCATCGGGTGCTCCTTCCGGGTTGCGCAGGATGGGGAGCCTGTAGGCGAGCGCGGTCAGGCCCGGGGAAACCTCTCGCTCGACCCAGGCACCCGTCAGGTCCTGAGCCACGGCGGAAGAGTAGGGAGGCTCCTGTACCACCGAGGCATCAATGCGGATGGACAGGTTGGCCAGAACCTGAGAATCGCTTTTGCCCGCGACCAGGGAGGAGCTCAGGTAGGTTTTCATGACGTAGTCCTTACCCACCTTCTCTTCGTCCCGCTGGGGCCAAGTGACGAAAAGCCGGTGACTGGGGCCACTGGTCCGGACGGTGCGCTCGAGAATCTTGAAATGGCCGCTTGTCTCGTCGAGGGAGAGGTCCGTGGAGGATGAAGCTTCCCGCAGGGCGATCCTGACGGTGGCGTTTCCTCCTCCCGATGGGACGTTGCGGTAGCGAAATTTCCACTCCTTGGGGTAGGTGGCCCCCATGGGCTGCCGGGAGACGACCTCCTCCGCCACGATCCACGCCGAGGCATTACCTTCCCCGCTAAGACCGTTTCCGTTCAGGGCTCCGGTTTGGCCGTCGTCGTTGGTCGGATCCGTGTCCTGGACGTGGAAGAGAACCTCCACGACGCTCGGGTCGGTCCGGACCACGAACCCGTATTCCGACCCGAACAACTCTTCACCGTCGGCTGCTGGGAAGACGATCTCACCCTCGGGGCGCTTGAGGTCCAGGTAGAAGGTTCTGGAAAAAGTATTGTAGATGGGGGCTTGACCCAAGCGACTCAGGAAGGCCCGGCCCCTCACGAAATGGAACCCTTCCTTTAGCCCGGTGGACTGAGCTCCCCAGTCACTATGGGGACGGTATTGGATGGTCTCGGCATTGAATCCTCCGATCTCGAAGGTGGTGAGCATTTGCTTTTTGAGATCGACTGAGGGGGCGTTCTTGGGAAAAACGCTGGCTAGCGAGGTCCCGTTACTCTGGTCCCGGCATACCCCAATCTTGTACTTGAAGGCACCCGATGCGGGGAGTGAAACAGTTGCCTTCCACCAGTCTATGGTCGCCTCCTGCGAATCGGAGTGGGAGTAGGAGAGGGCAACGACTCCAGTGGCTCCTCTTCCACTTCCGCCGGCCCCCTCGGGGTTACTCCCGTTAGTCGAGTAGTAGAGGCGGGCCCGGTTGATCTGCAGGCGGTAGCCGACCTTCAGCCAGATTACGGCCGAGTCCCCACTGGCATTGAACTGTCTCTCCCCCCGGTCGTTGAACTGCTCGGGATCGTGATAGACCCAGTGGGCGGTATCGTCGGGAAAGGAAGCCGCTCCAGTTGACCCGTTGGTGGTGGCTAAGGAACCGTCCGAGGCATTCCATGAGTAGGTTTCCGCGCCCGCTGAGCCGATTTGGTTGCGGGCGGTATCGCGAGCGGCGAATTTTTCCGGGCCCTGCCGCCCGACGAATGTCATTTGTTCGTAGCCGTTGTAGACGTCCGTGGAGGTTGCGGGAGCATGATCCCTCTGTCCGTTTCCGTTGAGGTCCATACCTCCGTCCAGCTTGAGAAGCACGTTCTCGGCCGAGCCGTCGGCTCGGACGACGAAGGTAAGGTTGCTGCCGCTGGTAACCCTGGGTATTTCCCAATCGTAGCTGAAATCGGTAAGGTTTGCATCGGGAACTCCGTAAGGGTTGAAGCCGGGGTCTCCGTCCGGGCCATCGGTGCGCCTGACCGAGACAGTACCGGTCGCATTTCCATCTTGGAGAATGGTCAGGGGATGTCCGCCTATCCTTTCCCAGAGGTCGGACGCTTCCGGGCTCCGCAAGGAGAAAAGGAAGTAGCCGCCGGCAGGAATCACCACTTGGTTCAACTGGCTCGCGTATTTGTAGAAACCGCCCCCGTAGGAGGAGTAGTTGTATAGGTAGGCATCGTCTTCTGTTCCACCCACGGCGGGAAAACCGGTGGTGAAACCACGGGCCTGCCCACTCGAGTAATTGTCGTTCATCATGATCAGGCCAACCGTGCCGGCTCCGTCGGACATGCCCGGGGCATCCCTTTTGTCCATCCTCTCGTAAATCACCACATCGGAGTCGCTCCACCGGCCGACTTGGTATCCCCTTGCGAAGTGCTCGTGAAAATAAAGCAAGTTCGGGATGCGGACGTCGCCCCATTGACCGAGGAAATTGGTGTTTGCGTGACGAGGGAAAGCCCCTCCGCTTCCCTTGAGGATCCCGGCCTTGTGATTTCCGTCCGAGTAGATGATGCCGATTCCTCCCCGGGTCAGGTAGAGGGCGTGCTGAAGCTCCCGTCGGGCGGCGTATTCGCTGTCGTGGCTCTGGGCGTGCATGACGGAGGATCCGGGAGCGAAGCCGTGGCTCCCAGGGGCATCCATGCCGGCAAGGGTTCCCCAGGGGTTCCCGAGCTGGCTGTTGAGGTGATGCCTTAGGTCGTTGTCCAGCAACCTCATACCGGCATTGAGGTAGTCGCCTACAGACGGTGGAGCCCCTAGGTGTTCGCCGAACATCATGGCGTCGTCCCGTGGGAGTTCGGTGTCGAAAACGGTATCGCGGTGGTTGTTCCAGTCGGAATAACCGCGGGTCAGGTTAAATTGCTCCTGGGCCTGCCCGAGGTATCCGTAATTGCTTCGGTCGCGGTCTTCTCCGAAGGTTGCCCCAAAGAAGTCGGGCGTGATGTGCTTGACCGCATCGAGACGCAACCCATCCGCCTTGGTTCGATCCAGAAGCCAACGGACGGCACGGTTGAGGTAGTCCTCGACGTATTCCGAGTAGTAATCCTCGTTCTGTTGGAGATAATTGCTCGTCAGCCCGTTTCCCGAGCCGAAGCCGACGTAAGTCCCATTCGCGTCGTAGCAATAATATTCCGGGTTGTTGGGGTGGCGCAAGAACTTGATTTTGTCGGTCGTGGCGCCTTCCCAGGCCCCGAAGTTGCGGTTGGTGGTTCCCGGCTCGGTAGCAATGTCGATGAGGTCGGCCAATCCGAGGTTTTGAACCTGCCACTCGCTCCACCATTCGCGAACGTTGTCCCATTTGCGGTAGTAGCCTTCATCGGTCCGCCGGATATGAAAGTCCTCCGGCCTCATCCCGGGATAGAGGTCGTGGGGCGCGAAATCGTTGAAGCCTGGCACGTCGAATGCCCGGTGGTTCATGATGTTGTCGAAGTATACTCGGATCCCGAAACGGTGGGCGGTCTCGATCATGCGGTGGAGCTCGACCTCTGTTCCATAGCGGGTGCTGAAGGTGCCGCGCTGTTCCTTGCCTCCCAAGTCGAAAGGGTCCCAGAGGTCGTAGCCTACCGAAAGCCCGCCGCTTCCCTTGGTTGGGGGAGGCAGCCATAGGGAAGTGTAGCCTGCCTCCGCCAACTCGGGCATCCGTCCGGTGATTTCCGCCCAGCTGGTGTTAAAGTACTGAAGCATGGCCTCGCCGGGTAGGGAGACCGGGAACATGAGAAAGGGAAGGAACAGGCGAAGAGCCCATTTTCGAAGGCAAGCGCTCATGATCCGCAAGCAGCGAGTTCGAGCGAAATGCTTGAGTAATTGCTTTTCATGCCTCAGACCAAATTGGATTTCTTGTTATAGGATCACATATCAATGAAATCCATAACAAAACTAACTTTTTTAGGCCTTGAATCGGTTTCCGATTTGCTGATGTACAAGGACATGCGCGAAAGCTGAGTAACGATGTTAAAAGTGAGGCCGATCGATGGATTTGGCTCGGTTAATGGGTCTCCCGGCCCTTGGGGTTGGGGCGGGTGCTAGCCTATAACTGGGAATTTCCGAGGTGTAGATATGGAAATGCATTCATTTATTTGGGCCCAAGCAAATAAAAGGGACTTTTGGCTTTTCATCCCGCCTGAAGTAGGCAACTTTGAGCCACACCTTTCATCCGTATGGCTTTTCCCCGAATCAACATTACCCTAAAGAGGGCTATCCTGTTTCTTTTGCTGGGCCCCGTCCTGATCCTACTGGTGGCTTGGTTCTCTCGGCCATTCCTTCTGGCATGGGGACTTGAGGGGATGACCCGGGATGCCGGTTTGTCCGGGTTGGAAGTAGAGGTCAGACAGCTTGATCCATGGGTGACCCGCCTCGCTGACATTCGCTTGAAAAAACAGGATCAAATGGAACTTTCCGTTCGAGAAGCAAGCCTGTTCTACAACCCGGATTCCCTTACCATCGGGAAAATCGGATCACTTTCCCTGACCGGCTTGGATTTGCGTCTCAGTGCGGATGCCGTGCGGACGTCTCCCGGGGAAACGGGGATCGAACAGTCCGAGCCTTTGGAGAAACTTGTCGGACGGTTTCTCGAGGCTCCTTACCTAAGCCACCTTAGGGTGAGGGATTCCAAGCTCGGCCTGGACTGGGGAAAAGGCTCGTGCCGTTCTGAATTCTTCATCAAGGGCGATTTCCATCCGGAGGTTGCCCGTTTGATTCTGGATGGTTCCATCCTCGAATCTTCCAAGGGTGAGAGGAAGCCGTTTCAATTCCGTTCCAAGCTCGACCTGATGGATGAGGATGGCGAGATTTTCCTTACCGCAGACTTGGAAATTCCCGAACTCGGCGGACTGCAGTCCCTCGTTGCTTCCCTAGAGGGTATGGTCCCTAACCTTCCGGAAGATTTCAAGTTGCTGTCCGGAAGGCTTGGGGTTTCGGCATCGACTCGGCTCGCTGAGGATTCACTGCAGGATCTTTTCTTGGAAATGAATGCCAGTGGCTTGGGAATGAAGGCCTCGGACTTTGAGTTGAACGCATCCAATCTACTCCTTTTCCTTTCTCCGCAAAGCCCGGAGGAGTGGGAGGCAAACGCCTATGCCAACCTGGACGTCGACGGGAAATTTTCGGTTACGGGGTGCAAGGCGAGCGTACGGGCAAAGGGTCCGGTATACGAGGCGACTATGTCCGCTAACCTCATCAAGACCCAAGGGAATCTCCCACCCCTTGAGATCGAGGGTTTGCGTCTGCCCGTGCTCGACCTAACCCTGCCCCCCGCTGTACCTCGGGGTCAGGAGAAGGAAATTTTCTTCGACCGCGTTTCATACGAAGACGACATGCTGACCCTTATGGACGGTTCAATGGCTGTCGAAATGCGTGAGGAAGGCTCTTTGGCCTATCTCCAACTGAATCCCGTGGATCTGAATTTCGGTGATATAGGCTTCGTCGAACTGGGCTATTACGGGCTCGTTGACTGGGAGGAGTTCCCCAAGATATCCCGTCCGCAATCCATCGCCGTCAAGCGGGTCATGCTCGGTTTCGAGTCGGTCCTGGAGAATCTCGAGATGACCTTGCGGACCGAAAGCCTGGAAAGTATCCTGGTGGATCGCGTTGCGCTCGAGGCAAGTGGTCTTGGTCTTGAGCTTTTTCCGGCCAATCTCAGGGTTCGCGTTCCCGATCAAAACCCTCAGTCCCCGGGCTTTGCCCTCAGCGGCGCTACCTTGAGAATACCGGGCGAGAACGTAACGATTGAGGGACTGGAGGGGGAAATTCTTCTCGAGTCGATCGAACCCTTGGCCACCAAGGGTTCCCAGACCCTTTCCTTTGCAAAAGTCATGATCGGGGAACTGGAGGTAACCGAGGGTAATTTCACTTTTCGCGCCGAACCCGACGGCACCGTCGTGATAGAGAGCGCTCAAGCCGGGCTCTGGGGTGGGAGCGTGGGTTTGAATGAGAGCAGTTTCCAGCTCTATGGCGACGACTTTCGTTTCAACACCGTCATGGAGAGCATCGACGGGCAAAGAATCGCGGGTTTGCTCGAGGAAGTGGACGTGACTATCGAGGGGAATTTCTCGGGATCGGTTCCTTTTTCCAACGAGGGAGGGAAATGGGATTTTTCGAACGGTTTCCTCCAGCTTGATCCTTCTTCCACCGCCTGGTTGCGTTATGATGCCAAGGGCATCTTGTCCGGTGGCGTCGCGAAGGGCACCCGCGAATATGAGAAGATGACTATGACGGAGGAGGCCTTGGAGGACCTCAAGCTTGATTCCATGCGCATCGTCTTCAAGGTCTTGGAGGAAGAGCGCCAAGTGCTGATCTCGATCAAGGGTGAAAGGCAAACCGCCAAGAGGAAGATCGTCTTGGACTATCGCCCCAATCTCGTTGCCCGCTTGGCCGAGATTCTGGAGTTGATGAACTTTTCCAAGATCGGGCTATAGAATTCTTCTTGCGAGTAATATTAATACTCGGTTGCATCCTTGGGAAAGATGGGTTTACCTTTCGTATCATGAAGAGTTTCCTCAAGACCCTCTCGCTCGTATGCGTTGTTTCTCTTTTCGGTTGTACCACCATCAAGACCGAGCACCACATAACCTTGGATCACAACATCACCATCAAGATCGAAAAGGAAGTGAACGATTTCCTTGATGATCTTTACGATGACGAACCTTCAAACGAATAACCCATCGCCCAAGATCGAACTGCCATGAAGATACCCATCTTATTTTTGCTCGTCCCCTTTCTCACCGTTCTCGTCCAGTTTTCCCATGCCGATGCCGACTTGGGGAAGCGGATGAAAGCCCGCTTGCCGGACGTCCTGATTGCGAAGGACGGAGGACGGGTCGGTGAGGGTTCCGACGGTCTGCTTCACATGCGTGACGACAATGCGTCCAGGGACGACAATGCAACCGTCAACTTGAGAAAACTGGTCGCCTCCGAGAACAAGGATCGCAAGTCTCTATTTGCGGTGCTTGCCAAGAAGAACAAGGCTTCCGCCTCAAAGGTGGCCGAGTCTTTTGCCAAGGGCCTTTATGCGAGGGGCAAAAAAGGACATTGGTTCAAGAGTTCCAAGGGGACTTGGAAAAAGAAATAGCCAGTCGGATGAGAGTGGGGTCGCTGCTGATCCTCTGGGTCCTTGCTTTTTGTAGTTGCCGGCGAGAGGCTGAACTTGCCGATCAATCTCCGGTCAGAGGCTTTCCCTTTCTTGGGGAAGCGACCCCGCAGTCTCTTTCCGCGGAAAAGAAAAAGTCCGTCCGTGATAGGCAGGCCATGGAAATGGAACTGAAGTGGCTTGTACTCAGGCAAAAATTGGTCGCAGCCAGAATCGAGGTCGAAAGCGCCCGCGAGGCTGAATACAAGCTGGCCCTGGATATGGCCCGCTACGGGGACATGGAGGAACGTCTTCCTGGTAAGCGCGGCTTTATCGAGGCGGGCCAGCGCAAGGCTTGGGAAAGCCGCCTGCTTTTTAAGTCAGAGGAGAGGGAACGAGCTCAGACCGTTGTCCGCCTCCTGTTGAGAGACATGAAGGACTTGGAGGGAAAACTGAGCCATCGTGGTTTCGTTCCGCCGTTGCCTCTGGAAAAAACTGTCCGAGAATCTCTTCCCGAGGGGCAAGTCCCATAGGTTTTTCGTTGTCCTGAAATCGGGACTGAAGCAGTATGGGGGTGAATGGAAACGGTAGTCGAACGGATTCTCAGTCATCCTCTTCTTACTCTTGCCTTGCTCTTGCTCTGCATCCTTCTGCTCTATGCGGTCCTAAAGAGGTTGGTCAAGATGCTCCTTTGCGTGGCCGTAATGGTTGTTGCCTACTTTGGTTACGTTCACTTTCTGGAGGATGACTATCCTTTGCCGGATATCGATGAGGATCTGGTTGATGGTTGGCGAGATACCGTTGCCCCGCTCCTCCCTGATGACTGGAACCGGACTTTTCTCGATGGCAATCAATCCTGAGCGGCTCCCCAAAGGTCGACCTCTCACGAACCGGCCATGAGGATTCCTTGGCCACTATACTTGGCGTGGAAGCAATTGTTTCCTTCCCAGAGAAAGATTTCCTTCTTCTCCATGCTTGCCATCATCGGGGTGGCTCTCGGCGTCAACGTGATGATCGTGGTGATTGCCTTCATGCAGGGATTTCAGCAAAAGTTTCGAAAGGATATTATAAACGCCCAAGGGCATGCCCGAGCAATATCACTGAGGTCCTCCAGCGATTGGCGGCAGCTTCCGCCTCGCATCCTCGAACAGCCCGCCATAGAGGCAGTGACCCCATTTTTGCAAGGTCAGCTCCTGATTCAGAGCGGCGCCTACAAGTCCATTCCGTTCGCCCTTGGCTTGCGTCCCGAAGATGGTGACGGCGTACTTCCCCTCGGAGACTTCCTAGATAGGGGAATGCTACGGCTGCAGGCTCATGATGGGGAGGACGTGACCCCTCTGCCGACAGTCGATACCCTGGATGACGGATCCGTGTTCGTAAGTTCTCAAGTTGCCAGTCGCCTTGGCGTCCGTCCTCCCGCAGCGGTCCGTTTCTACGAGGAAAACGCTACCCGATCGGATCGCGGGGAGAGGGGAGACCTGCGAGTCCTCCGCCTTGATCCCTACGTCGAGTCTGGGGAGTGGGAAATTCAGGCGGATGAGAATGGCTCCATTCTGGTCAGCGAATCGATCTCGGGCGACGTGTTCCCTTGGGACCCGACCCGAGGTCCCTTCGACCTGGGCTTTGGATACCCGGTCTTTGAAATCACCGGCAAGGAGGTTTCCCTTGATCCGGGTGAACGGATCCTGTTCCACGTTTTCAGAGCCTCGACCATCGAGGTGTTTTCCCCGAATATGATCGAGAAGGCCAAGGCCGATGAAATGGTTCCGCCCAAGGAAGTGCGGGTTGGCGGAATCTTCGAGGTGCCCTGGCAGGGTTTCCAGATGGAGGCTCTCATCGGCACCATGAGGTTCATGGAGGATACCCGCGGGGAAGAAGGGGCTTGCGACGGATTTTACCTCCGCTTCGAAGATTCTGTGGCTCGGAACGAGGGAAGATTGGAGGATGCTTGCCGCGAACTTGAAGTCATGCTCGAGGAGGATTGGGCGGTGGTCCCGTGGTTTGTGGAGAACGCATGGTTTTTCGAGCTCCTGAAATTCGAGGAATACCTAATGGTTTTGATCATGGTGCCCATTGGTCTGGTGGCCGCCTTCGCCATCGCCATCGCCCTCATGACCACCGTCCTTAGGAAGATTAGGGAAATCGGGTTGTTGTCGGCCATGGGGGGGAGACGTTTTTCGGTGGGTATGGTCTTTTGCCTGCAGGGTTTCATAATCGGAACGGTCGGGGCGATCCTGGGATGCGGTTTGGCGATCCTGTTCATCCGCTACCGGGATGTCCTCATGACCTTTATCGTAGAGAATATAGCAGGTGCCGACGGTCATGCCGGGGTTGCCCAGTTTTACGATTTCAACAGCCTCGAAGTACCTTTTCCATGGGAGTCGAACGAGAGCCTGTCGGTCTTCCTCTCCTTCGCCCTTTTCTCCATCCTGGTTTCTACCTTCGCGGGTTTGCTGCCCGCTTGGCGGGCCTCCAGACTTAATCCCGCAGAGGCCTTGAGAAGTGAGTGAGGAGAAAAGAAAACTGGTTTTGGAGGGTAAGTCCCTGAGCAAGACTTTTCGCTTGGGAGACGGTTCCATTGAGGTCCTGTCCAAGGCGGATATCGCCTTGAAGGAAGCTTCGTCGATGAGCATTCGGGGAGACTCGGGTTGTGGGAAAACTACCTTGCTGAACCTTCTTGCCAGGCTTGAGGATGCGGACGAGGGAACGATAGGTTGGGGCGGACATGAGATAGATGCCTCCGCAACTCCCTCCTCGTCTGAGGCCGTCATGAGGGCCCGCTTCATCGGGGTCGTATACCAAGCCTACTACCTGATACCTGAGTTGAACGTTCTGGAGAACGTACTTATGGCGGCAAGGTTGGCCGGTGGGGTCGGTTCGGAATCCGTGGAGCGAGCCCGGTCCCTGTTGTCAAAGATGGGAGTGGGGGACAAGGAAAAGCAGGCTCCGGCAAAACTTTCCGGGGGCGAGCGCCAGCGCGTGGCCATCGCCCGGGCCTTGGTCAATGGACCTCGTGTCCTCTTGGCCGACGAACCAACGGGCAACCTCGATGAGCGAACGGGTGGACAGGTTATGGATCTTCTGCTGGATGCGTGCTCGGAACAGGGAACCGGCTTGATTCTCGTGACCCATAACCCGATCTTCGCACAGGCCGCCGACGTCCGTCTTTTCCTGCGACAGGGAAAGCTAACCAAGGATTTCGATGAGGGAACGACAAAGTGGAGCAGACCACGATTCTGTGGTTATCATTATCCCGGATATCGATAATAAAGCAGAAAGGACAACTTATGAGCAATGGGATAAAATGCGGAGTTGCTGGGGTGGGGTACCTGGGGAAGCACCATGCCAGGATTTACGATTCTCTGGATGGGTGCGAACTCGTGGGGGTCCTGGAGCCCGACGACGACGCCGCCGAGAAAGCTTGCGGGGATTACGGATGCATACGCTTCTCGAGCCTGGACGAACTGGCTGAGGCTTGTGAAGCCATAAGTGTGGTTTGTCCGACCGACAAGCATGCCGAGGTGGCTTTGCCGCTGATCAGGAACGGGTGTCACTTGTTGGTTGAGAAACCCCTCTGCGTCTCGGTCGAGGAGGCCGAGACAATGCTGGGGGCGGCCAAGGAATCCGGCTCGATTCTTCAGGTCGGGCACATCGAGCACTACAACCCGGTCATGGCTTTTCTCGAGGAGAAGGTGGATTGCCCAAGATACCTGACGGTTGAAAGGTTAGCCCCCTTTCAGCCCCGGGGTACCGAGGTGGGCGTCGTTCTGGATTTGATGATCCACGACATCGGGATTGCCATGGCCTTGATCTCCTCACCCATCCGGACGGTCGATGCGATCGGTGTCCGAGTTCTTTCACCTACCGAGGACATAGCCAATGCAAGGCTGGTCTTTGAGAATGGGTGCGTGGCGAACCTGAGCGCCAGCCGGGTGAGCGAAAAGAAGGCCCGTGAAATAAGGGTTTTCCAAGATAGCGGTTACCTGTCCCTGGACTTCATGAACCAAACGGGACATCTTATTAGCAAGACCGGCGCGACGCTCGAGAAAAGCGATGTGCCGGTAGAGAAGGGTGAGCCTTTGGCCTTAGAACTGGAGGCCTTTGTTCAGTGCGTGCGCGGGGCGATTACCCCGAAGACGGATGGTGTCTTCGGCAAGACCGCTTTGGAGGTCGCTCTCTCCGTGACTAGGCAAATCCAGTCGGGTTGGTGACTTGAAGGCATTTCCCTCGTTTGCCCCAACTGAACCGGGAGAAGTCGACCTCCTGGTCATCGCCGGTGAGGCATCCGGCGACGAGCATGGTTCCCTGTTGGTCGAGGATCTGCTTTCACAGAGGCCGCAGACGCGGGTTTGCTCCCTAAGCGGGCCCTGCATCGAGTCGAGCGGCGCGTCTCTGCTTTTCAACCTGGTCGAGCATTCCGTGGTCGGTATATTCGAGGTCCTTAGGAATTACGGGTTCTTCAGGAAGCTGCTTGAGGAGACCCTTGCCTGGATCGAGCGCTCAAAACCCAAGGCCGTTCTGCTGATTGACTACCCGGGCTTCAACCTTCGCCTTGCCGCGGCCATGAGGCAAAAGGGAATTTCAGCCAAAGGAGGTGGAGAAATCCGCGTTCTGCAGTACGTCAGTCCCCAGCTCTGGGCATGGAAGCCCAAGAGGAGGTTTGAAATGGAAAAAACACTGGATGGGCTAGCCGCAATTTTTCCCTTCGAACCCGAGTACTATCGTGACGTCGATCTGCCGGTTGCCTTCGTGGGTCATCCTTTTGCTCGCCCTGATTTTGAACCGCCCGTTCGTTATGAAGAGAATGGCCCCCTCGTTCTTCTTCCGGGAAGCCGCGTCCAACCCGTCGAGAGGATTCTCCCCCCTTTTCTCGATGCCTGTGAAAACCTCTTTCCCCAGTTCCCCGAACTTGAGGCCTTGGTGCCGGTTCCCGATGATAATATCAGGGGCTTGACGGAAGGTCTGCTCAAGGAACGGGAGAAACTTAGCGGCAGGATTTCCATCAGGGGAGCAAAGGAAGGCATTGCCGCCCGAGCCGCCTTGATGAGCTCGGGAACCATGTCCCTTGCCTGCGCCCTGGCCGGCATTCCAGGAGCCATTGCGTATCGGGCTCACCCTATAACTTATTTTCTCGGCAGGATGCTTGTTAAGGTCCGGCACTTGGGCATGGCCAACCTCCTGCTTCCGGACGCACCACCCTATGAGGAATTTCTTCAAGGCAGAGCGACGGGCCGAAACTTGGCCGCCGCCGTTTCTCCTTTCCTGAAGTCGGTTTCCAGTCACGAGCCGTTTCGGGAATCGGCGGGACGAATTCTCGATTGCCTTTCCCAGCCAAGCTCACGCGGCTTGGTCGAGTGGTTGGTTCAGGAAGGAAGGCTTAACTGACGAATCATTTGCTCCCAGAGCCTCGCCGCCCTACCGGCCAGAGCCCCCCGGCAGCGCTCCACCTCGGTCATCCGCATTCTTAGGTTCTCGTTCGCGATGGCCGATACGTCATCCATGTTGTAGAGGAAGACGCTGTCAATGCGGGATACCTCATCCTCTATGTTTCGCGGAACAGAGGCGTCAATGAGGAAAAGAGGCTTGCCAGGGCTTTTCTTAACGGCCCGTTTAATGTCGTCTAAGGTGATCATTATTTTACCGCTGGAAGTCGATGTCAGAATGACGTCGAATAAATGAAGGGAATCCTGAAAACTTTCGTAGGCCATTGCGAAACCTCCGAATTTTTCAGCCAGTTCGTCCGGTTTTCTTCTGCTCAAGGGACACCAGTCAAAGGTTCTTCCGGTTACCGTGACTTCCAGACACCCACGGGATTTGAATGATTGCATAGTGCTCTCAGCAACGTCGCCTGCACCGACAATGAGCAACCGGCAATTCTCGACCTTTCCGAAAATTCGTTTGGCAAGATCGGACAGGACGTTTCCAAGGTTAACCTGTCCTCGTGAGATTCCCGTATTTGTCCTGGTCCATTTTGCGGTTTGAAAGCCTTTTTGGAAAAGACGGTTGAGGATTTTGCCGGAGAGTTTCCGTGTGCGGGCATCTTCGTAAGCCTTTTTAACCTGCCCAAGAATTTCCGTTTCCCCAACCATTTGCGAGTCTATGCCCGAAGTGACCTCGAACAAGTGACGAACGACGGCCTCTCCCTTGTGTTGGTAAAAGTGACGGTCCATAAAGCCACTGTCGAGGTTGCGGAAATCGCTCAGGTATTTGCGCACCTCATCGAGAGGACATGCTCCGTTGCCCACTCCGTATATTTCAGTCCGGTTGCAGGTGTTGAGCAAAAGGCATTCCCTCATGCTTGAAATGGAGGTCAATCCCTCGTAAAAAGACTCGATTTTTTCTGCAGGCAAACTAATCATTTCACGTTCCACAAGAGACGCAAACTTATGCGAGCTACCAAGCATAAAAAGATTAGGATCCTTAGCTGGCATCGTTGGTCGGGGTAAGTGAACTTTCGGCAACAGTGGCGGGGGAAGACCGGACGAATCCCAGAGAGCAAATGGCAATGAAAAACAGAACAATACAAACTTTAGCGAATTTTTGTCCAAAAAGCCTCTTGCTGAAGTGCAGCAGCCACAAAATGCAATACGCAAGCCAAAGCCCGATTGTCAGGCCCACCTTGGTTGCACTGAGTGCATCGGGGGCACGAGACCAGTCCAGTGCCCCGACAACTATGGAACAAGTTAGAAAAACCGAGCCGATAAGCAAGAGTCGAGAGCCGGCAGTCTCCAGTTGCTGAATAGAGGGTAGAAGACGGGCAACGGCGCCTGCTCTCTTCGTTTGAAGGGATTTTCGCTGAAGCAAGTACATCGAGCTGACTATCGCAAGGAGTCCGAAAATTCCATAGCTAAAGATTGCAACTGAAGCGTGCAGTTCTACCCAGTGATTTGAAAAAATTCCATCGTACCCTTCCTTTTCCCAGTAGGGGGTATCTAGGGAAGGGAAAGCAAGTGACGTCACTCCGCCCAAGCATGCCAAGCCAGCCGAAAAGGAACCGAGCAGGTTGAGCCTGAAGAGAAGCCTTATGATGAGATATCCGAGAACAAGGGACCAAAGAATGAATTGAATACTTTCCATTCCATTGCCAAGCGGGCACCCTTTGACTAGTTCACCCCGCAGAGCGAGTCCTTTTGTGTGAGCAACGAAACCGGCGATAATGAGCAGGAGAGAGGCAAGTGCGGACGCTTTCTTGCTTGATTTCCAGACGAATGCGAATCCGCAAGCCAATCCAGTCCCGTAGAGAATGGAAGCGATCCAAAATAAGTCTCGGCTTTCCTCAAGATTCATCGCTTTTTTCAGAACTGGGCATCATCCCCTCAAGGGTGAAAATTCAAAAGGTAAGCACTGAGCAAAAGCAAAAAGAAAAAACTTCATTCTAAAGGATTTTGCAAGGAATTGCAGACAAATCGGCAGGATCGGGACATAAGAATTTCTCCAATGAGTCGGGCTTGATTCACATTGCCGCAATAATATTTACGATCGAGATGAAGTCAAAGACGGAACGAAGCTTAAGGTAAGTCTCTACACGAGAGGATCAAGGCAATTCGGTAGGGCGGGACCGGTCAGGTGGGCGCCGGAAAAAAACAGGCCGGGGTTTGATTGCTTGAGCCTTTCGGCAACCCTTTTTCGTTTTTCGAAACCTGCATCGGGCAACGGTATGGCCCGATTCCAAGTCCTGATGCGCTGAAAAGCGGGAGAGCTCTTGATTCCAAGCAAGGAGGACAGGTCGCGGGTGACCGTTTCGTGAATGGCCTCGTCCGCCTGTAAGGCAAGGTCGGGATTCCTCTCTCCCCCCACGAAGGTGGTGAGCAGAACCTTTCCCTCGGGAGCCCGACCGGGAAAAAGGGTACTGGAAAAGAGGGTTCCGAGGATATTCATTTCCTCAATTTCGGGAACGAGAAAACCAAAACCATCGAGGGGATGGGACAGGTCTTTTGCGTCATACCCATGGTAGACCACGCTGAGCGGAAAATGAGGAGCGTTACCTAGCATTTGGACGTCCTCCGCACCTTCCACGTTGCTCCAGTTGATTCCTCCGAGGCGGTGAGCGGGGATGGCGCAGACTACCTCATCGAAATCATCCGCCCATGATGCTCCGCCCGAAACGGACGCCTCTATCCGCCATTTTTCGGACCCTCGGGCGACCTGCGTGACTTCGTGTCCAAGAAGAACTCTTCCTTGAAGGTTTGCAAGGATGCGATTGGGCAACTCTTCAATTCCGAGCGGAAAGGAAAGAAGCCTGCTTCGTGGTAATCTTCCGGGTTCCCTTGCTCCGAAAATCATGCCCAAGAGCAAAGATCGATGTTTTTGCTCAAGTTGATGAAGGGCAGGCAAGGTATGCCTGAGGTTGAGGGTTTCCGGTCGGGCGGCGTACACCCCGGCTAGAAAGGGATTGGCCCCGTAGTCGAGAATCTCCCTGCCCATTCTGCGGGAAACAAAGGAGGCTACCGATTCCTCATTATTGGCTTTGCCTCTTGGGAGAAAAGGCTCGAGCAAAAGCCTGAGTTTCCCGGGAAAGGAGAGAAAGCGGCTCCCCAGAAAGGACAAAAGATCGTGGGGCATGGCCACCAGTTTGCCCTTGCGGACGACGAAGCGTTTGACGGCTTCAGGGTTGGCGTCTATGGCATGGTCCAGGATCCCTGAGTCCCTAAGCATTGCCTCGGTCTTGGCGAGCCTCAGGCTCAGGGTGTTGGGCCCATAGTCCAAGAGGAAGCCCTCGTCTTCAACGGACTCAATAACGCCTCCGGCCCGCTTGGCCGCATCAAGGAGCGTGACTTCGTAGCCTTGACGTTCCTTTTCCCAAGCTGCGGTCAAGCCACATATCCCGCTGCCTATAATGCAGGTTTTCTTCACTTGCTTTGGGTTTGTTGAACGGTGTTAAGACTCTTCATTACTCGCTTTGGGCTTGGCAAGGAGACGAATGAGAAAAGAATGAGGAGTTATGGAAGAGGTCGAGAATTGCTTGAGGGTAATCACCAACCCGAGGGAAGCCGGTCCCGGTGAATTGAGCGGGGCCCTTGGCAGGCTGGACGGGATACTACGGGAAGCTGAGCTCGACCTGCATCCCAGGCTGAAGCACTTCCTCGAGAACAGGAGCTATGCAAAGGCCTTGACCTGGCTTGAGGGAGGGCAACCGGAAAAGGGGACTTGCGGGAAATGAGCAGGAGAGAACGGCGGGCAAAGAGGAAGCTTTCGCTTGGTTCAAATGAAGACTTCGGCTCCTCGCCGTTCGATTCCTTGGTTACGGAAGGCTTGCCGGAATCAGCCTCCTCGTCTTCCTCTCCTGCACCGGAAAGGGCCCCGGTTGACAAAAAGGATGGAATGGGAATGGGAGACCGACTGGAGATCAGACGTGAGAAAAGCGGCCGTGGCGGAAAGACGGTAACCACTATCTCCGGATTCCGCTCTCGCATATGTCGGCAAGCGCGCAATGGGATGCTCAAGGAAGTAAAGACCAAGCTTGGTACTGGAGGCACTTGGGATGGGGACTGCATGGAAATCCAAGGGGACAAGAGGCAGGAGCTGGTCTCTTGGTTGTCCGATTTGGGCTTTAGGCCGGTCCTTGCAGGCGGTTGACCCGCCGTTGTATCAATTCGCGGTTTGCTTTTCCCCTTCTTGGGGAACCGATTTCTCTGGAGCTTTGTCCTCTTCTTTCTTTTCTTTCTTTTCGGAATCGGAGAAGTCATGATCCTCGAGAGGCTCTTGGTTCATAACATCGTTAATATCCTGCTCCCACTCGTTCTTGGCCTTGCGAAACTCGTTCACTCCCTTGCCTAGGGAGCGGAAAAGCTCGGGCACTTTTTTGGCCCCGAAGAGTAGAAGGATTACCAGAAAAATAAGGATAATTTCCGGTCCTTGCGGGATAAGAGCCAAGGTGTAGATTGGAGTGTTCATGATTACAAAACTATACTCGCAGTCAGTCCTTAAGGCAACTTTATTGTCGGAGCGCGAACCAGAATAAAAAAGAGGGAACTTAAAGCCCCAACTGTCTCAAAGCTTCGGGTTTGGGCTTGTTGACCGAGCTTTGGTCGGCCTCGAAGAAGCCGTGCAACTGGCGGATCCGGGTCGGATGCCTCATCTTTCGGAGGGCCTTGGCTTCTATCTGCCGGATCCTTTCGCGCGTTACCTTAAACTGCTTGCCGACCTCTTCCAAGGTTCGGCTGTACCCGTCCTTGAGGCCGAAGCGGAGGGAAAGGACGTTGCGCTCCCTTTCGGTCAGGGAATCCAGCACGTCGAGAATCTTTTCCCGCAAGAGGGAATATGCGGTCATGTCGTAGGGGTTTTCCGCACCCTTATCCTCAATGAAATCTCCGAAATTGGTATCGTCGCTGTCACCGACCGGGCTTTGCAGGGAAATTGGCTGCTGGGCCATCTTCATGATTCCCTGAACCTTGTCCAACGGGAGGCCCATTTCCAAGGCCACCTCGTCTGGAGTCGGTTCGTGGCCGAGTTCCTGCAGAAGCTGCTTCTGGATCTGCATGACCTTGTTCAGGGTCTCGATCATGTGGACGGGTATCCGGATGGTGCGGGCTTGGTCGGCGATGGAGCGGGTAATGGCCTGCCTTATCCACCAGGTGGCATAGGTCGAGAACTTGTAGCCGCGACGATATTCGAATTTCTCGACGGCCTTCATCAGCCCCATATTTCCCTCTTGGATCAAGTCAAGGAAGGAAAGGCCGCGATTGGTGTATTTCTTGGCAATGGAAATGACCAGCCGGAGGTTGGCTTCGACCATTTCGGTCTTGGCCCGGTGAGCCTTTCTCATGAAGAGGCGCAGTTCCCGGATCAAGGCAATCAACTCTTCCGGGTCCATATGGAACTTGGTCCTGGCATCTTCAAGCTCACGCTTTACACGGTCCATCTTGACCCCCTTGCGCTTAACCTTAACTGAATCCTTTTTGGCCAGAGCCTGGTTGTGAAGGTTGCGGGCGACTGCCTTGAATTCGGGCCCTCGGCGCTGGAGAAAATCCTCAAAAACCTTGAGCTTTAGGCAACACTTCTTGAAAATCGGAGCGAGGCTGGCCTCGTAGTTCTTGAAGCGGGTGGTTGCTCTTTTGCGCAGAGTCTGGTTTTTTGCGTTTTCGATGCTATTCCAGGCATTGTTGATCTTCTTAAGCAGGTCCTCGAGGGCTACGACTTGCTTGGCAAGGCTCTTGAAATAGGTTTCCCTGCTATCGATTTTCTTGTCCAGGACAACCCGGTCGAACCGCTCTTCCCGAGCAAGGAGCTTCTTGCATATCTCCAGTTGAAAATCAGCCGTCAGTGAAACCGAGTAGATGATCTTCAGGGCCGAACTCTCGGCTGCCTCGATTCTTTTGGAAATATCCACTTCCTCCTCACGGGTCAAAAGGGGGACCTGGCCCATCTGCTTGAGGTACATGCGAACGGGATCGTCAAGCATGTCGCTCTGGTTGGTCCTAGCTGTTTCCTCTTCGGCGTCCTCCTTCTTTTTTTTGAATTTCTCCACTTCCTTGGAATCCAGAAGCTTGATTTCAAGGTTATTGAAGATGGAAATGATGTTTTGAAGCTCCTCCGGTTGATTGGCGATATTCGGAAGGGAGTCATCGATGTCCTTGTAGGTCAAATAGCCTTGCTCACGGGAAAGATGGATGAGCTCACGAACCTTTTCGGTATCGCTGTCGTTGAGGGCATGAGGCTCGATCGTCTTGTTAACTTTCTTGGCCAGCTCCCTGGTCGAGACCTTTGCTTTGGCAGTAGCGGCTACCTTTTTGACGGGAGTCTTCTTCACGGTAGCTGGCTTTTTTGCAGGAGCCGGCTTCTTTGCCGACTTGGCTGGCCTCTTGGGGGTGGGCTTTGCCTTGGCAGCGGCCTTTCCGGCTTTCTTGGCGACGCTTGAAGCCTTGGGTTTGACAGGGGTTTTCTTAGCGGTCGATTTGGGCTTCGAAACCTTTGCGGAAGTCTTACTGGTTTTAGTTTTGGGCATGGGAAAGGTTGTCTTGGAAAGTGGCGGATAGTTTCGGGGGAGCGTTGAAGCTTTTGCGAATCTGGATGAGTTCTCCCCTAAGTTTCGCCTCGTCTTCAGGGTTCTCGCTGGAGTTCATCAAGTCCTTGAGAATCATGCGCTCACGACGCTTGGAAGAGCGCAGGAAAAGTCGGTTAAGGCATTCATTTACAATATTGGGAAAGGACTCCTTGTCTTCGTCGTCAACGTCTTGGTAGAGGTGTCCCTGAAAAGCGGATCTTTCTTCCTCGTCTTCAAGGAATTCCTCCATTCGGTTAGTCGTAACCGGGCCATCCGCCTTGGTTTCGGCGAGAATCTTAGCCAAGACCCTGCCTGAAGGAACCTGCAGATCGAGCCAAGATGGATCAAATAATTGGGCAAGAGGGCCTGCGACTCGGTTATCATGCAAAAGGACAAACAATAAATCATCTTCAGCGGTTGTCAAACGCTCAGGCTGCAAAGTAGAAGAATTATCCTGCGAATTCAACCTCGAGCCGGCCATCTGATAAGGCCTGCGGTTTTGCAGGAATTGCTCGAAATCCTTTTTTAAGTTGTCGATGGATGCCCCAAGAACCTTTCCGAGCTCGCGGAGGTGATCTTCCCTCTCGACGAAGGAATTAACCTTGGAAAGCGAATCGAAGAGGAAGTCACTCACTCTTTTGCGATCTGCGGGGGCAGGGTCCGCAACGTCGCGGAGCATATGTCCGTAGGCGTATCGTATGGGCGAGACTCCCCGGGCCAGCAAGTCTTCCAGTCCCTCAGACCCTTGGTCTAGCAGAACCTGATCGGGATCCGAGCCCTCCGGCAGGGTTGAGAAACGAGCGTTAAGTCCTGCCTTGAGAAAAATGGGAATGTAGTCGAAGGCCGCCTTTTGCCCGGCGGCATCCCCATCAAGGAGGCAAACGACTCCTCTTGGGTTTGATTTGCGAAGAAGGCTCGCCTGGTTTTCCCCGAGGGCGGTTCCCTGAGGGGCGACCACGGTTCGAAAGCCTTCCACCCAGCAACGAATGGCATCAAGTTGGCCCTCAACGAGAATGAAATCGGTCTGCTCGTTGATTTCCTTGTTGGCCAAGTCGTGGTTGAAGAGCAGTTCACCCTTGGAGAAAATAGGAGTTTCAGGCGAGTTGACGTACTTGGGGGCCTTCTTTTCACCCCATTCCGGAGTGAGGGAAAGCTTGCGGGCGGTGAAACCGCAAATCCTACCGATTTTCTCACGGATCGGTATCATCAGCCTTCCGCAGAAGCGGGAGACGAATTCGCCACCCTGAAGGTTCTTGTTGAAAAGGCCCGACTGTTCCAGAATCTCGGGGGGAATGTTTTTGGCCTTGAGAAACCTTGAGAGGGCAAAACGGTCGACCGGCGAGTAGCCGATCTTGAATTCCTTGGCCGTGTCGGTAGTGAACCTTCGCTCCTTGGTCCAGTATTCGAGCGCGACGGCGCCTTCCTTACCCTCATCAAGCAAATGGCCGGCATACCAGTCCGCAACGACCTCGTGCAAGGAGTAGAGCTCCGACTTGACCGATTTCCCGAAGGGGACCGATCCGCTTCCTTCCTCGAACTTGAGCGGAATATTGAAACGGTTGGAGAGGAACTCGATTGCCTCCATGAAGGCCAAGTTTTCCATTTTCTGGACGAAAGTTATGGCATCGCCCTTTTCCCCTGAACTGAAGCACTTGAAGAACCCTTTGTCCGGGTGAACGTAGAAGGAAGGGGTTTTTTCCTGGCTGAAGGGACTCAAGCCAACCCAACTGGACCCGCTCTTCTTAAGCTGAACGTATGGACTGACCAAGTCGTATAGATCAATCCTGTCCTTGAGTTCGTTGACGAAATTATGGGCGAGCGGCATGGAAAAACGAACCTTTTGCAACTAGAGATTTTGAATCTTGAGAAGCTCCATTTCGGCCTGTTGACCGATGACACTTCCTTCGGGGGCCTTTTCGATCAACTTGCGATAGAGGATTCCGGCCGTCACTGGCATGCGCTCGACGAGGTGGTAGCGACGGGCAAGTTGCCAGAGGATCTCCGTTGAATCGGGGAACCTCTCGAGGGCTTTCTCCAGCTCGTTGAGGTAGCGGGGCCCGGGAAGAGTCTCCCTGGCGATGCGGAGGTATTCCATATAGGTCTGCAAATCGTCAGGGTTGTGGCGTATCGCCTCGAGGATAGTCATTTCGGCCTCCCTGACCTCCCCCAGTTGAAAGTGGGACTGAGAGGAAAGCCTCCAGGCGTCAGAGCTTTCGGGGTTGTCCTTGATGGCCTTTCGGGCGGAGAGGAGAGCGCTCGTGTAATTCCCGGTCACGAAGGCGGCTCTGCCCTGCTCGAGGTGATCGAGTTCCTCGCGGACCGGGGAAGCAAAAGCATCAGCAAGTGAAAGGCTATCCCCAGTCGGTCCCGGAATCGGCTCCGTGGGCTGGGGTTTAGGATTGTCGGAGGGCTCGAGCGGGCTGGCAGGGGATGTCTTTGGGGCTCTCGAGACGACGGGTTCCTCTGTGGCGGGAGATGATGCCACGCTCAAGAGGGCCGAGGCAAGTTCGCTGATGGTCATTTCACCGGGAGAAAGGCCCCGTTCGGAATAATCGGAGCCTCTCCGCTTGCGCAAAAGTTCGGCTGCTTCTCCGCTCAGTCCGCTTCCCTCGATTGTTCCGGGGTTGGATTTTTCGATGGCGAGGACCAGAGCCTCGGCGGAAGATTCGTCTCCGGTCGCAAGTTTTACCCTCAGCAGACCGAGAAGGGGGCGGGGCGTGATGCCATCTTCTTTCCGAGCGGATTCCCTGTACCAGTGCTCGGCTTGGACGAGCAGGTTCTTCTGGAAGAAAAGCTCCGCCATAATGAGGCAGTCCTCGTGCGTCGCATGCTCAGTGGCCATGCCGAAGGAGTTGAGGGCTTCAGTGTGCTTTCCGGTCTTTGCCAGAACTCGGCCGTAGGCCAGCCGAGCTTCCTTGTCGTCGGGGTTTTGTTCAAGGTAACCGGAATAACGGGACTCGGCCGAACCGGCGTCACCGGCTTTGAGGTAGGCAAGGGCGGCTTCCTTGAGAAGTTCCTTCCTGGCTCCGGCCGAAAGTGCCTGGTCGAAACGAAAGGCCGACTCCGCGAACTGCTCCGAGTCGAACAAGGCTCTCCCAAGGTGGGTGAGAATCTCGGGGGAGTCGGGAAAGTCCTTGTTGTGCCTCCGAAGAAGTTCGACCGCTTCCTCGGGTTTGCCGGTGACTCTTTTCTCAAGGGCATCGCTGAGGTCGGGGAGGGGCTTGGAGGGAGGCGTCGACGGGGTGGTTGTGGTAACGGGTTCCTCGGAACATGCCAAAAGAGCAAGCGAGATTGACCCGAGGGTCATGATTCGTAAACATATTTTCCCAAAGCGCATGCACTGTTTTTTTCACTGTAGGGGCAAACGTCAAGCAAGGGTCTTCATTTTGATCATTTCCCTTGCCCTGAGCGGCTTTCATTTCGAGGCCTTGGGACAGCAGTCTGGATTCCTTCCCGAAGAGCCGAAAAGTGAAGTTTCGCCAGTGGACAAACGCTCCCTGGACGTATTCGCGACCAAGGTCGCTCCCTCCTCGCTATCCTATCGGAGAGCGATTGAAAAGATGGTCATTAATTCTGAAATAAAAGGGGGCGTCAGGGTGATTCCATCGGTTGTTCCGGAAATCGGTATCAAGATCGAAACTACCTGCGCCCCTGGCCTCCAAGTTTCGCCTGTGCTGGTGAATGGTCTGCTCTCCTTTCTCCGTAGTCGTGGCTATGCGGCGGGCGACGTATTCCTCGCGGATCAGAGCCGACGCAACCTCAGGGCAGGAGGTTTTTTAGCTCCTTCGGCTGCCGGTTTTTATCGAGGCCACCGCCTCTACAGCTCTGATGAAAAGGGCTTTTTCGATGACCGTTGGTTTCATGACAGCCCAATGCCTCCTACCACTCATGACCGGGCCCGTTTCTTTCTGCGCTTTGGGGATCGCAAGAGGCGTAATGAGGAGGAAAGAAAGAGCTACTTGCCGGCCAGGCTCTTCCTCGGGGATGCTCATTGGATCAACCTCTCCGTGGCCATGGACAACCTGAATCTCGGGATCGACGCGGCCGCATCCAATATGTCCTTGGGAGCGATCGACAACTACAGGCGTTTTCTGGAAAAGCCGACCATTGCCCCTGCCGCGGCAGCGGAGATTCTTGCCATACCGGAAATTTGGGAAAAGCGCCTTTTCTCCATCGTCGACCTGAGCGAGTTTCAATTTGCGGGCGGGGGGCGCTTCGACGCCGAGTTTATAGGGCGTGATCCCAAGTTGTTGTTCGGAGAGAACCCTTTTGCGGTCGATTTTTTCGCCCTCCGCAGACTGGCCGAGGCTCGTGTGCGCGGAGGATTTTCCCCACGGAAGCCCAAGGAGGTTCTTCTTTTCCGCTATGCCAGGGAACTGGGCTTGGGAGACGTTGGGAAATCGAGGTATTTCGAGATTCCCTAGTCCCGGGAAAATTTTTCCCGTAGATAGTCCAAGCTTTCTTGGGCGATCGTTTCCGGATCGGGGCTATAGTCGAAAACCTCCACCGAGACGAAGCCCTTGTATCCTACCTCGAAGAGAGTTTCGGAAATGGGCGAGAAATCGACTTCCCCAAATCCCGGTCCCCGCAAATTCGGATCGTTGGCGTGAAAATGGGCGAGTTCGGCCTGACTTTCGCGAATAATGGTCGGAATATCCTTCTCCTCGTCGCTCATTGCCTTGACGTCAAGGTGGAGGCGGAGAGCCGGGTGGTCGACCTTATGAATCAGCCGAACCGTTTCCTCGGCGGTATTGAGAAAATTGGTTTCCGTCTTGGCGAGGGGCTCCATGGCGATGGTGACGCCTCCCTCATGAGCCACTTCCGCCACTCCGTGGAGAATTTCCGCGGCTCTGGATAGGGCGTCCTCATAGTCCCAGTCATCGTGCAGATCCCTCTGCTTGGGGCTACCCCAGACCATGACCGTGCCCTTCATGGCCGAACAAATTTTAGCCAGGTGTCGCCCAAAGGCGAGGGTGTCCTTTCGAAGCAGGGGGTCATCGGTCGTGAGGTGGAGCCAGGATGGCTTCACGAAGAGCCAGTGTAATCCCACGACTTCAAGGCCATGACTGCGGACCAGGTTTCCGATCTTGCCGGCCTCCTCCTCGGATACGTCCCTAGGGTCTTCCTTCAGCGTGAAAGGAGCAATTTCCAGGCCGTCGTAACCGGTCTCGGCAACCTGCCGGCAGGTATCCTCAAGCGTCCAGCCCTGGTAGGTCTCATTGCAAATAGCGAATTTCATTTCCTATACTCATGAGTCTGGCGGATTTTTCGACAAGTCTTTTCTTGCTCGTCGTCCTGGTTTCGGATCATGATCCTATTTACATGAGAATCGTCTCTTTGCTTCTTATTGTCTCGCTCCCGTTGTCGGCGGAGAAGTTCCCTTGGCCGCATTGGCTCGGGCCCGACCATGACGGGGCCTTGGACGACTTTTTTCTCCCGGTTCCGGCCAAGGGAAAGGACTACGCCATGGAATGGTCGGTAAAGGCAGGAAGCGGATGGGCTTCCCCGGTTTGCGACAACGGCCTGCTCGTCCTGCATGAACGAGTGGGGGAGGAGGAGTTCGTTCGCGGTCTGGATCCGGATTCGGGACGCGAAAAATGGCGCTTTTCCTACCGCTCGGGTTACCGGGACGGTTTCGGGATGGAGGACGGTCCTCGATCCACCCCCGCCATCTCCGCCGATACGGTGGTGTCTCATGGTCCGCAGGGCTTGGTTCATGCTCTTTCCACAAAGGATGGGGCTTTGAAATGGAAAGTGGATCTGGGGAATAAGTTCTCTTCTCCCAAGGGGTTTTTCGGGCGCTGTTCCTCGCCGTTAATCGTGGACGGAAAGGTCGTCTTCGACGTTGGTGGCCCCAAGGCGGGGATGGTTGCCCTAGACTTGAAGACGGGTGAGACCGTTTGGTCGTCGACCTCCTACGGCAATGATTATTCCTCCGCCGTTCCATTCGGCGATCCGTCGGGTCGACTCGTTCTTTCCTTCATGAGGGAAGGCTTTCTCGCCTTGAACGCCAAGACGGGCAAGGAAGTTTTTTTCGAGAGATTTCGTTCCCCCATAAACGCCTCGGTGAATGCCGCCAGCCCGATGGTTGCCGGCAACCGGGTCCTTTTGTCATCCTGTTACGAGGTGGGGGCGGGCATATGGGAATATAAACGGAGCGCCGCGGGCAAAGGCACCTTCCGCACCCTCTGGAAAAGAAAGGATATCCTCGACTGCCACTACTCCACTCCGGTCCATGATGGAGAATTCGTCTACGGCTTTCATGGCAGGCAGGAGCGCGGTCCGGTCTTGCGGTGCATAAGCCTAAAGGCTGGCAAAGTCGTCTGGGAGGCTCCCCCCATGGGAGCCGGAAATCTGATTAGGGCGGGAAAAAAACTGGTTATCCTTACGGAGCGG
Source organism: Opitutia bacterium UBA7876 (assembly GCA_002500665.1). Classification (GTDB taxonomy): domain Bacteria; phylum Verrucomicrobiota; class Verrucomicrobiia; order Opitutales; family Seribacteraceae; genus Seribacter. The sequence goes on from DLRY01000058.1 coordinate 28,744, forward strand.
GGAGAGCTTGTGCTGGCGGAGGCTTCCCCGAAATCCTTTCGTTCTCTGCATCGCCAGCAGATCCTTGGGACCGATGCCCGGGCCCATTTTGCACTCGCGGAGGGCCGACTGTTTGCTCGCGATCTACGGAGGTTGGTCTGCCTGAACCTGGAGAAGTTCGAGTGAGCTTCTTCAGCCTTCCACGACGTTGCGTGGTTTGCCTTCGAGAAAACTGCGCAGGTTGGAGACGGTTTCCCTCATGAGGCGCGACCTGGCGGCCAGGGTGGCCCAGGCGTAATGAGGGGTGATGAAACAGTTTCTTGCCTGCAGGAGCGGGTTGTCCGGAGAGGGCGGCTCGGAGCTCAGAACATCCAGTCCGGCCCCTGCGATGACCCCAGAATCGAGGGCCTCGGCGAGGGCTTTTTCGTCGATCAGAGGACCTCGTGCGGTGTTGATGAGGAGTGCCGTCTCCTTCATTCTTGAAAGTCGCTCGGCATTGACGCATCGTTCGGTCTCTTCGGTCAGGGGGCAGTGCAGCGAAAGGACGTCGCTGCGGGCGAAGAGTTCGTCGAGGCTTACCGCCTTGCCATGGCTGGGGTCATCCTCAAGGAAGGATCTGGAGGTAATTAGGATCTCCATACCGAAGGCCCGGCCAAGCCGGGCGACGGCTTGTCCGATTTCACCGTAACCGAGGATCCCGAGGCTTTTCCCAACGAGTTCGTGGATGGAGCCAAGGCAGTAGGAAAAATCGGGGTGACCACTCCATTTGCCTTCCTTCGCCGATGCGGCATGTTGCTCGACGCGGTGGGTGAAACGCAGAAGGTGGGCGAAAACGGCTTGGGCGACGGAGTTGGTGCTGTAGGACGGGACGTTGGTAACGGTAATCCCTCGTTCTCGGCAAGAGGACAGGTCGACCACATTGTAGCCGGTCGCCGTGACGCCGATGTAACGGAGGTCCCGGAGTTCGGCAAGGGTTTGCGCGCCGAGAACCGCCTTGTTGGTGATGACGGCCTCCGCGCCGGAGGATCTTTCCACTACCAGTTCGGGAGGAGTACGCTCGAAGATTTCCACCTCGCCCAACTCGGCGATTTCGTCCCACGAGAGATCCCCCGGGTTTAGGGTCTGGCCGTCCAGGATAACGATTTTCATAAAGAGAGGTTGAGTGGCTCCTTGGGATGGAGCCGAATCTATTTGCGGGGAGAGTCTTTTGGGGGAATTGATTTTCTTGCCAGACTCAAGGCGAAATTCATTACCGTATCTTCATTTGCAATAAGGTCTTCCTGGCTTTGCGTAACCTTGTGGTCGGGTCGAATTCCGCTTCCTTTAGGGAAACTTTTCGAGCCCTTGAAGTTTTCATAGAGAATTAGTGGGACTTCCAGTTGGCAAAGCGTATTGGGCAAGTCGTAGAGCACCATGTTCCCGGCCGTGAAGAGGGCGTGTCCCCCCCCCGTTTCCTCACCGATGAAGGTGACGTTGTCGTTGTTGAGCAAGTAGCTTCCCAGAACCGTGCCTCCGGAGTGAGTCCATCCGCTGATGAGGACGAATACCTGTCCGTCGAAGGCGTTTTTCTTGGGTGTCCAGCGGCGATTCTTTTCGTCGATCATGGTGAACTTCCCCGTTTCCAACGACTTGAACTCCTTGGCGAAAATCTTCTCAAGCATTTTGGGAAACTGATGGCGGGAAAGGTGATCCTTGACCGGGATCTCAAGGGTCGTCATCCGTGCGGATCGGAAGTCGCGAAAGGGTGCTTGGGCGAGGTAGGCAAAGAGCTGGGCGTCATTCCCAACGAAACCTCCGTCGTTTTTTCGAAGGTCGAGGATGATGCACCGCGCGTCCTCGTCCTCCTCGAGTGCACTGAAGTTCTGACGAAGGAAGTCCTTGTATTTGCGTCGGCCCTTTTTGTTCAGGCCAAAGTCAAAGGTGTTCATGCTGAACAGTGAAATGCCCATCTCGACGGCGCCTATTTTGTATTTTTTTCGCTTGGGAGATTCGGAATGCCTTTGGGTCAACCTTCCTCCGAGCTTCTTGGCGGGAATTGCGGAGATTTGCTTTTGAAGCGTTTCCTCGGATCCATAGGGGAGGTAGTCGACTCGGTAATTCTGCGCAGGTCCAAAGGAAAGGAAGTGGCGAAGACCGAAGTCATTGGCCAGGATGTGGTATTTCATGGTTTCGTTGTAACCGTCCGACCTAGCTTGGGGCAGGAGTTTTTTCATCACGGCTTCCATGGGGATTCCGTCTATCGCGGTAATCTCGCAACCTAGCGGCAATTCGAGAGCGGCATGATCGAGGTATGCTTTCTGGTTGAGAAAAACCAAGGGCAACGGAAATTGGGGAGTATCCTTGAGCAGGGAGTTAAGCAACTTCTGAGGGAGGTCGAAATAAGTATGCCCGCAATAGACCTTCTCCACTAGGGGGGTGACTTCCAGGTAGAATTCCCGCAAGGTCATCGTGCGATCCAAAGCCTCTTCAGCCCGTTCGAAATGGCGGTCGAAATCCTCTTTGGGGGTATAGAGATAGAGCCCGGGGTGCCCTTCCTCGAGGGCTTCCCTGAGGACCTTGAGGTCTTCCTTCAACTGCGAGGGGGAAAAGGTTTCCTGCAGGGAGGGTGGGGGAAGGGATTTCTGCTTCTTGGCGGCGGACAAGGAACCAACGGCCAAAAGCCAGAGAGCCAATTGGAGGAACAAGACCCCGGAGATGGTGGTCGAGTATTTCCCAGCCAAGGGCTCTTTTTTCATAATCGCGTGAAGTTCCTTGGCTCGATGAGTTGGGCTATCGATCAGGCGACCTTGGTCTTATTTCCTTGCCAGTTCGGGGAAGGCTTTGCGCAGGTCCAGCGCGTCTCCCATTTTGGCTTGCAGCTTCAGCAACCTCGGGAAGAATTTCTTGATCGTTTCCTTGCCTGCGGGGGTGGAGGCCAAGTCTTTCTCCTCAAAAGGGTCCTTGGCCAAGTCATAGACCCGGATAATAGGCACGTCGGGATATGCGATTACCTTCAAGTCCTTGATCGTGATCGAGCGTTGGGCGCTGAGATAGGCTCCGTAGATTTCCTTGTAGGGAGATTTTTTCGATTCTCCCCGGGCGAGGGGAAGAACGTCGTGGAACTCGACGTGGGCCGGCTTTTCAACCTCGGCAAGGGCGAGGGAGGTTGCCATTACGTCCTGAAGATAGATTGGGGCTTCGACTTGTTTGCCCTTGGGAATGCCGGGTCCCTGGACGATGAAGGGGACGCGAGTGCTGTGCTCGTAGAGGTTTTGCTTGCCGAGCAGACCGTGGTGGCCCACGCCGAGGCCGTGGTCGGCCGAGTAGAAGACATAGGTTTCCTTCGCCATACCCGATTTCTCCAAGGCATCCAGAATTCGCCCAATCTGTACGTCCATGTGGGTAATGATGGCGTAGTATTCCTGACGGTTGACCTTAATTGAATGCTCGGTCCGTGGCATCGGGGCGAGCTTTTCGTCCCTAAGGCTGTGGGGGCAACGAATCTTGTCCTTGTAGGGATACATGGGAAGGAAACTGGAGGGAACCTTGATCCGATTCAGAGGGTACTTGTCGATGAATTCCTTGGGTGCTTGGCGGGGGTCGTGCGGAGCGTTAAAGGCGACGTATGCGAAGAAGGGATTCTTGGCGGCGTGCTTCTTGGCCTCGTCGAGAAAATAGACGGCGTCATCGGCCACGATTTCACTCCAGTGCCTGCCCCCTTTCCAAAATCCCCCGAACTTGGGGTCGTAGGGACTCCATGGATCCGGCTTTCCGGGCTGAGGTCGGTTGTATCCCTGAGGCGTCTGGTTGGGCATGCCTCCGCGCACGTTTCGGGTTACGTCGAAGCATTTTTCGGCACTTGCCCGGACGTGCCACTTGCCGGTCATGTAGGTCTTGTAGCCGGCGTCCTTCATGTTTTCCGACCAGAAGCGTCCCGCGGCCCGCTCGTCCTCCGCCTTCTTCGATGCCTGCTCGGCCCTCCAGATGAAGCGACCGGTGTTGAGCATGTGCCGGCTGGCCACACAGACCGCGCCACTCCAGGAGCCCATGTTGTAGGCCCTCGTGAAACTGGTGCCGGATTTCATCAGGCGGTCGAGGTTGGGGGTCTCGATATCGGTTATACCCAGGTGACGAATCGTCTCATAGCACTGGTCGTCGGCAAAGATGAACAGGACGTTAGGCTTCTTTGCAGCGTGAAGAAAGGGCGCTAGGGCTATGGCCAGCGCGAGGATCATGGCCTTGGGGGAAATCATTCGCCTATGCTTGTGCAATTCGGGACTCGTGGCAAGTTTGGATGCGCTCGCGGGAGGCATGGAAAGGCTCCTTGCAAAAGAAAAAGCCGGCAATTTGCCGGCTTGGAAGTGAAGGGGGAAAGGGGGTTGGTTACTTCCTGCAGTCGTGCATGACGCGCAACCAGATCTCCCTGAGGTCATGCAGCCGCAAGTTGGTTTCCTTGAAGTATTCCTCAAGGACCTTGTTGCTTTGATGGGAGAAGAGCCGGTTGATCCTAAGGGACTCGTTCAAGGCCGCGTGAGCTTTCTTGAGGTGGCAAACGGCAAGGAGATAGTCGCCCAAGTCGAGACTGTTGGCGGCCAGAAGGCTATGTCTCTCCCCATCCGCCAAGCTGCCGCAGTAACTCCAGGCGACATGGGGTTTGGGTTGATCGCGATTGTGCCGCATGAGGTGCTCCCAGGCATTGCGAAGGTAGGCGTAAAGGGCGGTCGTGGCGATGTAGATGGGATGCCGGTGGATGGTATAGGGATCCATTTGCCGGACTTCCTCGATGTCGATCGGCTTGATCTGCCTCATTTGCTCCTCGTCCAGTTCGAGGTCGTCGATGGAAGCCCAGTCTTCCTGCTGCCAGCCCATAAGGGCGGCGATCGCATCGAGTCGGTCGGGATCGCTCTTGGTTTTGTTATAAGCCGAAATGAACCTCGATACCTCCTTGTCCGACTTGCGCAGAAACTTCTGCCAGTCAGCCTCGTTCCAGGCTATGTCCTCGTTCTCCTCCCAATCTCCTTCGCTGTTACCGTCGAATTCGTATTGGCTCATTGCTGTGCTGGTGCGTTAAGGGTGGTTGAGTTCATTGGGAACGAATAACTTTTCACTCGTACCGACCCCGAGGTCAATTAGTTTTTATTTTAAACTTAAAAAAGTAGTTTTTGTTATGGCAGAGAAATCAAAATACTACAGGGTTCGGATCGTTTATTCCGGGCGCGTGCAGGGGGTGGGTTTCCGTTGGCAGGTCGAGAGGGAGGCAAGTGGATTCGAGGTCACCGGTTTCGTGAGGAACCTGTCCGACGGCACTGTTGAAATGATGGTGGAGGGAAAAAGAGTTGAGACTTGCAGAATGATCGAGGCGGTGGAGAGGAGGCTGAGGGACTATTGGAAATCGAAGACGGAGGATGAAAGGGAAGGGGAGCCCCAGTTCGATGGCTTCTCAATCTGCTGCCTTTGAAGGCAGGCAGCGCCTCAAGCTTAGAAGGGCCATGGCGGTGCCGTATTGCTGGTGATAGTCGTAAAAGGGGAAATCCCACCAGGATCCGTCCTTTTCCTGCAGGGGTACGAGAATCGCCGCGAGGCCCCGTTTGTAGACGGGCTGGTCCTTGGCCTTTAGAGTCTCGATGCAGAAGGAAGCGTAAAGGTGACCGTAGTAGAAAAAGTAGCCCGCAACCGCAGCCCACGACTCATGAGGTATCGGACGTTTGCGTCCCATGTCCAGCCAGCCATTTCGCTTGATCAGGCGGTCGAGGCAGATCTTGTGTACTTGATCGGTCACGGTTTCGTCCCCCCACAGTTGAAGAGCGACGTTACAGGCATGTGACCGTCCCAAGCTGCCGGCTGGTCTGTTGATGCCGCGTCGCGGCTTGTATTTCAAGTACTCTCCATAGAGGTAACTGTGATCGGGCAACCTTTGGCGCTGGATGGCGGCAATCGCCCGATCGGACAGTTTCTTTGGAATTTCAATGCCCCGCTCCTGGGCTTCCTTCAAGGCGACCAGTCCGGTTGCATTGACGAAAGAAATGGAGGATCCGGATGGCTGCTTGGTCTGGAGGTTGAAATCGTAGTAACCCCATCCGCCGTCCACCGATTCGTATTTTTGAAGCATTTTGACCTGCTGGATCATGACCTCCTCGATTTTTTGCTTCTTTTCGGATTCTCTTGCCTTACTGTGCATTCTCGAGAGGGCCTGCAGCCCGTAGCAATGGGCCCAGACGTTGTAAACGGCCATTGGGGTTGCCCGGCGCAGGTTGGGCAGATTCTCAAGCAGGTGATCCTGGGCTCTGCCAATGGTTTCGATGTATTCTTCGTCGTCCCCCTTGTTCTCGATCAAGGCGCAAATCGACAAGGCCGTCACGGCGAGACGGAAAGCCCTGTGGGAGCCCGGGACGGGGGCGAAAATATTGAGCCCCTTGGTCTGGCGGGCCGAACCCCACGAGCCGTCCTTATTCTGGATTTTACGAAGGAACTCACATCCCCGGTCGATGGATTTTGAGATTTGGGCCTCGGACGGTGCAACAACAGGGAGAGAGGCGTTTTCATCCTTTCCGCCGAGGAAAGGCAGGCAGGTGAGGGACATGGCAACCAGGCAAGCGGAAGGCGGCCTGCGGAAAAATCTCTTCCGGAAAGGGATCAAGACTTCGGTTTCTCAGTCAGGACTTTGACCCCGGGGCGGATGCCCTTGAGGATTTCCACCCTTTCACCCGATCTTTTTCCAACCTCGACGGTCTTCTTTCTGGGCTTGTCCTTGCCTGGAAGGTAGACGAATTTCGAATCGGGATCGGCATCCTCGCTGAATACGGCCGAGGAGGGAAGGGTGAGGGCGTCGGGGTTTTCGTAGGTCACGACCTTGAGGGTACAGGCCGTTCCCGGAAGGGGGAGTTTTTCTCCCTCCGGTATCGCTACTTCCACGGTCAAATCGTAGATGCCGGGGTTGATGGGAATTTCCCCTATCTTGGTCAGGCAGGCTTCCAGCTTGTCCTTGGGTTTGGCGGAGCGCAGGACCTTGCCCTTCATTCCGACGTGAACCTCGTGGAGGTATTTCTCGGAGAGGGAGATCCGTACCTGGGTACTCTTGTGCGGCAGGATGGTCAGGAATTCCTCGTGGGACTTGATGATTCCGGATTTCCTGAGCTTTGGCTCGAGGATGGTAGTCCCGGACCATTTTCCCTTCTTGAAGGTGCCCCAATAGAGAATGCCTGCAGCGGGAGCGACGGGCTTGAGTTGTCTCATGTCGAACTCAAGCTCCTTCTTGATTCGGAGGAGCTTGGTCTTTTCCTCATTCAGCTTATCCATCTCGAGCCTTTTCTTCTTCAGCTCAAGGGGCATGATCTTACGGAGCGTCGACATGGAGAGTTTCTTGCGGTTGAAGGAATCTTCCACCGCGACTACCTCACGGGGAACGAGAATCTGGTGAAAACGTTCGTTCCTGTTGATCGCTCCCTCGAGCATGAATTTCGCCCGGTTTACCTGGTTTTGTGTTCTCTGAAGGATAATTTCCTCGGTTTCCTCGGTGAGGTCGTCCGCCTCGTACATTTTCTTTAGCTGATTGAGTTCCTCGGTGGCGTAGGCCAAGCTGTCCCGATATGACTTCAGGGTCATGTCGGCAGCCTTCTTGTCGAAGGGCAGTTCGATCTCCTTGAAGCGTTCGAAATCCTGTTTGACGTATCCTTCCACCCGTTCCAGTTCCTCCTTCTCCATTGGAGCGAGAGCCTCGTCGAGTTTGAGCTCGGACGAGAGGACCTGCCTGTCCAGTTCCACCATCGAGAGATCGAAGTTCACTAGGTCCATTCGACGGGATATCTTTTCCTGTTCCAGGCCCAGCAGGAGGTCGCCCTTCTTAACTTTTCTGCCTTGAATCGGGGGCGTGGTAACTTTGATTTCGGGCCAGTTCTTGGTATCGATGGAGATGGGCACGGCATCAGGGTCCTCGAAGAAACCCTTCAGAGAAAGCTCGATGCGTATATGCTTCTTTTCAGGAGTCGTGGTCTTGGGTCTCTCCTTTTCATCCTTCTTGGGTTCCTCCTTCTTGGAGGTTGCGTTGCCTTCCTTGTCGTCGCAGAGGAAGAGCTCAGGAGAATTCGCGTGGGTCCTAGGCCCGACCGTCGACGAGATCAGAAGGGCGGTAAGTAAGAGAATGTCCTTTTTCATGGGATATCCAAGTCCATCTTCCTTTGAGATTTGGGCAAGGATAAAAGCGCGTCTGGAAGGGTTACGCTGGAGGCGGGGACGGTTTAGAGAGGCTCGAGTCGGTCGGGAGTTGGAAGGCCCGCAGACCGAAGGTCCCGAGCGAGGCGAGAAGGTGATCGAAGAGATCCCCCTGTATGCTCTCGTAGTGGACCCACCTGACGTCCTTGACGAAGACGTAGATTTCGATGGGCACCCCTCTCTCGGTCGGCGCGAGTTGCCTGACTAGAAAGGTCATTTCCTCCTGATGAATCTGGGAGTTGGATCTTAGGTAGGCGTGACAATAGGCTCGGAAGGTGCCGACGTTGGTCAGGTTGCGCTGGTTGAGGGATAACGCGTCCCCCTTTCCCTCTTCTCCGATCTCCTCGATCTTTCCCTCGAGGTAGTCTCGAATGAGATCGATCTTCATCAACTTGTTCAAGGTAGCCTTGTCGAGGAAGCGAATGGTTGAAATATCTATGAAAATGCTCCTCTTGATTCTTCGTCCGCCCGATTCGCTCATGCCTCGCCAGTTCTTGAAGGCGTCGGAGACCAAGGCATGGGATGGAATGGAGGTAATAGTCTTGTCCCAGTTCTGGACCTTCACGGTGGTCAGGGAAACTTCGATGACGTCTCCGTCAGCCCCGTACTTGGGCATTTCGATCCAGTCGCCGAGGCGTACCATCTTATTGAGGGAAAGCTGTATGCCCGCAACCAGCCCGAGGATTGAATCCTTGAATACGAGAAGAAGGATTGCGGTCAAGGCTCCCAGTCCGGAGAAGAAATAGAGGGGGGACTTGTCCAGTAGAATGGAAAGGATGAAAATGAGGCCGGAGGCATTGATGACGATCTTGGCCGCTTGGCAAATGCCCTTGAGGGCCAGCTTTTCCGAGAGCTCGCTGTGCTGGTAGAGCTTGAGGCCTGTGTTGATCACGGCATCGATGACCCAGAGTCCGATAAGGACGAGGTAGAGGTTGACCATTTTCTCGATCAGGGATCCAAGGGTGGGGGAGTCGGTGAATGCTACCGAGCTAAGGGCGCTTATGACGAAGGCCGGAGCGAGGTGGGCAAGCCTGTGGTAAAACCTTTCCTCGAGGAGGTACTTGCCGATTTTGGTCTTGGTTTTTTCCGTTAGGGAACGGGTGAAGCGGAGTACGAAGCGCTTGACCAGAAAGTTCGAGATCCATGCCGCGAGCAGGATCACCAAGAACACTAGGACGGAATAGATCATGTAAAGGCTCTCCACGCTCAAGTGGAGGTACTCGGGCACCTGCTCGATGAAGCGCTCTCTGAATTCTTGAAAGGGGTTCATGCCTCTAAACGAAAAAAGACCCCCGTGGGGGTCACGATCAGAAATGGGATAAGGTGTTAGGAAAAGTTATTTGAGCTGGTCGACTTCAAGCGGGAAGCTGATCTTGTTGCCATTGCGGGCAATCATTCGCAGGACCGCTTGCATTCCCTTGTTGAGAAGGTATTCGGGCTCCAGGCCGAGGGACTTGGCACACTCTTCGAGGCTGGCTGCCGTGACGTCCGAGCAGAGCTCCAGCCTATTTTCTTCGGGCAACTGGGATGGAGGGGCTTCCTCGGTTGCGACGCTAGCGACGGAGAGTTCCTCCTCTTGATCGGTTTCGATTCTATTGGATGGGGACTTCATAAGCACTGGGGTGGGGGATGACTCCACGGAAGCGTGAAGCTGTGGATCGGTATCGGAGAGGGGTGAGGATTCGCCCTCTGAAAGAGGCGATGAGGCTTCAATAGCCAAGTCCGGCAACTCATCTTCCGAGGAGGGTTCCTCAAAGTCGGTTTCGGAGTACTGGCCGCCATTCAGTTTCCTTCCGAGTTCCTCGAGGTATTCCTCCTGCTCAAGGGCCTCCAGGCGTTCCTGGGCAAGTCCCAGTTTCTCGTCCACGGTCGAAATGGTTTCCTCGAGCGAGTCGACTTCGTCTTCCACCAGTTCGGAGGAGACGCTAAGACCTTCCTGGAGGGAAGAGATTCTTTTCTCCAGGGCTTCCTTCTGGGCATGAACCTCATCGATCAAGGCGCTCGTTTCATCCCGCTTGCGGGCAACCTTGAGCTTTCCCTCTAGTTCTTCCCTTTGCTTGGACAACTCGCCAATCGCCCATTTAAGTGAAGAAGCCTTGCCATCTGATTTGCTATCCATCTCTTTACGAGGAGTTTTCTAAGAGTAGAAACCGTTCATGCGCAATCATTTTTGACGGATAAAGGTAGTTTTTAGGCACCATGGGTCGCTTCAATTGCCTTGATTCTATCCAGGATTCTTTGGCTGGCCTGTGGCGAACCATAGCGTTCGCAGAGGAATTTCCTGGCCGAAGCGGTCATGGACTGTCTTTCTTCGGGGCGGAGCGCGAGAAAGCCCAAAAGGGCTTCCTTGATCTGATCGGGTGGGGAAAAGGCGCACTTTTGGCCAGCTGCGAAAAATTTCGGGTCACTCGAGAAAGGCTGTAGAATCTCTTCGTGGGCCATTCGTACGAAGCAACCCTCGCCAAGTAGGGACTCGTGGCCACCCCAGAAATTAGTGCAGACAGGCAGTCCCGACATGATGGCCTCGGCAACGGGAAGCCCAAGGCCCTCGCCCAAGCTGGCGCTTACGAAGCAATCGTGGCGTCGATATTCCGACAATAGTTTTTCACGCGACCATTTTTCTTTGATTAAAATAATATCATCTCGAGGGCTTTCCCATTCGCATGAAGGGGATGTCTTGATCGTAAGTAATGCCTCGCCTCCTTGGGGAAAGGCCTTCATGAATCCATGGATTAGTAGATGATGTCCCTTTCTGAAATGCGGTTCGCCAACAAAATAAAACTTTGGTTTAAGTGAGAGGTTCCAGTTCTTCTTTTTAGGAATATTTTCAGAATCCAAGGCAGGAGGAAGTTTGAAAACAGGTACATTTAACCCTCCTCTTTTAAGCACTTCCAAAACATGATCGGTTGTTGTCCAAATTTCATCAAACTTATTCAATGATTTAATCCAATTTTTTGGATATTCACTCCACTCATGAGCGGGTAGCGCGATATTGTAGCTTCTATCTAACGTAACAAATGAATCTCCGAGAGTATTGTGGAAAACAACACCTCCCAATACCCTTTCAGAAAGAATATTTCTTTCTTTGATATTTCTGGGTGTTGGGAGATGCTCCACCTGTCCAAACTCTTGCAATGTTGTTTGGAAAAGTTTGCCGACAATTTCGTAACTTCCTCGATGAAAATCTGTCAGAATTAGCAAATCCAATGAACTTTAGTTTTTATTTGAGACTTAGGCTTGGTAAAGAACCATATGCTTATGGCAGGCGAGTTAGTTCCTTTGCCCAAAAAGATATCCTGTTTGAAGATGGTCGCAATTCGTCCAATTTTGCGGCCATTTCCTGTTCAAAGGATTTGGACGATAATACAAAAAGATCGATATGGGAATCTTCAAGGCAATCGATTTGTTTCAATTGCAAGCCTTGGAATTCGGTTCTTGCATCCGTTTGCGATACAACAATTCCACTGATTTTTGGCATTTTGAGACGGTTCCAAATTTCCAAAAAAAACAAAGTCTGGGTGCCTGCTCCAAAAATCATTATCTTGGGCTTCGGCAAATCCATTAAGAAACTAAGTTCATTATCTAGTTCCTCAAGTCGCCTGATCACGACACCTAAAATACCGGAATCCATATTTTTTTGTTCTGGAGCGATATTATCATTATGTCGATTGATCAGCATAGAAGATTTCTTTGGCAAGGAGTAAGACTCTTCCTCAAAGAGCGATTTTAGAGGATCTCCAAAAATGCCAAAAGCACCACTCTCCTTAAACCTGTGTCGTAAAGACTTTTTATAGTTCATTACTTCCTCGACCAAGTATTTCAAAACTGCTCGTTGTTTCTTTCGGTTCAAGAGGTTGGAATTCCCGTAAGAGTTAGAACTTAATCTGAAGCCAGTAATTGGATGAGGAACAAAGATTAGTCCGTCCCGCATTGCAATAGTCGTGAGACAAAGCCAATCAGCATGCCATCTTGCCTGATCTTTGAATCCTCCAACGGAGAGCACCGCATTTCTTTTAGTTATGCAGGCACTGGTTGGAATATTAAAGTCCGACTGCCAACAATCCAAGAGCTTATCGGGACAAAAGAAAGTTGTCTCCTTCGCAAGAGCCAAGGTTTCGCGCGTGCCTGCAGCGAGGTTGTTTTTAAAGAAGATTGTTTCTCCGCAAGCAATCGAGGCACGGGGGTATTGCTGGAAAGCAGTATGGGCATTTGAAATTGCATTTTGAATAAAAACATCGTCCGCTGCCCGGTAAATAATCAAGTCGCTTTGGGCTTCTCTAGTTCCTAAATTCATACAATAGTTTACACCGCGATTTTTCTGATTTCTAATGAGCCGAATGATAGGAATATCTTTACTTAACGAACTGATGATCTCCACACTGTTATCAGTAGAAGCATCGTCGATTACTAGAATCTCATCCGGGAGTACCGATTGAGATAATATAGACTCGATGGTTTCAGTAATTGAAACACCATGATTGAAGTTGGGGATTATAACGCCGATAGTGGGCATTTTCGTAAGGATTTCTTTAAAATGGACTGTTCCTTTATCCAAAATGTGCTCTTGAGAACGATTTCCTTTGACGGGAAATGGCTTTCACCGCGTCCCATGTATTAAGAAGGCGTCTACACGGCTGTTAATCGACCGCCCCGCTGCCCATAGCCAAGATTCATTCACCTCGCGAGAGGCAAGTTATGCGTTGCTGCTCCATCCGGTTTATTTTTCGAACTCATTTTCGAAGCGTTGTTTGATGGATTTGTTGATTTCCTCGATTGCGGGATCTGCTGGAAAGCGTTCCGCATGCCTTTGAAGTGCTCGAGACGCATCCATATAATTTTCTGTCAGAAATAAGCATCTGGCCCTCACTATCTCTAGCCCAAGAAAGCCAGATTCGGTTTCTGGATTCAGAGTCAAGAACCTGTCGATGTTTTCCAAAAGTAAGGAGGCATTGATTTGTTCAACTAGAGTTTGGTGTTCATCCGAGATGAATTTCCTCTCTACCTTGATTGATTCCGCCTTGGCCTGCGCGTATTCTCGAAACTCATACAAGACCTTTGAGCAGTAATGATGAAAGGTAGATAAGTCGCTTTCCGATAAAAGGCCTCGAAGGAGTTCAATGTTCAGATACTTTCTCGCTTGGTGGTACTGTCCATTCTCGAGAAGGGAGTGAATTTCAGAAAGAGTTTTTGGTTTTTTGAGTTTTTGATCCAAAGCCCGTGTATGCTTGGGATTAGCCTTAGTTATTTTTTCTTTGGGCATGACTTTGCTTTTCTTTAGGTTTGAGGAAAAGTGCAACCAAGTGTCGGTAAGCCTAACCAATAATTCTTTTGACTCTGTCTCGTATATTAATTTCTGAAAGCCCTGTGCAAAAGGCAGTTTTTGACTGCCGAATGGTATACAGTATGGTCCCGTCGCGCTTTTCGTTATTTTTGTTATGATATAAGGCGTTTTGGAAAAGTTTGCCATGGCTGCAAATCCACTGGAGCTCCCCATAAAGAAATCCGATTCTTCTACCCATGCCAGTTCATGTGCAAGGTCTTGATTGTTGAGTCGCGGAACAAAGCAATTTTCCAGAGAAAGAAGTTCACTTGGTTTCTCTTCTAGTTTTCCAAGCAAGACGAAGCAAAGATTAGGGTATACGGTAACGCAATATCTCAAAAACTGCATCCATTCCCCTATGTCCGAGTCTCTTTCAAGCCATGCATCGTCTGTGTTTTTGTCCTGTGCCCTAAGCCTAAAGTTAAGTGCAACGAAAATCCTGTCTCCCAGCTTTTTCTTTTTTGTTTTAACTTGTTTCAGTATTGGTGAGGGTGATAGGAGAAAAGGTATCTCATGATGCTTTTTATGGTATTCGTTGATGTCATTGTGGAGAGTTATTTCCGAATGATGGTAACGACTGAGAGATAATGGAGAGGTCCTTTTTTCATATGCTTGAAGGTAACTTAGGAAATAAGCCTGAACCAGAGCGTCCTGTTCTTTAGCGAACCGTGACCGAATAGCTTGCATAAAGGAATCTCGATTCCTGAAAAACTTGCAACTTTTTGCCAATGGATGAAAATCAAATACTTTTCTCAAATCCTTTAGGAAACCTTGGTAATTGTTTTTATTGATATAGGTGTTTTGAAACAGACATGCGGGGTCGTCTACATCAGCACAAACAAAAATATCAACCCCCTCACATTTGCAATATTTGGCCTTGATCGAAGTCTTTACACACCAAGTTATCAAATCTCCGAGTGCGTAGGGCATAATCGAAAAATCGTAAATCGCTGGAAAACTTGAATTAATAGAGGTATTGGTTTTTACAAAGGGAATTTTATTCAGTTGGTGGAGTTCTCGAAACTTTTCCGTTTGAGGTCGATTTGTTGGAGAAGGGGTTCCGTGTTCTTATGCTTGCTCAATTCGTGAAGAAGTAAATCCCATGCCGGTTGGATCAGGTCGCTATTAAAATCCGCACCTGCTTTCATTCTCGAAGTGGTAAAGGTGAAAAGTTTCTCTATGTCTTCCACCAATGGCAGAAGATTTACCAAATCACTGGTGCAATAACTTTTGAGAAATCGTTTTACCACATATTTTGGTGTTAACTCTCGGTTAATATGCAAATGGTCATAGGTAGAAAGGGTTTCGAATAGCCTAAGTTCATCGATCACTATCTCAAAAGAAGGAAAGTATATTATGCTCTCGGATGTGTGACTCTTGAGGAATTCCTGAATGGCTATCATGTTTTTTGCCTTGCAGATAAAACTTTGAGTCACATTGTCGACTCCCGTCCATTTTTTCGGCCATGCGTATCTCTGTGGGCTAATTGTAAGAATCCAGTTGAAAGGCTTTCCCTTCCTTAGTTTTTTTAAACTTGCAAGGATGGACTCCAATGACTCAAGGATTTCGTCGACCGACAATTGGTCGAACCCTTTACTCTCGTCCATTTCCATTCCAAAAAAAGCGTTAACGATTCGGCCATTTTTCTTTCTGTAATAAATAGTCGTTCCGAGAGTTGTAACAAAAGTATCTGCTGAGCCAATCTCCTCGCGACACTCTTGATCAAGCCTTCTCATTTCATGCAAAACTAACTCCTTGGAGTTCTTCCCATAATGACGAAGTCTGAAATACTCATAGGCCATGTGATCATTTTTTGAGAATTCGTAGATTCTCTCATCCGAATAATCCTCCTCCTCAAGCAACCTCAGAAATAAGTTTTCCATAGCCTTGACCTGATAATAGGCACAGATTTGTCTTTCGAAATAAAAGTGAAAGCCGAAGGGAAGCATGAAGGACTGTAGATTTTGAGCGAAGCAACTTCCGAAAGAACAAAACTTGTGGTTAAGATTCTCGATGATCGGCTTTTTATCAACCTCGATAAGTAATGGCTCCAGCCATTGGGCATCTTTTAAAAAATCATTTGATATGGAGTAAGGTATGTTCTTCATTTTGATGTTATTTTACTATTGCATTTATCGTCTCCCATACGTCGGGCGACCACATTCGAAGCAAACTATAACTGGAAGTTGTGTCTAGAGTGGTGTTTCGGGGAATCTCGCTTTGGGGAATGCCGGCATTTTTTGCGGTGCTTTTCTTGACCAAAGCTGGATTCACTCCCAGTTTTTCAGCTATCTCAGTCGAAATTTCGTAATAAGAAACATCTTTGTTTCCACCTGCATGGAAAGTCCCAAAATATCTATTTTGAGCTACTGAAACCATGAACCTCGCCGCGAATTCCAAAGGGATAGGAGAGATGCGAAGGTCTGCAAATGTGTGAATGGTTCGGCAGTCGTTCAATTTTTTTACCCAATCGCCAAACAACTCCACTTCATTTCCCAATACCTTAGACAGTCGAACAATAGATGTTCGAGGGAGTTTCTTCAAACAGTCTTCGACTTGTAGCTTTTGTTTGCCGTAAACCGTCAAAGGATTTGTTTTGCCTTTAATCTTGTTGTTTGGAGTCGTACCGTCGAATACCATGCTTGTTGAGGGGAACACGGTATGTATGTTCCTTTCGGAAAATCTTCGAATCAAGAATAGAGTGTTTGTAACATTGACGAAGTTTGAACTTATTGGATTCAATCGGCAAAACTTAAGGCTGGAAACGCATGCGCAAAAAAAAACAGTATCGATGTTTTCAGGTATTTCCCATTCGCTCAAGTCTTGGCTCAAATCCAAGTGAACTCTACCTTTTTGAAAGCAAATGGCTGAATCTCTTGAAGTGCCAATAAACTCTTTGCCCAGACCTTCTAAGATAAGCTCAATCTGACTCCCGATTTTGCTGTCAGCACCTACCAGTAGTGCTTTTTTCATATTACGGGTTGAAGCTTTTCGGAGGAAGGATGCATTGAAAGTCTTGGTCCTCGAACCTCTTTGATATTTCAAGAGCTACGGGGTAAGGGAAGGTCAGAAAGACAAAAGCATCCTTACCGAGTTCAGAAGGGCTCAAAATGGGAAGGCCAAAATGTTTCTTGCCTTGCCGGCTCTCGTCCTCGTCGACGAAAAACTTTAGTCGTTGGCCAATCTGATTACGCAACCAGGTGCCGGCAATAGAAGTTCCCAAGCAACCAAGCATCATGTCCCCCGACAGTTTGTTGATTTTTTTTATAATTTCATTGAGCCACCTCAAGTGAGATGAGAGCATACCGCAGGGGCGTGCCGGTCCAAGATTGTTCTTAAATGATTTTTTGTTGATGTCGTTCCGTGCGACAAGGACTATTTCCTTAGTTATGCAACTCGTTGAAAGGGATAGAATTTCAAAGCCACTTGCCGTTACCAAGTTTGACAAGGTACGCGGCACAAAATGCGTACAATGATCGGCAACGGTTATGATGAAGGGGTTGTCATTGCAGTTGGGCACGTTGATCAACACTATTCCCATATGCTTAACGATATCTTTTAACTGAACCAAATATTCAAAGGGGTCGGGAATATGCTCAAGGGAGTGTATGGAAACTACTACGTCAAAGTTGTGCGGGATGCGGTTTATACTAGTTGTGTAAAAGTCTTTGACCCCATCTATGCAAAGGATTGTTTCCCTTGCCTTTTCGTTTACATCAGCTGCATAAAGTTTCCACTCCGGTAGGTTTTTATTCCAGACTCGAAGGAAGTTTCCTCCGCCAGGACCAATTTCAAGTAATTTGCCTTGCTTGGAAATTATCTTCTTCTTGAGTAAATCGTCTACGATTACATCAGACCTTAGGGTACTCCCTCCGCTCTTTATTATGGGGTGGTCGCTGTAGTCACCTTGGTGATAAATTTCGTAATTCTCGTAGATTTTAGTTATGTCTTGAAACCATCTTTGACTCGTTATCGTTTGGGAAAAACCACATTGGTTACAAACAGCTAAGGTGCCTAATTTCGGCCAAGCTTTGCAATCGGAGGTTACGCCCGATATTTTTTCGCAGTTCGGAATTATAAGCAAATCACTCGACTTGCAAACATGGCAGATTGGTTTTTTTTTGTCCAAAATCTTTTGGTTGCAGGAATGAATTTATCTAACCTTAATCCACTCTTGGCCCTCTTTCCCAAAAAGTAAATCCACTAGGCGGTAAGCTATATTCTCTTCGACTGAACCGATGTTAAAGTAATGATTTTGCCTAAGTTCGTTTATTGAATCTTGAAACCTATTCGGATTACTCAGACAGGAGGATGTTTCGGAGATAAGATTCTGCAAGTCGCTGACAATCGGTCCGAGTTTGTCTCTTTTCGAATGATAGTTCTGGCCCATTATTGTGTGCATGGTGGGGCGTTTGATGTTTTGAAAGGTAATTGACGGTCTGCTGGTGGAGAGGCTGAATGTGAAAGCGGAAGAAGAACAGTCTGAAATGGATAAAGCAGATCTTTCAAAACTTTCTCTGTAAGATGGTTCAGCATCAAAGCAATACCGTTGTTCGTTTCTGAATTCTGAATTTATTTTATCGATTACATTTCTGTGAGCCTTTAAATGTAATGCATTTGGGTGAGGTCTTAAAATGACTCTCTTTTTGGGGAATTCGTTAAGCAGTCGTTCTACGATTTCAAATCCCCGAGTTGGAAGAGACTGGTACTCCTGTCTGTAGAAAGTAGAGTTTTCATCCCATGATGTTGGGATGAAGAGGATGGAGTCCTGCTGAGATGCTCTTGACTTATTGAACTTGATAGCACGATCCAAACTAATCGAACCTACGGGCGCCAACCATTTCTCCTTCCCGTCATTTAGCACTTCTATGCAGGATCGGTATACCCCTAAGTAGGCCTTGGTAGGCAAGAAGAAATAATCGAAGAAGGGAATGATTTGTTTGTTATAGTAGGAACTGACGTACTCGTCGCTATGCTTCATATCTATAAACGCCTCGACCGTATTTGTAGCATGCAGAAAATGAATCGCTTTGGGAGTGTCTCTGCTTCGACAAAAGTCATGCCTTATTAACGAATCGTCCGCTATGAAGAGTCTTGAATACTTGAGCATATAGTATTCAAAAAATGGATGCATTCCAGATAGGATTTTGCATGCGGGATGAAAATTACTTTGAGCATTCTCGTTCTCAAGCAAGAGGATTACGTTGATCCCAAGTTCGGCCAAAATACTGGGGATTTCTCCGTACATACTTTTGAAATTCGATGGGATCTTAAAGGTGATCGACGGTTTGCCATCCAACAATTCTTCGCAGATTCTTGTTACCTCGGAAGGCTCGTAAGAATCGAGGAACTCGATATAATCGATTACTGAACTCCATCCGTCCTGAAGAAATTTTTTCTTCAAGGAAATAGAATTTTTTTTGGTTGCGAGAACCAGCATGCTGGTTTTTTTGATGCGAAGGTTATGATCGGAACCCAATTCTGGGATTTCCATGGTTCCACCAAGCTCTGGCGAATAAGAAGAAATAAAGTCTGAAAGAAACTTGCCCTGGCCGTGGTCAGGGTATACGGCAACACATTTCACATGAAAGGCACGGACTTTATTTGTTTAGAAATTCAGATAGTTCGGATAAAATCCGGGGTTCGATTAGAACGCATTTTTCTTCCACATTATCATAGAGCCACATTTCATCCTCAAGAGGGTATGCTTCGCACTCAAAAGACTTTGTTTTTTCAAGGTATGCGGAGGCCAGATCACTTAACCCAACTTGCTTGAGAAAAACGGCCCAATAAAAACATACGAAAAAAGGATCGGACCTAGATTTTTCAAAGGCTACCTCGAAGGATTGATATTTTTCCAGAAAGACGGCTAATTTCTCATCAATGAGTTTTTCATCCTTAAGCAGCCCAGCATTCATTAAATAATAGACACACCACTCTACTGCATGAGAATCAACCATTAGCAGCTCAAAGCTAATCTCCGAAAAAAACCTTTTTGCATCCTCAACCTGATTTTTCATTATCAGAGGAAAGCATAAGGAACACAACTTAAGGAATCCGAAATGATTCTTTGAGCCTTCGAAGGCTTTTATTCCTAATTCGTAATTCCCAGACATTATAAGATAGGTGGAGTAGAAAGATATTAGTGTAGGGTTTGAACTTTGGGTTCGAAGGTCCGCGGCCCAGAACTCAAGACTTTTTTGGACCAAGTCGAGATGCTCTTCAATTATGCCGGGTTTAAGAAATTTTCTGAAAAGTCTTCTTGAAGTCCACAAGGCGAAAACGAATTTGTCGAACTTGCCGTGTTGTAATTGATTTGCTCTGCCCGAGTTGATGTAATCCTTTGCAAGGTCCCATTTTTCCTCTATTCCAAGATGCAGCAAATAGGCGAGTTGCTGGTCCGGAGTGTGAGTTCGAGAACCGTTAGGAGCGATTACTTCAGAGTATATTTCGGCCCAATTTTCTACTTGATTTTTAAAATTGGTGTAGGACGGTATCCAATCCGAAAGCTTCTTCGTAAGATGAGTCCTTTTGATGAATCTGAAGGCGAGGTTTTTTTTGCCTTCTTCTACAAGAAAGGCGGCGGAGGTGTTTCGTTGAAAAATAAATTTTGATACCAAGTGTTCAAACGGGTCTCCGTCCTCCTTAGTGGGCAAATCATCACCCCGTTTCCGCTTATACGAAAGTTTTCCAAGTTCAGGATATTCAGACGGTAATCTCTCTGGCTTTGCGGGTTGTTCGATTAGTCCGAGTACGTATTGCTTGATGTAATGAGGACTGAAATTGCCTAAGTCTACTTCTGAGGGGCGAAATTTACTTTCGAGATCTTCTGGATTTAGCAAGTCCTTGATGAATGCTCTTATTGATTTCGCGGGGTTATAAGAGGCGAATACCTCAAGGGTTGGAATGCCCATTGAGATTTCCCGGAAAGGCGAAAATGGATTCTCACTCCATAATATGACACGAATATCGTCTCTTATTGCGGTTGCGATGAAGATCATGAGTTCCTGTGGAGGAAGCGATTCAGGATCTAGGAGAATTCCTTTCGCATTCGCAATTTGTTCAGCGACTTGGCTATCGTGTATACTTTCGGTTGACAAATTGATAGCCGAGAAGCCTTCGATTGAACAAACAGAATTGGCGATTCGGGTAAGTTCTAGGGCAGTGAAACTTTTCTCTTCATTGCTGTGACTTGAATTGATTATACACCAGTTCGAGGGATTCTTGACTCGGGTTCCGAAATCAGGGACAACCGGTGGCACATGACGGAGGCTTTTTTCCAGGTAAGAATCGAAGTCTTCGGGGACATGATTTAGGACTTCCTCGTGCCTTAGCTCAGAAAGTATAAGGTCGAAGTCGTTAGATCTGAAGTATTCGAGTTGATCGGATATTGTGTGCTTTGCGGAAAATAATAGAAGACCTATTTTTTTACAGCTAGTTTTAGGCGAAGTGGGAAGAGGTGCATCTATGCAAGTCAGCAAAACGGAGTCAAAGTCGATATTTTCAATAGTTCGCGCTTTCTCTGGGAGTTCCGGAAGATGACGATTAAGATTACGAGGGGAATTGATAATAGCAGTACACAATTCACCTGAAAGGATTTGACTCAACCATGGGCAAAAAGAATCAGCTAACTGTCGTTCCCCATTGTTGGCAGGATTAGAAACTACCATATTCATGATGATGGAATCGCAGGAAATAATTCAATAAGATGGTTTATAATTTTGAGTCGAAGACACTGGATTTTCAAGGCAAATACCACATCGACTGAAGCAGTACACGATCTCTTTCCTTGAATGCGTTGAAGCTCTTTCTTGCGTGAAGTATCTTTTGATCATTAAACAAAAAGGCATCATCGGATTCACATCTGAATTCCATTACTGATGAGCTTTCTTCCTTATTGGAAAGGTATGAGAAAAAACGATCGCACATATCCTTGACAAACTTTTCACTTTTATCCGTTCTGTAATAATTCCAGAAAATCTTGCCAGTTCCTTCGGTTACGATTATGGGTGTTCTGTGAGAAACATTTTCATTCCCCTTTGAAATCGTAACCTCCGTATGGAGAAGGTCTTGAAGGAGACCTTCATCCTCTTTTTCCAAGTCATTCAGCAGCCGATTAATCGGATAAAATAGATTTTCTCCCCCACTCACAGCTTGTTTCTTCATAATGAAGAAATTTACTTCAGGCCCCCTCGCAAACCAGGCATTGTCGCTGTGGAAGGGTTGAGCGGTAGTACTATGAGCATAGGCTGAAGATTTATCGATCTGGTTAGATATCTCCCACCATTTCTTTTGAGTTAACTCACCCTCGAACGAAATATGACGCATATCCGGGGTCAAACTGCACTCTTTCTCAAGATAGTCGAACCATGATTTTTCTGTGAAGTTCTCGTCACATGCTTTTCGTAAGATCAAAGGAGAGTCTTCCTTGCGAAACCCTAGAATACGATGCTTAAGCTCTTCTAAGGTGCTTTCGTTTTTATCTAGTATTATCATTAACAAGTTTTATAGATTTCAGGGACTGGATTATCTCTTCCCTTTCTACGTTTAACAAGTTGTCAACAATTGAAAGACCAGGCGCGGTCGTGAGGAAACTCAGTTTGATCGATTCTGAATCAAAGTTCTCAAGGCTGTAAAATGCTTTTCCTCCGGGCAAATTGACATACTCGGTTGCATTCTCTTTTTTGCAAATATCGATAATTCTTTCCTCACCCTTGAGATGATCATTTTCATAGGCGGCCGAAGAAACGACAATTTCGGTTTCTATATCGAGTAAGTCGCATATTATAGAGATGCTATTTAGAAGGTAGACATTAAGGGAGTCATGTTGGTGGAAAATTATTCTGCCGATTGTTTCTTTATGCTCACTAAAAAGGCATTTTTTTGTGCGTGAATGTCTGATTTGTGCAAACAAGGTCTCTTTCCACCCATGATCTTCAGAGATTTTGTGCTCATTTATCCGCTTGTTAATACTGGCTTTCTTCAAGCAAATGTTGATTTGATGCTTTCTGCCTCCAAGTGAAATGAAGTTTTTATGAATCCATCCCTTTCTTATAAAATTTACATCATCGAAAATAATAAATTTATCAACAGATTGGATAAGTTGCCAATACCCTAAGTAAGGCAAGAAATAGGGCTGCATGATAGCTATTCTTTTCATTTGTAAATATCGAACTGGGATAGGTCCTGATACTCTTGTGTGACATCGGGGTTTTCATCCATTCCTGCCATCAGAACAAGTCCGCGTGCCGCAATCTCAGGAGTCATGTACATATTCCAGCCAAGCATGTCGAAATTATCTAATCTATGATCGATCGGGTTCCTGCCATGATACCGTGCCCTTTGGAACCATTCATAAGCTTCTCGGTCATCCGTAAGTATGGCTCCACCCTTTCCCAGTTTGAGGATTTTACTTGGGCCGGAAAATGACAAGCACATCAATTGACCCGGGATATACATGTCTCTCGTGAAGGAAAGGGCACTGTCCCAGACGGGCGTCGGTTCCAATTTATATCCTCCCTTGAGGAGTCTTTGTGAATCTATGAAAGAAACCTTCCCTCCTGCATGAATAATTTGGCATGGGACTGACATGTATGTGTGCTTAGGAATAGTAATTTCAATCCCCTCTATCCCTATCCATTTCAGGGAAAGAAAGATAGCATTGGAGCAGGAGTCAACGGCTACGGCATAGGCGGAATTTGTATACGCGGCCAAACTATCTTCAAAATCCCTTGTAACTTTATGGGGGTTCATTGAGGCAAATCTCCAGGTGGACGGAAGCTCAACCTTTAGCAGGCGAAATGAAAATCAATCGGAAACCAAGCTTAATCATCAGTTTTTGAAATAAGAAAATTTTCCATTACGAGGTAATCCATATCGCTTTTTTCGAATGTCCTTAATGCATCGGTAGGAGAATTAACGATGGGTTCGCCTCTAAGATTGAAGGACGTATTAAGAAGCATCGGATACCCAGTGTGGTGCCGCATGGCGAGAAGCATTTTGTAAAATCTTGGACTAATTGCTTGTGAAACTAGCTGCACTCTTGCGGTATTGTCAACATGTGTGATCGCTGGAAACCTTCCTAAATATTTTTCTTTTACTTGAGCGATAGCGAGCATGTAATGTTCAGGCGAACTAGCAAAATGGTCTTGGGAAGCATGCTCGGTGGGATCAAGGAGTTCAAAATACTCTTTTCCTAAGTCTTCGGGGACGGATGGAGCGAAAGGTCTGAAGGGCTCTCTGAATTTTATCTTTGAGTTAACTATTTGCTGAATGTTCGGGTTGCCGGGATCCGCTATGATGCTTCTTGAACCCAAGGATCTTGGACCCCATTCAGCACGGCCATGAAACCATCCTGCGACACACCCTTGTTTTAAGTTTGACGCTAAAAAATCCAGAAGCTCATCTTCATCTTCATAATGAGTGAAACTTACTTCTCGAGTAACCAAAACCTTTTCTACTTCGTGAGCAGTAAAACCTATGCCCAGAAAAGGCGAAACCATGGGCTTATGAGTTGTCCTTGGGTTAGTTTTGTGGAAGTGAAGAAGTGCTGCACCAAGGGCCCCCCCTGAATCCCCAGATGCTGGATGTACGTAAAGGTTGGTCCCAAGTTCGCGGATTAGCCTGCCGTTTGCAGCGGAATTAAGCGCCACGCCACCTGCAAGACAGACGTTTTTTTCACCCGTTCGCTTAATGGCACTGTCAACAACATGCAAAATGATTTCTTCGGTACAAGATTGAACGCTGGCTGCAAGATTCGCGTAGTTGTTGCCAGTGAATTGGCCGTCTTCACCCTTGATAATGAAATCGGACTCCGGGGTTCTTGGTTTTCCCAATAGCTGAACAAATTTTTTTGTATAGTGAGTGTCGAAGGGGGTGGCGAAATTAAAGTAGCTCAAATCGAACTTTATCAAGCCGTTATCGAGCAGAGAGTAAAGTTGTCTTATTTTATCAACATGTACGGGTTTTCCGTATGCCGCCATTCCCATGACTTTATATTCCCCTTCGTTTACCTCAAAGCCAAGAAAAGAGGTAAAAGCTGAGTAAAACAGACCAATTGAATGAGGCATATTAAGCGAATTCAATTTTGATAGCACACCTTTTTTTGCTTTCGAGATCGTTGCTGTTTCGTATTCACCCACCCCATCAAGAGTAATGACCGTGGCTTCTTCGAAAGGAGAGCAGTAGTAGGCGCTTGCAGCGTGGGAGCTATGATGGTCGATTTCGAAGTAGGGTATTTCTGTGTTCCCCAGAAATTCATAAAGCCGATCTTTGATTTCAAATTTACCATGTGTTCCCCAGTGACTAATAGCTTTTTTGAGTCCCGTGCTGTCCGCCCGCAATGACTTGATGATTCTTGAGAATTTAAGGAACGGCCTTTCGTAGAAAACCAAGGCGTCTAGGTCTTCAGGCTTTAAGTTTGCCTGTTCCAGGCAAAACTTGATGGTCTCTCTTGGGAGGGCAGGATCATGTTTGATTCTGCTAAAGCGCTCTTCTTCAGATGCTGCGATGACCTTTCCGTCAACTACAATTGCAGCGGCTGCATCATGAAAATCGCAAGAAATACCAAGAATTTTCAATTCAAAGGTGCTTTTTGATAAAATGATGAACGATCTCAGCTATGAGCTTTAGACCATCTTGTGAAGGATGAGAGTCGTGGGGCAGGGTGAAGTACTTTTCGGTATTTTCAGATGGAATGCGTGGATAATCCCGAAAGTTTGCTATGGGTTGTCCAATGGCTTCCTCCAAGCTTGTTCTCAAGTTTTGAATTCTAATGTCGCTTGCTGCTCGTCCGCACAGCTCTGTGTGTTCAGGGATATTGATAATTTCGAAGGGTATGGCGGTATTCCGAAGAAATTCGATGTTCTGGAGTAGCCGTTTGTCATTGGTGAAGTTGTCGAAACGCATCCGTGGGTTCCCATCGAACCTTTCGTATTTATGGTGGGGAAAGGGAGTGCCGAAGATTATTAAATTCCATAAAAGAGAGTCTACTTTGAAGAGAAATCGAAAATTTCTTACCCTTTGAATATTGATACGGTTAAGTTCTCTCTCGACTTCCAGCCAATTAGGATGACTTTGCTTTCTATGACTGGAATTTTCAAGCAACCAATCCTTTTGCTCTGCATCCAAAAAATAAGCTATATCGACAAAATCTGAGGATCTTTGATCAAATTCACTTTTATTTGAGACTACAAACCTGTTGAGATTACCAGTTTTCAGTTGAGAGTACCAAAATCGATCCCTGTCCAAGTCGTCGCTAATAAAAGCAAAAATGATGAGATCGGGCGTTAACTTTTCAATCGTTAAGCGCATCAAGTCAAACATTTGAAGTATGCCGTATCCACCCCTTCCGAAATTGATCACTTTTAGATCAACTAAGCTAGTTGAATCCCTTATGATTGACTTAAGGTAGTCGGGCCAAGTGCGTCCACCCTCCACTCCTCCAGAACATTCGGTAAAAGAGTCTCCGAAAACTGCAATCTTGTAATGCGAATTAGAATTACATGGGATCGTATCGAATCCGACATTGCCGCAATCATTAATTTCCCAAAATGTAGTAAAGACAGGCTCTCCATATTTGAAGGTAATCCGGGCAGAATTGGTATTTTTTATGAAATTATAGCCTGTATCTTCGTTAAATTCGATATGGGGGGGGGCGATGACATTAAGCAATGGGATTGAGCAGATACGGAGCTTTCTTGGATAAAGAAACAATTTCAATCTGAACGATGCTTCGATAATGACCGCTGTAACAAACACCACAGAAATAATTATAAAAATGTTATTCAACATTTTAGTACATAGTGTAAACGAATCTTGGCAATTCCTTGCTTTCCTCCTGTTTCTTCAACGATTGAAGCAAGGTACGAAAATGGAAGGCAAGGACGAGACCACTAACAAATTGCCTTTCAATGAAGATAGTTTTTGAAAGTATCTTGATTGCTCTGAGGTAAAATCGTAGCCTGTTTTTTTCGTATTTAGCTCTCATTTGTGATCATTGATTGCTTTCTGCAGAAGCTTGATACGAGGCAGGATCTGAGTATCGAAGGAATTTACTCTGGCAAAAGCTTCGCATCCCTTGCGAGAAAGTTTGTAAAGGGCATCCGTGTCCAAAAAGAATTCAAGCACTTTGTCGGCATTTTGTTGTGGTGAATCAGTGAGTCGAACAATCTCCTCGTCCCATGCATATTCAATATTTTGGTTGAGTTGATCCGTGACGAAGACAGCGGTTCCTGAAAGTCCCGCCTCAATTGCCGAAACATTAGGGGCTCCATCAATTGCACCAGGAGCAAGAACGAAGGGGCGACACGGCGACATCATAATGTCAATCCCGCTGTAGAAATTGGGAAAGAAATGCATCGGTCGATGTCCATAAAAGTGAAAGTTGCCGGCCTTTAGTCCCAGAGGGATGGTTTTATCGTCGAATCCTCCAACTATATGAAAGTTGAATACATCGGAATGTGCAAGGAGGATTAATGCAGTCGCAATGAAGGTGTCGTATCCCTTGTCTTCCCCGCGAGGCATGTTTTTATTCGCGACGAAGGCGATGTCGAAAGTCTTTTTCCCATGAGGATAATGAACCTTGTGTTGGCGGTTCCGAATCAGGAAATCGGTGTTGCAGATGGGACCGTAAATGAACTCAATCTTACTTTTTTCAACTAGTTGGTTTTCGATTAGATAGTCGTAAATGGGTTTTTGTACAACGACTACTTTCTTGAATGCAGGGCTATCGAACACTTCTTTTAAACGCAGGTCTGAGCTTTGGTCGTTCAAGCAAAATTCTCCACCTGAATAGAGAGTGAATATCAATGAGGCTTTATTTGCCTCGACCAAAGGGAGAATTGCATGTGCGTTGCCTAGGAATAAAGTATAGTATACTTTTGCGTCTACTTGAGTTATCGGGCCGATTTTTTCAATAAGATCTGCATTCTTCGGGTAATGATTTGCATATGTATCTATTACTTGCGCAAAATCTTTTCCTTCAGGAAAATCGATGCCGGATGTAATAGTCTTCGTCCTAGGTATATTCTCCAAGTACGCGTTAAACTCACAAGTGGTGAATGAACAGTGCAAACTGGGAAAAATTCTATCATATATCAAAAGGTCAAGACTCATAGGGGCGGAGTTTTCTCTACTAAGTTTGGCCTTGCCGGTCAGATCCGATATTAGCAAGTTGGTGCTGAAAATGTCATAAGGAGTGCTTGAGCCTATTTCTTCAAGTATGCTGTCAGCGAGCTCCTGCTTCCCTTGTTTTCTAAGAATTTCTACTTGCAGCATCTCCTTACTGTAAAGAATCGATTCATCATCCGATTTCTCAAGAGTTCCAAGCGCCTCCGGGAATTTATTTTGCCTTATAAGTTCTTGGATCGCGTTGATATTCTCATTGTACTGACAGATGGAACTGCGGTGAAGGTACTTGAGACTTAGAGGCCTTGATTCATATTTCACTAGTTGTTTTGCTAAAGTAATCGACTGGCCTGAGTTCATTGTTTTTCCTGACTTTAGAAAGTTTATATTCGCATCAGGGGATGTGAGCTTTTTACCAGATATAAAAATGACAATTTGTGGACCGTTCAGGTCAATGCGGTGAAAAAGATTAGTTGCCCTCATCTGCTCGAAGGTTTTTTTCAATGTTTGGGCTGAGAAGGAAATCAAGCTATCCGACTTTCTCTCAATTATGGCGCAAAGTGGAAACTCCCCTTCTTTAAGCTCTAGAGCTAGCTCAAGCAAGTTGTTGGCAAGGCTCGAGGTCATTAGACTTTCGACGCCGTCCTGATTTCTAACTCCAATAATCGAGTACTTGGATATCAAGTCGTTGTCCGATATGTAAGCCTTTAAGCCGCTTAAAATAAGTGACTCGGGAGTATTATGCTCGAATTCGGATTTTATGATTTAATCTTGTCTATTGTCTTGCACATTAGGGACTTAATTTTTTTCCGTACAAGCTCAATTTCTCTAATTTCTGTATTTTTGATCAATGGCTTCATTATTATGAAGCACCATTTAAGTTTTATAATTTCAAAAATGATCTCAAGTCTGCTCATGAAGGATAGCCTTTGACTTTGATCGAACCCTTCCATGAGATCCTTTACCAAATGACGAACGATTAAGGGACTTACTCTATTTTGAGGATGACAATAATAATCCGACACTAACTTCGCCGGATCATCAAGTCCGGCGTATTCGAAATCGATGAATACCACCTTGTCGTTGTTCAAAATTGCGTTGTGCTCACCAAAGTCAGAAGGCGAAATGATCAGCTCTTGGTAGCTTAGCATTTCATGGAACGCCGGTGAGGAAAGTAGCTTTTGAGAAATCTTATCGTATGGCCAAAGCAGAAATTCGGATACAAGATCGATGATTGACGAAGGCATTCCATTGCTGATTGCAACCAGCCACTCATCCCGCCTTTTTTGAAGAATACCATGATGCTGACTTAGGCTTAGGGCACAATCCGTTGCCATGTATAATTGCTTGCCCACAAGTCTTTTGTGCTTTTGTAAGTCAAGGACAAAACGATTGAAAGAACGCCAAATACTAGTGGGGCATTTATTTAATTTCGACACCAATTTCCCTTCCACAAAGTTAAGGATGGCGATTTGGTTGGTGGGGTCGGAAGCAATGACTCTAGGAATTGAGTCAGGCATTAAGGGAGATATCCGTTTGATGAAAAGGGTTTCCTTTTCAAATCTGCTGGGGTTGGTGAAATCCTTTTTATAAATCTTTACGCAGTATGAATTGCCCTTTGTGTTCCGTACTTTGATCAAATTGCTATTTATGCCACCATCCAATTTCCTTCGTGAGGAAATCGTACCAAGTTTGTTTGCTCTAAAAAAAGAATTTAAGTTAAATTTACTCTCCCCGCCGCTCTTCTCTGTATCTTGATTTTTTTGTTCAAGAGATAGTATCCTCTGACTGACGATTCGCCATGAGTCGGCAGAAGCAAGATGGTTTTCGTTTTGAGGTGATTCATTACCTGAGGAAAAATGTATTTTAAAGCAAGACTTTGGGAATTTCGTGTGCTTTAGGACAGAGATCAGATCATCCACGAAAACATTGCATCGGCAAGAGATGATTCTATTGATCTTGCACTCGAGGGTTTGCTCAAAAAAGCACTCGTTAATTGATAGATTGATCGATTCCTCAGAGAAAAAACCATTTTGGTTTAAAAACTCACGAGCTGTTTCATGCAGATTTACATCGCTAGTGAGTGAAGGAAATATTGACTTGTGGCTAATAATGACAAATCGACATCCATTCGCGGATTGGTCTCTAAGAAACTTTTTAATTCCACGATAACAACATGCACCAGAGATTCTTTTTCCATAAACTTCTCCCTGCAACTTTGTCCATTCAAGGTTCCCATCACTTTTCTTGAGAATGTGGGACTTGACCTGATCTTTTGGAGAAACTCCATTTTGTAGTTTAAGTCCTTGTTCTTTTGCTATCAAAGAGAAGATTTTCGAGTAATCTACAATCGTGTTATCGAAATCTAAGCCAATTATCATGAGGTAAAATTATATTTCTGGTGCAACCGCATTCCAGAATTAGCTTTGTTTTTGGTAAATAAGGCTCAAAGGGCAATTAAGGATAAAAGAGTGGTAAGTATCTGGTGACTGAGTGGATTATTTCGTTTATGTTGGGGACGCGGAAATTTGACGCTCTCGTTAATAACTGATTTCTTCAAAATCAGTCTGCTGGCAGATAAGTCATTCAGTTCGACATAACTGGAGCATGGATGGAAATTTTCAAACCCATGATTAACGCCATTTCGGATACTTCGGCGCCTGCATAGTCCTATACAAAGTAAAAATTTTTCAGGGAGCTGGTGTAGTACGAGTAGTATCGCTTGTTTTGTTCAGGCGTCAATACAGCCATGAATTCGTCGGTAGACCCTTTGCGGAAGTTGTATTTTACCACTTTATCGTCTTTTTTGTCATTCCGAATGGGTTCATTGAGGACTCCATAATCGAAACTCTTGATTCCATAAAATGAAACCAATTCCTTAAAGAAAGAAATTGGGTCTTTTTGGAAATCTTCAAATCTCATTATCTGACAGCTGATCTCGGGCGAATCAAAGTTTAACCACTCGTCCATCTGATAAATCCAAGGTTTGAGATAAAAGTCGAATACGATGGGTACTTTTTCGTCGATTGACAACTCGTGAAAGTTCATTGGGATTCCGTCTTCTTGCCATTTCTTCTCATGGGCTCCGATGCTCATCTTGTATGATATGAAATGAAGTGCTGAAAGAGCCATTTGCCGAGGTTCTCGAATAGTGTAAACCACTTTATCTACACCTAGGATTTTCAAGTCATCAATGAGTTGATCCGGAGTGGAATGCGTTTTGACTACACTACCTTCAGGAACTTGTGAATAGTCAAGATAACCCGGTCCTCCGTCACCATATTGAATCTGCAGCCCGGCACCCTGTGATAACTTATTAATTACATAAGTGCTGGCAGCTTTGGGAATAGATCCGTAAACATATCGATTCATCTGATGGTCTCCTGCATGGGGTTGTTGAGTATTGAAGGGAAAAGTTCCGGTTCAAGAGAGATAGGTATTTCTGATGCTTCTACTGCTGCGGCCAATTAGATATAATAATGGAAAGGATTTAAGCTTTAGTTGAAGTTAATCATTGTATGAATGCTTTCGCCTGATCTCATACGATTTATGCCGAAATTAATTTCATCCAGACAGAAACGGTGACTAACGAAATCCTCTAGGTTAAAAGCACCAGCATCCATCATTCCCAAGTATCGTGTGATGTCCGTGTGGGGACGGCTTTGGCCGCCCTCCGAACCGGTAAGGGTCCTCCCGAAATGAAGGGGCAGGGTATTAAAGCTGACTTTTTGATCGAACCTCATGACGCCAAAAAGGACACAAGTCCCTTGGCTGGAGGTAAGGTCATAAGCTTCCTCGATCATTTCTGGGCTTCCCGTACCTTCAATTATTACGTCAACTTCAGGTCGTCCAATGATATCGAAAACCGCATCCTTCAAGTTTACCTCGCTAGAATTCACGCAGTGAGTCGCCCCGTGCTTTTTTGCAAGTTCCAGCTTATGTTCAAACAAGTCAACGGCGATGATGGGGTTCGCTCCCGCAAGCTTGGCTCCCAAAACGGCTCCGAGTCCGATACCCCCGACTCCAATTATGCACACCGATTGGCCGATCCGAACTTTGGCATCGTTGGAGATGACACCGAAGCCCGTGGTAATGGTGTCTGCCATCAGTGCGGACACTTCATGACCGTATTTCGGATCAATGGGCGTAAGCCTGCTTTCCGAAATGATAGAATATTGACTGAAAGTCGTAATATGTCCTGCGTTTACAAGAGCTCCTTGCCAATTATAAGTCGGACAAGGACCGGAAATCCCCGGGGCGGGACGCCAGTGGCAGACAACATGTTCGCCTTCCTTTACGCGTGTAACGAGAGGCCCCACCTCTCGGACTATGCCACCTGCCTCGTGACCAAGTAGATGAGGAAGGTAGCGGTCAGGCCCTTTGACCCCGTCAATTTCTCCCAGTTGAGATCCGCATATGCGGGTTGATTTGATTTCGACCAATACCTTCCCATGCTCTAGCTTTGGAATTTCGATTTCGTCGACCACCAGGTCTTTCTTTTGCTCAACTAATATGGCGGCTCTGGTTTTCATTCGAAATAGATAAAACTGTGGTCGCCAGAGTAACCGGTTTTTTCGAACCACCACTCCCATTCCTTAGGGGAGCAGAAAGCCTCGCAGGTCAGTTGCCAGTAGAGCAGGTTGGCTTTTTCGTTTTCGTTGCGGTAAGACTCTACGCACAAATACCTCTTTTCCTTTCCGACCCTCTGGATCTCGCGAAGAGCTGAGTGGAGGTCATAATTTGGAAGGTTATGAAGAGTATTGATCGAAACCACGAAATCGAAAGAATCGTCACCCCATGGAAGATTGCTCGCGTTTCCAATAGTAATTGACTCGCTGATTTCCTCTTTTGAATGAGTCTTGGCATATTCGGAAATATCCAGACCGAAAACTTCAACCCCCGGAACGGCCAAAGTGAAGTCATGCATCAGGAACCCCTTCCCGCAACCAACGTCAAGAATTTTGTCTCCGGGCTTGATTCCATAATGTTGTGCCATTGCTTTGGCAACCTTCAGCCAACGGCCATCGTAGGTCATTCCTCCATATCCCCAGCGACGGTCACCGTCCCAGTAGTCGTATCCCCAGTTTTTAGCCTTTTCTGCGGCTTTTGCTTTGGGGTATTCGGTGACCCTTGCGACGTAGTCGCGAGTGGTAGACTTGTGGATCAAGGAAATGAAATCTATATAGGCCATGGTGATTGAATCTTTCAGGTCGAACCAATGAAGTCCGTGATTTGTTCGAGCAAACCCGCTTTGTCCAGTCCGCACTTCTTCCGGGCTTCTTCCTGATTGCCGGTATAGAGCAGGAACTTGTCAGGCGTTCCCAGGGTAAGGAGCCTTGCCCTGGGCTGTTTTTGACTGGCGAGCCATTCCGCTACTGCCGAACCAAATCCGCCAAGCCTGCCATGCTCTTCGACGGTTATTACATATTCGTGCCCTGCGAAAATTTCTTCAAGACATTCCTTTTCCAGGGGTTTGACCGTATGGAAGCTGTAAAGGGATGAAGAAATTCCATGTCCTTCGAGTTCATCAGAGACCGAGGAGCAATTGGGAAGCATGTTGCCTGTCGCGAGAAGGGCAACGGATTGGCCACGCTTCAAGCAAATGGATTTGCCTATCTCGAAATCATCAATCGCTTTTTGGTGAACGGGGGCCTCTCCTTTTTTGCCAATTCTCAGATAGGTGGGCTTGGGGTCGTTGAAAAAAGCCTTTGTGGCCGCGCGTACCTCAAGAGGGTCGCCTGCGCAGATTACCTGCATGTTGGGCAAGCTTCTCATGAGGGCGATGTCCTCAAGCGTGTGATGGGTTGATCCGTTTGAGGCATAGGAGAGCCCTCCTCCCACTCCAACCAAAAGGACGGCCGCATCGTGGTAAGAGAGGTCGACTCTAATTTGCTCATAGGCCCGGTAAATGAGAAAGGAAGCGATCGTGTAGGCGACCGGCTTCATCCCGCTCATTGCCAAGCCCGAGCTCATCGTGACCATATTCGCTTCGGCCACCCCGCAATTGACGAACCTTTCTGGGTTGCTTTCCTTATATTTGTCAAAAAGCCTGTTTCCAATATCCCCAGACAACAAAACGACTGAGGGGTCCGATTTGGCAATTTGCGTAATTTCATCTGCAAAGGCGTTTCGCATTTTTAGAGGGAGTTTATTCCAAGCTCTTCAAAAGCGGAATCTACTTCTTCTTTCGAAGGAATACGGTAATGCCAGTTGTTGTCGTCCTCCATCATTTTGATTCCTTTGCCTTTGACCGTATCGGCAATGATGGCGAAGGGCTTGTCTGATTTTTTGGCCGTTGCGAGCCCGGATTTAATTTGGCGAAAGTCATGCCCGTCAATGCGGATGCTGTTCCAACCGAATGACTCGAACTTTTCTTCAAGAGGTTCGAGAGCGGTGACCTCGGAGCTTCGTCCGGTGGCCTGCCATTTGTTGAAGTCGACTATTGCAACGAGGTTGTTGAGATTGTGTGCCGGAGCCAACAGTGCTGCCTCCCAAGTCGAACCCTCATTGCATTCTCCGTCGCTCAAAAGGGTGACAACGCCATAGGGGATGACATTCATTTTGGAGGCCAATGCGATACCCGTGGCAACCGATAAGCCATGGCCCAAAGAACCTGTAGCCGCCTCTATCCCGGGCACGCAACGGGGAGATGGATGCTCGGGTAATGGCGAGCCTGCCTGGGCGTAATCTTCAAAGAGTTCCGGGGAAAAGAATCCTCTCTCGGCCAAGACTGCATAAAGAGTCGTAATGCCATGCCCCTTACTCAGGACAAACCGGTCCCGGGCAGGATCCTTTGCGATTTCCGGGCTGATTTTCAAGAAGTTCCAATACAGGTATACGAGAAGCTCGACAAAAGAAAGGGAACTTCCCAAATGGGGAGTTCTGGCCTGATGGGAAAGCTTTATGACTCTTCCTCGTATTCTGGCTGCTGCGATTGCCAATGAATCGAAATCCGCTTGGGCTGTATCGGTGTCGTCAGTGGAGGTTCGTGAGTTCAAGGTGGGGAGTTAGAAATTTATCATGGTTTGCGCGGCCTTAAGCAAATCGGCCTTTTTGATTGCTTCTGAATTCCCTATGATTCTGACGGCTTGAGCACCTGCCATTTGAGCTAGGTAAGTGCTCGCGTCCATGGGTAGCCCTTTTGCCGCCGCAAGAGAGGCAATTGTACAAAATGCATCTCCGGCACCAACGGGATCAACGACTTCGTTTTCAAAAGAAGGGCAGCGAGACAATTCTTTGTCGTTGCTAATTCCAATCGTCTCGACTGCTCCGCGAGTCAGCCACGCGTATTTTGAGGAAAGGCTTTGCCTGAGCAACTCGAGTTCTTTCGAGAAATTGGTTTTTTTTATCCCCGATGCAAGTTTGATTTCGGCCTCGTCGAGAGAGAATGAGTCGGCTCTTTTGTATTGGCGGTTGATGATGTTGTAGCCGTGATTGTAACTGTTGGTTTGACAATTGAGGGCAAGAAAGAGTGCTTTTTCCTGAACGAGTTCCCTGATTTTTTGGGTCATGAGACCGTGTCCGAAATCCATGACCAAAACGAGGTCGAAATTTTTGATCGTGGAAGACAGGGAATCGAGAATCTGACTTTCTGCATCTTGTGGAATTTCAGCGTCATTGATGTAGTTGACTGAAAAAAGTTTGTTGAGTTCGATTCCTTCCTTGTAGGGTTCGACGAACCTAAGCTTCCTGACTGTAGTGAACTTCTCACACCTGATCACATTGTCGTTTTTTTGTGGAAGGAATTTTTGTAGTGTAGGCTCGACCCAGCTTTCCGTTCCGACTAGGCTCAAGAACTGTATGCTTTCGGTAAACTGAAGGGCGTGTCTGAAGACTGCCAATGCCCCCCCCGCCTGTTGACTCCCATAAAGACTTCTTCCTGAAAGAATCCGATTCTTGGAGGTAAGGCCCTGTACCTGAACGGTTTCGTACTCATCGAAGATGACGTCTCCCAGAACAAGAACCTTTAGGCTGGAAAAAGAATCAATAAAAGAGCGCAGGTCTGCCGTATTGTAACTTTCCGCGATGGATTTGCAGAAAAGTTTAACTTCCGGAGTCTGCGTCGAGAAGTTTCCGTGAAGAAGTTTGGTAGATGAAAAGACCACCGAACCGACATAGCGAATGACCCCACCGACAACTTGGACGGTTTTGACGTCATCTTCCATGTTTCCTGTAACGTCTGAACAGGCATCCTCATATTCTTTTCCTTTACAATAAATATCAGGTCTGACCGCTTCAATAGCTTCGACTGCGGCGGGATAGGGGACGATAACAACATAATCAATCGATTCCAAGGCAGAGAGGGATTTTATACGAAGCTCGTCGTTGAAGTAGGGGCGTCCGGGCCCTTTGTTGACAAATTTCTCCCCAGTAACGGTAACGACCAGCTTGTCCCCCAGCCTTTTTGATTCTTCAAAGTGAATGACGTGCCCTGGGTGAATCAAGTCGAAGGTCCCATGGCACTGGACGATCTTTTCGCCATTTTCCCTATGCTTATCAAGGACGGAGCTAATTTCGTCGAAGCCTACGATTTTAGTCTGGTCGTACATTGGAATTATGAATGTGGAGCTATGACTTGATTTTTTTCTCCTCGATCAGGCGAACCATTGTCTTAACATTGAAACACTGTTCCTCCATGCTGAGCCTTCCATCACGATAGGCCGCAATGACTTCTAGAATTCCTTCCTCCACGCTACTTTGTGGTTTGAAGCCAGTGTCCAAAAGTTTCTGGGATGAGAGACGATACGAGCGAGGATCGTTGGATTTGGTCACAATGATTTCCGCAGGAACGTGACTGACCACTCTTTCTGCGATTTGCATGATAGAGAGATTCTCGAACCCGGCATTAAATATACCAATCATTGACTTAGGGTTTTCGAGGACGTGAAGGTAAACTGAAACTAGGTCCCTGAGGTGAATGTTGGGACGGGTTTGCTCACCTCCAAAGACCGTAATCTTGCCATTTTCCAAAGCCTGCATCGTGAGCATGTTGACGGAGAGATCAAGGCGCATGCGAGGAGAATATCCGCATACCGTGGCGGGGCGGATGCAGGAGACTGCTATTTTTTCGGCGTAGCTAAGCAGGACTCGCTCACTAATCATCTTGGTCTTGTTGTAGTCCGATATCGGGACCAACGAAAGGTCCTCAGTGACAAGGGGTTCGTCCTTTACCCCATAAACGCTTCCGGAACTTGCAAAAACAAATTGTCGGACATCCTTTCGAATCGCTGCTTCAACCAGATGCATGCTGGCCAAAGCGTTGACTTCCCAATTTAGCTTGGAATCCAAGTCACTGCAGGGATCATTGGCTACGTTGGCCAAGTGAAAAACTGTATCTATACCTTCGAAGCAGGATTCCTCAAAGTCCCTTATGTCGGCTTCAATAAGCTCGAGGTTTTCGTGCTTTGGCAGAAAGTTTCCGAACCACATGGCATCCACTACTCGAACACGATGTCCTAGCTCCAGAAGTGAGGAAGTCAGGGCATGACCGACGAATCCGCATCCTCCCGTTACGACGATATTAAGACTCATTATTCTTTGTGTTGGTATTGCATTGCTTCCTTCGACAGATCATGAAAATTGTCCTCTACCCAAGAGATCGTCTCGTCGATTCCCTTTTGAAGTGAGACTTCCGGCTCCCAACCGAATTCATCTCGGGCCTTTGAGCTGTCGAGTAAGTATGCGGCATCTTTCCCAGGGCGGTCTGGGCTGATTTCAACTAGCTCCTCAAAGTTTGCTTCCATTCTGAGACAAATTAATTCGACGAGTTCGCGAATCGAAACGTGCTGATCCGTGGAAAGATGGTAGGTATTCGGACTTTTGGCATCCGTCAAAATTTGCGAGGTGGCCTTGGAGACATCCCCGATATGTATGAACGAACGGAGTGATTTGCCTCCCCCATGAAGCTGAAGTTTTCTCCCAGTCTTGATGAAAAGAATGGTTCTGGGGATAATTCGATAGAGCTGCTGGCCGGGGCCGTAGACGTTGGCGGCACGGGTAAAGACAACGGGAAAGCCGTAATTATCGTGAAAGTTGGACAAGTGCATGTCGCAAGAAGCACGGGAAGTTGCATACGGAGTACTTGGAGAGAAAGTATGGTCTTCCTTAACCAATCCTGAACAAGAACCATAGACCTCGGGGGTGGAGACGTGAAGATATTTTACAAGAAAGTCTAGCTTCCTAAGTTGGTCGTGGAGCCTGACGTTTGCCAAGACGTTGGTCTTGTACCAGTGATCAGGGTTTTCCCAACTCTCGGCAACCATGGCTTGGGCCGCGAAATTGACGACGTAGGGAGCTTGAAATTCCTTAATGGCATCGATTATGTCGTCACTTTGCAGGTTCAAGTCCAATTGCCTGAACTGAAAACGCGAGTGGTCGTCCCACTTGTATGGGAGAAGGCAATCGGAGTTTTCGGGTGATCGGCTTATTCCAAGTATTTCGTGTCCGTGAGCGAGAAGATGCCTGGTGAAGCTTGCTCCGGAAAATGAATTGCTGCCAATTACGACTACTCTTTGTTCCACAATTTGTTTTTTCCTTTGAGGGTTTTCATGAGGATGTGCCCAATCATCATTTGAAAGTCCTCTGACACCTGCATGTCATTAATGGCAAGATGTATCGGGTTTCCTGCGATTTTCTTACACTCGCCCCCATCAAAGCCCAGAACGGCATGAGTCTTCATTTTCATCGTCCTTGCCTGATGAATTGCCTCAACGATATTAGGAGAATTTCCGCTACCCGAGAATGCGATCAAAACGTCATTTTCATCGGCTAAGGCGATGAGCTGTTTAGCAAAAATATTTTCGTAGCCAGTATCGTTGGCAAGACATGTATTAACAGCTATGTTTGAGGTCAGGGCATGGACGTTTAGTCCTTTGCCGTCATCCGGAGAAATGCCATACATCAGGTCATTGGCCAAATGATTTGCGTTGGCCGCGCTTCCACCATTTCCGCAAATGAATACCTTGGCTCTGTTTTCCCAGGCTAAGAGGAGATCATCGAAGAGCTTCTCTACTTTATTCCAAGACAGATTCTTCCATGTTTGAGTTATGGATCTTGAGTATTCGTTTACTATATCGTTATATTTCCCCATTTAATTTTACCGAAGAGCATTCAGTTTTTGGAGGTGGAGTAGAGGTAGGAATATTTTTCCTAGTAAGATGTCGACAGATTGGCTGATTCTGCGCTATCAGTCTGGAAATGGCGATTGAAAAGATAGTGGTGGTGGATGACGAGATGATGATCCGCAAAGCACTCGAGACGCAATTGAGGAACAAGCGTTTTTCAGTCGCTTCCACAGGGGATCTGAAGGGTGCTCGCAAAATCTTGGCAAGGGATTCCTTCGATCTTGTTTTTCTAGACTTGCGCTTGCCGGATGGAGACGGAACCGATCTGCTGGAGGAAATCATGGCAAAGACTGATTGTCCCATGGTAGTCATGATGACGGGATATGGTTCGGTGGAATCGGCGGTCTCGTGCATGCAGATGGGAGCGTTCGACTACGTGGTGAAACCATTCTCCTTCGACCAGATCGAAGTGGTCGTGGACAAGGTTGCGTC
Source organism: Opitutia bacterium UBA7876 (assembly GCA_002500665.1). GTDB lineage: Bacteria > Verrucomicrobiota > Verrucomicrobiia > Opitutales > Seribacteraceae > Seribacter. Next base: position 67,912 of record DLRY01000058.1, read on the forward strand.
CTTCGACAAGATGCGTCGGGTAACCAAGTACTACGTGGAGGAAAGCGATTCCCGATCATCGGATATCGTCGGTGAGAGCGAACCCATGACCAAGTTGAAGACCTTGGTCGACAAGGTCGCCAAGACGGAGGCCAGCGTGCTCATAACGGGTGAGAACGGTACGGGTAAGGAGCTGGTGGCGAAAGAACTTTACCGAAATAGCATGCTGGCCAAGGAACCCTATATCCGGGTCAATTGCGCGGCCATTTCCGAAACCTTGATGGAGAGCGAGTTCTTCGGTCATGAGAAGGGAGCCTTTACGGGGGCAACGGAAAGGCGCGAGGGTCGATTCGAGTTGGCCGACGGAGGAACGATCCTGTTGGACGAAATCAGTGAAATCGCTCCCTCCCTGCAGGCGAAGTTGCTCCGCGTGCTGCAAGAGTGGGAATTCGAGCGGGTGGGGGGGAACAAGACGATTCAGGTTAAGGTCCGAGTGCTGGCTACAACGAACAGGGATTTGATGGCGGAAGTTAAGAAGGACAATTTTCGGGAGGATCTCTATTATCGCTTGAACGTTTTCCCCATCGGCGTCCCCCCCTTGCGGGACCGGGGCGAAGACGTCATGCTGCTGGCCAATACCTTTCTTGGCAGGCATGCCCGAAGGCACGGGCTGGAAAAGATTTCCTTTTCAAAGAGTTGTGAGAAGGCGATTCGTTCGCATAGTTGGCCCGGAAACGTACGGGAATTGGAAAATGCGGTCGAAAGAGCCGTTATCATGGCCGAACCCGGCAAGAAAATCGAGCCGGGTCTTTTGGGCTTGGGCCAAGTATTCGAGACCAAGGTTGCATCGTCTCGCTCCGGCAAAGGCCAAGAGGACCCCGATGGGTTGGAGTCGATGGAGGAAGTGGAGAAGAGGCACATATCAAACGTGCTTTCATCCTGCGACGGGAACCGGACGCATGCCGCTGAAAAGCTCGGTATGAACGTTCGAACGCTCAGGAACAAGATCAAGCATTACGGCCTTTGATATCTTTTTTTCGGTGAGCTTGGCCGGATGAGTCAATGCTACCGCACGGCAAATCGATGGCATCGCCAAGCAAAGAGCCGAGGGGTATATCCGTGAAACCGGAGCAAAGATATTGACCATGAAGCACTTGCCGTGCCATTTGGAGGGCTCTCAGGGGGGGCTTGGTTAATCCTTGAAGAGCAAGTCGATCTTGGAAGAATCCTGCGAAAGATCGATGATTTGCGACGGATCGAAAGGCTTGCCGTTCTTAATGCTGAATTGGACCAGATCGCCTCGGTCGAATTCGGCTTCTTCCCAGAGGCTTCCGGCCTCGTTCCACTTCGATATGGTGCCATGGTACTTCCCCTTGGAAAACCTCAGGACCGCTTCTTTCCTACCTTTATCATCCAGGGCGGTTATGGTTCCGGTATACAGCTCTTCGGTTTCGCGAATGTGAAGAAGCCCGCCCCGCTTGGGGTCACCGGCAAACTTCTGGTAAAACTCGGGCCCCGAGCCTTCCCAGGTCTCGAGCTCGAGTGCGGCTAGGCTCTTGCCCGACTCGGAGGATCCCTGATCCTCGAAACGACCGAAATCCTCCAAATCATCCTGAAAATATCTTCTCGAGTAAATCTTTCCGTCCTTTGTCCAGACGTAGAAGTAGCCATGCCTCATGCCGAATTTGTATTGGGACTTGGACTTCAGGCTGCCGGTTTCATGCCATTCCAGGAAATCCCCATCCTTCCGTCCCCCGGAGTAATTCCTCAGGGCAGTAAGAGCACCGTTCCTGGCCCGTATCTTGATTGTTCCGGAGAAAGGGACTCCTTCCTTCTTGGAGAACAATCCATCCTTCATGAGGAAGCTTTCCTCCATTTGGGCAGAGGATCCCTCCCATACTTCGTCACTGGAGATAAATTCCGAAAGCGAGGCCATAGTCGTTTCTTTCTGCACGGGTTCAACGGGCGCCTCACTCCCGCAGCCCGCAAGGAATAGAAGGGTACCCGCAATCCAACCGAAGATTTGACTGTAAGGGACGCTTGTGATGTTCCTGGTGTAAGGGTTCATGCGAGGCTTAACCTCCCTTAAGTTCGAACCCCAGAGCAAGCCTAAAACCGACGTCGTTCGATTTGTAATCCTTGCCGAAGTTGCTTCTGCTCCCCGTCTTGCAGCAGTCCTCGCATGAGTCCCAGCTCCCTCCGCGGTTGACCTTGTCCATGTTCTTCCACCCAATGACCGGATCGACCAGTTTTCTCCTGGGCCTGGCCTCGTATCCGTCCAAGCACCATTCACGGACGTTCCCGTAGACGTCGTAGAAACCCCAAGGGTTCGGCTTCTTGGTCTTGACGGGTTGATGCCCGCTGCGCGAGTTTGCCGAAATCCAGGCAAAATCACCGATTGAAAAGGGTTTGTCTCCGAAAAAATAGATGCCCTTGGTCCCCGCCCGGGCGGCATACTCCCATTCCGCCTCGCTTGGGAGACGAAAGCGCATGCCTGCGGGCACCTCGGGAAAATCCTCAAGTCTTGAGTTGAGAGCCTTGCAATAGGCCATGCTTTCCTTCCAAGAGATGTTTTCGACGGGGTGTTTGCGACTTTTGAAATGACTCGGGTTTTTCTCCATCACCCGTTCCCAGGAAGCTTGGCAGACCTCGTGGATGCCTAGGTAGAAGGGCTTGGTGATCTCTACAGCGCGCACCCCTTCGAAAGGCTCGACCCGCTTGTCCAAGCCTTGGAGGCCCATGGAAAAGCGTCCTGGCTCGACTTTCTTAAGCTCGATCCCAAGGACTTCGATACGGACGGGCAACTCCGACCGGGCCTTTTCGGCCAAGAGGGGTAAAGAACCAAGCAAGGCCGAGAGGACGAATGAAATATGGAGGGCTCGTGACATCCTTTACCCAAAATAGAGGCAAGATGGCGCAAATGAAACGCTTAAATGTTCCCGAACAAGCATTGAGTACTACTCGGGTTGCCTCGGATCCCAATTCGGTCAGGCTTGCTAAATGAGGCTCAAACTGGCAGAAACCATACCTTATGATCATTCCCAAGGCCGATCGGCTACAGCCTAATGAACTCAAGGAAATCGAGGAAATCGCAAAGGATTTCGATTGCTCGATTCTGGAAATCCACGGCCGCAACCGTTGCGTATACGCGATTCTCGGTGACGAGAACCATGCCGTAATGTTCAAGCGCATTGCGGGCCTTCCCTACATTGGGAAGGTAGCCATGATCGAGTCCAGTTACAAGCTCATGGACCGCCAGTCGGGCTTGTCCGACCATGTCGTGAGGATGGGCGAAACCGAGGTCGGCATGGAAGCCCCCTTCGTAATAGGCGGACCTTGCACCATCGATCCGGCCAACCCCTCCCTTTATCTTGAGACCGCTCATGCCCTCAAGGAAGCCGGTGTCGATGCCCTCCGGGGGGGAGTCTGGAAGCCCCGAACCAATCCATATTCCTATCAGGGGGACAACAAGGCCCTCGAGATCATCCTTCAAGCCCGGGAGGAAACGGGCTTGCCCATCGACGTCGAAGTCATGGATGCGGAGCATCTCAAGCTCGCCTTGGAGGCCAAGGTGGACGTCCTGCAGGTCGGTACGCGCAATGCCCTCAACTATTCCCTTCTCAAGCAGATCGGCCGCGAGTCCGCGGAAACGAATTCGGCCGTCCTCCTGAAGCGTGGCCGGCATATGGCGTCCCCCGGCGAGTTCATAGCAGCCGCCGAGTACCTCGTGGCGGCGGGTAACCCCGACGTCATGCTTTGCCCGCGGGGTACCACGCCTGCTCTGGACGGCTATCGAAACCACCCCGACGAGTCCATTACGCCCTTGCTCAAGAACCGGACCTGGGCCCCCGTGGTGGTGGACCCTTCCCACAGCGTGGGGCATTCGGACTACGTCCTTGCCTGCGCCCTCTCCGCCGTCGCCTACGGGGCGGACGGGCTCTGCATCGAATCCCACGTGGAACCCCAGAGAGGAATTGGAGACGATCCCAAACAGGCCATCAATCCGGAAAAGATGAGGGAGCTCATCAAGGCCTGCCGGGCGGCTTTCCCGAACCGCTACAGGCCCGTCTGAAGCCTAGGCGCTAGGCCCCTAGGCGAAGATCCGGAGCCAGATAGCCCACGACGTAGTCGCGTACCGATTCCTCGAGCGTGAACATATCGTCGCGGTATCCTTGCTCCCGAAGCTTGTCGATGGTGGCTTCGGTGAAGTACTGGTACTTGTCTCGCAAGGTTTCAGGCATGTCGATGAAGTCTATGGAGGGCTCTTTGCCAAGAGCCGAGAAGATCGAGCGCCCAAGATCCAGCCAAGTACGCGCGGAACCATTCCCAAGGTTGAACAGGCCGGTTGCATCCGTGTTGCCGGCAAGCCACAAGGTCATTCGGACGGCATCCTTGACGTACAGAAAGTCCCTTTTTTGTTCACCGTCGCGGTAATCCGGACGGTGGCTCTTGAAGAGGGTCATCCGTCCCGTCCCGGCAATCTGGCCATAGGCCTTGCTCACGACTGATCGCATGTCGCCCTTGTGCTCCTCGTTTGGACCGTAGACGTTGAAGTACTTGAGCCCCGTGATTTGCCTAAGCCAACCTTCGTCGCGGGCCAGGAGATCGAACTTGTGCTTCGACCATCCATAGAGGTTGAGAGGCTGGAATTTTTCCAGATCCTCTTCCCGGTCGTCCATACCAAGGCTTCCGTCTCCATAGGTTGCGGCCGAGGAGGCGTAGACGAAGCGGGCGCCTTTTCCCAGGCACCATTCGCAAAGTTCCCTCGTGTAGAGGAAGTTGTTGTCGTGGAGGTATTCCTCGTCCGTTTCGGTGGTACTGGAACAGGCTCCGAGGTGGAGGATTTCTTTGACGCCCGACAATTCTTCGCTGTCGTCTCGAACGAGTTGCCTGAACTCGTCCACGCCCACGAATCGCCGGAATCTAAGGTGCTCGAGGTTTCTGCTCTTGAGCGAATCCTCCTCGTACTGGTCCACGAGCCAGACGTTTTCACGGTTCTGGTTGTTGATGCCCCAGATCACGGCGCTGCCAATCAAGCCGGCTCCGCCGGTGACGACCGTTGTGCCATCCGTTGATTCAGGCATCGGACAGCTCGACGGACCGGTTGCGGGCGGCATGGGCGGCCCGCTTGACGATTTCCCGAAGGTCATCCTCGCCGAAGCTCTCGAGAGCCGCTTGGGTCGTCCCGTTGGGCGAGGTTACCCGGTTACGGAGCTCCTCTGGGTGAAGGTCGCCTTCCTCCATCAGCTTAGCTGCTCCGATCACAGTGCGGGAAGCCAATTCCCTAGCGAGCCCGGGCTCGAGACCTATGTCCTTGCCCGCCTCCTCCAGGGCGCAGGCGAACTCGAAGACGTAGGCGGGCCCGCTGCCGCTGATGGCGGTGACTCGATCGATGTCTGCTTCTTCGTCCACTTCGCGGACGAAACCGAGGGAAGAAAGAACCCTACGGATCAAGTGGCGGTCTTCCTCAGTCGGTGGCTTTGCAAAAAGGAAACCGGTGGCTCCGGAACCGACTTGTCCGGGGGTGTTGGGCATGGAGCGAACGACGTTCCTAGCACCGTGGAAGACGGTCCCAAGCCGATCCAGGGTAATGCCCGCCATGATGGAAAGAATAAGCGAACCTTGGGAGTCTTCCCCGATGGAATCGGGAAGCTGGTCGAGTTGCTGGGGCTTGCAGCCAAGGACAAGCAGATCCGGGTTCGTGTTGAGAAGTTCCTCGGCCGAGTCGAAGCGCAGGATTCCCGTTTCCGCGGACAATTTTTCCGAAGTCCCGTCGGGTGCGGAACAGCAGGCAACGTCGTTTGATTCGAAGGCTTCGGCGCGAAGGAGACTTTTGACAATGGCGGAAACCATCTTCCCGGCTCCGACGAAAGCGACTTTACTATCTTTCATGGCGAATCTTGGCTGGGGGCGCTAGGTTTCGCCCCGGCTTGGGTGGTGGTGGTTTTGGAAGCCAGGTCGTGCAGGCATCTCTTGTTTCGGTTGATCAAAAAACACAGCAAGTTGGCTAGCCCGAGCATGGCCCAACTGCAGGAAAGTCCCTTTATCAGGGAACGGTAGAGAATCTGGCTGAAGCTTGGCGAGGGCGAACCGGTCAGGCTGGTCGTCCGAAGCGAAAAAACCGCTTTCCCGAGAGAGCGTCCATCGAATCGGGCTTCACAAGCCAGGAAGTAGAGAATGAAGGCCAGTGTATTGATCAGTTTGTAGTTGATCCTCGCTAGGAATTCATTGGTTTGTTCCGTCAATTGCCTTGCGGCCATTGAATCCTGATTCTCCGGGTTCATAATGAGCATTCCGAACCTAGCCCGCAGGTCGTCGAGCTCCCTCTCGGTCTGTTCCCCCAGTATTTTCGGGAGGTAGAGCAGGATCAGAGTCGAGAGGAAGATCAGGAGAATGAAATCCATGAGAAATGCCATCAACCGTAAGGGCACAGGTGCCGGGAGGGTTTCGATCTCCTGCCTTTCGGGGGAAGAGCTTTCGTCCATACCTGCCGATTAGCCCCTGGATGAAAATTGCTCGTAGGCCTTGACTGTATTCGCCATCAGCATGGCGACGGTCATGGGACCCACGCCACCGGGCACGGGTGTGATGAAGGAAGTCTTGGGGGCTACCTTTTCGAAGTCTACGTCTCCCACGAGACGGTAGCCGGATTTTTTCGTCTCGTCGGGAATGCGGTTGATGCCGACGTCTATTACCGTGGCGCCCGGACGAACCATATCCTCCGTCACGAACTGAGGCCTGCCGATCGCGGCAATGAGAACGTCCGCCTGGAGGGTATGATTTCTGAGGTCTGGGGTACGCGAGTGGCAATAGGTAACGGTGGCATTGCCGGGATTCCCCTTACGGAGAAGCAGCATGCCCGCGGGCTTGCCCACGATCAAGCTCCTGCCCAGCACCACCACTTGCTTGCCTTCCGTCTCTATCCCTTTCCTCTTGATGAGCTCGACGATCCCGGCCGGCGTGCATGAGGCGAATGCAGTTTCATCCTCTTGGCAGAGTTTGCCCAAGTTGGCTGCGTTGAACCCATCGACGTCCTTGGCAGGCGAGACGTTGTTGAAGATAACGCGATCATCGACGTGTTCGGGCAGGGGGGCTTGGACGAGAATCCCATGAACTTCAGGGTCGTCGTTCAGTTGATCGACGTTTTCGAGGAGTTCTTCTTGGGAAATGGATTCGGGGAAGACCAACAGCCTGCTTTCAATACCAATCTTGGCGGCGGTTTTTTGCTTCTTGTTTACGTAGGAAACCGAAGCAGGGTCTTCTCCTACCCGAACGAAGGCAACGCAAGGCTTGTCGTTGCCAAACTTCGCTACGCGCCCGGACAGTTCTTCGATGACGGCGGATGCGATCTCATTGCCGTCGATCAATTCCATGGAAAAATCCGCGCCTGTGGGCGGTTCAATCGAGCCTGCGCAGAAGCCGTGCCCGAATCACCAACTCCTTCGAGCCTTTTTCCAGGGCCTCGAGCTTTCCCAGAACGTTAACCTTTTGGTCTTTGAAGTCCAGCGGATCTAGAATTCTTAGGCCTCCTACGTCCACGAACGCAAGACGTTTGCCGCGGGAGTTTTCCAACTGAAAGGGAAAATCCCTCTCGAATCCGAGTTTGCGGGGCTTGAGGACGAGGGTGCCCTCAAAATGACGGTGAATGTTGACGGCCGGCGGGATGACGGGAGGCTTGAGCGGCATCTCGATTTGTCCGGGCTTGGGCTGCTGAGTTTCCAAGGGATCGAGTTCCTCGATGCCGGTCGGTTTGGCCGGCGGCGTGGGAGGTATGGGGGGCTCGGGTTGGCGAGCAATGGCATCGGTCCACTTTCTTCGGCCCACGACGACCGGCTCTACTTCCGTCGTGTGTGTGGTCGCTACAGGCAAGACGGGAACCGGTTGGGCGAATGCATCTGCCAAGTTAGGAGGCTGGGCTGCTTGCCCTTCCGGTTGGTTTTGCCCATGAAGAAAAAGAGCTAGAAAAGAACCGCCCCCCACAACGAGCGCCGCCAATATTTTCGTCATTGAATTTCCCATATTGGCAATCTAGGAAATTTCCCGGGGAAAGAGCAAATCAATTTCTTTGGAGCCGAGCTCTCGGTAACTTCCGACCGGAAGCTTTCGTAGAATGAGTCCCCCGATGGCAACCCTCTTGAGCTTTTTCACGCGGTAGCCGAAGGATTCGAAAACTCGGCGGATTTCCCTCTTTCTGCCGTGCCCCATAATGATTTCGAGCCTCATGTGACCGACGGGGCTGCCGTTTTTGGCACGCACTTCGTCCAACCTGAGGAATTCTCCGTCCGAGGTGACGCCTTTTGTAATTAAAGGCAGATGTTCCTTGGCAAGGGGCTTGCTGATCTCAACCTGATAGCGTTTGCGGACTTCGTTCGAAGGGTGGGTAAGCCGATGAGCGAGAGAGCCGTCATTGGTCAGGATTACCAGACCTTCGCTTTCCAGGTCCAGCCTGCCTGCGCAGAAAAGACGGAGGGACTGGTGCTTCTTGTCGAGAAGCTCGAATATGAGTCGCTTGGCGTGTTCGTCCTCGTTCGAGCAGGTGAAGCCCTTTGGTTTGTTTACCATGAGCGTGAGAATGGGCTGGGAATGGGCCTGCACCCGCCTCCCCTTGACCTTGACGATATCCTTGTCGGGATCCACGCGACGTCCCAGTTCGGCTTGTTCTCCATTTACGGTGACCAGACCTTCGGAGATCCAGCTTTCTCCCTTCCTGCGCGAGCAGAGGCCTGCCTCAGCCAGAAATTTCTGCAGCCTTAGGTTTCCTGAGGGCGTCTTTTCGCCTTGATTGGAATCGGACATGATAAGTTGTGGTTGCTTTACGCTTCGGTTTTTCCCATTTGTGAGAAACTAGAGCTTTGCCAATGTCGGGGAAGCCAAAAATTCAAATGAGCGAAGAACAGATGGAAGAATCTAGGGTTGCCGTAGTCACCGGGGCTGGTCGCGGGATCGGTCGAGCGATCGCCGAGAGCTTGGCGGGGCAGGGAATGAAAGTCTTTTGCGTGAGCAAAACCGAATCTTCCTGCGGGGCCGCGGCGGAGGCAATTTGCGAAAGTGGGGCAAAGGCGGTTGCCTTGCCCGTGGACGTCTCCTCCGGCGATGAGATCCGAAAAGCTTGCGAGGGTATCTTGGAAGAGCACGAGTGCGTGGACGTCCTTGTAAACAACGCGGGGATCACGAGGGACAACTTGCTTTTCCGCATGGAAGAGGCGGACTGGAACGACGTCCTCACCACCAACCTCACGAGTTGCTTCCACTGGATCAAGATGCTTGGGAGACCAATGACCCGTAAGCGATGGGGAAGAATCGTCAACGTTTCCTCGGTGGTGGGCCTTACGGGGAACGCAGGACAGGCCAATTACGCAGCCGCCAAGGCCGGAATGATCGGGCTCACCAAGAGCCTGGCCCGAGAGTTCGCCGCCCGCTCGGTCACGGTGAATGCGATTGCCCCGGGCTTTATCGACACCGACATGACTTCCGGCTTGGACGAGCGCATCAAGGAAGTCGCCCTTAGCCAAGTTCCGCTGAAGAGATTTGGCTCCGTTCATGATATCGCTGAAATGGCATCCTTTCTTTGTTCCGAAAAGGCCTCCTACGTCACCGGGCAAGTTTTTACGGTTGACGGAGGGATGGTGATGTGAAGAAAAGGAAACAACCTAATAAACCTAACTTAATTACCATGTCCGAAAGCAACGCCGACCGCGTAAAGAAAATTATCGTCAGCCAACTTAACGTCAGCGAGGAGCAAGTTACTCCCGAAGCGAGTTTTATAGATGACTTGGGAGCGGATTCCCTCGATCAAGTCGAGCTCGTTATGGCGCTGGAGGAGGAGTTCGAGACCGAGATTCCGGAAGAGGAAGCGGAAAAGCTTCAGACTGTTGGAGCCGTAATCAGCTACGTTGACAGTAACCTCTCTTCATAATTCCTTTCTTTGTTGGGGAGTGGATGGGAACCGACTCGCTGGCTAGGAGGTCTTAGCTGATGAATCAAGTCGTAGTCACGGGGATTGGTGTCGTGGCTTCCGTGGGTGATGGGATCGATGAGTTCTGGTCGTCTCTAAAGTCGGGTAAGTCCGGCATCACTTCCGTCACTCGCTTCGATTGTTCCGACATCGCCAGCAAGGTTGCTTCCGAGATAACCGATTTCGACCCGGAGGAGATCATGGACCCCAAGGAGGTTCGCAGGAACGACCGCTATGCCCATTTGGCCCTCGCCGCCACTCACCACGCGCTTAAGGACGCCAACCTTTCCAGGGATGATCTAGTGCCCGAGAGGACCGGTGTGCTTGTGGGTTCCGGCATAGGAGGAATGGAGACGATCGAGAAGCAAATGACCACTCTCATAGAGCGGGGTCCCCGCCGCGTGTCCCCCTTCATGATACCTTCCCTTATTGCGAACATTGCCGGTGGAGTCATCGCTATCGACCTTGGCGCACAAGGTCCTAACTTTTCCGTCGTCAGCGCCTGCGCATCAGGTTCCCATGCCATCGGTGAGGCATTCGAAATGATTCGCAGGGGAGTCGCGGACATGATCTTTGCAGGAGGTAGCGAAGCTGCGGTTACCCGCATCGGTTTTGCAGGGTTTTCCTCCATGAAGGCCATGAGCACTAACTTCAACGATGATCCCAGCCGGGCCTCCCGTCCCTTTGACGCCCACAGGGATGGCTTCGTGATGGGGGAGGGAGCCGGTGTTCTTGTCTTGGAAACCAAGGAGAGCGCCGAGAAGAGAGGCACCCGCATCTATGCCGAGATTGCGGGATACTCCGCTACCTGCGATGCCTTTCACGTGACTACCCCTGATGGAGAGAGCAAGGCCCTTACCCTCTGCATGAAACAGGCCCTTGAATCGGCCCACATCGAAGGCTCTCAGGTCGACTACGTCAACGCCCACGGAACCTCCACCCCCTACAACGACCGGTCTGAGACCGTGGCCTTGAAAAACGTTTTCGGCGATCATGCCATGAACGGTCTCCAAATCAGTTCGACCAAGTCCATGACGGGGCATTTGCTCGGAGCGGCCGGGGCCATTGAGGCCGCCGCCGTCTGCAAGGCAATCGAGGAAGACGTTCTTCCCCCCACCATCAACTATGAGGAACCGGATCCTGATTGCGATCTTGATTACGTGCCCAATGAGGCCCGCGAGTCGACGGTCGGGGTAGCCATGAGCAATAATTCGGGGTTTGGCGGGCATAACGCCTCTCTGGTCTTTAGAAAGATTTGATGCGGGCGGGCGGGCTTTAAATGCTTGCTAGCACCGTAGTGGTCTCTTACCCTGCATCCCTGTTATGCACCCGTAGCTCAATTGGATAGAGCGCCTGACTACGGATCAGGAGGTTGGGAGTTCGACTCTCTCCGGGTGTGCCATTCCAAGCTAGTCGAATGACTCTTTGTCCGAATGGATTTCTACGATGGGGTCTTTTGGGTGGACGTGATTTTGTTTCATTGCGTATCAATACTTTCCCTTGGGTAAGGTTTGAGGGTAACGGATCCGGCAATTTGAAGGTAGGCAGTAGCAATTAACAAAGAGGCAACGGGAAGGTCATACGGGTTGTTCATTTAATTTAAACATGAAGTCATTTCCTGATATAGAAGACTACAAAGGCCGATTTTTCCAAGGGTCCAACATTCCCGATGGCGATTACCTAAACACTCACTACCCGAGATTCAAAATGACTTGGGATTTTGCCTGGAGAAAAACGGACAAGATCGCGACTCTGCTCGACATCGGCGCCCACTGGCTGCATCAGAGCGTAGTTTACGCAAAGAGAGGAGTGGAGGTCACGGCGGCTGAACTTCCCACCACTTTGAGCGCTCCAGTGGTGCAAAAAGTTGCACAGGAACACGATATAAAATTGGTTTCATATACTGATTTAAGCAAGCCCGAGGTCTTCGGTCAACTGCCTGAAAATCATTACGAAGTCGTCCTCTTTACCGAGATTATCGAACACATCACCTTCAACCCCGTTGATATGTGGAAGGCAATCTACCGGGTGCTTCGACCTGGAGGGAGGATCATCGTTACCACTCCAAATTACTATCATCTGGGAGGAAGGGCTTGGGCTCTCAAACGGTTTTTATCTCGTTCAGGCGGTGGAATCTCCCCTCAGGAAATCCTCAACATACCTACCTATGGCCCACATTGGAAAGAATTCTCCGCGAGGGAATTACGGGATTACTTTACAATGCTTTCCCCCGATTTCGAGGTTACCGAAATCCAACACGTCAGTATTCCCTATTTCCAGCCAACCAGCTCTAGGCAAAAAGTCCAAAGCATGCTGGAGAGTTGGTTTCCTTTGCTGCGAAACAACCTCTTTGTTGAAGTCACTCTTTCCCGCAAGGAGGACGGAATCGTTTCGAAGCCAAGCTGGTCCCATCCGGTTCGAGGCTGATTTTGGTTTCTTGGAATACCCTGTGGCACTCTTCCGCGAAACACTCGTTGGGTAACTCAGCAAGTAAATGGAATGAGGGTGAGGGGTGCGATAATACTCTCCGGGCGCATTACCCGGATTCGTTTCCTGATGGGGATTAATTTTCTTCCCGCTTGTTCTCGCCGGAATCTTCCTCTTCCTCGGATTCTTCGGAAGCAGGTTTGTCGCCGGAACCCGAATCTTTCGCATCCTTGTTAGCCTCAGAATCGTCCTCACTTTCGCTGGAGACAGGCGAGCCGGATTCCTTTGCGTGATCTTTTTTTGGTTCTTGGGCTGAACCTTCTTCAGTCTTCTTGTCGGTAGGCTCTTTCTCCTTGGAATCTTTCTCTTCCTCGGCACCATCGGGCTTTCCATCGCTCTCGCTGCGGACGGGTGAGCGAAATTCCTTTGCCGGTCCCTCTTTCCGGTCTTGGGTTCGTTCGCTTTCAGTTGTGTTAGAGGCAGGCTTATCCTCCTCCTTGAGATCGTCCTTCGACTTGCGGTCTGGCTTGCTTTTGACAGGTGGGTCATCGGTGACTTTTTTGGCCCCTGACGAATCCTTGTCCTGGGAGGCGTCGGTTTTCTTGGCAAAGCCTTCCTCCTCATCGGGTTCATTGGGCTTTTCGCCGTCCTCTTTTTTCTTGGAAGCCTTGAAGGACTCCTTTTTTCCGGAGTCGTCCTTCTTCGAATCCTT
>DLRY01000058.1:81366-115945 GCA_002500665.1 Opitutia bacterium UBA7876
TTGGCGTCATCATCGTCGCCCTCTCCCTTTTGCCTTTGCTTTTTCCGGTCTGAAATCTCCGCCTGGGCAGCCATTTCCTTGCGGGCCTGGACGAATGAAATTACGCAAAGAATAACGAAAATCAGAAGGATTCCGGCCGAGGACAACATGGAGAGAGGTTTCAGCATGGAGGTCTGAATAATCCCATTGGGTTCCCCCTTGAGCCAGTTCATTTCGGAAACGGCCGGAAAAATCATCTTGGCTACGGCAAAGAAGCTGAGTAAGCCGATCAGCACGGCGATGTGCATAATGTGCTTGCGGGCGTTAGGCTTACTTTCGGCGAGCAGGACTAGGAGGATGAGAGCAATGCCGATAAATGCCGGGATCATGGCTGTTACGCTCTTCCCGAAATGCAGCTTCTCTCCAGGTTTGGGCTTGGGCTCGATAGCCACGTTCTTCCAGTTCGATAATTGCAAGGTGACGTTGCCGTCGTTTCCGGCCTGGTTCTTGTAGACGAACTTGATCGTGGCTTCTTCTTTGTCGACTTTGCTCCATTCGACGACAACCGGGTCCTCATCCCCAGCACTCTGCATATTCTCGGCCTCCTGCAGGAGTCCGGCAAGGGTGTCCCCCCTCGAAGAGGCGTACCAGAAGGATTTTACTTTACCCTTGTGCTCATGATCGGTAACGCCGTAATTCGACAGGGAGGCTTCCTTTGCATGAGAAGTGTTCAGGCGGTCGATCAGCCAGTATGCCTGCTCGCCCGCAGAGTCGCTGGAGGAATAGCCCAAGTCCACATTGTGCGTCTGAGTGCCGTCCGAGAGGATCATCTTGGCTTCGTTGTCCAGAGGTCCGGTGACCTTGATGGATAAGCCCGAGTCCTGCATTAGGTAACCGAGCGAGCCGGTCAGGATTAGCAGGCCCCCAAGGATAAAAGTTGGTATTTTGAGCATCGCGTCAGAGAACTGTTTTCAAGGCTTCCATGCAAGCATGGAAAGAAGAAAATGTAAATTTGATAAAAATTCCTTCGAATTTTCTCCTAAAACCGATATCTTCCCTCATAATTCGATCCTATGCCCCATCAAGCCATACCTACGCCGGAAACCGAGGAGAAGACCAGTCGAGAGATTGCCGCTCCATGGAAGGTCATTGTGCTGAACGATCCTGTTAACCTAATGAGCTACGTAGTCATGGTTTTCCGCAAGGTTTTCGGCTACGGTGAGCAAAAGGCGACCAAACACATGCGTGAGGTCCACGAGTTGGGCAAGTCGATTCTTTGGACGGGTGATCGAGAACAGGCCGAAACCTACGTCTACGAATTGCAAAGATGGCGCCTGCAGACGGTCCTGGAACGAGATGATTGAGTTTTCTCTCCAAGTGGAATCCAGAATCATTCAGGCCATTTTGCCCGAACTTGGAAAGATATATGCGGCTTCCCAGCGCGAATCCGTCTACCCGTTCGTCTGCCCCAATCCACTTGATGACGATCTGGTTGAGGCTTGGGAGAATGGCCTGGCCGAGGAAGGACGAGGGGACCGGGAGGCGGTCGCCCGCCTGATGAGCGACCCGAAGTTTGCTCATGGACGAGTGGCGGTGCCGGAAGCCGAGGCCGAGGATTTGCTTCGTGGATTGACTGAGTTGCGCCTGGCCATCAGGAGCCATTGCCTGGCGGAAGTGCCCGATGAGGAATTGCAATCCTCAGAGTTTTCCTTGAGCGGAAGGGATGCCTCTGAGCGTTTAGGCTACTTCGGCTACCTCGTGCTGGCGGAAATACAGGAACGGCTAATCGAGCGCATGGGCTAGGGCCTAGCCGGGGCGAAGGATCCGGTTGTTCGCGATGGCAATGCCGCCGAGCATGGCCCCTACGATTCCGACGTAACCTTGGTCGGTTCCGGCAAGGAAGAGATTCTCCAAATGGGTCGATCCATCCCGTCTCTTGACAGGGGACCCGTAAAGGGCTCCGTTTCGATGGTCGGTGTACTTCTTTATCGTCCTCGGGGTGAAGGTATCGCGAAGGATAATCTTGGCGTGAAAGTCCTCCAGTTGCGATTCTTCCTTGGACAGATACCGCAATCCATTTGCCAGGACTCGTTCCTCCCACGAAGCCTTTTCCTTTTCGTAGTCTTTCTGCGGCAGTCCGGCCCAATGGCCGAAATTAGCGGGATGAGTGATGCGGAGTTTGCTTCTTGCTCCTTGTGCATGAACGTCCGGGCCGTAATTCTCGGGCAGGCAAATAACCCCCGATCGCACGTCCAGGGCGCCCTTAGGTTCATCGAAGTGGAAGGTTTCCGAATCATTGAAGAAAAGGGTGGTCTCATCCCAGCCGAGATCCCCCGGTTGCCCTTCGTAGACGAAAATTGACTCCATGATGGAGAACCTTCCCTCAGTGGGAGGCTCGGGCGAACCGGTTGGCTTGAGGAGAGACTGGGTCTCAACCGCCCCGCAGGTAGAGATGACGAAATCCGCCGAGAGCCTCTCCCCGTTTCCCAGCTTGAGCTCGGAAGCCTTGGAGCCATTATTTACGATTGCCTCTACCTGGCATTTCATTTTCCGCTTCACTCCAAGTTCCCTGAGTTTCCTGGTTATGGGATCGAGGATGGCCCGGATTCCTCGTTCGGGCCTTGATAACCCTTGCCTGAAGATTGCGTCGAAGAGCATTACGAAAGTCGGGAAGTCTATGTCGTTGGGTCGGGCTGAGCCGTAATAACAAGTAGGGCAGAGAAGCATTTCGCCGAGCAAAGGCTCACGGATGGCTTCCCTTAGGATTTCACGGGTTGAAAGTTCCTTTGCATCCACAGAATAGGCAGGGAATTCCTCCATTTGGGAAAGGAGGGAGAGGAACCTGTCTTTTTCCGCGGGAAATTTTTCTTCCACTTGGGAAAGGAAAAAGTCGAAATCGTTGTCGAAAAGGAGGCTTTCCGTTCCAAAGGTAATCCTAGAGTGACTCTGGGGGTGGAGTTTAAGGGAATCGATGGGGATCCTCAACTGCCTGCAAAGCTTGAGCAAAGGGGACGACTTCCCTGATTTTTCGGAAGGATAATTGGTCAGGGCGTGCAGCCCTACGTCGAACTTGATGCCTTTTTGGGAATAGAAGCTGTTGAGGCCTCCTACTACGGAGTGTCTTTCCAGCAAGACCACACTTTTGCCGAACATGGCCAAACGCAGTGCTGCGGAAAGACCGGAAAGACCGGCCCCAATGACGGCGACATCGCAGTGGCTGTCTGCTTGTTTGGGTGAGGAGGCTGCAGGCAAACCAGAGGACCCGAGATGGATAGGGGGCTAGGCTGCTGCTCCCGACTCGAACTTGGGGAGAAGGTAGTTGGCGGAGCTGTCGAGGGACTCGAGCTCGCGGTACTCGGCCTCGGGTACGTCTATACCGTGCTGCTTTCTAAGCTCCATCACTATGTCGAGGAAGTCCATGGAATCCAAGTCCAGTTGATCCCGCAGGCGGACTTCGGGCTTGACGTCCGACAAGTCCTCGTCGGGGGCAATCTCGGCAATGATGTCGAGTACGATTTGTCTGACCTTTTCTTTGTTCATAGCTCGGTGGAAGGCCTTTGTAACCTAATCCTCGAATTTTTTCAAGATAAGAACGGAATTGATTCCAAGCATGCCAAATGAATTGTTGAGGATGATTCGGACGCCCTCCTCGCTCTCCCGCGGTTCGTCCACGACCAAACCCGGCAGCGCGCACTCGGGATCGAGGTCGTCGACGTTGATAGTCGCGTGAACGAGGCCGTCCCGGAAGGAGGGAAGATTGCCGGCAAGCTCCAAGGCCCCGGCTGCTCCCATGGTATGTCCGATGAAGCTCTTGGTGTTGTTGATCAAGGTCTTTGTGTCTTCCCCGAAAACGTTCCTGAGAGCTTTGCATTCCTGTTCGTCCCCTTGTGGGGTGGAAGTAGCGTGGGAACTTACCATGTCGACCGTCCCTGCTTCGATACCGGCGTTGTCGAGGGCTTGACGGATGCACTCCTCCTGTCTCTCCGGATTGGGTAGTACGTAGTCCGTGCCATCGGAATTGATTCGATAGCCGAGAATCTCAGCTACTATCTCGGCTCCTCTCCTGCGTGCGTCTTCGAGCCTTTCCAGAACGTAGATGCAGCCCCCTTCGCTTACCACGATGCCGTTGCGTCCGCGATCGAAGGGTCGGCTTGCCTTGTGTGGATCTTCATGAGAGGCCAAGGCTCCCTGGCTCTTGAATCCCGCGAATATTCCATAAGCCCGGATACTTTCGCTGACCCCACCGGCAAGGGCAAGGTCGCATTCCCCAAGCCTGAGCATCTGGGCGCCCTGTATGATTCCAGCGTTGCCTGCCGCACAGGCGGCGCCCACGGTGTAATGGGGACCGGTCAAACCCAGGTTGACGGTAATTTCACCGGCTGGGTTGTTGGCTACGGTACGGGGGTTATGGTGATGGCTCCAATATTTCACCTCTTCCTCGTAGTGATCGAAAAGTTGGCAGACCTCCGTCTCGGTCTCAACGTTTCCGTGCTCGGTGATGCCCAAGTAGGTCCCGATCCTTGATGGATCCAAACCTGAAAGGTCGAGTCCTGCATAAGCCAAGGCTTCGTGAGCGCAGAAAATCCCGATTCCTCCGGCCCGGGTTCCGACTCTGACCTCCTTGCGATTCTGGTACTTGGTCTTCTCGAAATCACATACTCCCGCCGGCAGGTCTCCCATGTTGCGGACCGGGAATGAGCTGACGCCACTCCGCCCTTCCAAAAGGGCTTCTCGATAGGTGCCCAAGTCGTTGCCCAGCGGGCTGGTCAAGCCCACTCCGGTTATCACGATACGCTCTTTGCTCATAGTGGATGAAAATGGTAAATAATCATCAATGCATCAAATCGTACCGAAAGGCAAGTAGTCACCTGAGGGTTTAGTACCTTATCCCGTATGCGTCTATTCTTTTGCGCAGGGTTGTTCGGGTAATGCCCAGAATAGCGGATGCCTTTACTTGGTTCCCACCGGTCTCCCGAAGGGTTCTCCGAATCATTTCCCTTTCCACGGCCTCGAGCAGTTTTGACTGTGAGTTTTCTCTAGCATGGGCATAGGCCATGTCGTAGCTTTCCTCGGATGAAATGGAATGAGGAACGCTAGGAGTCGGCTTTTCGTTTTCCACGGCTTTGGTCTGACCGAAGGCTTCGTCATCCTTTTCGAAGTGAGCATCCGGGGCTTGGTCGACCGGAGCCTTGGGCCCCGTTCGCTTTTCGGCCGGAGGTTGGCTACCCGGGGCGGAAATCTCTTGGGCTCCTGCCTCAAGGAGATTTCCGAGAGTAGAGGGCAAATCCTTGCTCAGGATTCGTTTTCCCTTCGAAACCACCGAAGCCGAGTGAAGGACGTTCTCCAGTTCCCTCACGTTGCCGGGCCAGTCGTATTTCTGCAAAACCCCTACGGCCTCCTTGGAAATTTCCGTGGTGCCGGTGGATTGCTCCCTGCTCAGCCTTTGGAGCATAAAGTCGACCAACTCGGGCAAGTCCTCCATCCTTTTCCTCAAGGGAGGGGTCTCGATCCGTACTACGTTCAAGCGATAGTACAGGTCCTCCCGGAAGGTCTTCTCCTTAACCATATCCTCCAGGTTCTTGTGCGTGGCCGCAATTAGCCTGACGTCGACCTTCTTGACCTTGGTAGCTCCCACTCGCTGAATTTCTCCCTCCTGGATAGCCCGCAGAATCTTGGTCTGAGTGGGGAGCTGCATATCCCCGATCTCGTCCAGAAAGAGAGTTCCGCCATGGCAGAGTTCGAACTGTCCCGCCTTGGCGTCGGTAGCTCCGGTGAAAGAGCCTTTCTCGTGTCCGAAAAGCTCGCTTTCAATGAGATTTTCTGGGATGGCCGCACAGTTGACGGCATGAAAAGGACGCTTGGAGCGATGGCTGTGCCTATGGATGCATCTGGCGATCAATTCCTTTCCGGTGCCACTTTCCCCGGTGACCATAACGGTTGCCTCGGATGCCGCTACCTGCCCGACCTGCTTGAGGACCTGCTGCATCCGCTCGCCGCTCCCGACGATTCCTTCAGCGTAATCAGAGGAGTTGAGCAAATGCTCGTAAGTTTCCTCCGCCCCGACGTAGTCCTTGCCGGCCTTGAGGGCCTTGGCCACGAGTTCCTTAAGCTTTTTCAGGTCGAATGGCTTGAGCACGTAGTCGAAAGCTCCGTGCTTCATGGCCTCGATGGCGGTTTGGGACGTGCCGTATGCAGTCATCAGGATGACCAAGGAGTTGGGTGCGGCGGTTCTCAGGTGCTGGAGAGTCTCGATGCCGGAAATACCGCACATGCGGTTATCAAGGAAAATGAGATTCGGGTTTTCCTTGCGGGCGGTCTTGATTCCCTCTTCTCCCGAGTCGGAGCAGATTACGGCGTGACCCTCTTGGGAAAGGACGCGGTCGAGCGAATACCGGATCTCGGCATCATCATCGATTAATAGAACGGTAGCCTTTGAGTTCGTCACTAGGTCGTTGCTGGTTGAGGGAGTGGGCATAATGACGTATCTGGGAAAATCGTAAAGCCAAAGGCATGGATCCTCGAATAAAACTAGCATGAGCCTTGTTCGAATTTTTGTAGACCGATCAAAAAACCGGTAAAGCGAAAGCTTTTTGTTGAAGATTTCGCTGGTTGGCCCTTTGATGAATCTCCCAGAAACACCAAACTCAAGCCCCATGAAAAAGACGATCCTTTTCCTTTCCCCAACTATCTTGGCTCTTGTTGCCGGCCTGCATGGTGATCCTGCCGACCCCTCGAAGGTGGATTCCGATTATGCCATACAGGGTGAATATTCCGGGACGGTCAAGGGTGAGGAAGGCGATTTCAAGCTGGGTTGTCAGGTCGTGGCCATGGGCAATGGAAACTTCATGGCCAGAGGATACGTCGGCGGTTTGCCAGGAGACGGGTGGAACCTGAGCAAGGAGGAGACGGTCATTGCCTCGATCCGGGAAAATCGAAGCACGGTTTTCGAGAACGACAAGCGCCGTGCCATCCTGAAGGAAGGAGCCATGGAGATACAAACACTCGACGGGAATAAAATCGGCTCGCTCGAGCGCATCCTCCGCAAGAGCCCCACCCTCGGGGCAAAGCCTCCCAGGGGGGCCGTTGTTCTATTCGAGGGTGCCTCGACCAAGAATTTCAAACCTGGCCGGATGACCGAGGATCATCTCCTTATGGAGGGAGCCAAGAGCATCAAGCTTTTCGGGGATCATCGTCTGCATGTTGAGTTCCGCTTGCCTTATAAGCCGACCGCCCGGGGGCAGGGCAGGGGGAACAGCGGACTTTACCTCCAGGGGAGGTACGAAGTCCAGATGCTCGATTCTTTTGGACTGGAGGGCAAAAGCAACGAATGTGGCGGAGTTTATGGTATCGCTCCGCCCCGTGAAAACATGTGCTTTCCTCCTTTGACTTGGCAGACTTACGACGTTGATTTCAGGTCGGCCCGCTTCGAGGACGGAAAGAAGACCAAGAATGCATTCATGACCGTCCGCCACAACGGAGTGGTTGTCCACGACCAGCTGAACTTGCCCAAGCGTACGACCGCGTCTCCACTCAAAGAGGGGCCCGAGCCCGGCTTCGTGTACCTACAGAACC
This sequence comes from Opitutia bacterium UBA7876, assembly GCA_002500665.1. GTDB lineage: Bacteria > Verrucomicrobiota > Verrucomicrobiia > Opitutales > Seribacteraceae > Seribacter. The sequence continues at coordinate 88,918 of DLRY01000058.1, forward strand.
ACGGCAACCCGGTCCGCTATAGGAACATCTGGGTACTCCCTCTTTCCAAGTGATGCATACCCGAGCTGGAGCCTTAGCCCTTTTCCTTCTCTTATTTTCCTGCGGACGCGACCAGGGCGAGGAGTCGCCGGACGGATCCGACTCCGGAACAAAAGAACAAGTGCCTCATGAGGGTAATGCTTCTCTTCAAGGAACCGAGCCACTCGGGACAGGGAACGATGACACTTCCTCTGAAACCGCCGATAAGGCTCCCTCGTTGGAAGCGGCCTTTCCCGAGCAGGAGCGAATACAGTTTATCCTGTCCAAGGCAAACCCCGCATATAAGGGGCAGGGACGCTTCGAGGAAAGGGACGGTCGAATCGTCGCCGCCCACTTTCCCGATTGCGGACTGCGTGATCTTTCCCCTCTGCGGGGGCTGGATCTTGAGTTCCTCGACTTGAGAGGGAACCCCGTTCGTGAAATCCGTCACTTGGAGGGGATGCCCCTCAAGAGTCTTTGGATGGAGGACACGGAAGTGGTCAACCTGAAGAGCCTGAAGGAGGCTAAGCTGGTGGAACTTGGGCTTAACAACAGCCCGGTCGAGTCCCTTGACGGCCTCCAGGGGCAACCCCTTGAGAAACTCTATGCCGTGGCTACGCGCATCACTGACGTCGAGCCTCTTGGACGAACCAGTCTACGACAGCTATGGCTTACCGACTCGCCCGTGGCCGATCTTTCCCATTTGGCCGGTCTCCCGCTGGAGAGCCTGACGGTCCACCGTACCCTGGTAAGGGATCTTTCCTTCGTTCGCAAGTTACCCGTCATCCAGAGGCTCCACATCGGCGAGACCTTGATAGAGGACCTTACCCCTCTTGAGGGCCTGAGGCTGTCGCGCTTGGTCTTTACGCCCTCCCGGATCAAGAGGGGCCTGGAGGTTGTCCGTAGGCTTCAAGGCTTGCGAGAGATCGGCACCGCCTTCGACGACCGCCGAAAGGACCTCATGCCTCCGGCGGCCTTTTGGAGCTCCTTAGGCAAGTAGTACGAGGGGTTCACGCTTTTCGGCCGTGTCCCTTGAACTTTTCCGAGGGCGGTGGAATAGGTAGCGGTCGGGGCAAACTCAAGATCTCCTCCTTGAGAAAAAGCTTTCGGTTGTTTCTCTCGTTGGGATAGGCCTTCAGATAGCCCTTCTTGACGTATTTCATGACTGGGTGCGTCTGTTTGAAGCCGAGGATGTGGGCCGCTTCGCTCGCACTGATCGTATCCGTACTAACGACACTTTTTTTATTACTATGGGAGTTCATACTTCAAGCATTGGCATCTTCATAATTTTGGCACTGCCTGCAAGTAAAAGAAAAACTCGCTTTTTTCCGCGTTTGTTTTCATCTGAATTTCTACCGAAAAATGAATATTATTTCCCTGTAATTTCTTTAAGGAGTTTTTCTGTGGATTGGTTACTTTTGACTCTGGCGGGATACATTTTTGTGGTTGCACGAGTCGTAATCTTTACTAATTCGGCGTATTCCCGACCTGCGACGTCGATGAATCCGCATTGATGGTTTTCACGATCCTTCCGCCCTGAAGCCGGTTGATCAATCCACTGAAACCAATGAACGCCGACGAATCGAGGGTCGGCTAGAGCTGATGCTAGGTAGTGAGCAAAGGACAAGGCTCTTTGTCTTTGATCCCATGAACCAGACAAACCGGGACTTGGCACGCCCCGATCTACCGCTCCAAAATGAAATTCGCTGGCCATAATGGGAATATCGGCATTGGCAGGCACCTGCCAGGATCGTACTCTTGAATCGTATACGTTGACCGAAAAGACGTCGACGGATCCGAGCGCTCCTTGGCCCAGAACGCTTGGTCCGCGGTGCGTGCGACATCCTAGATAGAGGGTGCCGGGTAAAACGTTTTCCACCGCTTTCTTACACTTGGAGAAAAAAGTCCGAACAAAGGGAAGATAGAGCTTGTCCAGATCCTTTGCCAACGCCGGGGAGTTTGGCTTGCCCAGCTTTTGCAACTGTTCAAGAGCCCACTTTTTGGTCGGATGCTCCGTGGGCATCTTGAGAATGGTCTGTCCGATCCGGTCCGGCCACTCGAGTTCGTTCCCAATGAATATGCCGAGACAATACGGATCATTTTTGGCCCATGCCAGTTTCTTGAGTCCCTTTTCCATGTCGGCTTGGAAATCAGGGCGGAAAGGGGAGGGGAACTTCCGGTGTCCCCAGACCTGCCACCAAATCGATGAGATCAGGACATAGGGCGTCTTGCCCTCCTTTTGCAAATTTTCATCCGACCAGCAACCCAACGTGTTCAAGCCCCAAGCCCGATAGCGGTCGTGTATTCCTTGGTTGATTTTCTTTTTCCAACCTTCCCCGAAATACCTCTGATAGTTCATTGCGGGAAAGTTCACGAATTGTTTGCCGCCCACCTTTCGCATGCCGGTCCATTGCAAGTAGTCTTTTCCTTTGGGCAGGTAGCTGAAGAAGTTACCGTGCGCCCTGTCCGGTTCGGCCAAAGTCTCGGTACGGTGTCCCGTAAGGCAAGCTCCGACCGAGAAGAACAGATAGCCCTCCGGGTCAATCAACCACCATTTGCCATCGAGTTTTTCCGTACGAAATCTGCCCGTCCCTTTCTGCTTGGGACCTCCGGTCCATCCACCGAATTTGCCAACCTTTCGCTTTTTGGTTAAGTCCTCAGCTGCCTTGAGCTGTTTGGCCATGGTTTTGCGAGCGTCCGTTATGCCTGTTGCCTTGCCAGGCCAGTCAACTGCCCGAACTTGTCCGAGTTCGTCGAGGTAGGGTAGTTTCTCCAATTTGTTGTTGAGCCCGTCCGACTCATGCCATGCCAGAAAAGGAGGGTCGATGAGAAGATCAACCAATCCGCTCGTGGAAGTAATGACCATAGTGATTTCCCTAAGGTCTTCGGGGAAAAACCTTCGCCAATGAATACGATGGCCGTTGGGACGGGCAAGTTGACCGTTGAATGGTTTCGGTCCCCTGTATCTTTCCTCGACCATGGGAAAAGGAAAGCCGAGGGTCGTCTTTTCCCAAGATGGAGCTACCGCGAACCCGACGGCATGATGAGACCAACTGGTTAGTTTTCCGTTGTTCAATCGACCCTCGATGGTGGTGAGTCCATCGGTCCAGTTTTGCACGGGGATGCCGATTAGCTTGTACGCGCTTGCGTCCCAATGGAGCTTGTCTTGCGGGATGAATGAAAGGTTCATCGGGCTCTTTCCGGTAACCTTGTACTTTTTCCCCCATCTAACAGCCTTTCCGCCCTCGATTTTCTTGAGCTCGGTGAGCAAGGTGGCCCGGGGCGCGAATAATTCGGCAGAATGAATAGCCGGGCTCTTTTGCCTGCCGATCCGTAATGCAACCGTGCTGCGCTTGGACTGCATAACCTCCTTCACTTCTAGTGCCATGCGTTTCACTCTGGTTTTTTGGGAAACCTCTTCGATCTGGTTGGAGTTTTCCAGTGGATCGGATGCAAGGTCATACAGTTCGACTGGCTCAAGTTTTTTTGTCACGATCAGTTTCCATGTGCCATTGCGAAACATTTTCTTGGATTGTTGCCCTTGAAAAGTTCCGTTGTTTGCCTGGACGAGCAAAGACTGGCGCCCTATGGCTTCCTTTTTGCCAAGGAGAATTCCAAGGAAGGATTGGCTGTCCAACCCATGGGCACGGTCGATCGTTTGCAAAGTTATTTCCGCTAAGGTTGCGAAGATGTCTTGTAATCCGATCAGGCTATCGGACATCGATCCTGGTTTAACGGGTGAATCTTTTTGTCCATTGCCCCAACCGACGATGAAAGGTACGCGATGCCCCCCTTCGTAGATTTGCCCTTTGCTTCCGCGAAGGCCCGCGTTCGAATTGTGACCCCTTCTATGCTTGCCAGGAGCTCCGCGGGAAAGTCCGCCATTGTCACTGGTGAAGATAATGAGTGTGTTTTGGAGTTCGCCTGCCCTCCTTAGCCTGGTGATGATTTTTCCAAGCGTCAGGTCGGCTTCCACCATCATATCCAAATGTGCGTCAAGCGATGAGTCTCGCACTTGCTTGCCATCCATTTCTTCGGGAGGAGTGTGAGGGACATGGCAGGACTGGCTACAGTAATGCATGAAGAAGGGCTTGCGAATTGCGGTTTTTGAATTTTCGGAAAAGTGACGGTCCAAGAAGGAGATCGCCCGCTCGGTCAAGATCGGTCCGGCCCTGGACGAATCCCAATCCGCGGAGCCGAATCCATCCGCTTCGATGACTGATTTTCCATAGGTTCCCTTCTTCCATTCCCGTAAATTGTGTGGACCTCCGACCAACATTCCATTTTCTAAGGCGATGTAGGGAGACCCTTGAATGCCCTGCGGAAGCTCATAGGCATAGTCGAATCCAAAGGAAGCTGGAGTATCTTCGACACGTTTTGAAAAATCGAAATCTTCAAAGCCTCCCTTCCTGTCGAACTTGGGCATGCCCGTCGTCTTGCTTATCACCTTTCCGCCCAAATGAACCTTGCCAATGAAGGCTGTCCGGTAACCGGCATCCTTCATGAGTTGACCGATCGTTTTCTGTCCAGGAAGCACTTGGCTGGGCATGTTGAAAAGCCAAGTGCCGTTTTCCAAACGACCCCGCCAGGGATAATTTCCGGTCATCACGCTGTAACGCGTGGGGGCACAAACTGCGGAAGGCGAATGCGCATCCGTAAAGCGCATTCCTTGCTCCGCTATTTTTTCCAAATTAGGAAGGAAAACTTTGCTTTCCGGGTTGTAGACACGGCAGTCTCCGATGCCCATGTCATCCATGAGGAAAATCAGAACGTTAGGAGGGGAGGGCGGCAGCGCTCCTCCTTGAACTGAAGTGGCCAACAAGCTGACATAGAGGCATGTCCAGAATAAGAAGCTTAGGGATGAGCAATACGGGCGTTTGCCCTGAGGGCTGAGCTTCAAAGATTTCACAGGCAACCCTTGACCCGACCTAGGCACCTTTTTTCCTGTGGGCGTGGAATTCCGGCCAAGAGAGCGTTCCGTCTTTGTTTGCATCGGCCTTGGGGTTTTTCTTGAAATACTGGTTCTTCCAATACTCCGCATCCTTAGGCACATCCTTCGACTTCTTATGCGCGTTCAGTTCTGGCCAGGAGAGCGTTCCGTCTTTGTTTGAATCGGCCTGTGGGTTTTTCTTGAAGTATTGATCCTTCCAGTATTCGTTGCTTTTTGGCTTTTCAGGAATGCTTTCCGGGATGATGGACAGTAGTTTCTTGCGGTACTTTTCGAGGGTTTCGGAATAGTTGGAATCGAGAGCCAAGTTGTTCCACTCATGGTTGTCTTTGGCCGTGTGATAGAGCTCTTCCTTGCCGTTTTCATAGCGGACGTAGCGCCAATCCTTAAAGCGGAGCGAATAGCTTTGGTAGGCTGGGTCATAGTATTGGGCCCACTTGTATAGGGTGGTGAGCGCGTAATCAGGTCCTTCCCATTTGTCTTTTTGCGGATGGGTGAGGAAGGGCTTGAGCGAGAACCCGTCCAAGGGACGCCCCTTCTCATTTTTCATGGTGTTTTCCGGCAGACCGCACAGGTCAAGAAGCGTAGGGTATAAGTCGACGAGGGAGACAGGGTGGGCGGAACTCTTTCCTGCCTTGGAGACCCCCGGTACTCTCAAAACGAGAGGCACGCGGGTGCTTTCCTGCCAGAGGGAATTCTTGTAGAGATAATCCTTTTCTCCATTTCCCCACCCATGGTCACTGGTGAATACGACAATCGTATTCTTTGCAAGGCCGGTTTCGTCGAGCGCATGTAGAAGATCACCCACCAAATCATCGATCGATGCCACGCTTGCGAGATAGGCTTGAATGAACTTCTTCAAAGCCAGTTCGCGCTCACCCCCGTAGGATGCGATCAGGCTGTCGTACATTTTTGTTCCGCGATCTCCACTCCGGTCGTCTTCTTTCGACGTTACGGTGTTTTTAAAGGTATCCTTGGCATCGCCTTGGAGGATTTTGGGAAGTTTGATTGAATCCAAGGGAAAACGGTCGAAGTATTTTTGCGGGACGATCAAGGGGGTATGCGGACGGACGAAACCGACTCCCATGAAGAAGGGTTTACGCCCCTTTTCCGACGCAAGTTCATTAAGCCGATTGACCGCCCATTGGGCGTTCAATTCGTCTCCGGTCAAGTCGCGGTCGTCATCCGATTCGTATTTGAGTTCGCGTTGTTTTTTCCATCCCCCGGTGATCCAAGAGTAGGGCTTGCCAGTGTCGGGAGATTTTTTATGGGAGACTTTCTCCAGAGGGCCAAAGGTACCGTCGATAATCCCGAAGTCATCCCTGAACGGGCTTGGGACCGCAAGGTGTGGAATCTTATTCTTTCCGTCGAAGAGGAAGGGGCCGTAATCGGAAGGGTGTCCGTACTCGTCCCATTCCTGATGATCCCTGTTGTGCATGACTTTTCCGGTGCCTAGGGTGTGGTATCCGTTGGCTGAGAAATGAGCCATCATGGTGCGCGAGTTCTTGAGAATCTCGTTCTTGTCCCAGTCCTCGAAGCCGAACTGTTGCGAGGTATGCGGGTAAATCCCGGTGGCGAAACTGGCCCGCGAGGGGTTGCAGATGGGGATGTTGCAATGGGCTTGGGTAAAGGAAACCCCACTCTCGATGAGCTTGCGCAGGTGGGGGGTCTTGGCTTGAGAATGACCGCCCAGGGTCTCGACGTAATCGTTCAGGTCGTCGCAGACGATAAGAAGGACGTTGGGCTTTTGGCCCGCGTAAACCAAAGAGCATACGAGCGTGGCAAGGGCAATGCGGATGGAGAGGGTCATGGAGCTTGAATGCTTAAGGAAACGACGGGCCGACAACAACGAGTTTCTGGGCCATCCTGAGCCACTCAACGCGCAAGGGACCTAAGGAGTCTCTCATTATTTCGCCCAGTCCGGAATTTTGCCGTCCCCGGTGGACTCTCCTCCGAGGACCCAGCTTAGGTTGAAGCGGGCGAGGGTTCCCGCTCCTTTCGGGCCACCTTCGTAGAAGAGATATATCCAACCTTCGCTCTTGGTGCCGGGGCGACCGGAGGTGAGGGAGGAATAGGCAAACCGCTTTTCGTAAACCAGGCGCTTGACGGGCCAGGTTTCGCCCCCGTCTAAGCTTGCCCAGATGGTTCCGTGATGCCTGCCCGACGGACTTTCGATATTACTGAAAATCAGGACGTCCCGGTCCTTGATCGGCAGGCGGGTGAGACCGCCCATGAGGCCGTAGTTGCGAATCTGGTCGCCATCAGGGAGAATCTCGCAGATGGTGAGATCTTTCCAAGTGTGACCACCGTCCTTGCTCCGAGCAGTCCATCGTCTCTTCGGGTTTACCCCCTTGGGAGCCCAATGACGACGTGAGTTGTAGTAGATGGTTCCGTCCGATAGCTCGGCGATGGCGGCTTCTCCGGTGCCGTTGGCTGGAAAGGGGTCGCTGGTCTTCCAAGTCTTGCCTTGGTCGTCGCTGTAGATTGCATTGGTATAATGCTTGGGCCAAAGTGAGTTATGGTTCCGTCCCGCATACCAGCGGGATGGACGGATAATCCTTCCCTTGTGTTCCCCGTGCCTCAAGGTAATGCCGTGATCGTTCATATGCATGGAGGGCAGGTTCCCCATCTTGTCCTTCTCGATTTTGCATTCGTGCTCCTCCCAAGTCTTGGCGTGGTCGTCGCTACGGTATACGGTCAGCTTGCTCGGCGGGTGTCCGTCCTCCACGAAGGCGAAAATCGAACCAGTGGTCTCGTCCACGGTAACTCCTCCGCCCATGAAGCCCTTGCCGACCAACCGCTCCTTGCCCCAAGTCGCTCCGCCGTCCTCGCTCCGTCGGCAGACCACACCATTCCAGACAGCCACGACCGATCCGTCCATGGCCACGACCACGTTGGGCATCCGGTCCGAGGAAAAGAGCGATTGCGACTGCAGTTCGGGTTTGCCGAGGAAGGGATTGATCTTTCCTTCCACGGATTTGGCGACAAGGTTTTTGCTGGCCGCGAGCATGAAAAGGGCGGAAATGAGGCAGGTTGTGGTTTTCATCTTCCCTTCGTTCTTTAACGGAAAGGGCCGGAGGGCAAGCAGTCTTTAACCGGTTCTTGAATTATGCCCCTTGCAAAGGCTTCTCATCGCAGCAGGGTCTTGCGGTTCTTCAAGCCTAAAGTCCCCGGGCCCGAGGTCGCGTGCTTGACGCAGGGTGCAACGAAGCCTATCGCAGAAGTATGAAACCCTTGTTTTTTCTTCTTTCGCTCTGTCTTTGCGTCCTTGCCGTTTTTTCAGCCCAGCGGCCGAACGTACTTTTTGCCTTTGCCGATGACTGGGGCAGGCAGGCATCCATTTATGCCAAGATCGAGGGAGCGGGCGGAATCAACGACGTCGCCAAGACTCCCCACTTCGACAAACTTGCGAAGAGTGGCGTTCTTTTTACAAATGCTTCGGTAAACGCGCCATCCTGTACGCCTTGCCGCAGCGCCATTCTTTCGGGTCGAAACTTTTGGGAGACGGCTAGGGGAGCCATTCTTCAAGGAGCGGTCTGGGACGAGAAGATCCCGACCTGGCCTTTATTGCTGAAGGATTCGGGTTACCATATCGGTTATACTTATAAAGTCTGGTCGCCTGGTACTCCTCGGAATGCCGGGATTGGAGGGAATGCAACCGCTTATGGGAAGGCGGGTGGGAAATTCAATGGGTTTTCGCAATACGTTTCCGGTCGGTCCTCCAAAGGGGTTGCCGTAGAGGATGCGAAGGGGGAGCTCTTTCGGGAAGCCCGGGGAAATTTCAAATCCTTTTTGGAAGGCAGAAAGAAAGGTCAGCCTTTCGCCTACTGGTTCGGCCCCACGAACGTACACCGAAAATGGACCAAGGGCTCAGGTAAAAAACTTTGGGGGATCGATCCCGACGGTCTCAAGGGCAAGATGCCCGCCTTTCTGCCGGACGTTCATGAGGTTCGCCAGGATTTGGCCGATTACCTCGGGGAGATCGCCGCCTTCGATGCCGGACTTGGGATCCTTATCGAGGAGTTGAAGAAAGCGGGCGAGTACGACAGTACGATCATCGTGGTAAGCGGTGATCATGGTCCCCCCGGTTTCCCCCACGGCAAGTGCAACCTCTATGATTTCGGGACCCGGGTATGCCTTGCGATTGCCGGCCCGGGCGTTGCGGGAGGCCGGGTGGTCGATGATTTTGTCTGCCTGCCTGACTTGGCGCCGACCTTTTTGGAGGCCGGCAAGGTGAAGGTTCCCGGAAGAATGTCTGCGAAGAGCCTTTGGAAAGTTTTGAAATCCAAGAAGGAAGGACAAGTAGACCCTAGCCGAGATGCCGTGATAACGGGTCGGGAACGCCATGTTTACTCCTCCCGTCCAGGCTACTTGCCTTATCCGCAACGCGCCATCCGTACTAAGGATTTTCAGTTCGTGATCAATTTCAAGCCCGACCGATGGCCCTTGGGTGATCCGTATCTGCTCGATACTCCCAAGGAACCAGGCTTCGCTCTATTGGAAAACCAAACTTTCGTGACCTTGGCCGACGAGGACGCAGGTCCGACCAAGGCATGGATCGTTACGAACCGCAAGGATCCGAAAGTGAAACCCTTTTTCGAGCACGCCTACGGCAAACGCCCGCGCGAGGAGCTCTACGACGTGAGAAAGGATCCCGACCAAATGAAGAACCTCGCAAATGATCCCGCATATGCCGATACCGTTAAGAAGCTGCGGGCCCGCTTGATGAAATACCTGCGGGAGAACAAGGATCCTCGGTTGGTGGAAGACGGAAAATTCTTTGAAACGTCCCCCATGACCGATGGGTTCAAGCGCCCGGCAAGGCCCACAAAAAAACCAAGTCCCAAGAAATGAAGCTGGTTCAGTTTTCCTTCTTTTTTGCCGTAACCCTTTCCGTATCAGGTGCTCTTGCGGGCAATTCACCGGTCGATCGGACGGCGCTGCTTAAGTTGGTTTCCGATGATTTCGAATTGGCCGACGGCCCTTCCTGGTCGGGGTGGGCCCTGGCCGTGTCCGATCCGAAGTCCCAGGTTGCGAAGCGTTTTGTTCCCAAGCAGAAAAAATGGCACGTGGTGGCCAAGGAAAAGCGCTTTAGCGCGAGTTTCTTCAACCATGGAAAAACCTACTTTGCGGATAATGGTACGGGTTCGATCCGTTGCCTGGATCAGAATAATCAATGGAAGCTCCTGCACCAGGAGGATTTGTCGAAGGACAGACGCCGAAAGCCCAATGACTTGGTCGTCGACCGATCGGGTGGGGTTTACTTTACCCTGACCGGACCGGGGGAAGTCGTTTACGTTTCCCCGAAGGGCGTGGCCCAAACCGTTGCCTCGGAGGCGCAGACTCCCAATGGGTTGATCCTGAGCCCCGATGAGAAAACTCTCTACGTATCCGAATACGTTCCGAAAAAGATCCTCTCTTTCAAGGTGGGCAAGGATGGAGCTCTTTCCGGAAGGAAGCTCTTTGCCAGAATGGACGACGGTCAACCCGATCTCAAGGGAGCCGATGGAATGTGTGTGGATCGGGCCGGCAACGTTTACTGCGCGGGACCCAAGGATATTTGGATTTGGGACTCGAAAGGCAAGCTGCTCGACAAGATCGTTTGTCCCCAGAGGGCTGTGAATTGCGCCTTTGGCGGAACCCAATTACGTGATCTCTATTTGAGTGGCTTTGGCGGGGTTCGCGTCCAACGCATGAAAGTATCAGGCGTTCCCACGCAACCTCCTGCCCAATGGCCTGAGTCCCAAGCGAGCCGTCCAAGTATTCAGGTTCCCGAAGGGGTTAGCCAAATGCTCGACCTGACCTATGCCGAATATGGACCTAGGAAAATGTTGGCTGATCTTTTTGTCCCCAAGGGGAAAGGTCCCCATCCGGCCGCCTTGATCATCCATGGAGGAGGTTGGATCAAGGGTGATAAAATGAAGTTTCGGGCCATGGGACTGGAAATGGCCAAGCGTGGCTTCGTCGCCATGGCGATTGATTACCGGTTGGCTGATGAGGCTCTTTTCCCTGCCAATATCCAAGATTGTCATGCTGCAGTCAGATACCTGAGAGCTCATGCCCAGAAATATAAGATCGATCCGAAAAAGATCGGTGTGGTGGGTGGTTCGGCCGGCGCTCACCTTGCCGGATTGCTTGCCACCACTGCCAGGGTCAAGACTCTGTATGGAAAAGGAGGAAATCAGGATTTTTCCTCAGAAGTCCAAGCCGCTGTGGTCATGTCCGGCCCCATGGAAATTTCAACGGGCAGTGTGGCGGAGCGTTCCCTCACTGCTAAGAATCCCGTAGCAAATGCAATCTTTCTTTTTGGTGGGACGGTCAAAGAAAAATCCGGCCTTTATAAGCTAGCCGATGCGCATCTCCATATCGACAAGAACACGCCTCCCATCCTTTTCCAATTTGGCGGAACCGAGGATCCGGCCAAAGTACAAACTTCGATTGATAAACTAAAAAAGCTTGGCGTGCCTACCCAATTGCTGACTCATTACGAAGATGGCAAGCATGGTTGCTGGAACCGCCATCCATGGTTTCTGCCCATGATGGACGATATCGAGAAATGGTTCGACAGGCACCTCTAAGGCTGAGCCGAGCAGCTACTTTCTTTGGAATGCCTGGCTTGTTGCGACCTTGATGATCAGGTCCCGAAAACCAAATTGACCATTATTGACCGTCATGGCGATTTGCTTGAGTTCCTCATCGTCTCGCAGGCTCATTGAACGTCCGGTTCCATAGGTAAGCAGTTTTTCAGCAAGGTTTCGGGCCAGCAATCCTCTCTTGTCAAGTAATGCCTGCTTCAAGGTTTGCGGTCCATGGATCTTTTCTCCAGTAGAAAGCGTTGCGGATCCGTCGATGGGTTTTGATGGGAAGAGCTGTGTAGACTGAGTGGAGTTCTTCCAAAACCGTGAGCGATAGTAGGTCGGGCGGTAGCCACCCACTGGGTCGAAATACTCAAGGGCAAAGCCGTAAGGGTCGATCTTGGCATGGCAATCGGCGCAGGCTTGTACGGAGCGATGCTTTTCGAGAAGATCCTTGACGGTCTGGGCTCCCCGTACGTCTGGGTCGATGGGGTCGACGTCGGGTGGCGGAGGAGCGGGTGGCGTGCCCAACAGACTTTCCAGAACCCAGATTCCTCGAATTACGGGTGAGGTATCAACCCCGTTGGCGGTTAGGGTCAGTATGCTCCCCTGACCAAGCAATCCGCCCCGCATGCTATCTTCTGGGAAAGAAACTTTCCGGAAATGGATGCCCTCGATTCCCCTGATCCCATAATGCCGTGCCAGATCCTGGTTGAGAAACCCGTAATCGGAGTGAATGAAATCGGTTAAGGGAACGTTTTCCCTGACCGCATGATCGAGAAACCGGTGAGTTTCCTCAAGCATGGCATCCTGAAGTCCATATCGATAATATTCGCGAAACTTCAGCGAGGCGGGTGGCATGGCGCCCAGTTTGTCGAGTCGAAGCCAGGACTCGGCAAACCCCTCGACGAAAGCATTGCTTCGCGGATCATTCAGCAGACGCTCAACTTGTTGCTTGAGTACTGAGCGGTCTGTCAGCTTGTCGCTTTTGGCAACTTGGAAAAGATCGTTGTCAGGCAAAGAGGACCAAAGAAAATGAGAGAGGCGATTAGAGATTTCGAAGGAGCTCAAGCGGTTCGTCTCTCTTTTTTCTTCTTTAAGGTAGAGGAAGTCCGGGGAGACCAACATGGCCTTGAGAGCAAGAAAGAAGGCATCCTCATGGGACCTCCCGAGCTTCATGCGGGCATGGTTCTCGATTGTCAAGTAGGGTTCGACTTCCCACTTGGCAACGGGTCGACGAAAGGCTCTTCGGGCAAAACGGGTAAAGGCGACTTGGAGGTCAACTTTTGCAAGATCACGTTCGCCGTCCAGGAAGACCTGATGGGCTCTGCTTTGATAGGTGAGGGCCAGGGGGCCGTTGATCCTAAGTTCATGCAACCTGATTGCGGGGCCTTTCCATACGTCCGAAACAGTGCGACCGGGGACCAAGTCCTTTCCGATCACGTGCCATGCATGGGAGCCCTGTTTGCCGCGAAACTCGATGTCGGTGTGGTATTTTTTGCAGATGTCGCGCATCCAGTAGTCGGAAGGCCCCGGGCCGTTGTCCCAGTTGAGAAAAGGGGCATCTCCTTTGTCCAGCCAAACGGTCGCTTCGAATTTTTTCGCTTGGTGGTCGGCAAGATCCCAATGACCAACTTTTGACCTGGACTTGACCGAGTCGGAGGCCATCCCCTTGTTTCCTCTGGATACGAAAAGGGCAAGCTGCATGGGAGGCGACAGGTCGGTCGGAATCATCTTCGGGTCGTAAGGGTGCGTCACGCGACGCACGGCCTCGGCCGTTAAGACGATCTTGTAGTAGCCCGATCGTTTCATGCCTTTGGTCCGCCTGTACCATTCGTGAGGAAACGTCCCCAAGTCGAAATGGTCCGACAGTTGTTTTTTTCCTGCTGCGAAATCGAGGTAGTCGTTTGGCTTGTAAAGCCTGTACATCCAAGGAGTGTTTTCCTGCCGGTTTGGATAACCCCAATCCTTGGGCTTGATGACCTCGCTTTTGAAAGACGCCTTTTCTTCGAAGCGAAAAGCTATGCGGAGGTACCGTTCGGCTGCAACGAGGTATGCATCGAGATGTTGATCGGAAAGACTTAGGGAGTCTCCAAGGTTGGTAAAGCCATGCTCGTTTTCATCGGTCGGGAAATTCTCGGTGAAGTCAAAGGGTAGGTCATGCAAGCCGAGCAAGTCCCGCATGGTGTTGCGGTATTCCCTTCGATTCAATCTGCGCAGAACGGTTTCTTTCGGACCCTTTTCATCTTCAAAATCTAGCAGAACCTTGGTCAGCCAAGCGATCGTTCGTTTGGTCTCCGCCGATTCAGGTTGTAGGACGTCGTCTTTTTTGGGAGGCATCTCACCCAAGTTCAACTGATCGAGAACGTCATGAAGAAGATCCCTTTTCTTCGGATCGGCAAGGTTGACCACCCACGCGTCGTTTTTCTTTAGGGCGAGTTCGTGAAAGGTACGGTCACCCTTGTCCTCATCGGGACCGTGGCACTTGATGCAATAGCTTAGTACGAACTGGCGCACCCCTTCGTCGAGAACCTTTTCCTTAGATTGAAGGGCAAGCGGCAAGGCAGCCGAAAAGGCGAGGATCAGCACTGAAAAAAATCTGGGCATTTTTGCTCAGCTTCTTTTCTCGAATCCCGTGAGCGTTCCGGAAGAGGTGTTGAACCGATCGATTTCCAAGCCGAAGTTTTGCAGCATGGAAAGGTAAAGGTTACAGAGTGGGGTGGAATGTTTTCCCTTGCGGGCGTAGTGCTTGTGCTCGCCGTGTTTAAATCCTCCTCCTGCCAAAACGACGGGCAAGTCGCGGTTGCTGTGGGAATTGGCGTTGCTCATACCACTGCCTAGCAGAGCCATGGTGCTGTCGAGCAAAGTAGCTCCGTTGGGCTCTTTGATTTCCTTGAGTTTCCCGAGAAAGCGGGAGAATTGCGAAACGTGAAAGGTCTCGATGATGGAGAGTTCATCGATGGCGTCCCGTACCTGACCATGATGAGAAAGCGTGTGGTATCCCCTCGTCACCCCGGGGAGTCCCCCGTTTTCTTTCCCTAGGTTGGTGAAGGCAAGACTGATAACGCGGGTCGAATCAGTTTGGAGAGCCAAGGCCATCAAATCGTAAAAGAGAGGAGCTCGGTCCTTCAGGGTCAAGGAATCCACTCGTTTCGGAATGTAATAGTCGACTTTCGGTTTTTCTTTGTCTAGCCAGAGGGTTGACTGTTCGATTCGTTTTTCGAATTCGCGGACGGAAGTGAAGTATTGATCGAGCTTTTCGGAGTCCGCGTAGCCCAATCCCTTTTTAAAGGCTTCGGCTTGGCGTTTGGCCAAATCAAGAATCGACCGCTTGTCGGTCAAATCCTTTTCGTTTTGTTTGCGCACGATACCATTTCCCTTGCGGAAAAGCATTTGGTAGAGTTTTTCCAAGCTGCGGACGGGCTGTATGGTGTTTCCATTCCCTGTCCAGGACAGAGTGTGTTCGTTCCCACGGTCGGCATCGAGGGTCAGGGACGAGTACCTGGTTTTCCCACCGACGAAATCGGCGGCTTTTTGATCCATGGAGATATTCGCCTCGGTGTAGCCTTTGGATTGGTTGGTCGGAATACCGGAGAGAAAAAATTTGGTAGCGTTGTGCCCGCCGCTGAGGTTGTGGTCGAGTCCGGAAAACACCGTGTAGTTCTGGCGGAAAGGGTCGAGCGGTTTGAGTAGGAGTGGGGAATGGTAGTTTTGCCCCGTATCCTTGGGATGGAAGTTTTCCGGCACGAAACCGTAGAATACGCCAGTTGCGACGATCCGCTTCGGTGAAGAAACCCTCCCGGTGGCCGAGTTTGCCTCCAGCAAGGGCAGGGCGAGCATAGAACCACCCATTCCTTGGAGAAAACGTCGTCTGTGCATGAAATTACTCATTCGGCAAAATCAAAGTAATCTGTTGATTTTACCCACCCTTGCGGATCTTTTCAAGTTTTTGAAAAGGCTTATTTGAAGAGAGCGTCAACCATGTTCCCGTTGATTTTTTCCCAACTTTCGAGGAGTAATTGAAACTCCTTGGGCCGTTCTTTGATCAAGTCCCTGGTTTCGGAAGGATCCTTGGCCAAGTCGTAGAGTTCCCACTTTTGGGGAGTTTGTCTGACGATCTTCATATCTCCCAAGCGGAATGCCGCTTTATTGCTCTGTCTCCAGTAAAGACACTCGTGCGGATCTTCCTTGTGCTTTCCGACGAGGTAGGGAAGGAGATCATGGGACTCAAGGTACTTGCCTTTGGGCTTGGGCGTACCGGCCGCAGCAAGGATGGTTGCAAAAATATCCGTGCTCAGAACCGGCCGGTCAAAAGTTTTGCCGGCGGGCACCTTTCCAGGCCATTGAAAGAGGAAGGGAACGCGGATCCCGCCTTCGTACATTTGTCCTTTTCCTCCCCTCAAGGGAAGGTTGCTGCTGGTCAGTTCCTTGGTTGGTCCCCCGTTATCGCTGAGGAAGAATACTAAAGTGTCTTTTTCCAACCCCTCATTCGCCAGCTTGTTCATGATTCCACCTACGCTAACGTCGAGGTTGGCCAACATGGCAGCAAAAATTCGACGTTGGATATCCTCAATGTGCTCGAACTTCTCCATGTATTTGTCGGCAGCCTGAAGGGGGCTGTGAACCGCATTGTAAGAGACGAACAAAAAGAACGGCTTGTCCGAATGCCGGTCAATGAAGTCTACGGACTCGCGGGTGATGGCATCGGTGAAATACTCCTCTTCCTGAACGGGCTGGCTGCCCCTCACGATCGGGTTGTTGGCATCGTAGTCGGGCTCGTTGCCCAAGTGAGTCGAGTAGATTACCTTGCCGAACCTCCTTATGCCCTTCCCTCCGCCCGGAAGGACTTTTCTTCGTAGCCAGGTTGTCGTTCCATCCCATGGTTCCGGAACGAAGTAATGCCCCTCGTGGGTAAATCCGAAAAACTCATCGAATCCGCGGCGGAAAGGATGGTAAGGCGCAGTCCCTCCCAAGTGCCACTTGCCGACCAGTCCGTTCACGTAGCCCGCCGTTTGGAGGGAGTCGGCAAGGGTCTTCTGGGAGAGCGGAAGTCCGAATCCCAGCTGCTCGTTCTTGGCTCCGGTCGGGTTGAACTCATGTCCGAATCGAGTGCCGTATTTTCCAGTTATTAGACCGGCCCGGGAGGGACTGCAGTTGGGAGCAGTGACGTAACCCTGAGTGAAGCGAACGCCCTTTTTTGCAATCCCATCGATATGGGGCGTGGGAATTTCCTTGTTTCCCTGGCATCCAAGTTCTCCGTACCCCAAATCGTCTGCCAGAAGAATGATCAGGTTGGGCATTTGGGAAATTCTTTCGGCCCCTGCAAGGGCCGGTATCAGTGAGAGGATCAAGAGGATCTGAAGTTTCATGATTGAGGTGAAAATAGTTGCAGGGCAGGCAATTACAAGACTCAAGCAGCGACCAAAGAGGCAAGAACCTTACGCGTCCCCTTGAAGGATCGTCGGCCGTGCATGCGCAGGTAGTTGTCCACGAGCGCGAGGTCGCCATCTTTCCAAGGCAGGTCAAACGTTATCTCGTCAGCCAGTTCGCAGACCCGTTTGATTTCCGATGGATCGAGAGAAGATCCATCGCCAAGGGTGATCGACTTGGACGGATCGTTTCGGGAATCCTCCCAGCCCTTGAAGGCGGCGATGAGCTGGTTAAAGAAACTGCGTTTTCCGTTGTCCAGTTCGCGGACCGCCGGCAGGGTGGGGGAGGTGACTCGCAACTCGTCCTGTTCCTTCCACTCCCACGAGTATTCAAGCTCGGATAACCTAGCTTCGGCGCCGTCTCTGGAATCAACGCTTAGGGTGCTTTGCCAGCTTCGCCCCATGCCAGAGCCCAAGTCCGCCTCGGCAGGCATGACGTTCGAATAATTGAGTCCTTTCGCCAGACAATTTTGGGCCAACCGGGGCAGCTCCTTCTCGATCCATGCCCAAAGCACGTCGGAGCGGCAAAGTGGGGTTTCTCCCCCTTCCTCCGTAGCTTTTTGGCAAAAGAAAAAGAGCTTGCTCGGATAGACCGGGGTCTGAGCCATTTCGTGGTGTAGAAAAATCGTAGTTTCGGGAGGTGCCTCGTTCGCGGAGAACACGCGAGGGGAATAGACTTTTCGCACCGCATTGGAGAGAGAATCCTCGTAGGTGAAATTGGGTAAGCCGAAGGCGGTAACGGCGGCGTCAAAGTCATCCGGCGTGGCCAAGGGCAATCCACGCAGGAGGACCGCCCCATGAGTCGCGGATTGCTTTTCGATTTGGCTGGCGTTTTCAGCAATCCATTCACGCGCTTGCGCGAGCTCGCAGACTTCAAGTCCAAGGGCTATGGGGAATGTTGTGCCATCGTACTCTTGTTGATTGGGAAGGCTTAGGATCTTGGGCGAAAAGCCGAACTTCGAGGTGTCGCTCATCACGAAGCACACTGAAGGGCATTTCCCGATCAGTTAAGCAAAATAGGTTCTCTTTCCTCGAATTTCCAAAACCGACAAGGAACTGAACGGCTTTTTCGAATTCAGCGGACACCTTTCGTCTTTAGGCGGATTCGGAAAACGTTCTTTCTGCCGGTGACGTAAAGAACTTTGCTCCCCGGTCCGGCGAATGCGCAATTGGTCGGGCTTTCCGGGACTGCAATCGTCTCGAGCAGTTTGCCTTTCGGGTTCCACACCCGCACGGCGTGAGGACCGGCGCAGTAGAGGTTGCCGAGATGGTCAACGGTCATGCCGTCACATCCGTAATCGCTGGCTAGCTTGACGTGGGCGAAAAGTCGTCGCCCGGAGGCGTTTCCATTTTTTGGATCGACCTCATAGGCATGTAGCTTCTGTTCCTTGTATTCGGATACGTAGAGCGTCTTCTCATCCGGTGAAAGCATCAAGCCGTTCGGTCCCTTCAGGCCGCTGATGACAGTCCGTGGGTTTCCGCCATCGGAGTCGAGCAGGTAGATCGATCCCGCCCCCGGCACCGTGACGTAGATCCGCCCTTTGCGATCAACCACCACGTCGTTGACTCCCACAGGGTAAATCTTCTTGTTCGGACCCATCCTCGTCGGCTTCAAGAGCACGGTTTCCGTCCCGTCCTCCTCGAGGCGGGCAAGGCTCTTCTCCCGTTGCTTGCACATTAGCAACCGTCCCCGCAAATCAAAGGCGAGCCCGTTGGCTCCGCCGGTCTCGTCGCGGAAGAGCGTGGTCTCAAGGGTCTTCACGTTGAGTAGCCAGATTCGCTGGTTGGGAATGTCGGTGAAGAGAAGATGGCCCTTCCCATCATAGAGCGGTCCCTCCACCGTTTCGTAGCCCGAGGCAAGTTTTTCCAGCTTCGCGTCCTCGGTGAAGAGGGCGCCCCGATTGGTTGCCTCGATATTGATATTCAATTTCGGAACCTGCTGATGCAGGCCCGGGTCTTTTTTCTGCCCTGCTAAAGGTGTCCCAACTGCGAAGCCGAACAAACAAAGTTTTCGCAAAGCCTCCGCCATCACTTCTCCAGCTTGTTCTTCCTCCCCTTTTTACCGCCTTTGTCCTTGGGCTTCTTGGGCTGAGTGGCGGTAAAGCCGGGCTTCGCGTCCAGAAGCTTGGTTGCCACGCCGGTATACTCGTCACCCTCTGCGAACTGGGCCTTCATTTGTTCGAGGACGAAGGAAAGTTTCTTGCGGGCGGTGCGTGCGTCCGGGGCGGCGGTGTCGGGATCGATGGGCTTGGCATGAGCCGGATCCTTGTGGAAATCGTAGAGGTAGCCTCCCTCGTAAAGCTTGTATCGGGTATCACGGGCAAAGTGCGTAGCGGTGCCGCGACCCTTGCCGTAATAACTTACGTAGGCCCAATCCCTCGGCTTGTAATCCTTGCGGCCCATAAGCCTGCCGGCAAAACTGTGGCCGTCGATGGTCACGCCTTTGGGTAGGTTGGCGCCGCCAAGTTCGGCAAAGGTGGGCAACATGTCGCTAAAGTCGATCGGGTCGTCCAGTACTCGGCCGCTGGCGCCCCCGGCCGGGTAATTGACAACCAGGGGCACGCGCATTCCCATCTCGGACATGTTGCTCCCTTTCGCTCCGGGCCAGTCGTGCTCCCCGACCTTTGCCCCGACGATGCCCCTGTGCGTGCCATTGTCGCCGGTGTAAAGAATGACGGTGTTCTTCCTTAGTCCGAGATTGTCAAGGTGAGCGATCACCCTGCCCACGATCTTGTCCGTGTAGGCGACCATGTCGACCATGAGGTCCAAGTTGTTCCCCTTGGGCGCGTTCTTGTCGGTGTCGGGCGTCGGAACGAAGGGGCTGTGGGTCAGGATCATAGGGTAGTAGCAGAAAAAGGGCTCTTCCTTGTTGCGACTGATGAAATCGAACATGAAGCCACTAACTACGTCGGGCCCGTATTCCCCCTTTCCACCCGGCAGGACTTTCCCGTTTTGGATCAATTCCCCGACGTTGC
Organism: Opitutia bacterium UBA7876; assembly: GCA_002500665.1. Lineage (GTDB taxonomy): Bacteria > Verrucomicrobiota > Verrucomicrobiia > Opitutales > Seribacteraceae > Seribacter. The sequence continues at coordinate 108,863 of DLRY01000058.1, forward strand.
CGTAGCGGGTCGATTTGTTCTCCAACCACCAGAGGCAATACTCGTCGAAGCCAAAATGCCCTGGCAGCTTGCGATCTTGGCCGAGTTGCCACTTGCCGACTATGCAGGTCTTGTAACCCGCGTCCCGCATGACGTGGCCAAAGGTTTTCTCGCGCGGGTCGAGGATACCGAAGGTCTTGTAGTTTCGAAAATTGTAGCGTCCCGTCATGATCTTCACCCGGGTCGGGGTGCAGACGGGTTGGGACACGCAATTGGTGAAGCGCAGTCCGTTTGCCGCCAGCTTGTCCAGATTCGGCGTCTTGTATGGGGTTCCCCCGTTTGCACTGAGCGTTTCGTAGCCGAGGTCGTCGGCCATCATGAGGATGACGTTGGGCCGCTTGGCCGCGAAGCAAACAAAGGGGCAGGCAAGAAGCAAGCAAAAGACTACTGGGCGAAGATTCATGATCCGTTCTTGGATTCCATCATTTTTTGTTCGGGGCGCAGGGTTTTCCGTCGAGGTAGCTCTGGAGAAGCTCGCTCATCTTTTTAACCCGCTCGGGATACTTGGCGTAGAGGTTGTCGGACTGGCGGGGGTCTTCCCTCAGGTTGAACAACAAGCCTTCATGACCTTTCCCGTATGCCTTGAGACCGAAATGGTCGAGGTAGGCGGAACTTTCCCTCTTGGCCGCTCCCGTCGGGGCATTGATGTACACCCAATCTCCCTGCCGAAGGGCGAACTTTTTCGGGGAGGTGTTCTGGACGGTTGCCACGCGCAGGGGTTTGTCGTACTTCTCCCCCTTGAGGACCGGCAACAAGTTGTAGCTGTCTATGGCTTCCTTGTTCCCAAGGCGGTGACCAATGATCTTGGCAAAGGTTTCGGCTAGGTCGACTTGGCTCACCACTTCCTGGGAAACCGAGCCTCGCTTGATTTTTCCGGGCCATTTGACGATGAAGGGCACGCGGTGTCCTCCCTCGTAGACGTCGCGCTTGACGCCTCGATATTTGCCCGAGCTCCATTGCTTGAATTCCTCCAGCCTTTCGAACGCATGGGTCTCGGGTCCATTGTCGGCGGAGAAGACGACCAACGTGTCGTCGGCGAATCCGTGTTTCTTCAATGCGTTCATCACTTTGCCCACCATGGCATCGGTCTCGATGACGAAGTCGCCGTAGTAGCCGGCTTTCGATTTTCCGTGATAAGATTTGTTGGGAACGATCGGGTAGTGGGGCGAATTGAAGGCGAGATAAGCGAAGAAGGGTTGATCCTTTTTCTGCTTCGAAATCCACTCGACGGTCTTTTGGGTAATGGTGGGCAGGATGTCGTAGGGGCTCCAGCTTTCGGCCATCGGGCCCGCCCGGAAGCTTCCTCCTCCAGCAAGGGGTCTGGACTTGATGACGGGCTTGGTGGGAATGGTGACGAAGCGGTCCCCCTCGATCCAGCAGTAGGGAGGGAAGTTGATGGTGCCGTCCCCGAAGTAATAATCAAAACCCTGATCGAGTGGTCCATCGGGAAAGCGCTTGGTCCAGTCATAGGACTCGGCCCGGGGATCTCCTTTTTTTGCACCCGGCTTGCGGATGGCATCGAAGTCCCAGCCGAGGTGCCACTTACCGAAGCAGCCCGTGCGGTAGCCCTTTTTCTTGAACATCTTGGCGATGGTGAAGTCATCGGGCTCGAAGACCGTTCCGCCAAAGGCTCCTACGATGCCGTGGAAGCGGCGCCAGTGGTGCTGTCCGGTCAGCAGGGCGAAGCGACTGGGCGTGCAGATCCCGGAGGAACTGTGCCCGTCGGTGAAGGTGATCCCCTCGGAGGCCAAGCGGTCCAGGTTCGGGGTCCGGATCTTCGCATTGGCGTCCCCATAGGAAACGTCGGCCACACCCATGTCGTCGGCATAGAGAATGACCACGTTGGGTCGCTCGGCCGCTTGACCAGCCAGAGCAAGAGAGAAGAAGAGGGCGAATAAGAATCGATTCATTGTATTTGGTAGGGTTTGCTCAGTTTGTCCTTCCCGTCCGTCAAATCCTTCAGGGAGACGCGCAGGAAGGTCATTTTGACGTCGTTTTCGAAGAAGATCCCGATATCGCCATTTTTGCAGACCGTGATCGCGGAGTAGGCAGCGGGGCCTTTTTCCAGGCATTTCTTATGGGCCCAGGTTTCCCCATTGTCATAACTCAAGGAAAGAACGAGGTTCTTCCGGCCTTTTTGACTGTGCGAATTGACGAACAAAAGGCGGTCCCTCGCATAGCCGTCCTTTTTTGAGGTGTATACCAGTGGCTCGGCATTGCAGCCCGGATCGGGCAGGTTGGTTTCTTTTTTGCTCACCCACGTTTTGCCTTGGTCGGTCGAGCGGTGAACGTATCGATATCCCGAGCCGTTTACGCGGGCGTTGATCATCCAGATTCCGTTACTCAGTTCGACGAATTTCGACTCGTTGGCCGGGGAGAAGGGAGATGCTTTCCTCAAGGCTCCCCAAGTCTTGCCCTGATCGGAACTCCCGAACAAGTAGCCTGCTTTCCCAACGTGAGCCACGGTGTGAACGAGCAGTCCCGAGCGGGTTTGCGTTCCTCTTCCCGAGGTGACGAAAACAAAATCTCTTCTCGTGAGGTGATCGGGCAGGATTTGATCACGGATATCCTCGGGTTCGGACCAGGTCTTCCCATGATCGTCACTGGTTTGGAGGTAATAACGATAGTCGACCGCTGTTCTCGAAGGCCTCTCCTTGTTGAACTTCACGTCGTGGTCGAGGTAGTTGTAAAAGCAAAAAATCCGGCCCGTTTTACGATCAAGGATCAAGGAGGCGTCGGATCCAACCTCTCCGTCGGGAAAATCAGTCATGAATTCGATATCAGTCCAAGTGTTTCCGTTGTCCGAGCTTCTCTTGTAGGCAATGTCGATGTTACGGGTGTGCTGAAGATCACGGGTGGTGTTGCGGCGGGCATCAATAACTGCGAGCAGATCCCCATTCCTTGCCGTTACGAGCGCGGGAATCCGGAAGTACTTGGAACCACCGTCTCCCTGAGGGAAAATCACCTTGCGAAATGCATGGGAAAGAAGAGGGAAGTCGTAGGCGTTTTGGCCCGCTGCATGGAAATGCAGGCACGCAAGCAAGAGAGTCAGCGGCAAAAGACGGGGAAAATTTCGCTTTCGGCAGAACATGGCATTCTCTCTATTTCCTGCCGAATGCAGGGTGGGCCGCGATGGCGTGGATGGCGGCCCGAAGAGAGAAATCCTTATCGGCTGTCGATTCGTAGACTGCCTCGAGGTGCGGCCGGTCGGCAAGCGTGAGCTCGCGTCCATAGGCGTAGCTCATGAGTTTTCCGATGATGCCCTTGATGATTCGTTTCTTGTCGGCCATCAGAGCGGTCTTGAGCGTGGGCAGGTCACGCACCTCGCGGCCGTTGGGAAGGGTCATGGCGGCTTCAATCGGTACCTTGGTGAATTTTATTTTCTTCGTAAACATGGTTTGCTCAGGGTCGGCGGGAAGCTCTTCAACGTGGCGGTACTCGTTGCGCTTGCGCCCGACCGGATCGTAGTATTCGAGGGCGAAACCAAGTGGGTCGATCTTCGAATGACAGCGGGAGCAGCTTTCAAGCTGTTGATGCTTGAGAATGGCCTCACGGATGGTTGTGGTTCCACGGATGTCCGGTTCGTTGATCAGTATGTCGGCAGGCGGTTCGATGCGTTCGTTGTAGAGGTTCTTGAGAATCCAGGACCCCCTGTGGATTGGGGAGGTAGCGAAATCGGTAGAGGTTAGCTTGAGGAAACCGGCTTGGGCCACGAGCCCGCCCCTTTCGCTTTTTGCAGGCAGTTTGACCGGCACGAAGGCATCCCCTTTCACGGCAGGCAATCCGTAGAAGCGGGCCAGGCGGTCGTTGGCCATGACGAAGTCCGAGTCTATGAAATGTTCCATTCCAAGATCCTTCTCAAGCAGGTAGCGAAAGAGTTCGCGGCCTTCGCGCCCCATGGAGTCAACCGTCATGCGGCGCACGTTCTTGAACACCCGTACGTCGGGCCCGAAGTCGTCCACCTTGTCGCGTTGCAACCACTGACGCGTGAAGTCTTCGACGAAACGGCTGGATTTGGCGTCCTTGAGCATCCGCTCAACCTGAATCGACGGATCCTTGGCCAGGGCCCCGGATCTGGCCGCGTTAAGAAGGTTAGCGTCCGGGACGGAGTTCCAGAGGAAATAAGACAGACGGTGAGCCCGTTCCACGGCGGTCAATTCAGGCGACTCGGCCTTGTAGATGAAGTGAGGGGAAGTCAACAGAGCGATCAACACGCTGCGGGCAGTGGCGGTCATCGAGGCACCGGATTTATCTTGGATTCGGGCGATCTCGACAAATGCTTTTTGATCCTCCGCCGCAAGGGGCCGCTGAGTGAGCAACAACGCTATGTGATCGACCAGTTCCGCCGGATTCATTTTCGGCTTGGGGAGGATGGCTTTCATCGCTTCGGTCGGCCATGTCTCGATCAACGGGCCGGTTACCCGCAGATGAGAGAAGCGCATGGCGGGACCCTTGTGTTTGCCTTTTTCAAGGCTTCTGCCCGGCACGCGGGCGCTGTCGAAGGTGAAGGCCAGGCGGTCGCCCGTCCTGAGGGTGAGCTCGGTCGTAAAGCCTTTCGAGCCATGCGGCATGGGTATCCGGCGAATATTGCGAAAGCTGGTCGGATGCCGTCCGTCTCCGAGATTGATCCCGATGACCTCGCCTTCTTGGGATTTTTCCGAATAGGCCTTCACGTCGAGCCGATAAAGGCCGAAGGCGGGAATGACGAATTGATCGTGGCTCTCCGTATCAATGGAAAAATGCAGATTACTGCGGTAGGGACGAAAGCCCGTGAGAACGTAATCGTCTCCATCGCGGAAATCTCCGCCCCCGCCGGTTGCAAAGTTTTTGCTGCCGTGAAAATGCCGGGCGTCGAATTCCCAGGTCGTCGCCTGAGGTTTTGCATCCGGCAGCACCCGCTCGGCGATGAAGCGCGCCGTCTTGAGATAGGCCATTAGCTGATGCGGCGACATCAGGTGGGCCTCGCCAAATTTGTCGAACCCATGTTCCACGTGATCGGGTGGAAGCAAGCCGGTTAAATCAAAGTTTATTCCGAAGAGGTCTTGCATCGAATGGGTGTATTCGGCTCGGGTGAGCCGCTTGAGAGGGTTGTCCGGACGTTGGGCGAGGATGCGTGCCTGCAGGGTCTGCAGAATCTCGGCTACAACTTCGCCTTTGGGTTGCGGTGCATCCTCGGGAGGCATTTCGCCGGCCTCGAGCACGGTAGCGATGGTCTCCAGCAACTCCTTGTCGCCCAAGATCGCCCCGGACGGCTTGTCCAACCGCAGCTTGCCCTTTTGTTTTTCAGGACCGTGGCACTTGACGCAGTTTTGGGCGAAGAATCGTTCCAGTTTGGGCTCCGCCTGAAGAATGCCGGAGAGGAGAAAGCCCGTCAGCAGGGCTGTCCATGGCCGCCGCATCACGCCAACAGGTCTAAGGCTCCGTTGCTTTCCCCGAAGTGGTCGCGTTGGGCTCCAAATTGCTGCAGCAAACCGAGGTATAGGTTGCTCATTGGAACGTCCTGTCTGTGCCAATGGCCGGAGGTCTTCATGCGACCGTCAAACACAAGAGCCGGCAGGTCGTCGAAATTGTGCGAGTTGGCACTGCCCATGGAGGCGGTGAGGAGCGTGGTCGTCTGCTCGAACAGGGAACTGTTGCCGACTTGGCGCGCCTTCATCGTGTTGAGGGAATCGTTGATGCGCTTGAGGATGGCATGCTCAAGCATGAGCAACTTGTCGATCTTCTCCTTCTTTTGGCCGTGGTGGGAAAGGTCGTGGTAGTTGCCGCTCAGGCTGGCTTCCTTGAAGCCTTCCCAGAAAGGAATCTGTACCGTGACGGCTCGGGTGGAATCGGTTTGGAGGGCCAACACGGCCAACTCCAGCAGGGTGGCCACGTAGTCGTCCACAGACTTGCGGTCGAAGTCCTCAAGCTCGTAGTCCACCGAAGGCTTGGAGCGCTCGGCCCAGTAGGCGCGGCGCTTTACGGTCTGCTCCACTTCGCGGACGGAGGTGAGGTACTCGTCCATTTTGGCCCGGTCGGTGGAATTGAGATGTTTCTCCATGGACTTGGCCTGAGCAGATACCGCATCGAGGATGCTGCGGTCCTCGGCGAGGACCTGCCGTTGGGCTTTCTCGTTTTCGTCCACTTGAAAGAGCAGGTTGAAAATCTTGCGGGGGGAATCGATCTGATGCACCGGCAACCCGTGCTTGTCCCATGAGATCTGAGAAAAGTTAAGGTTTTCGCCCGCCTGAAAGACCAGCGACTTGAAACGCGTGTCGACTCCGATCAGGTCCGCGACCGCCTGGTCGACGGACAGCCGGTTCTTGCGGTGCAGTTTGTTGAAGTAACCGGATAGAATGCCTACGCACGGGGTATGGCCAAAACCGTTCTGGACGGCGGGGTTGTCCAGCCCGCTGAAGATCTTAAGGTGCTTCAAGTGATCGGACAATTCGGCGAGCAGGGGCGGAGGGTTTTCGAATGCGCCGTCCGTCTTCGGGATCAGTTCGGGTTGATAAAAGCTGAGGTGATTGACGATGGTGAGGAGCCGACGGGGGGAATTCGACTCGCTGACCTGCCCGAGGCTCTCCATGCGGGGAAGAAGCAAGGCAACGCCTGCACCTTTAAGGAAGGTACGCCTTTTCGTGATGCCACCCGACAAATTCATGATTGATTAATCACATCAAGAAGGCGCTCGGTTGTACAGGGAATAAAGCCCCGCAACGAACAGTTGCAAACGAAGGGAAGGCTCTTCCGCTAAGGTCTCAATCCGGCTTGTTCTTATGATCCTCTGTCCAAGCTTCCCACATCTTGGCGAACCCGGTTTACTGAGCGAGACGTTGCCATTCCAGGTCACTCCACCTTCTTGCCGTGGAGCGTCTCGGCCTCTTTGACAAAGGCGTCGAAGGACCAGTTCCAGTATAGGAAACGCTGGCGGGCAAGCGGGTCGCCTGCCAGTTCAGTCAAGGCCTGATCATGCAGCACTTTCAAGCGCTGGGTCACGTCGGGGGTCCAAACCTGGGGGAAAAGGTGTGCGGGGACGGGCCACGCGCCCCGGTCTTTGACCCG
>DLRY01000058.1:116348-118622 GCA_002500665.1 Opitutia bacterium UBA7876
TCCGTAGAGCCGCTTGCACATCTCGTCGAGCACCGCGTCGACGTCCAAATTGGGATTCCACAGAAGCCGCATCCACAGGTACATCGTCGGGCCGGTGTTGGTCCACTCGCCCAGGTGCAATCCGTTGACGTACGTCCCGGCGCTGAGACCTTTGACCGCCTTGTAGTAATCGCGCAGCACGTGCGGGTACTGGTATGGACCATAAGTCCAGGCCACGCTGTAGTCCCATGTGGTGACCGGAACGGAGCTCTGAGTCCTGAAATCGCGCAGACGCTGGATCGCTTCTTCGAAATTGCCGCGCTGCGTTTTCAGTGGCATAGGGTAGGTGGTCATTGCGGACATGATCACGAGGTTATCTGGATAGTTCATTTCCGGGCAAAAGGTATCGTAATTCCAATAAGGCAGGTAGATGACTTTCTTGCCGGGCCAGCGGTGCTTCACCGCCTCGCACATGCGCTGGACGAATTTCGCCATGACCAAGGATCCGCCGTCCACCCAATCCCCGCCGGCCTCCGCAACTGTTTTCCGGCAATCGGGACAGCTGCAGATGACCGCCTCATCACCCGGTGACACGGTCACGCAGGTCGACGTGACCCAGGACGCTCGGCCACCCTTTTCCCAGACCCGCTCGCATCCATCCAGCAGGTAGTTCAAGGCCTTGGCCGAGCTGTAACAGAACATCCGGACGTTGCGTGTGCCGTCCCCGTTGCGCGCGAACATTTCCTGGTTTTCCTCGTGAAACGACTTCCCCAAGCGGTGGAGATTCTGGGGCTCGTGGACCTGAATGGTGTAGGGCCAGCTGTTGCCGGCACGCAACAGCGGGAGGAATCCTCCCATATCGACCCGGGTCACGCCTTCTGGGATGGCGTCTGGCGCAAAGGGCAGGGGGGCCTTGTCGGAATGCCGCGCCTTTGCAGGCAACGTCCAACCCTTACCCGGGTAATAGTCCCGCAGGCGGAAAACCGGTTGATCGCCGTAATGAACCGGAGGGATGACCAGCGAAGCAGATGGCATCACGGTTCGCCCACCTAGAGCGGACGGCCAGTACCAGCGCACGCCGACAAAGCGCTCCAGGAAATCGGCGACCGCCCAGGCCGTACCCTCGTTGCTCCACTGCCCGCTTCCGGCTGGCAAAGCTACGGTGCTGCCCACGAGAAACACTCGATTCCGGGCGGTCTTGATCACAAAGCCCTCGATCGGGATTTTTACGGCATCGATACCCGCCTCACGGGCAGCCTCGCAGTCACCGATGAAAATGGCAGGCTGGTCGGACGGGGTCGCTTTCTTGACCCGCTCGAGCTCCGCGCCGCTGCTAAGCCGGATCACCTCGATCAACTCGTCGACCAGACGCTCCAGCTTCGGGCTGGGCGCGGGATCGGCGACGCAGACCACCGCGCGGGCGCGTCCGTCGCGAACGACCTCGACGGGTGGGTGGGCCGGCGCCTTCTTCCAGGTCACGGGCGGCAGGTCACGTGGCTTAAGCTCCGCGTGCGAGATACAAGACATTCCGGCCAGCAGGAGAGGCATCATGGCGGCCCATGGGAGCCGGGAGGTTGTGGGCCGATTCATCAGTCCTGCTCTGTTCGGGGTGTCGAGCGCACAACGGTGGGGCCGGAGAGAAATACACGATACGCGCATTGCAGATCCTCGATATCGAGCGGCTCGGCTCCGCTCAGTTCGCAATTTATGAGATCCAGGTTGATGCAGCCGTGGCTCACGCCTTCGCCCGCGTCGGCATCATCGGGACCGTCCCAGTACTTCATGCCGCCAGCGGGGAGATGATCGGGTAATGGAGACCGAAGCGCCACCATGATCGACGCTGATTCGCCGATCATTTCCATCCACACCCCGGCACCGCGATCCATACCGGTCATCGGCCGGAAACTTTTGTGCAAGTCGTCGTCGCAAGAGTCACCGATGCCCACCTGCAGCGGCATGAATACCCCGGCGCTGGAACGCATCGCCCGCAGCCACTTGTCATGCACGTCCCACCAGACCGAGGCAAAGTCGATCGGCCCGGTGTCTTCGAACCTAAGGTGCACCTTCACGTCGTACGTATCGTCCTCGAAACGCATGACCTTTTCGATGGACACGCTTCCGCTCGTCCCTTCGATGATGGGGATCAGGCGCCCGGACAGCTTGAGCTGCGAACCATCAACCGATGCCGTGACGCTCTCGTTAATCTTGCCGTAGTGCGCCAATTGAAAGGTGTTGTTCACCGTCATGTTGTCAAAGTGCATGCAAGTCGGGTGCGGCCCCTCGCCGGGCCGGTCG
>DLRY01000072.1:0-21167 GCA_002500665.1 Opitutia bacterium UBA7876
GCGCTCTAACCAACTGAGCTACTACCCCGAATCGCGAAGGTGGATATAAAAGCGCCGGGCCCGGATAAGTCAAGTTGCAACGCAATCCCAGAGCCCTGAAAAAGCACTCTTGGAGGGCATTTTAAAAAAAGAGAAAAAATAATTTGTTATTGGTTTTGGGGCGCGCTTTGTTGTTCGTCCTTTTTCTCATGACGCCTTCTCCATATATCCGCGACCGCATCCTTTTTGGCGAAAGGAAGCCTCCATGCGGGGGAAGGGTCTCGGGGAGAGAATTTCCGGCGGAAAGGGCTCAGCGCCCTCAATTTGGTGTGATGAGGAACGTGGCCTTCTAGTAGACGCGATCTGGGAGAGGGCTTACCCCGGAAACCGCCCAAGGCGACGGTTTCCTGATCCTTTTCTTTTCCCGCCATGGCGAAAGCCGGCGGGAAAGGGGGTCTCATTCTCTCTCCCTGCTTCCCTCAGGCTACCTGCAAGTACGAATACAAAGAAGAAAGGACAGAAATGAATACGCAACTAACCAAACCCAACAAAATTCAACCACCCAACCCCTGCGGGAGCGACTCTGCCCGCATCGCGCAGATGGTCCGCGCATGTGCCTTGGGAGAGATCCAATCCCATGGCCCGGTCTCCGTAATCCCAATCGTGGAGGAGGGGCTGAACGAAGGACCTGATTATCTATCCCTCGGCGAGGCCATGGACAGCGCATCGATGGTGGTTACCGAGGTGAGCGAGGAGGGGTTCGTTCCCATCCTCAGAGTCCGTAACATAAGCCCGAACAAGATTCTGCTCCTAGATGGCGAGGAACTCGAGGGTGCCAAACAAAACAGGGTCCTTAATACGACCGTGCTGGTCCCGGCTGAACAGGAAGTGACCATTCCCGTGAGCTGCAGTGAGAGGGGCAGGTGGCGCTACAAGGGCAAGTTCTTCGAGGATTCGGGGGTCCTTATGGCCAAGAAGGCCCAATACCACAAGTCGAGCTCGGTCTCGGTCAACCTGAAGTCGAACGAGTCTTATGCCTCCAACCAGGGCCAAGTCTGGAAGTCCATCAATTGCTTGTATTCAAAGTACCAGGACTCCTTTTCGCCAACGGAGGCGATGCACGACGTGTTTAAGCAAAAGGAAAGCTTGCTAGAGGATTACCTGGACCACTTTCCATGCGTTGAGGGACAAAGGGGAATGGTCCTTTTCGCAGAGGGCGAGCTGGTGGGCTGCGAGGTCTTGTCGAGAACCGGGCCCTACCGCAGGTGCCATCCCAAGATCGTGAAGAGCTTCTGCATAGACCTTCTCGACCTGCCGGTGGAGAAGGACGATAAGATGGGGTCTTCCGAGAAGGCCACGGAATGGCTCGATTCGATCGAGAATTGGAAAAGCGAGAGGTTCAAGTCGCTGGGGGAGGGAGAAGACCTTCGCCTGAAGAACGGCGTATCCCATGGGAACGCTCTGGTTGCCGAGGATACGGTAGTTCATTTCGTTGGCTTCGCTCCTCACGTAATTAGGGACGACGAAAGGAGCCGGTCCGAACGATGGGGGATGAACCGGGAAGAAGGCAGGGACCGTCCCGGGCACTGGGAGGAGCTCTGATCGATGAAAATGCATCCTTCGAAAATCAAAAAGGCGACCCAGCGGGAGCTCTTTGCCACCAAGGAATATGGTTCATCAAGGGGTCCATGGCTGGTTTTGGACGGGCAGGGGAAACCCGACCGCAGGGCTATGACGAGCCTGCATGGGAAGTGCAGGAAGGACGGCAGGCGCCGAGAGCAAAAAGAGCTGGCCCGCTACCTGGCGCGGGGGGCCGGGACGAGGAAGGGGCACGGCTTCCTGCTCAGCGAGTTCGAGGCGACCCTCGAGCTCGATGGCCCCTGGGAAGCCACCCGGGTCATCCTGGAATCCCTTCACCTCCATCCTCACAGCCACGAGCTGAGATACCGTCTCCATTTCCTGCACTTGGGGGAGGGGAACCTGGCGGCCGCGGCCCACTGGCTGGTGCAGGCCCTTCTCGTCGAGAAGGTCATCCTTCCCAAGCCCAGGCCACGCCCGGTCCGCAAGGTGGTCCGGCCCAAGGCGGTTCCCCGGCTGATTGACCGGGGGCCTCCGAGGGAGATCAATTATTTCTTCTATGCCTCGCCCTTCATCTGGGGGGAAGAGGAGTGGGACGAGGACGAGTACTGGAACTAGCCTCTGCTCGCTAGAACAGGGTGGCTTGTCTTTCCCCGGAGGCGTCCTGCAGGCCGGGGTCGTCGTTGCGTGTGGCGTTTACCCGCTTGCTCACCCGATAGGAGTCCATCGCGACCCGTCCCCCTTCCAAGATCAGAGAAAGTCTTGCCTGCGGGGTTGAAGGATCCAGCCAGGCCTGCCGGTCTTCCTCCCTTACGAGGAGGGGCATGCGGTGGTGTAGGTGGAGCAGGCTGGGGTGAGCGCTTCGGGTGAGGATGCAGAAGCTGAGCCCGGGATCGTGCCCGTCCTGGGCGTTCTGCCAGATCCCTGCCATGGCGAAGGTCGAGCCGCTGGGCAAATGGATGAAGTACGGGTATTTGCCGTCGTCCGAAGACTCCCACTCGTAGAAACCATCGGCGGGCACGAGGCACCTGCGGTGCCGGAAGGATTCGCTGAAGATGGGCTTGTCGGTCACCGTCTCGGAGCGGGCGTTGATGGGAAAGAGCTTGTTCCCGGAAGAATCCCCGTTTGCCGGGCGTGCCCACCACATAGGAGTCCAGGCGACCATTCGACCAGTTATGGAGAGGGTGGGGTGAACTTGCCCGGGGGCGCGGTTGTAGCTGGGCCGGGCCTCTCGGGGAGCCTCCTCGACCAATTCGGTGAAGGCTCGCTTGCTCGGCCGTTTCCAGGAATAGCGCCCGCACATGTCTCTTAGCTTGGATCTTGACACGGGGGCGGTTTACCGTCGCCCGGCAAATGGCTGAGGGAGGCTTCCGGGCGGGAGCGCCCGTCCGCCTCGTCCGCCTGGTAGAGCTTGTGGACCTGGAAGCCGGCCCGGAAGGGGGCTCCCCGTTCCTTGACCCACTGGTTGATGGCTTGAAGGATTTTCGGATCCTTGGCCCGGGACCATTCGGGGTGCAGCCAGACGGGGCAGGCGAATTCACCTAGGGGGAGGGCTTCGGCCCATTTGGAGATGGCGTTTGCATCCTCGATGATCAGCTTGAATTCGTCGGCCTCACGGAGACATTCCTCGATCGGAAGGGCGTTCCACTTGGGGCTCAGGGTAACCCAGTCCATTTCACCGCGGATGGGGTAGGCGCCACAAGTCTCGAGATGGACGGGAAGGTTTCTGTTCCTGAGTTCGTAGGCGAGGTCGTGGAGGTTGTGGATGGCGGGCTCCCCACCCGTGATCACTACGATCTCGCAACCAGAGCGGAAGGCCTCGTCAGCGAGAGCGTACGGTTCCATGCGGTCGACCTTCTCGGGCAGGTGCTCGGAGTGCCAGGTACCCGCCGAGTCGCACCACGGACAGTGGACCGGGCAACCATGCAGGCGGATGAAGAAGGCGGACTTCCCCAAGTGCGTTCCCTCACCCTGCCAGGAGTGAAAGACCTCGTAGACGGGGAGGGCCTTCATTCCGTGGAGGAAGGACGATAAGTGGCCGAGTTGCGGGAATCCTCCTCGAGATGTATCGAGAGCAAGCTGGCCCGTCCCTCCGTCTTCTCGGAGACCATGGGAGCGAAGACCTCGAAAAGGAAGCGGGCGATTCCCTCGCAGGATGCACTCTCGACCCAGGTGATCTTGAGCAGGCCTGATTCCTCCAGCCGCTTGAGCTCCTCCTCGAGGGGGTCCTTCCGGCAGAGAATGATCCCGTGATCGAGGTTTTCTTCGATCCAGTCTCCAATGAAATGAAGATCTCCGAAGTCGACGACGAAGCCGTTCCCGTCTAGTTCAGTGGCCCCGAAGGTCAGGGTAACGGACCAGCTGTGCCCGTGCAGGCGCGAGCACCTCCCGCCGTGGAATGGCTGGCGATGGGAAAGCGGTACGTCCCGGTAGGTCTTGCTGCAGGTGATCATGCCTCGAAGTCAGTCTTCATACTCCGTAGGATCCGCCACTTTTGCGAGCTCAAAGGCTTCCTTGCGCTCGACGCAAGTGCCGCATTTGCCGCAATGTTTTTCTCTTCCTGCATAGCAGGACCAGGTCATCTCGAGGGGGGCCCCGAGCTCCTTGCCGAGGGCAACGAGATCGGCCTTGGCAAGGTCCACGAATGGACGGTGGAGGGTTAGTGAGCTCCAGTCGGCCAGGCCAAGCGCCTTTTCCATGGCATCGGCGAACTCGGGCCGGCAATCGGGGTATATGGTATGGTCGCCGGCATGGGCCGCATAGGCGACCGTTTCGAAGCCGGAGGAGAGGGCGTAGCCACCCGCAAGGGCTAGGAGAATCATGTTCCGGTTGGGGACCACGGTGGCCTTCATGGACTCTTCCTCGTAATGCCCCTCGGGTAGGTCGACCGTCCGGTCGGTCAGTGAGCTTCCTTGAAGAAGATTCCCGAGCTCGGGCAGGCTGAGAGATTCCCGGTGAAGCTTCAAGCGTTTCGCAACGGCCTCGCCGTACTCGAGCTCCCGGGCATGCCTTTGTCCGTAATCAATCGACAAAAGGTTGACCTCGGCCCCGTCGGCGATGAGCCGGCAGGCGAGGACGGTCGAGTCCAGTCCGCCCGAGAATAGAACCACCGCCTTCACCTAACTGATTGGGTTTTCGCGTTCACGGGGATCAATCTCTAGAGGATGGCCAATGGGAGGTCGAACCCGAAACCTACCTTGGTTGGGGCCGCGGAAAGACCTTGCGATGGAGGCGGTAGATTCTTTGGAGCTCCTCAATTGGGGTGGGGTGGTCGTCGACCCGGAGGTCGCGGAAGCGGTCGTTGAGGCGGGCGTACCCCCATCCTTCCCTCACGATCAGCAGGGCGGCCGATTGCCTGCCCCTCTTGTCTCCTCCAGCCTTCTGACCGGCCCGCAAGGACTCGATCATGCGCTCGGCCAAGGTGCCGTTGGCATCCTCGAAGGCGCGTGCCATGGCCTGGGTGACTTTCGGGCCGGCCAAGAGGTTGCCCTGTACCGCGTAGTGAGGTCCGGTCTGACCGCCCGCCCAGGCAAGGCATTTTGCGCCCGTGTGGATGGAGGCGTTTCCGTCCGGGGTAATGATGCCAAGTTGGCGGCGTTCCCGGACTGGGTCGGCCTGAGTCATGAGCAGGACCGTTTCCCCAGCGGTTTTACCGTCCCTGAGCAGGCGAAGGCCGATCGGTCCGTAGCGGGTATTTCCCAAGGCTTGGCTGGCGATCGCTCCAACGCCCGCCTCGGCGTAGGGAACGACGCTTCCCACGGCGATGAACTTGGACTGGACGGCGACCCCAAGCTCGCCGGTGCTTGGGTCGCGGGCGACGATGGAAAAGGTCGAAACGTCGGGATCCTCGCGGCTAGCTCCGGAAAGGGGGAGCAGCGCGGCAAGGGGCATGAGGATGAGGAGCCTGGTGACCATTCGCCTTGACCCTAAGGCGAAAACGCTTAAATTCAACCTCTTTGCTTGGGAGCCGGCGTAGCTCAGTTGGTAGAGCAGGAGACTCTTAATCTTTTGGTCGTGGGTTCGAATCCCTCCGCCGGTACCAAGCGAGGCTTTGCAATCGAAGTCACGGGCTTTATTTCAATTCGATTGTGCCGACGATTTGCCTGAATGCGGGACCAGTCTTCTCCAAGTCTTCCTCGGCGCTTTGACAGACGACGTAAAGACTCCTGCCTCCCTTTTTGAGTACGAAGTATTCCTGAACGTGGGGAATGCTCTCGCCCAGGAAACTAAACTTTAGTCGATTCTTCAATCCCTTGATGGGTTGCGACTTGCCTTGTCTGGTTATTGGTGAGAAATCGGACTTGCCTTGCTTTACGAGAGGGATTTCTTCCACATCCATGTCAGAGATGAAATCCTCGGCGAATTCCCAAAGCGTGCCGTCCTCCTCGAAATCATAAAGACACATAATGACGATTGCATCCCCGGGGCTTTCCAAATTAATGACCTTAGTTTTGTCTTCTCCCTGCCCAAGCTTTTCCACACCTATGCTCCAGTTTCCAGGATAGCTGAAGGAGACGCCATCCGTGTCATATTCCTGAGGGGAGCCGATGTCGGCCATTTTTTCACAGCCCAAAAGACAGAGCAGGAAAAGAAAGGTTGGGATTAGGGTGCTTTTCATTACTTGGAGGATTCCGGATTGGGGATAAAAGTGAGGAGGAGTTCTTTTCCAGGTGCTAGGGGTGTGACAAGTCTTTTGCGAAAAAATGGAAGGATATTGCCTTTGTGTTGCCATGGAGACCGGGTTTCTCTAGGGCTACCTTGTTTTCTTTTGCCCCGCTCCCGGCCCAAAGCTTACATGTCCACCCCAGCAAATCCTGCAAAAATCCTCTTCGTGGATGATGATGAGCTTGTGCTCAGCGGCATAAACCTGACCCTCGGTCGAAACTACAGCGTGTACACCGCTTCCTCCGGCATGGAGGGGCTTGAGGTTTTCAGGAAAGATGGCCCCTTCGCGGTCGTGGTGTCCGATTTCAATATGCCCCAGATGGATGGATCCGAGTTTCTCAGGGAAGTCAGGAAACTGGACAAGGAGGTGGTAACCATGATCCTTTCCGGGGGAGCCAATTTCAGCGAAGTCTCGGATGCGGTCCGGAGGGGAGGAATTTTCCGCCTCATTGGGAAACCTTGCCCGACCGAGAGCCTGGAGGAAAATCTTCAGCAGGCTATCCGGCAGTATCGGACCGTACGGGCGGAAAAGGATATGCTCGAGCAAACCACCAACGGCGCGGTCCGGGCCATTACTACGATTCTGGCCGCCGCCAAGCCCTTGTTCTTCGGTCGCTCGGAGCGGGTCAGGGAATTGGCTTTCGACTTGGGCAAGTCCTTGGGGCTCGCAATCGACTGGAGGCTCGAGCTGGCTTCCACTTTCTCTTACTTAGGATACCTGACCCTGCCCGATGAAGTCCAGGAGAAGCTCTACAACAACGAAGGACTACCCGAAGAAATCATGGATGTGGTCAAGGTGTTCCCAAACTTCGCCAACGGCATCCTGAAGGGAATTCCCAGGCTTGAGCAAATCACCGGCATCATTGACCGGATCGACGAGGATTACGAGGCGTCTTCCCCGCAAGAGGATGACTCGGCCGAATTGGCTTCCATCATAAGCCTGGCCAAGGAATACGAGCGCTATGCCAGCGATGGCTTCTCGCGGTCGGATATTTTCGGCAAGCTCGACAAGAGCCCGCGGGTCTATATGCCCGGTGCCCTCGATGCCTTAAGGACTATCAAAGACTATTCCAAGGGAGAAGCGGAGGTGGAGGAAGTTTCCGTCGATCACCTCAAATCGGGGATGAGGATCCTCGAGGACCTCCGCTTGCCCAACGGCCAGCTGGTTGCGCCAAAGGGATCCAAGGTGGACCAGCAGTTCATCAAGGTCGTCGAAAACTACGTCATCAGTTATTTCGGGAACCCCTTTCCGGAGCGGATTAAAGTGGTCATGCGTTGACACTCCTTTCCCTCGTTCGTTTAAAGGCTCGATGCCTTTCCGCAAATTTTCTCCCGCATTCCTTCTTTTCGCTGCTTTTTGCGTCTCGCTCGGAGGGCGGTCATCGGAGGAGACCCTTCCGGTTCTTGGCGATGACCGAGCTCCCCGTACCCTTGAGGAGGCGTGGAGGGGTTTTGATCCCCGTTCGGAGCCTTTGGAGGTGGAAGTCCTAAAGGAATGGGAGGAAGATGGAGCGGTTTTAAAGATTCTGCGTTACCGGATCGGGGTCTTCAAGGGCAAAAAGGCAATGATGGCGGCAGTATACGGGTACCCCAAGGGAGCGAAGGATTTGCCCGGTCTGCTACAGATTCACGGGGGCGGGCAGTACGCCGACTATCGGGCGCCCCTTACCAATGCCCACAGGGGTTATGCCTCGATTTCAATCTCATGGGCGGGACGCATCTCGGCACCGGACTACCGGGTATCTCCACACGAGGTGAAGCTCTTCTGGGATGGCAAGACGGATGATCCGAGGTACAAGCTGACCACGGATTGGGGCGCCCTGGACGCATATCACGCACCGAGTCGGAACGGCAAAGATGCCTTCCCTTCGATTCCGGTTGCCGACTGGACGCTCGACCCGGTTGAGTCTCCCCGCAATAATTCTTGGTTCCTCGCCGCCTTGGGAGCCCGCAGGGGTTTGACTTTTCTGGAGCGTCAACCTGAGGTTGATGGCTCAAAGCTCGGGGTATACGGCCATTCGATGGGGGGGAAACTGACCGTTCTTACTTCAGGTTCGGATGAACGGGTGAAGGCGGCGGCTCCGTCCTGCGGTGGGATCAGCGACCGCTACTCCAAGAATCCTCTCCACTTGGCGACGGTAAGCGACCCGCCGAGCCTGAGAAAGATCACTTGCCCCATTATTTTCCTGAGCCCGTCGAATGATTTTCACGGGCGGATCAACGACTTGGAAACCTCGGTCGGGGAAACCAAGGCCAAGGCTTGGCGGGTTACATGTTCACCGCACGGAAACCATCAGGATACTCCGCCTTACGAGGTCGCCACCCAATTGTGGTTTGATCAACACCTCAAGGGAGGCTTCGTCATGCCAAAAACCCCGGAGCTGAAGCTTGCCCTTCCCGCGGAGAAGTCACCCGTGGCAACGATTTTGGTGGATGATTCCATGGAGATCGAGGCGATGGACGTTTTCTACACGCAGCATGGGCGGATGGACGGCCGCAAGCCCGATTTGGAGAACGTCAAACACCGTTTCTGGCGTCATGCTCCGGTTTCGATGCATAAGGGCAAACCGGTTGCCCGCCTCCGTCTATCTTCTGCGGACAACCCCCTTTGGGCCTATGCAAACGTCAGGTACAGGCTGGATAAACCGGTTTCGGGAGCGGGCTATTACTATGGTGCGTATACGGCGCGCTCCTTCAATTTGTCCTCTTTGATGGAAACCGTAACGGAAGCCGACTTGAAAAAGGCAGGAACGGTTCCCGTCCTCAAGCCAAGCATGCAGATCGAGGACTTCAAGGGAGAATGGAGAAAGGAGTGGTTCTCCTACAAGATCGACAGGTGGGGAATCAGGACGAACAAGCTTTATGATTCGATCTGGGCAGCTCCAAAGGGAGCGAGGATGGTCCTTGATGCTCGTTCGGAAAAGGCGAATGAATTGATTGTTGGAATAGACGGATACGCGACCGTGGTTGCGTTGCCCGGAAAAAGCGAATGGAAGACGGTAACGCTTTCGGCAAATGACTTTCAGGATGCCGAGCTTAAGCCGTTGGCCAATTGGAACGGGATCATGGAACTAAGGCTAGACGAGTCGGAAAACCTTCGTCCACCCCGTGGTTCCGGGGCGAAGACAAGACGCTTAGGCTCCCAATGGAAGGGAAAGGCGCCCGAATTTCGAAACCTCCGCTGGGTTGCCGACTAAGCTCCTCCTTTCCGGTTTGATTGCTAAAGGTTCTGCTTGCAAGGCCTTTTCAAGGAGGGGGCCAACTCTTTCTTGGATTGACCCTAGGGGTATTTTATCCTTTGATTTTCCAAGCTTTGGCTCAGCAAACGGAAAGTTTAATTTACGAGATTGGGGCGCAGTTTCAATTGGAAGGTCGCATTATCTCCACCGAGGTTCACGGAAACGGTAACGTGAACGATACCTTTTTGTTGTTCTGCGAGGATGAAGATTCCTTGAACCGATATACCCTGCAGCGAATCAACCACGAGGTTTTCAAGGATCCCGAGGGCTTGATGAACAACTTTTCGCGCGTTACCCGTCACCTGCAGGCTAAGATTGAGGAGGAGCGCTCGTCCAAGGAGTGCCTCCGCGTCGTTTCCGCCCGGGATGGCCGTGCCTTTTATCGGGACCCGGCCGGAAATTTCTGGAGGGTTACGAGGTTCGTGGACGGTGGCAGGTCCTACGACGTACCGGAGAATGACCGTCAAGCCTACGAGGCGGCCAAGGCCTATGGGGAGTTCCAGGCGAAGCTGTCCGATATGCCGGGCGAGCCGTTGCTTGATACCATCCCCGATTTTCACAACACCCGTATGCGGTTCGAGAACTTCCGTACGGCATTAGAAAGGGATGAGGTCGGCCGGTCTTCCGAAGTAGGCGACCTCGTTGAATTTGCCCTGGAGCGGGAATTTCTTGCCGACAAGATCAAGGTTGAGGATTTTCCGGTTCGGGTGGTTCACAACGACACTAAGCTGAACAACGTTCTTTTGCACAAGAGCACGGGTGAGGGGATGTGCGTCGTGGATCTGGATACCGTTATGCCGGGCTGCGCCCTGCATGATTTTGGGGACTTGGTTCGGACGGCCGCCTGTGCCTCGGTCGAGGATGAGGTCGACTTGGACAAGGTGCGCTTTCTACCCGAAACCTACGGATCGATTGTGGAAGGTTACATGGAGTCTGCAGGAGACATGCTTGATTCCAGGGAGGTCGGCCATCTGGCCTTGGCTCCCCTGGTCATCACCTATGAACTGGGGCTTCGGTTCCTGACCGATTACCTGGAAGGAGACGTCTACTTCAAGGTCAAGCGCCCCGGGCATAACCTGGATAGGGTGCGGGCCCAGTTCAAACTACTTGTCTCCATGGAGGAGCGCCTGGAGGAAATGGAAGACATCGTCCTTCGGTTCTCTGCCGCCAAGTCGTTGGCGTAGAACGAAGTTTCCCTTGCTCAAGCCCAAGTCCTGGCTTTCACTGGGAATATGGTGATCCTTGGTAAAAAAGCCTTTGTGCTTCTTCTTGCGATCGCAGGTTTGTCCCTTCCGCAAAGCGCATTGCTCGCGTATTCCAGGGATGAAGGCTCGGGTCACGGGACTCGGCTTGACGCTCCGCTGCCGGTCTCCGCCCAAATCGCGGGCTTTTTCAAGGAGCACTGCTCGAAATGCCACAATGAGGAAAAAAAGAAGGGGGGGATCAACCTATTGGGTTTTTCCGATTTTCGCATCGAGAACGTCAAGCATTGGCAGGAGGTGCTTGATAATATCCGACGCGGGGACATGCCCCCGGAGGATTCGCCTCAGCCGAGGCTCTCAGAGGCCCGGCTTTTCCTTTCATGGGTCCAAGATGGGCTTGACGAAGTCTTGGCCGATTCCGTCGAACGGGATTTCCGCTTCACTCGCCTGACCAATAGCCAGATCGCATGGAGTTTACGGGATTTGCTCCAAATCGACCGTGACTTCAGTGGCGATCTGATCGAGGATCCCGTTGGCAAACACGGCGAGTCCCGGCAGTCGGAACTGGAACTGACGGCCGGTCACATGGAGGTGTACCTGAGCGTCTTGCAGTCTGCCGTCGAATTGGCCGTGCCCGACTTGGACGACCCGCCGAAACCATACGTCCTGAAAGGAAACGACTGGGAAAGGCAACATTATCTCAACCGGAACGACTTGGCTCATGGCAATCGACGCAAACATCGCCGTTACCGCGGTCCGAAATGGCTGGGCGACGACTTTGAGGTGCCCGTTCCGCCTAATCATTTCTTCCGCATATACGTAGACGACAACCGGCCTGAAGGACAGTTCCGCGTGCGTGTCCGCGTACGGAATGAACCTCCGCAAAAGGGAGGCGACCTGGCCAAGCATGAATTTTCCGTATTCTTCGACAGAGGGTTCAAGTCCCCGCAACACACGATCGACAATTTTACGGTGGAGGCAAAATCCGGTTCTCAGGAGTTCGAGGTGTTCGGTAACGTCTTCGATTTCCCGGGAGTGGACCCCGCTCCGGTCTCGAAGGAAGACCCCTACGGCATTACGGCGCATTTTCACTACCGCTTCCTCACCATCCAGAATTCATCACCCCTAAGCTCGCCCTCCGACAAGCCGGTGACCAACAAGAACTGGGTGATCTTTGGTGACGCCCACTTCATTCGGGCCGACGATAGATGGACCGACGCCTGGGGACAGGAATTTGCCGTGAAGAACTGGCTGAAGCCATCGCATGCCGGGAGCGACCATCCCACCCGGGGCAAGCCGGCCGTTTACAAGGAAGTCATGGAGGACACGAGTTATGCAGTTATCGAACGAATCGAGTTCGATCTGCCATGGCAATGGCCACCGGCCGGCGTCCAGCCGTTCATGAAAGACGGAAAACTGGAGGACGACGCCATTGCTATAGGAGTTAAGTCCCTTGCCAAGCGGGCTTGGCGGCGCCCTTTGACTGAACGCGAGGACAAGGAATTGGACGCCCTGATCAAAGAAAAGTTAAAAGGCTCTCAATCGAAGATCTACGTTCTTAGGGATCTGCTTATGGCGGTCTTTGCCGATACGCGTTTCCTTTTTTACTCGGACGTTGAACGGACGCAGAGCATGCGGAACCACGAACTCGTCGGTCGCTTGGCCGCATTCCTTTGGCGGAGCGTCCCCGACAAAAGACTTTATGACCTCGCTGACCGCGAAAACGCAATCACGGATACGGAGTTGAGCGCCGAGGTGAAGCGCATGCTGGCGGATTCGCGGGCCGAACGCTTTATCGCTGACTTTGCCTATTCCTGGACCGATCTGTCGAAGCTTGATCAGATTGCCATCAACCCAAACTACTACCGCTGGTGGAACCCCAAGTACAAGGATTATATGAGACAGGAACCGGTTGCCTTTATGAAAACCCTTCTTCGTGAGGATCTGAGTTGCCTCAATTTACTCTCATCCGAATTCATGGTGGTCAACGACGTCATGGCCAAGTACTATGGGGTTGCTTTGCCTGAAAGCGGGCATCGTTTTTCTCGCGTGCCTGCTTCCGAAGGTCGCGGTGGAATCCTGGCCCAGGCGGCCTTCCTGCTTGGTCACAGTGACGGTGAAGATGCCCATGCCGTCAACCGGGGGGTCTGGCTGCGGGGTCGTCTCCTCGGGGACCCTCCGCGGGACCCGCCCCCCGAAGTGCCTGCCTTGAGCGACTTGGACGAAACTGATCCCAATTTTGCCGGACTGTCTACCAAGGAAAGACTTTCGATTCATCGAAAAGGCATATGCCTGGATTGCCACGCCGACATCGATCCTTGGGGAATTGCTATGGAATCTCTGGACGCAGCGGGTAAATTTAGGGACAAAATCTTACGATTGACCCCCGACCAGAAGGTCAAGAGGCGAATCCTCAAGGTCGATCAAGAGACTGAAGCCCGTGGCTCGCCGATCAAAGGAATGAGCGAATTGCAAAAGCTTCTCCGTGAAAAGCATACCAAGGATTTTGCCAGTGGATTCAGCGCGTCGATGCTGTCCTTTGCCTTGGGGCGGCCACTCTCCTACAAGGAGGACGAGACGCTGGCTCGCCTTGCCGGGCAATTTGCCGAGTCCGATTACCGGATGGCGAGCCTGATCGACGAAATCGTCCGCCTTCCCGAATTTAGAAACCCGAACAATAAGATCCAATGAACGAAATCAACCGAAGACAGTTTCTATACGGAGCCGGTGTATCCATGCTCTTGCCTCGGCTCGAATCCTTTGCCGCTCCGGCGATTGCGAAGGTGGTCTCAGCCCCGAAGCGCTTCCTTGCCCTTTACGTCGGACACGGCTTCGCAGTTACGCCCAACGACGAACATTCAAACAGCGACTTGAGCTGGTACCCCCGCACCCTTAACGACGAACTGAAGTTCGGTCCGTCCATGTCCGCCATGCAACCTTTGGCGGACAAGGGGAAATTGTCGGTTTTTCGAGGCTTGGAACACCCGCAGGTCGCGAGTATCAACGGTCATTCCTCGGCTGACTCTTTCCTTACCGGGAGTAACCCGGAAGGGACTTCCGGGCACCCGTCCATCGACCAGGTGGCAGCCATGGCGCATGGCAAGGCAACGCGCTTCCCCAGCCTCGTCCTCGGCAACGAAGGGGGGCTTGGAGCCTCGGGCAGTTCGCTGACTTTGTCCTACAACCGATCCGGCCGAGCCATCCCTTCAAACAACGATTTACACGCTCTTTACAACCGGCTCTTCAATTCCGACCCCGGCATTATTCAAAAAGAGAAGGCTCTCTATGCCCGAAACGGCGCCCTGGTCGACCGGGTGCTCGAGTCGGCCAAGAGCATGCAGAGACGGGTCAGCGCCGACGATAACCGGAAGATCGGTTCCTACCTGGAAAGCATTCGAGCCGTGGAGAAAAACATCGAGCGCATGGAAGCCTGGTCGGATACCCCCAAGCCCGAGGTGGATGCAAGCACGTTGTCCCTCAAGGCGACGGTGAACGAACCCGAACTGTTCATCGATACCATGTATGACCTCATCTACCTGGCCTTCAAGACTGATTCGACACGCTACGCCACCTATATGCTGCAGAGCATGATCGACGGTCCGTGGAATGAAATGCCCAAGAATGCCCTTGGCTTGCCCGCCGGTCATCACCGTCTGGCTCACGGGGCGGCTGGTTCGGGCCGAAAAGCCATGGAGAACCTCGGGGCGTACGACAAGTTTCAAGGCGACCGGCTGGGGCGGTTCCTTGGCAAAATGGCGGATTCTCCCGAAGGCGATGGCTCCATGCTGGACAACACCATCGTCTATTACGGCACAAGCAACAGCAAGACGCACGTAAACAGGAACTACCCGCTTTTAGTTGCAGGTGGAAGCAACCTGGGGATCAAACACTGCGGCTACCATAATTTTCTCGAGACGGGCAAGCAACCGCTCTGTAACCTTTACCTGACCTTTCTGCAGTCGCTTGGCGTCCCCGCCCAAAGCTTTTCCGACAGCACGGGCACATTTAAGGAAATCCTCGCGTAGAAACCAAGGCGATCCTTGCCTTTGTCGCTCTTCTGGCGACAACCCCTCCATCCTCCGCGAAAATCGCCTCCCGCAAGAAGATTTCGGGCAGTACGGTGTAGATCGGGGTAAACCCTGGTCCGAGGTTCAAGCGACCGAAGCTCGGTCTCCTTAGTGATATGAAAGGGGTCTATGGGCACCGTTTTGACAACGGAAGAATTGTGTTTAATTTTCTTCATTTATCATGTATTTTCACAAGCAATTGCGGGTTCCTTAGTTAAAAAACATTCGGATGGTTTCTGATTTCATAGTCTTGTACCTGGCGCTCCTTGCTTTTTTTCTGGGCGGGGATCCGGTGCCGGGGGAGCAGGTGGTTCCCCCGTTGGGCGGTGGCGAGCAGAACGCCACGGTGTCGTCCTCGATCCCGAGGGACGAGGCTTTTTTCGTGCGCGCGTGGGAGATCGAGGGCGTGACCCTTTTCGAAGAAGATGAAGTCCGGGGCTTGCTGAATGGCCTTTCCGGCAAGGAGATATCGTTTGCCCAAGTGGAGGAGGCGGTCTCCGTTATCGAGCGACACTACGAAGAGAACGGATTCTTGGCCCGGGCCGTCGTTCCTCCCCAGGACGTCTCGTCGGGCCTCGTGATGGTCGAGGTGCTGGAGGCTCGTCTCGGGGAAATCCGAATCGAAGAGGGTGGTTCCTCCCTGGTGAGCGAAGATCGCATTCTTTCGATGGTGGGAGGAGGCTTGAGAAAAGGGGAGCTTTACGACGCAGATTCCCTCAACCGGGGGCTTCTTTTGGCCGATGACATGTCGGGAGTAAGCCTAACGGGTTTTCTGCAGGAGGGAAGCGAGCCCGGCCTCGTGGATCTGAATCTCAAGACCCTCAAGGAGGCGAGGGCAACGGCCGAGCTTGCGGTGGACAATGCCAATGCCCGCGCCCTTGGGAGCGAGCGGGTGGTGTTCTCGGGAACCCTCGTCAGTCCTCTGAGCATGGCGGAGGTTTTTTCCATCAAGTCCCTCCTTAGCGAAGGAAGCTTCTACCGGAGTTTTTCGGCTTCCGTGCCCATAGGCTCGGAGGGATTCAAGCTAAGGGTATACCTGAGCAAGTTGTCCTACGACGTAATCTCCGATGAATTCAGGGCTCTCGACATATCCGGAGGAGTAGAGGAAGAGGGAATCGAGTTGAGCTATCCAGTCTACCGCAGCAGCAAGGCCAACCTCTACTGGTCCGTTCAGAGGGACAACCGCTCCTACGAAACGAAAGTAGTGGGCTCGGTGGTAAAGGATTCCCGGATCAAGGGCTTCAAGACCGAGTTGACCGGGAACTTATTCGATGAATGGGGGGGAGGCGGGGCCAACTCGGCCAGCCTTTCCTTTTCCCGGGGAGACTTGGGCGGATTCGGTGTTTTGCCCTCCATGCTGGGCGACTACTCGATCTACAACTACAGCCTGACCAGGCAGCAGGCTCTCTCGGACAAATTGAGCCTTTTCGTTTCCTTACGCGGACAGTTCGCAGAGGGCCTTTCTTCAGGAGCCGGGCAGGAGGACTACCTGGACAGCGCGGAGAATTTCAGCCTGGGAGGGCTTTACGGCGTGCGGGCCTACCCCTCGGGCGAAGCCACTGGGGCCCAAGGGCAGCTCATTTCCATGGAATTGCGCTACCTGCTCAGCTCGGCCCTCATCCTCAAGCCCCACTACGACTGGGGCAAAGTGAAAAAAAGAAACCCGTCTTCCGGCGGCCCTGCCGAGTACGAGATTTCCGGGGCCGGCCTCGGCCTGTCCTGGAGCGCCCCATGGGACCTAAACCTACAGGCTACCCTTTCCCGACGTATCGGAACCAACCCCAACCCCCAGCCCTCGGGCACCGACCAAGACGGAAGCTTCAAGGAAAACCGTCTCTGGCTGGCCTTGAGCCGGGCCTTCTAGTCCCTTATCCTTCGACCATTTTTACCCCAAAGATCCCGCCTCATGACGCTTGACCCCAAGAGCGAATCCCCGCGAAGCCACCGGCTTGGTCCACTGGCGGTCCTGCTGATCGGCTTGACGGGAGCGGCAACGGCCCAGTCGATCCCGACGGGAGCCCTGCCTTCGGGGGCGAGTATCCTGGGCGGGCAGGCCGACGTTACCTCCGTCGGCAACCACATGATCATCCGGCAGACTTCCCCCCTGGCGGCAATCCGATGGAACGACTTCAACGTCGGGTCCGCGGCCTCGATCGAGTTTTTGCAGCCCAATGCCCGTTCCTCCATTCTCAACCAGGTCTCGGGCCGGAATCCAAGCCATATTCTTGGCAGGATCCGGGCCAACGGAAACGTCTTCCTTACCAACGGCAATGGGATCTTTTTCGGGGACCAGGCTTCGGTCGACGTGGGAGGCATCGTCGCGAGCACGATGAACTTGGCCGTGGAAGACTTCATGAAGGGCAAGCTAAGCTTCAAGGGCTCGGAAAATGACGGGGACGTCGTCAATGATGGCAAGCTGACGGCCGAGGGTATCGTGGCCTTGCTCGCCCCCGAGGTTCGCAATTCCGGCATCATTCTCGCCAGGAAGGGTACGGTTGCCCTGGCTTCGGGCAAAGTGATCGAGCTTCGGTTCGGTCCGGGAAGAAACTTGGAAGGAATCCGGGTCGAGCCGTCGGACTGGGAGGCTCTG
This sequence comes from Opitutia bacterium UBA7876, assembly GCA_002500665.1. Taxonomy (GTDB): domain Bacteria; phylum Verrucomicrobiota; class Verrucomicrobiia; order Opitutales; family Seribacteraceae; genus Seribacter. Next base: position 17,321 of record DLRY01000072.1, read on the forward strand.
GTCGAAAACGATCACGTCATTGAAGCCGATCAAGGCCTGGTCGTCCTTTCGGCCAAGGCCAAGAGCTCGCTCCGCGGGGGAATGGTCAACAACAAGGGCAGGATCATGGCCCGGGGCATCCGCCGGGAAGGCGGCAGGATCATGCTGACGGCCGGCGAGAGCGGCCAAGTCGCGAATTTTGGTCTTTTGGACGCATCCTCAAGCGGAGGGAAGGGGGGAGTCGCCACCCTAGAGGGAAAACGAGTTCTGCTTGGAGAGGAATCCCTTGTCGACGTTTCCGGAAAGGAAGGGGGCGGGGTAGTTCTTGCCGGGGGAGACTGGCAGGGTGGGCATATCGAGCAGAAGCGGGTTCTCGAACCTTCCTTCTCCATGTCGGAAGCCCGTGAGGTCTCCATGGTGAAGGGGGCAACCATAGAAGCCTCCGCCACCGAGGTGGGAGATGGCGGCACCATCGTGCTCTGGAGCGACGTGACAGACCCGGACTCGGTTACCCTTGCGGAGGGCGCCCTCAACGCCCGGGGAGGGCCCGGTGGAGGCGACGGAGGCGAAATTGAGACTTCCGGGCGCAGGCTGGAGATGAACGAGGCCATTGTTTCGACCCTAGCACCCAGGGGGAAGGCGGGAAATTGGCTTCTCGATCCCGGCAACATAAACATTATCTCCTCAGGGACGGTTTCCAGCCTATACGGCAGCTACGAGCCCTCGGTGGACACGACCATCCTTCCCAGCGCCATAGAGTCGGCCCTCAATTCCAACAACCTGACCATCCTGACGGGGTCCGGCGGGCATTACATTGAGATTACCGACCCCATAAACTTCACCAACAACACAAGCAGGAAGCTCACCCTCAATGCGTCCGGGGACATACGGATCAACAACTCGGTCACCGTTAACGGAGGAGCTCATTTCATTGCCGGCGGATCCATCAGCCTCGGCCAGGACGTCACGAGCGTTGGGGGTAACGGAGTCTTGTTCCAGGCAGCCGATACCCTTCTGATGGGGTCCGGTGGGGCGAACGTCAGGGTAGCTTCAGGTTCCGGGCCCATTACCCTTCGGGCGGACAAGATCGCCTTCGACGGCGACATGGCAAGCGCATCCGCTGGGCGGACCACCCTTGCTACCACGGGTCTGCTGAAGATCGAGCCGTTCGGGGCGAATTTTCATGCCGATTTCCTAGGTGGCTCGGATGGAACCACCGGTTCCGAGATCAAGTGGAAGGGCGCCCTCACGGAGGCCCCCTCGGGGGTATTTAAGTTTACCGGGGATGCGGCAACCGCCTTCCGTTTCCTCGATATTGAGAACTACACGCGTCTCGGAGGGCTCAGCCTGAACAAGGCGGGCTCGACCACCCCCTTGAAAGTCGAGACCGCGGTCACGACTACCGGAGCCATAACCATCAACGGCGGAGACCTGACCGTGGACGTGGACCTCGCCACAAGCGCCGGTGGAGTGGCTCTCCAGTCGGCGGGCAAGCTTGTCCTCGGGGCCAACGACGCGAGCATCAACGTTTCAAGCGGAAACAGCCCCATAACTCTGAAGTCGGACTGGATCGCCTTTGACGGCGATGCTTCGAGCGCGGCGAATGGACAGACCACCTTGGCCGGCACGGGGATTCTCAAGATCGAGCCCTTCAATGCAGACTTCAATTCGAATTTCCTGGGTGGGTCCGATGGATCGACGGGAAGCGAGCTGAACTGGAACGGAGCCTTGTCCGAGGTGAGCTCGGGGGTGATTCGTTTCACGGGCGACGGGTCGAACGACTTCCGGCATCTGGTGATCAATGATTTTACGCGCCTTGGAGGTTTCGTCCTCGGCAAGAACGACTCGACCATGCCCGTTGAGGTTGAGACCGAGATAGACGTCAACGGCCCCATCTCGATTTACGGGGGCGACGTTACGCTGGAAGAGGACCTGTCCTCCCGATTGAGCGGCGCGGACGTCCTGGTCAAGGGCAAGGGGAAGGTCGAGACGATCGCTTCCCGTACCTTCCAGGCCAATAATGGAGACCTCACCTTCTGGTCGGATGGCGATGGGAATGGAGAGGGCAACGTCGTATTGGGCAACGACAACGTCCTTAACTCGGCCAACGGGCGTACCGGAGACACCGATTCCTCTGGAGGAAAGATAACCTTGGGAGGAGGAAGCGGATCTGGGGCCGTTCCGACGGGACATGCCTCATCTTCCTCCTTGCCCGGCGTCAAGCTGGGGACGACAACGGCCAACCATACTCAGGTTTACTCCGGTGGCGGGGACGTATCCATAAAGGGGACCAGCACCGCGCTCGGTTTGGGGGACGACCGGGATGAGGCGGGCATCTACCAGTGGGGGCGCATGACCATGAAGTCCGGACGGGGTTCCATTGCCATGGTTGGAATTAGCTCCACCTACCAGGGCATAGGATTCACGGCCCCGGCAACCGATACCGATACGGGAACCAAGCAGTTGATCATGAGTTCAGCCAAGACCTCGGGCACGGCGATCCTACTCTCAGGAACTTCCAGTTCCGGGCCGGGGGTATCCTTTAACTACCTTAACCCCAAGGAGATTCTATCCCTTGGCGGCGGACAGATTCAGATCAACGGGTCCGGTGCCGGAGTCGGGAACTTCGGGGTTTCCCTGCAGAACCAGGACCTCCTTTCCACTTCCGGGGACATTTTTGTGATCGGAACCACGGGTGGCGTGGTCGTGGGGGACCGGGGCGCCCGTTTCGGGAGCCGCTCGGGCAGCGGGGTAACCAGCAGCAGTACTGACTTGACGATTCGCGGTGACCTAATCGACTACCAGAACCTGTCGGGTGGATTCTCGGATGCCGTGACGACCACGGGAGGGGTGGTTATGGAGTCGCAGAATACCTCTTTCTCTTCGGTTCTCAACTACCAGAACGTGAACCTTGCCAATACGGTCTCGAGCCTGAGGGTTGGAAAAACGACCAATGCCTCCAACGTGAGCATCAAGTCTCCCATCTCCATTTCCGGCCCCATCTCGATCTACGGGGCGGACGTCGTCACGGATGCCGACGTCACCATCACTGGGGGAGGGGCTGTCTTCCAAGCTTCGGACGTCCTGCTTTTCGGATCGAGCGGAACCAACGTCACCATTGCAACCGGTTCAGGCTCGATCACCATGAAGGCCGACTGGATTGCCTTCGACGGTTCCGAGACCGGTCCCGGGTCGGGACAAACCACGCTCTCGCTGACCGGCATGCTCAAGATCGAGCCCTACAACGCCAATTTCCGGCCGGAATTCCTGGGTGGGTCGGACGGCGCCGTGGGGAGCGAACTGAACTGGAACGGGGCCGTCACGGAGGTGACCTCCGGTGTGTTCCGTTTTACGGGCGACGCGTCGAACGACTTCAGGCAATTGATAGTCGAGGACTATACCCGACTTGGTGGCTTCATCCTCAACAAGGATAACTCGGTTACCCCCGTGGACGTCGAGACCTACGTCGACGTCAATGGTCCGATTACCATCCATGGAGGCGACGTAACCCTCGAGGCGGATCTTACCTCCCGCTTGAGCGGAGCGGATATCCTGGTAAAGGGCAGCGGCAGGGTGGAGGCGATTCCCTCCCGTTCCTTCCTGACCAACAACGGGGACATCGTATTCTGGGGCGATCGGGATGCTAACGGCGAAGGCTCGATCCTGCTGGGCGACGACCTCGTGCTCAACTCGGCCAATGGGCGCACCGCCGATACGGATTCCGGTGGTGGCCAGATCGTTTTTGGCGGGGGGAGCAACAGCGGAGTGGTTCCGAGTGGGAACGCCGTCTCCGCCTCTCTTCCAGGCATCAAGCTTGGCACCACTACGGCCAACCACACGCAGATTTACTCGGGAGGCGGAAACATCT
>DLRY01000072.1:21543-21663 GCA_002500665.1 Opitutia bacterium UBA7876
CGGGGATCTACCAATGGGGCCGGATGACCATGAAGTCGGGTCGCGGGTCCATAACGATGCAAGGCGTTAGCTCGCAGTATCAGGGGATCGGCTTCATTGCTCCGGTTTCTGATACGGATA
>DLRY01000079.1 GCA_002500665.1 Opitutia bacterium UBA7876
TCAAGGCAATCGAAGAGTTCTATGTCAGGCATTACGTACCGCAAAACATGGCCATCTGCATTTCCGGCGACATCGACCCCAAAGAGGCCATCGCCATCATCGATGAACACTTCTCCGACTGGCAGAACCCCGGGCCTCTCCGCCCCGAACCCGCTTGGCCTGAGGAAGGACTCTCGGGGCGTGAATTCGTTCAGGTCCAGTACCTTGGCGAAGAGCAGCTCCTGCTTGCCTTCCGCACGGCTCCGCGACACCACGAGGACCACCCTGCCCTCCGCTTGATGGACATGGTCTTGGACAACTCGGTAGCCGGGCTCATCAACCTGAATCTCGTGGAAAAGCAAAAGGTCCGGGCGGCCGGCTGTTTTCCGCAGAACCATAATGATCATGGGGTTCAATTCTTCTACGGCGTCCCGAAGGACGGACAAACCTTGGAGGAGACCGAGAAGCTCATTCTTGCCGAGATCGAAAAAATCAAGAATGGCGAATTCGAGGACTGGATTCTTCCCGCCGTGATCAACGATTTCAAAAAGCGCCAAAAGGAAGACCGTGAGAATAATGCCAAGCGCGTGGAAATGATGCGGGACACTTTCCTCTCCTTCGTGGAGTGGGAGGTAACCGAGCGGACCATCGAGGACCTTCAAAGGCAAACCAAGGAGGATATCATCCGGGTCGCCAACAAGTATCTTGGCCAAAACTACGTCGCGGGGTACCGCGTTGACGCTCAACACGAGCTTCCCAGCATCGAGAAACCATCCATCGATCCCCTGGAAATCGACCCCGACAAGTCATCCGGCTTCATGAAAGAAGTCAACGCCCTCCCCTTCGAGCCCTTCGAGCCCAAGTTCGTAGAGTCCGGCAAGGACTTTACGGTCACTGAAGTCGGGCCGGGTGTCAGGCTCATTCACGCCGGCAACCCCCTCAACGACCTCTTTTCCCTGCAGGTCCGAATGGAACAGGGCTACCGTCACCAATCGCTGCTTCCCTATGCCAAGAGGATGCTGGACCGCTCAGGCGCAGGGGAAGTCTCGGCCGAAAACCTCAAGATTGAATGGTATAAACTGGGGACGGATTTTGCCTTTGGCGTCAGGGACCGACTTTCCTCCTTTTCCCTAAGCGGATTGGACGAGAACCTGGAATCCTCCCTTGATCTCGCCTACCAACTGATGAGCGCCCCGAACATCAGCCCGGAAAAGTGGGAGGAATCCAAGAAGATAATTCTCGCTGAGAGGGACGATGAACAAAAGGATCCCCGTTCCCTGAGCAATGCCTTGGCCCACTTTCATAGGTATGGAGAGAAGTCCCGCTTTCTCGACCGCCCCTCCGACGCCGAGCTCAATGCCACCTCGGTGGATGGCTTGAGCAAGCTACTCAAGGACGTCCTGCATGTCGAGAGAACCATCCTCTACTACGGGCCGAGGTCGCCTGAGGAGGTCCTGGCGTCGATCAAGGACGGTTTCTTGGGCAAGGAACCCGGCATCGAGGTATCGAAGGTCGAACCTCCCCGCTCGCTGGCTCCCGAGAAGTCCCAGGTTTTCTTCCTCCAGAAAGAGATGGCCCAAGCCCAGGTAAGGCTTGAGTTCGCCGTCGGCACCTATGACGAAAAAAAGACCCCCGCCGGGCAGCTCTTCAATGAGTATTTCGGTGGAGGGATGGCCGGACTGGTCTTCCAGGAACTCCGCGAGGCAAGGGCCTTGGCGTATTCGGCCTGGGCCCATTTCTTCAGCCCTTCGCGTCCCAACGACGAAAACATTCTCATTGGGGCAATCGGTTGCCAAGCCGACAAGACTCTCGAGGCCGTGGAAGCGTTCCTTGGCCTGCTCGAGGATATGCCGATCAACCAAACCCGTTGGGAATCCGCCCACTCATCCCTCCTGAGCACCTACCGGACCAACCCCATCGGCTACCGCTCCACCCCCGGTTTCGTCTATGACTTCGGTGCCCTGGGGCTGGAAGGTGATCCTCGCAAAGCCCGCTTCGAAGCCCTTCGTGACGCCGACCTGAATCTACTGAAGGAATTCTACGAAAAGGAAATCAAGCCCAAGGCAAAATTGCTTTCCATCGTGGGCGATTCGGCCCGCATCGATCTCGACAAACTTTCCGAATTCGGACCCGTTCAAAAGGTCACAGCGGAGGATCTCTTCAATCGCTGACTGCGGGGTCCTGCCGGTGGGCTCCGCGGGATGAATCCGCGAACCCGCCGTCCAAGGGCTTGACCTCCGGAATGGAGAGGATTTTCCGGAAAAAGAAAAAGACCTTCTCACACTCCTGTTCCCGTTGGTCGGGATCCTTCAAGCGAAGGATGACTTTCTCGCTTTGCCCGGTGGCAAGCTCGGTGAGGATGCAACGGCAAGTCATTCTCCCATTGTTGGTAGGTATCTCAAAGACGTCTATCCGACCCATTGGAAGGGGTTGGCACCCGTTCTCGGAAACCTCCATGCGGAGCGAAACGCGCTTCTGGTCGAAATTGAAGATTCTCAGGTAATTTACCCGAATGGAATCGCGATCGCCCAGCATGGACTCCATGCCTTTTCTTAGAATGCCAAGGATTTCGACGGCGCGATTCATTTGAGCCGTGCAATTACGACCCATTGCGGATAAGTACGCAATAGAAAACGTAATTTCCGCCATGAACGGGCCTCACGAACAAGCACAAAGAGAACTCGAGACCAAGACCTTCGACGAAGATCTCTTCGAAAGTTGCCTGCGACATGCGCAGGGTAACGAAAACCTGGCCCGCTCGTACTACTTGCACCGCAGAACCTCTGAACTGGAGGGTGCGAGCGAGGACCTGGACAGGCGTGAGAAATGGCCCATGCTGGCTCCTCTGCTTATTTTGTATACCCTAGGTACGATCGGGGTGCTCGCCCTTGTCTTCGGTTTCCTGGCCAACAGGTTGGGCTGGTTGTGAACAAGCCTTGGACGACCATTTTTTCCGGGGGACAAACTGGGGTGGACCGCGCCGCGCTCTACTGGGCCATAGAGAAGGGATGGCCCCACGCCGGTTTTTGCCCACTGGGACGGATCGCGGAAGACGGCCCCATCCCCGAGAGGTACTTCTTGACCGAGTCGTCTTCAACCAGTTACTCCGTACGCACAAGGCTCAACGTAATGCATTGCGAGGCAACCCTGGTTCTTTCCCCCCAACCAACCAGCGGCGGTACTGCCCTTACCCAAAAGTATGCCATCGAGACAGGCAAACCCCTCTTTACCTTGTCGCCCGAATCCATGGCTCTGCATTTCGAGGAATTCAGCCTGTTCTTGTCCCGGGCGCGCCCTTCCTCCCTTAATGTTGCCGGCCCCCGCCTTTCGGAATGGGAAAGGGGTTCCGATTTTGCCAGGCAAGCCCTTGATGAAACAGTTGGAAATCCCAAACTGGTTTGACTTTTTTAGGAAGGCCTAAATAGAGTCGCGGAAAGGCAAGGCCATTCCTTGGTTTGCCCTTGCTGTTATTCTCTTGCCCAACTTGCCCGCCTTTTGAAGAAGTCACGCGAACGCGAACCCGAACAGGTCGAATTCAGGATTCACTATGAATTAGACGGTAATCTGCCCGTTGAAAAATTTTTCATGGCGACGGACCCGCATGGAGCCCTCAAGGCCTTGGCCCATTCGCTGGTCAAGCCCTTGACCACGGAAGTGATGAGCGAGGCCCAGGTTGAGTCCTTCACCAATGCCTTCGCCAACCCCCACGACCCCTTCCCTCCCAGCCCCGAAATGATTCCCGTTCCCGAGGAAATCGAGGATATGGAATTCCCCGAGGAGGAACAAGCCGTCGAGGCTTCACCCGCAGAGCAAACTGTTTCCGAGCAACCGATTGATCAGGCTCCCCCAGACCCCTTCATGGATTCGGATTCCCCAGCGGAAGGAGCACCCGTTCCCGAGCCGGCCGAGGAAGAAAATCCTTTCCCCGGACCACCCAAGGTGAAAAAACCAAGCCCCGCCAAGGAGCATGCGCGCAAAAAAGCGGAACGTGAGCAGCAGATCTCAGAGGCAAACGCCGAAAACCAAAGAAGGAATGCGGCATACCAAAGCCTCGTGGGCAAGTCCCGTCAGCTATTAGGAGAACTAAGCGGCAGGCTCTCCATCCTCGACTTCGAAAGATTCAACCGCTGGGCGGACCGTTGGGATGCCCTCTCCTATCCTCCCGCCAGGGAAGAGGACGAGGCCCTCTTGCAGGACTAATATCCTCCAAGGCAACGGAGGCGGCCTTGTCCTCCTAGCTTGTTCTTTACACCTCGCCGCCATAAGCCTTAGGTTGATCCTGGTATGTTACGGGTTTTGTTTAAGTGTATCCTGAAGGTTGTTTACAGGACCGAAGTGAGAGGATTGGGCAATTTCCACAAGGCCGGAGCAAGGGTTCTCATCGTGGCCAACCACCTCTCCTTCCTCGACGCCGTCCTGATCGCCGTATTCCTGCCCGAGAAACTGATGTTTGCGGTCAACAGTCACATTGCGAAGCGGTGGTACTTCAAGCCTTTTCTTGCCTTGGTAAAGGCGTTTCCACTCGACCCGACCAACCCGATGTCGACCAAGTCCATCATCAACGAAATCAGGGACGACCGAAAGTGCGTAATATTCCCCGAGGGCCGCATCACCGTCACCGGTTCCCTCATGAAGGTCTACGAGGGACCGGGTATGATAGCCGACAAGGCCGGGGCCCAGATCCTGCCCATCCGTATAGACGGGGCTCAATATACGGTCTTCTCCAGACTAAAGGGTAAGGTGAGGATTCGCTGGTTCCCTAAAATCATTCTGACCATACTGGAACCGCGCACCTTCGAAGTCGGCGAGGAATTGAGGGGCAGGCAGCGCCGCCAAATGTCAGGACTCAAGCTCTACGACCTCATGAGTGAAATGTTGTTCGACAGCTCGGACCACAGGCAGACGATTTTCCAGTCCCTTCTGGACCAGTCCTCGATCCACGGCCGCGGACACTTGATCGCCGAGGACGCCAACCGCAAGCCGCTCAACTACGGACGGCTAATCACTAGATGCTTCGTCCTCGGGAACAAGATCTCGAAAGACACGGCTCACGGTGAATTCGTCGGCGTCATGTTGCCCAACATGGTAAGTTCAATCGTGACCCTGTTCGCCTTGCTGGCCAAGTCGAGGGTACCTGCAATGCTCAATTTCTCGACCGGAAGCAAAAACCTCGTTTCGGCTTGCCGAACCGCAAAAATCAAGACCGTCTATACCTCCAGGAAATTCGTCGATGCGGGGGATCTCGCCCCCTTGACCGAAGCCATGGAAGAAGCAGGGGTTAGAGTGGCTTGGTTGGAGGACGTCGCGGCAAGCGTCAACCTCATCGACAAGGCAATCGGTTTGCTGTCGGGCTTTTTTCCATCCTTCTTCCAACGGCTTGCCCCTAGTTGCAAACCGGATGACGCCGCAATCGTCCTGTTCACTTCCGGTTCCGAGGGTACGCCCAAGGGAGTAGTACTTTCCCACGCCAACCTGCAGGCCAACCGATATCAGTTGGCCTCCCGAGTCGACTTCGGCCCAACCGACATCGTCTTCAACGCTCTGCCCATCTTCCATTCATTCGGGCTGACGGGGGGAACCTTGCTGCCTCTCCTCTCGGGGATCCGGACTTTTTTCTACCCTTCCCCGCTCCACTACCGAATCGTTCCGGAGCTTATCTACGATACCAATGCGACCATCATGTTCGGCACGGATACCTTTCTCTCCGGATATGCCCGCTTTGCCAACCCCTACGACTTTTATTCCATCCGCTACGTCTTTGCCGGAGCCGAAAAGCTGAAGGAGGAAACGAGAAAACTCTGGTCCGAGAAATACGGGGTTCGCATCTTCGAGGGTTACGGCGCCACCGAAACCTCCCCCGCCCTGTCCACCAACACGCCCATGCACAACAAACCGGGCACCGTCGGCCGACTGTTGCCGGGGATCGAGTATTCCATTGAGGAAGTTCCGGGAATCGACCATGGCGGCAAACTGATCGTCAGGGGTCCCAACGTAATGAAAGCCTACCTGTTCTCCGACGAACCAGGTGAGTTGGCATGCCCGGAAAACCAAACCTACGACACCGGGGACATCGTGTCCATCGATGAGGAAGGCTACGTCGTGATCAAAGGGCGGGCCAAGCGCTTTGCCAAGATCGCCGGGGAAATGGTATCCTTGACCGCTGTCGAGACCTACCTCTCGGATCTTTGGCCCGAGCATCACCATGCCGTGGTAAGCGTTCCGGACCCCAAGAAGGGAGAAGCTCTCTTGCTTGTTACCGACAAACCCGAAGCCACCAGGGAGGTAATCGGCGCCTTCGCCAGGGAGCAGGGAATCGGCGAATTATCCGTGCCCAAAACCGTCATGGCCGTGAAGGAAGTTCCCCTGCTCGGCACGGGGAAGACTGATTACGTGGGTGTGGCAAAACTTGTTGAGAACCACGCCGAACAATGAGCCTCGGAAAATTACTTAACCCTAGAAACACCTCTTCAGTGCGTCCCCCATTTGGCTTGCCCTCCGCTTTGGTCAGCCCACACCATGGGTCATGAAGAGAATATTCCGATCGACTTTATCCGTCTTGGCTCTCACCAACCTACACGCGTCCAACGACTTGAAGCTTGGGATAATCGGCTTGGATACGTCCCATGCGGTAGCCTTTACGAAAATCCTCAACGACCCCGACAACCCTCACCACGTCAAGGGCGCGAAGGTCGTGGCCGCCTTCAAGGGCGGCAGTCCCGACATTCCCTCTAGTCGGGATCGGGTCGACCGTTATACGAAAACCTTGGTCGAAGACTTCGGCGTAAAGCTCTATCCAACCATAGAGGCTATGTGCGGGAAGGTGGATGCAGTGCTTCTCGAGAGCGTGGACGGGAGGCCCCACCTCAAGCAGGCCAAGCCCGTGATCGAGGCTGGTTTGCCCTTGTTCATCGATAAGCCCGTAGCCGGATCCCTAAAGGATGCAATCGCCATTTTCGACCTCGCGCAAAAGCGCAAGGTTCCGATGTTCACTTCATCGTCCCTGCGTTTCGCAAAGGGAACTCTCGCCGTACGCGAAGGCTCGATAGGCAAGGTAACCTATTGCGAGACGCATTCCCCCTGTTCGCTGGAGCCTCACCATCCAGATCTCTTCTGGTATGGAATTCATGGGGTGGAATCTCTCTTTACGGTCTTGGGACCGGGGTGCATCTCGGTCCGGCGTGGGAAGACCGAGGACGGAAAAATCAAGGTAACGGGCAAATGGACGGGTGATCGAACCGGAGTTTACCGGGAAGGCAAGGGCTTTGGAGGAAAGGCCGTGGGCAGCAAGGGCGAGAGTGAGGTCGGGAAATTCGACGGTTACCCCCCCTTGATTCGGGAGATCGTGGCCTTCCTAAAGACCGGCGATGCACCCGTAATACCCGAGGAGTCGATTGCCATTTACGCCTTCATGGAAGCCGCCGACGAGAGCAAGCGCAGGGGCGGGGAGGAAGTCTCACTCGAGGAAGTGCTTAAAAAGGCCCGCCGATAAGCCCGAGCCAATTGCGCTTTTCAAAGAAC
>DLRY01000092.1:0-24743 GCA_002500665.1 Opitutia bacterium UBA7876
GAGGTTTGTCAAATAAGGAGAATCCGTACCAACACCCCCCTGCAGGCCCTCATCACGCTTAACGACGAGGCCTATCTCGAAGCCGCGGGAGCCTTGGCCAAGCTCATGAAGGCCTCTTCAGACGAGCTCGCTCAACAAGTCACCTTCGGATTCCGCAGGATGCTCACTCGACCACCAAGCCCCGAGGAGCTCAAAAGACTGATCGAACTCTACCATCAACTCAAACCTGAGTTTTCCGATCAAGAGGCATTCCTGTCCTCGGCCAAGCTAGCGATGGGAGATCCTTCCCTAGTCGCCCTCGCCAGCGTGCTGCTCAACCTGGATGAAACCCTCATGAAGCCCTGACCCATGGATCTTCCCATCAACCTGCAAAACACCCGGGCCGTTACCAGGCGCCACTTTTTCGGTCAAGCCGGACTGGGCTTCGGCTCCATCGCCCTCAATGACTTGCTTACGGGCAATGCCCATGCGGGCAAGGGAAAAGACTTTCGAATCCCTGCTAAGGCCAAGTCGATCATTTACCTGCACATGGCGGGTTCCCCTTCGCAGATCGATCTTTTCGAGAACAAGCCCGCCCTGACCAAGTTTCACGGTAAGGATTGCCCCCAGGAATACCTCAAGGGAAAGCGCTTTGCCTTTATCAAGGGAACACCCAAGATGATGGGGCCGGTTTTTGACTACAAAAAACATGGGCAGAGCGGACAATGGGTGAGCGATCTCATGCCCGGGCTCAGCTCCGTCATCGACGACGTCTGCGTGATCCGTTCCATGCATACCGAGCAGTTCAATCATTCCCCCGCCCAGCTTCTTCTCCAGACCGGTAATTCACTCCTCGGCTACCCCGCCATGGGCTCATGGGTTACCTACGGACTGGGTAGCGACAACGAGAACCTGCCCGGTTTCGTGGTCCTAGCCTCGGGAGGAAAGACCCCTAGCGCCGGTAAATCCCTTTGGGGCTCGGGGTTTTTGCCAACCCTCTACCAGGGCGTGCAATGCCGGACCGACGGGGGCGACCCCATCCTCTACCTCTCCGACCCCAAGGGGCTTGGCCGCAAGGCGCGCCGGAAAACCCTCGATGCCATCAAGGACCTCAACGAGTATCAGCACAAGCACGTGGGTGACCCGGAGACGCTTACGAGAATTTCCCAATACGAATTGGCATTCCGCATGCAGATGTCGGTCCCCGAGGTGATGGACTTGACCAAGGAACCCGAACACGTACTCAAACTGTACGGAGCCAAGCCCGGTCACGTATCCGATGCCGAATCAGCCGCAGACCCCCGCCGTCTCTACAAGGGCAACGATCCTACCTTTGCCAACAATTGTCTTCTGGCGCGGCGTTTGGTCGAGAACGGGGTACGCTTCGTCCAGCTCTACGACTGGGGCTGGGATCACCACGGATCCTCCCCCGGAGAATCGATCGACGAGACCCTCCCCATCAAGTGCCGGCAAATCGACCAAGGCCTTGCCGGTCTGATCACCGACCTCAAGCAACGCGGACTCTTCGAGCAAACGCTGATCGTCTGGGGGGGTGAGTTCGGACGCACCCCCATGATGCAGAACAACCGCAACTCCACCTTGAAGAAAGGCTTCTATGGACGCGATCATCACCCGTACGCCTTTACCATGTGGATGGCCGGAGCCGGCATCAAGCCCGGAGCCTACGGCCAAACCGACGACATCGGGTATTACGTAGCCGAGAACCCGGTCGGGATTCGCGATCTCCAGGCGACTATTCTCCATCAGATTGGCCTCGACCCTCATCGTTTCAGTTTTGCCTACCAAGGCCTCAACCAGAGGCTGATCGGCCCCACCGAGGAAGGGAAGGTCGTCAAGGGGATCCTCGCCTGAGGTCTCGTCACGCCTGTTCCAGGATGAATAACCTTCACCCGACGGCTCGAGCCAAGTTTTGCGGACGGCTTTTCCTCCCCCTTCTGGCTTCGCTTTGCCTTTTTCCTTTCGCCTTCGCAAAAAACGCCCCCTTTCCCGTTACCATCTCCCCGCAAAAGCTGACGCCCCTGATGGAGAGGGAATTACGCGGCTGTTTCGATTTCTTCTGGAAGGAGTGGAATTCCGATCCCAAGAGCCCGACCTACGGAATGACCAACGGCGACTACGTTGGCCTCCAAACCTATTCCCCGATCGCCATCGAGGAGCAGGGCTTTTATTTCGCAGCCATCGTAATCGGCGTGGAACGGGGATGGATCCCCCGGGAAGAGGGACGGAAAAGAATCATCACCTGCCTGAAAACCCTTCGTGAGCTCAATAGGATCAACGGATTCTGGTACCACTTCATCGATCCCGACACGGGCAAGCGCGGATGGAAGGATTCCCATAACATTGAGCTGAGCAACGCCTCCGCAGGTACCATGCTCCTCGGAGCTTTGGCCGCATCCGAATATTTTGGGGGAGAAATCCAGCGCCTGACCCATGAACTGTATTCGAAAATGAACTGGAAATGGTTCACCAATCCGGAAACCAAGCATCCCTACCTCGCCTGCTACCCGGAAGACCTTCCCGACAAAGTTCCCCCCGGCATCAACGAGGATGGCATGTTCGGGGGCTGGTCGGCCTACAGCGAACACATCTTCCTCTACATCCTGGCCGCAGGCGCCCCGAAAAGCGATTTCGCCACCGGATCCGATTCGTACTATGCCATGAAGACCTACAAGGGGCGCTACAAAGGAGAGGAATTCATCATCTGCGGAACGGGCGCCGCCTTTACCTACCAATGGACCCATGCCTTCATCGATTTCCGCAACCTGCGTGACAAGCTGGGGCGCGATTGGTTTTCCAATTCACGCCATGCGTCCCTGGCCGCCCGGCAATACGCAATCGACAACGCCCACCGCATCAAGGGCCTCGGCCCGAATTCCTGGGGCATGTCCGCCTGCATCAGCCCATCCACAGGTTACAGCGGCCGATACGGCTCCCATCCCATCGGGGCCGGGCACAAGCTCCTCGAGGACGGGACGGTCGCCCCCTACGGCGCCCTCTCCTTTCTTCCCTTCACGCCTCAGGAATCAAAGGCTGCTCTTGAACATATGTACGAGATCCCTGGCCTTGTCGGGAAATACGGGCTCTACGACGCCTACAGCTACCTCACCAAGGCCAAGGGTGATCAGCCCTGGATCGCAAAAAGCTACCTGGGCATCGACAAGGGGCTGGTTCTTCTGATGTTCGAGAATTACTCCACCCAGCTCATCTGGCGGTTGCTTCATCAAAACGCCCATATCCAAAAGGGCTTGCACGCACTCGAATTCAAGCAAAAGCCTCTGCATTGATGCGAGTTTTAACCTTCAAGACCAGGTCGTGAACGGAAAACCTTGCTGCGCCCCTTCCGCTCGTCCCCAGAAAGCGAAGCCCCATGACGAGACCACAGGGACCCGCGGCGGAGCATCCCCTGAAGCCTCCGTCGAAAACGCGTCCCTGATTCCCGCTGGTTCGTTTAGGATGGGAGCTGAGGGGCCGGAATGCTGGGCAAGCGACGGCGAAGGTCCTATCCGTGAATTCGAACTGGACGATTATTTGATCGATCGTTGCTGCGTGAGCAATTCGGAATTCGGAACCTTCGTGGAGGAAACCGGTTACCAAACCGAGGCCGAAAAATTCGGATGGTCCATCGTTTTCGTGGGGCAGATCCCCAAGGCTCAGCGCAAGCGCAAGCGATTCGAGACAGTGGTCGGAATGCATTGGTGGGCGAAAGTAGAAAAGGCGGACTGGCGCAAACCGGGAGGACCGGGCAGCAACGTCCGAAAACTCGGAGACCATCCGGTCGTCCACGTCAGTTGGAACGATGCCTCGGCCTACGCCGAGTGGGCAGGCAAGCGCCTCCCCACCGAGGCGGAGTGGGAAAAGGCCGCCCGCGGAGGGCTCGAACAAAGCCGCTACCCCTGGGGAGACGAACTGACCCCCGGGGGCAAGCACCTCTGCAACATCTGGCAGGGCGCCTTCCCGGACCAGAATACGGGGGAGGACGGTCACCTCTGGACGGCTCCTGCGAAAAGTTTCCCAGCCAACGGGCACGGACTCTACAACGCTTCGGGCAACGTCTGGGAATGGACCTCCGACTGGTTTGATCCCACTTGGCGCCGGAACGCCGGCTCAAAGAACCCGACCGGGCCGAAGGAAGGCACTGAGAAAGTAATCAAGGGAGGCTCCTTTCTTTGCCACGATTCCTACTGCAACCGCTATCGGATCGGAGCCCGAACGAGGAACACCCCCGACTCCTCGACTTCCCACACGGGCTTTCGCCTAGCCTGCGGGACGGGCTGAACGGGAAGACCATTTTCTTCGACAAGCATGGGGCGAAACGAGTAGAAGACTTCTTGACCCCGAACTTTACGAACCCCCTCCATCAGAGATGACTATCAGACACGCCCTCAATCTCCTTGTTTTTCTCTTTCCCGTCCTGGCCTTGACGGCCAAGGGCGCGCCGAAGAAACCGAACATTCTCTTCATCTTCACCGACGACCAGTCCCATCGTACCGTCTCGTGCTACCCGGAGGCCCCGGATTGGGTGAAGACCCCACACATAGATTCCTTGGCCAAGGAGGGCATTCGCTTTGCCCATTGCTACATGGGCTCCTGGTGCATGGGTTCGCGGGCAACCCTTCTCACCGGGCACCAGACCTACGGGGTCAATTCGATGCGGATGGAGGGGGAATATCCGGGTAGCGTCTACGACCCGGAAAAATGCCCCTTTTGGCCGGCCGTATTCAGGAAGAACGGGTACCAGACCGCTCAGGTCGGCAAATGGCACACCGGCACGGACAATGGTTTCGGGCGCGACTGGGACTTCCAGAAGGTCTGGAACCGGCCCGCCTTTCCCGGAAACGCAGGCAACTACTTCAAGGAACAACTGATCCAGACGAACGGGCCCAAGCCGGTCATGACCCAGGGATACTCGACCGACAACTACACCAAGTGGGCCGAGGAATACATTCGGGGCGGTCACGGAAAGGACGAAGAGAAACCCTTTTACCTCTGGGTCTGCTATGGGGCCGTCCACGGCCCCTTTACCCCCGCCAAGAGGCACTTCGAGGACTACCCCGGCGTGAAGGTTGACGTCCCCAAGGACGTCTATCCCCCGAGGAAAGGAAAACCCGAGTATTCCAGAAACAAGGAACAATGGGTCCCCGGCCCCGATGGTTTTCCCGTACTCAAGGCGGGTAGGTTTGCGGGTCGCACGGTGAGCGGGAAATTCATTCACGGCACCGATCTCCATTCCCTTGAGAGGCAGTACAACCAGGGAGTGCTCGCAATCGACGACGGAGTCGGCCGGCTGATCAAAGCCCTCAAGGAAACCGGCCAGTACGAGAACACCCTCATCGTATTCGGGGCCGACCAGGGAATCGCCTGGGGGCAAAAGGGCTTCCAGATGAAGCTCGCCCCCTACGACGGAACCATCCGCGGCCCCCTCATCGTAAGCATGCCCAAGAAATTTCCCACCGGCAAAGTTTGCCCCAAACCCGTCGGCGGCGCCGACCTTGTCCCGACCTTCTTCAAAACGGCGGAGCTCGATCTTCCATGGAAGATGCACGGGCGCGACCTCACCCCCCTCCTCGAGCAACCCGGTCGCAAGGATTGGAAAACCCCCCTCCTTCTCGCCCATACCGGGATGAGCTTCGGCGAGGACTGCGACGAGGTGATCGACATGAAGGACGACCCCATCTACCAGAAGCAAAGGGTACCTTGGTGGGTTTCCCTGCGAACGGATCGCTACAAATACATCCGCAACCTTTTGCCCGGGGAAACCGAGGAACTCTACGACATGAAGAAAGACCCCGAGGAACTGATCAACCTTGCGGTGGATGAAAAACACCTCGCTCTTCTGCGAAAGCTCAGGAAGAAAGCGATTTCCGAATTGGAAAGAACGGACTGCAATTTTGCCGGAAAAATGCCTCCCGTGCGGACCCCCTGAACGCCCCAAGCCATGAAAAAGCCGACCGCCCTCATCTTGAGCCTTTGGGCTCTCTCTCCTACCGGGGCCAAGCCCAACATCCTTTTCATCGCCGTCGACGACTTGCGTCCCGAACTCGGTTGCTATGGAGGGAAGCAGGTCCAGTCCCCCCACATCGATAAGCTGGCGGCCCGAGGAACAACCTTCCACCGGGCCTATTGCCAGGTTGCAGTCTGTGGTGCCTCGCGGGCAAGCTTGATGACCGGGCTTCGTCCCACCTGGAAGCGTTTTCTCAAGTACGATACCTTTGCCGAAAAGGACGCCCCCGATGCCATGACCCTGCCTGGTGAATTAAGGAAAAACGGATACCACTGTCTTTCCAACGGGAAGATTTTTCACCACAAGAACGATACTGCAACACGGAGTTGGAGCGAGGACCCATGGAAGCCCGACATGGGAGGAGCTTCCTTCATCGACCCCAAGTCCAAATCCATGATAGGCGGGCGCAAAAAACGCGGTCCCGTCCTGGAAGGGCCCCAAGTTCCCGACAACGCGTACCCCGATGGACAAATCGCGGACAAGACCATCGCCGACCTCAAGAGGATGAAAAAGCAGGGCAAGCCCTTCTTCATCGCCTGTGGGTTCATCAAGCCCCACCTCCCCTTCTATGCCCCCAAGAAGTACTGGGACCTCTATGACCCGGCGGATCTCGAGCTCGCGGACAACCGCACGCTCCCCCGCCACGCGCCCTCCAGCCTCAAGGGCTCAGGGGAGGTTCACAACTACCACGACCGGGGCATGAAGTACAACAGCGACGAATGGCATCGGGCCTGCCTGCACGGCTACTATGCATGCGTCAGCTACGTCGACGCCCAGGTCGGCAGGCTGATGAAGACGCTGGACCAGTTGAAACTGAGCAAAGACACCATAGTCATCCTGTGGGGGGATCATGGCTGGCACTTGGGCGAGCACAACTTCTGGGGCAAGCACAACGTCATGCACCTTTCCACCCGCTCGCCCTTGATCGTCTCCGCGCCCGGGTTCAAGCCTGGGCAAACTTGCGACCGGCTGGTCGAATTCGTGGACGTCTACCCCACCCTAATGGAGCTCGCCGGCCTCAAGACGGCAAACGACGGGCTTCAGGGAACGAGCTTCAAGCCCTTGCTCGAGAAACCCGGCCTGGCATGGAAGAAAGCGGCCTTCTCCAAGTACGGACCGGCCGTCAGTCTGGTGACCAACCGCTACAACTACGCTGAATTCAAGAATGGGGAAAAAATGCTTTTCGACCTGAACTCCGACCCGGATGAGAACGTCAACCTCTCCACCTCGCCCAAGCAAAAGGAAAACCTCAAGCGCCTCGGGAGGATTCTCAAGGACGGTTGGCGCGGAGTTTTACCCCCAACCGCCAAACGTTAAAGTCGTCCGGCATTATAAGCGATGAGCAACACAAAAAAATCTGGAGCCAAGGCACTCTTGGCTCTTTGGGCAAGCGCCATGGCGTCGGTGGCTCCAGCCGAGGATCACAATGCCTTGGCCTTCGTTCGCCCAGCCTCGGCACCGGGTCCCCTCGACAACCCGCTCAAGGGCTATTGTCCCTACGTCACTGCGGGAGAGATTCATCGCCCTTACTCGATGTCTTTCCTTTACACCTCATGGAAGGAGCTCGAACCAACCGAGGGCAACTATGCCTTCGAGGCTTGGGAAAAGAAGGTATGGTCCCATCCTCGGGCCAAGGGGAAACACCTCGTTATCCGGGTTTATGCGGATTACCCCAAGAAACCATCGGGTTTGCCCGACTGGTTGCGGACCAAGGGAGTAAGGGAAAAAAAATACCGCGACCATGGCGGAGGCATGAGCCCCGACTACGACCATCCGCAAATGGTGGTGGCGATGGAGCGGTTCGTCTCGGCATTCGGAAAACGCTACAACAATAATCCTAGAATAGCCTTCATTCAGCTAGGTCTCCTGGGCTTTTGGGGGGAGTGGCACACCTATCCCCATGAAGAATGGTTCGCTTCCGAGAAAACCCAGCGACGCATAATCCGCGCTTACCTGAAGGCATTTCCGGACAAGCAACTGATGGCCCGGTATGCAGATGGGGTTCTCGCCGACTACAGGGAAATCGGGTTTCACGACGACATGTTTCCCGAGGACACCGACAATGGGAAGGAGTGGTCCTTCCTTGCCCGCATGCGCCGAGCGGGACACTCAGATACTTGGAAACGAAAAGTGGTGGGAGGTGAAATGGAGCCCCATAATGCCCCCAAATGGCTAGGCGGGCAATGGAACCATACCCTAGAAATGATCAGGCGTTCCCATTTCTCCTGGGTCGGGCCCTACGGTCCCGCCCTCGAACCGGAAAATTCCAGGGAGTTCCTCAAAAGAAGTGACGAAATGGTCAGGAAAATGGGATATCAATTCCGGCTCGAGGAAATCCGCCACTCCGCAAGGGTCTTGCCGGGAGCCCCATGCAAGGTCGTCCTCCAAGGAGTGAACGAAGGGGTCGCTCCCTTTTATTACCCTTGGCCCGTACAGTTGGCCTGGATTGACGACGGCGGAAAGATCTTGTCCAAAACCAACCTCAACGATGACGTACGCAAGTGGCTTCCCGGCCCCTTCTCTCTAAAAGCGGATATGCTCGCCCCAAGTAAGGCGGGAGGCTACCGAATTGGATTCGGGATAGAAGATCCTTGGCAAGGGAAACCGGCAGTTCGCCTAGCCAATCGATTGCCCATGGCAGGAGACTGGACCGTACTGGGGCGGGTCGAATTAGGGACGGGGGCGAAATAGAACCTTCTTGGGCCTCAGTTTTTCGGAATCTCGTTGAGGGTATAGTAGGCCACCGGGTGAAGGAGGGGGTGATCATCACCCTTCAGCCTAATGCCCGGCATCTTGAGCTCGTGCACGTTGCCCTTGACCATCCCCTCGACGATTAAGCGTACGCTCTTGCCGTCCTTGGCGGGAACCGCCTTCTTGATCACGGGAACGGACTTGTCGACCACGGGGCTCCCATAGCCCTTCTGGTAGACGTAGGTGTAGGATTCCATGGCGTAGGAGGACAGGTCGGACAAGCTCTTGGAATCGGCAGCCTTGGTGAATGTGAGCTCGAAACCGTCCGGCTTGACCCGCATCTCGTGAACTTCGAAGGGGACTTTCCCCGTCCAGTTCACCCGCTGGAAGGAAAAGGGATTTTTCCCGTGCGACCCCCAGCCCCGGTTGGTGCCGCCGGTGAACATACTTCCATCGGTTGCAAAGCGAGCCACGATGTTGCCCGAGCCAAAGCCCTTCACGAAAGGAAAGGCGGCTCCCTGGTAAAACCCGTTCACCTTTTCGAGAAAGACCCGGTGAATCTTGGAATGGGTCTGTTCGGAAACGAAGAGCTGGTTGGCAAAGGGACCGAACTTGCCTCCCGTTTCGTCGCACTCGATCCCGGCCGGCGAATTCCCCATCTTGCCATGAGGCAGGACGATGGGCGGGGGGACGAGGTCAGGCACCTTCTGGCGCTCGATCTCGATGCGACTCCCCGACTTCGGCTCGGGCGGCTTGGGGCCGAGGGCTTGGGTGAGGGCGAAATATTTGTTGCCAGTGGGATTTCCCTGGAAACCTCCCGGGCGGAGGTGCTTGAGTGAACTGGACCCGTTCCACAAGCCTTGGTTGTCGCAATAGAAGACGTCCCCCAAGTGATTGAAGCCGATCCCGCCTGGGGAACGGATACCGTAGCCCGTGGGGATGGTCTTACCATCCGGGGTTACCCGCATGCACCAGCCGCGGAAAGGGCTTTGGTCGGAAGCGCCGCCCGAGCCGGTCAGGCAAAGGACTACCCAGATATCCCCGTTCTTGTCGTGGCGGGTACCGAAGGCATACTCGTGGTAGTCCCCGTTGATGCCCCAGCCATCCCCCAAGGTTTCGAAGACGTCGGCCCGGCCATCCCCGTCGCTGTCCTTGATGCGGGAAACCTCGGGACGCTGGGTCAGGTAGAGCCATCCGTCCTTCCAGGCAATTCCAAGAACCTCGTGAAGGCCACGGGCAAAGAGGGTCCAGGTGGGCTCGGGTTCCTCCCCGAAAACGTCCTCGCCCACGAAAATATCCCCGCGCCGAGAGGCGATGGCGATCTTGTTGCCGGGCAGGACGTCGATCCCGCTTACCTCGATCACTTCCCCCTCGGGCAGCGGGATGGTGGTGATGGGATAATAATCGGCCTCCACGGGGAGCTTACCCGAGTGATCGTCGGCAAAGGAAAGGCAAACTGCGGAAGTAAAAATAAAGCTTAGTAAAAGATTCTTCATGACTAGGAGAGCTTTGGAAATTTCGACGGATGAAATCATTCGGGCCAGGAATAGGTAACCTCGATCCGGGCGCTTCCACCCTTGAAGACAATGGGCACCCGAAGCTCACCTCCTTGGGCGACGGGCTCTCCTCCCTTCACGGAGATGGCCACTTCGGCCCCCTCGAAGGACTGCCCCTTCTTCTCGAAGCTTCCTTGGGCGAGCCGGAAATAAAGGTTCTTGGGGGCATCCTTGGCCTTGAGCTCAATCACCCGCTTGATCTTGCCGACCTCGTCCTCGGATGCACCGGGCAGGGGCATGGGGGTATCTTCGATGGCGACCTCGCCGCGCTCATACTTGAAAGTAGGCCTTTGCAGCTTGTCCAGGAAGTATCCGCGGAAGCGAAAATCCTTGGTTCGATACTCGGCCTGCGGCCAATCCGCATCTGCGCTTTCAAGAGGCGCTATGGCCACCCCCTCGGGAAGGTTGACCACGGAATCGCCCGCGGGAGGCTGGTAACCCTGCCCCCTTCCGTTCCAGTGGCGGGCTCCGTCGATGAAGTCTCCCTGCCAGATCATGGCGAGGCGCATGTTATTGGCGTCGAAGGCCAGGTTAACGCCCTCATGGTAACCAACACCGATGGCTCGCGGGCCCGCTCCGTTGATAAAGTTACGGTAAATGGAGGCTTCCCTCTCGGGAGGCTCGATGAGCATGCCCACGGCTCCTCCCCCACCCTTGGGGGAACTCTTGGACAGGGCCTGCTTCTTGATCCCCGGCCCGGACCAAGCCACGGCAAGCTCCTCTCCCCCGCCCTTCTCAAAGAAACGAACCTCGATCTTGTGCTTGCCCTCTTTCAGCTTTACCGAACCCGAGGCGGTCTTCACACCGTGAATCCCGTCGTTGTTGACCACCAGCTTGTCGTTGATCAACAAGAGCGAGCCGTCATCGGAAGCCGTGGTGAAGGTATACTTGCCTTCCTTGGGGCACTCGATGTCACCGGTAAAGGAAAAACCAAAGTCATCGTTCCGATCGCGAGGCGAGATATCAAAGAGCCCATTGGCCAGAACCCCAGTTTTCTTGGGCTCGAGTTTAGTAAAGTCCGGCATTTTGCTCCAGCTTCCGTGATAGAACTTATAGGTCAGGTTGGTGATGGGGTTGGCCAGCTTGCTGACGCCCATGACCCCGTTCATGAGCTGGAAGTGTCCGGGGAAAGTGCAAATGTAGGGATAGTCTCCTTCCTTCTTGGGAGCCCTAAAGTAAATCGTGGTTTCCTTCTTGGGCTGGACCATGCCGGAGCTTGCCAGGATCCGCGGGTGGCCCGTGGGCTCCCAGTTCTGCTCGACTCCCTTGTCCCCCAGCTTAAGGACCGCATCGATCACTTCCTGGCCTCCGTCCCCACCCTTCTTCTTGCCGGGCGTACAGAGGATCAGGTTGTGGGGGAGGCTGTCCGGGTTCTTGAAGACCAGCTTGACCTTGGAGTTCGGCTTAACGCTAAAGCTTCTTACGTCGTATTTCATCTGCGCCTCCATGGTGCTGATGACGATCTCCTGGTCGATCTTCTCAAAGCCCTTGGGAGGCTTTTCGGCGTGAAGGTCAAGCCCAGGCGCTAGGAGCAGGACTGGCAGGGAAAGAAGGGCGGTTGGTTTCATAAGAAAACAAGATATCGAGGAAATTTTAGGAAACTGGCAACAACCAACCCATCCAAATGATAAAAAAACATGAGCCTGCAAGCCTAAGGAACCCAAAAAAAAGAAGTCGAGGAATTGAAATAGGACTCGCCCAAGGCCTTGGAACCCTTAGATTCGCATCATGTCTTTGCCTTGGAGGTTTGCTACGATTTTCCTATTGCCCGCTCTCTCACTTTCCTGCTCGGCGGAACTCGCTCCATCCACCTCCGCCAAGGCATCCTTCGACTGGTCTTCCGTGGAAGCGCAAGCCGGGCAAGCCGGGCACGTCCTCAAGTCCATCCGCTCATGGCATGGAGAGGAAGCGAAGGACGGAGGAAAGAAGCTCCGCGTGGTCTACTTTCATCCCAAGGATCGCGAACCGATCAAGGATCACCGCAAACGCTGGGACGGCATCATGAGCGACATGCAGGATTTTTACCGGGCCGAGATGAAGCGCCTGGGCTACGGGAAGGTCGACCTTGGCCTTGAGCAAGAGAACGGCATGCTCAAGCTCCACGAGGTGCGCGGAGCGGGAAAGGACGACGGTTCCTATGCCTACGGGTCCGGCGGCAAAATCAAGGGGGAAGTCTTCAAGGCCTTGAAAGCCAGGGGCATCAACCCCCAGGAGGAGACCATCCTTATCGTCTGCGGCCTTTCCCGAACGGAAGGCAGGAAAGTCACCATTTATTCCCCCTACTACGGGATGGGCGGCAACCACAACTGGGGGCTTTGCTTCACTGCCGACATGGAGTGGCTTTCCATCGACGGGCTCCGTCCCGACCCTTCGAAGACCATCCTTCAGGTCAAGGAGCACCGGGGCTACGAGCCCTTCACGCTGGCCCGATTCAACACTACTTACGTCGGCGGAGCCATCCACGAGCTCGGGCACGGCATGTCCCTCCCCCACAACCATGCCACCACGGCGGAGGCCAAACTGGGAACGGCCCTCATGGGGGCGGGAAACTATACCTACCGCAAGGAATGGCGGGGCGAGGGCAAGGGATCCTTCCTGACCCACTCAAGCGCCCTGCGTCTGCTCGTCCATCCTCTCTTCAGCGGAACGACCAAGCAATGCAAGGATGCGCCCAAGGCCAAGTACGGAACGCTCGCTCTTTCTCACGACGAGGGAAGGATTCATCTGCGGGGGACCATCTCTTCCTCCATCCCTGCGGTTGCCATGATCGCCTACAACGACCGGGAAAACAAGGGCCAGCGCGGCTACATGGTCAACAAGGACTACGACGCCACGACCTGGACGTCCGTCCTAAGCCCGAAAAACGAGTTTCGAATCGCAATCGGGGACCTGCGCGACGGCAACCACCAGATCCGCCTGCTTAGCGTCCATGCCAACGGGGCCACCGTAACCAAGCGCCTGCACTACTCGATCAAGGGCGGCAAACCAGACTTCACCCGGGCTCAAAAGGAAATCGCGGGTATTCTGGCCGGCTAGCGAAACTTTGAGGCTAAGACCCGTTTACCCACATCAATCAGAACCATGAAAATCACAACCCTCACCACCATCCTGTCCGCCATCTTTCTCTCATCGAGCCTCTCGGCCGAGTTCAAGGCGGACAAGGACGTATCATACGGCCCCCACGAGCGCAACGTCCTGGACGTATACTGGAACACCAAGTTCAAGAACGCCCCCATTGTGTTCACCATTCACGGGGGAGGGTTCAAGAACGGAAGCAAGGCTTATTGCAACAAGGACATGATCAAGCTCTACATGTCCAAGGGCTGCATCGTCGTTTCGCCCAACTATCGCCTCGTCGGCAAGGGGGAGCCCGTCACCAAGGACGATTGCGCCATGGACTCCGCCATGGCCGTCGCCCACGTTCAGGCCAATGCAAAGAAATATGGAGGCGACCCAACCCGGATCGTTTCCACCGGCGCTTCCGCCGGAGGCTACATCAGCGCCTGGATTGCCTACCAGAAGAATTGGAAATGGCCCGCCTACGCCAAGCACAAGCCGGAGAAGCTCAATATCGTGGGTTGGTTCGGGAACAGCCCCTTTCTGCCCAAAAACCTCATCAACCAAGTCGGACCGGGCGACCCTCCCGGTTTCGTCATGTACGGGGGGAAAAGGGAACACCCCGCCACCCCCGCCAAACAAGGGCACGACATTCAGGCCGCCCTCAAGAAAAACAAGGTCTGGAGCAAAATGGTCTACATCGACTTCATGGGACACGTCCCCGCCAAGCGCATCCTCTTCAGCCCTCAGTCAAGGGACAAGGAAACCCATTCCGCCTACGGTGAATTTCTCGACTTTGTCTGCCACGGGAAGGGAAAGCCCAAGGGCGGAGACGTGATCAACGTAAAGCCGGCCAGGAAAAAATAAGGGCGAAGCGGGCTTCCCGCGTTTCCCTACTCCAACGCAAGGGATACCGGCATGTATTTTTTCCCATTTGCGCCGGGCCATCCTTTGGGGTGGAACAAAAGCCCGACCAATTCACCCAGTTTCTTAGGCGCGTAATCGGCGACCGGAAGAGTAACGCTTACCCCGTTACGCACCACCTTGGTCCGCTGGTCGGCAAGCGTAGTAAAATGATTTGATTCGGAATAAAAGTAGAGCCCATCGTCATCTAAAACAGGCAGGCCCTTGGCATTCCGAACGGTTAGGATCACCTTGTCTTCGACCCGTTTCGCATCTTGTTCCCATCCATCGAGAACTTGGGGCAATCGGCGTCGAGCATCCGCTATGTGAACCCGACTGGCATCGTCCCACTCCGGCAGACCGGATGTCTTCAGTTTGAGCGAAAGGTTTTTGAACCCCATGTTGCAACATTGCTTGGGTTCCGGCCCGCAAACCATCCACACCGCCTTTGCCTTTAGCTCAACGCCATTATCCGGCAGCGTTTCGGGAGCGGTAATATCAACGAGGAGCGTGGCGTCCGTGTTGTACCCGTGGGCATCATAGGTAACCATTTTCACTTTTTCCGGAACCTGCCATTGGATGGGACCAGCCTTGAACCCATCGGGGAGGTTCCACTTCAGAGAGGTTGCAAGCCCAACCGTACCCGGGTTTTGCCAATAGGTATGAAAGTCCTCATCGTGATCAAGGAAGAGGGCTACCGTGAAAGTCTGGCCGGGAGCAACGGTCTTGACCTCGGAAAGCAACCTATGTTTGAGAAAGTCCGGCTTGGGCGTACCGGAGGCGATCGTAACGGCAGCTAGAATCTTGAGGGTACTAAGAAAACTCTTCACGATTTTAAGTTTAAACGTTTTGATTAAGGATAACAACTTCAAGCCCAGGGAATTTTGGATTTTTTGTTGGCATCAATGAGTTCAAGACGGTGGGAGAAAAGAAATAAATAAAGAAGCTCAAATGCAACTGAATCGATTGTATAGGCCTCAATTAGGGATAGCCTTGGTTCTTTCAATCCTACTCTTGGCTCCGAGCGGAATCCGATCGAATGCCGCCGAGCCCGCCTCAGGGAAGAAGTCGGGTAGCGTCAGCCTTACAAAAATCAAGGGGCGTGACTGGCTGCTAACGGCCGAAGGGAGACCCTTCTTCGCCCACGGAATTACCCATGCCGGCAACCAGTTCGCAAAGCTCGATTTCAAAAAATTCTCAGAAGCCTGCAAGGAGCTTGGTTTCAATGCTTACGGATACGGTTGCCCCCAGCAGCTCCGCAAAGACATGCCCTATGTTGCCAGTTGGAATCACCTCGTTCCCATTTCATACTACCGGGGCAAGAATGGCGTCAAGTTCGTCGATGTGTTCGATCCCAGAGTGGAAGCCCGTTTGAAAGCCGGAGTGAAAGCTTACTGCCGGATTAACGCAAGCACCTCCCGCAACGTCATCGGTTATTGCTGGACGGATCTCGGTTCTTGGCCCTTGGAAAACCCGACGGGCAAAAATTGGGTGGATTTCATCCGTAATCTGCCTCAAAACGCTCCGGGTCGGAAAGCCTACCAAGGTTTCCTGCAAACATGGAAAGGCGAAGGTGGCATAGCGCGCGACCAGGCCTTTCTTCGCCTAATCGCCCGTGAATATTTTCGTATCATTGGAGAAGCTCAACGAAAACATGCCCCCGACCACCTGATATTCGGAGACCGTTTTGGTTTCAACACCCTCGACCCCGACATCATCAAGGAGATGCTTCCCTATGTGGACGGCATTGCGATCCAACCGCCTTTTCATGGCCAATTCCCCAAGGAAAAGTTAGATGAAATTTACCGGCTTACCCAAAAGCCCATCCTGATCTGCGACTTCGCGATCCGTTTCAAGGATGGCAAAAAGGACATTCGCGGCTGGAAACCAGCCGCCAATTCCGTGGCCGCGGGCAAAGCTTATGCCAAGTACGTTCAAGCCGCTCTCCAAACCGATTACGTGGTCGGCGTCTTTTGGTGCAACCCGGTGGATACCCCAAAGGGCTTCGGCAAGTCCGGCGTCAAGCAGGGGTTCTTCGAAAAAGGTCTTAAAGGGCGGCCCGGGCTCCATCAGTCAGTGAAGGCAGTAAATTCCCTCCGAGAGGCTCTAACGCCAAAGAAGTAAGATTATCCCTTCCATTCTTGCTAAGCGAAAAATGGTAAGGCACAGTATGATTCTTTGAGCAGAAAACATATAATCTAGTAAAACAGATTGAATCACCATGAAAGTTACTTCGCGCAGAAATTTCATCAAAACTTCGGGAGCCGTGGGCAGCTTCTTCATCCTGCCCTCCGGGTTGCGGGCCAATTCACCCAACGGCAAAATTTGCACCGCCCACATCGGGACCGGAGGGAAGGGACGCGTGGACACGGCGTATCTGGCCAAACACAAGCACGTCGAGGTGCTGGGCCTTTGCGACGTCGACTACAAGCACGGCAAGATCGACACCTGGTCGAAACAATTCAAAAGCGCTACCGCTTATCAAGACTACCGCGAAATGCTGGCCGAACTCGACGAGAAGATCGACGTGGTCTCCATCTCCACGCCCGATCATACCCACTACCCCGCCACCCTTGCGGCGATGGAACTCGGCAAGCACGTCTACACCCAAAAACCTCTTACCCACAAGCTATCCGAGGCCCGTCACCTGGCCAAGTTCGCAAAGGAAAAGGGCCTGACCACCCAGATGGGAATCCAGAATCAATCCCGTGAAGCCTACCGCTTGACCCGTCACTACCTGCGTGAGGGAATTCTCGGGAAGATCAGTAAGGTCTACGTCTGGTCCTTCAAGATCTGGGGATACGATGGAGAACCCTTCAAGGAAAAATCAGAAACTCCGGATTCCCTGGACTGGAACCTTTGGCTGGGAACCGCTCCCGTTCATGATTACGTCGGCAAGGTTTATCACCCCGGACAGTGGCGCAAGCTCATCGACTTCGGTTGCGGGACCCTCGGCGACATGGGCATCCACATCTTCGACACTCCTTTCAAGGCTCTCGACCTCAAAGACCCCCTCTGGGTTGAAGCCGATTGTCGCGAACCCAACGGTTTCGGTCATGCGGAAAAGAACATGGTGCGTTACGGATTCGCCCCATCGAAATACACAACCGATGACTTCACCTTCACTTGGTGGGACGGTTCCGACTCCCCCCGTCATAAGAACAACCCCGACCTGATCCTGCCCAATGGCGACCAATTGCCCAAGCAGGGTGCGGTCTTCGTGGGCGAGGCAGGACGCATGGTCCTGCCCCATTGCTCGATGCCTACCTTCTACCCGGAATCGGTCCTCAAGAACGTCCCCAAGCCTGACATCCAAGGAGTCGACCACTACACCCAGTTCCTCGATGCCATCGAAGGCAAGGACAAGACTTTGGCTGGGTTCGACTATGCCGGTCCCCTCGCCGAGTCACTCTGCCTCGGAGTGGTAGCCTGCCAGTTCCCCGGCAAGCGCCTCGACTGGAACGCCAAGAAGATGAAGGTCACCAACTTGGCCGAAGCCAACCCGCATCTCGAAGGCAAATACCGAAAGTTCTGATTCTTGGATTTCTCTTCCCTTTTCTCAAAAATTCAAAGGATGAAAGTCAGGCCCAAACTGATCGGGTGGCTGTTAGTCACCCTGCTTTGCTTCATAAATGGGTTCGAACTGACGGCTTCGGACAAACCGAACGTAGTCTTCATTCTCTCGGACAACCAGAGCTACTACGAGATGAGCTGCCACGGTCACGCCGATATCAAGACACCCCATATCGACAAGCTCGCCGATCAAAGCGTGGAATTCACCAATTTCCACGCCCCTCCGTTTTGCTCCCCCAGTCGGGCCGTCATCCTGACCGGCCGGTATGCGATACGTTCGGGTGTCTTCACCACGATTGCAGGACGTTCCATTCTCCATAAGGACGAGAAGACCTTACCCAAGTTTCTCAAGCCGCATGGTTATCACAGCGCCATATTCGGCAAGTGGCACCTTGGATTCAGCTACCCGTACAGACCACAGGACCGCGGGTTTGACGAGGTATTTGTCCACGGCGGAGGGGGCGTCGGGCAAATGGAGGACTACTACGGCAACTCCCTCTTCGACACGACTTTCATCCACAATGGGAAAGTCAGCCCGAGCAAAGGCTACTGCACCGACGTCTTGTTCGACCGGGCGATGGATTACGTCGAGGCAAAGCAAAAGGAAAAACAGCCTTTCTTCTGCTTCGTGTCTACCCCGGTCACGCATTCCCCCCATCACGGCCCGAAGGAACTGGTCGCTCAATTGAAGGCCGAGGGCATCCAAGGAAACGTTCAACTTTACGCTCAGGTCCAGAACCTCGATGCCAACATCGGACGCATGATGAAAAAGATCAATGAGCTGGGCTTGTCCGATGACACCATCCTTATCTACGCCTCCGATCAAGGCATGAACGACCGTGGTGCTCCGCATGGTGACAACCGTAAGGGTCTTGGCTACGACCCGGCCCATCACGTCCCCTTCATGATCCGTCTCCCGGGAGCCAAACCAAAAGTCGTCGAGCGCATAGCCGGGATGATCGACTTCTTTCCCACCATCCTCGACCTCTGTGGCATCAAGAAGCCTGACAACATAGACGGCATCAGCCTGAAACCCTTGTTGGTCGAAAAGAAAGGCTACCCTGCAGACCGCACGATCATCATCCAGTGCCCACGAAGCAGGCAGGCAACCAAATGGAGGAACTCGGCCGTCAAGACCGACCGCTGGCGTTTGGTCAATGGAGCAAAACTTTACGACGTTACGGTCGACCCGCGCCAAAACACGGACTTGGCTGGAAAGAATCCTGAGGTAGTGGATGAACTACGCCAAGCCTACGAAAACTACTGGGCCGACCTGCCCGACCAGACCACCACCCTAAGCCGGCACATCCTCGGTCACCCCGATTGCCTCGACGAGATCGCTCTCAACGGCATGGACTGGTATCGGGGGGCGTCTCCATGGAACAACGGGGCCTATAAGCGCCCGTCCAGCGGAGCCTGGGCCGTTACGCTTTCCGAAAAGGGCGGCTACCAATTCGAATGCCGATTCTTTCCGAGGGCCGCCGACAAGCCGATCGGCGCATCGGGAGCCGAGATTAAGATTGGTGACCATACCGCCGAAACCGATCTTGCCGAAGGGGCCAAGAAGGCCACCTTCGAGCTCACCCTGGAAGCCGGGGACTACGACCTCGAGGCCTCTTTTGCCAAGGGCAAGAAACGCTTGGGCGCCCTCTGGGTATACGTGAAGAAACTTTAAAACCTCATTTTAACTCATGCAAAGAAACCTTTTTTCAAAGTACTTTTTCCTCTTCATTCAAGGTGTGGCATTCCTCACGATGCCCATTACTCTTGAGGCAAAGGCTGATCAGCCTAACGTCATATTCATATTAACCGATGACTTGGGTTACGGAGACCTCGGCGTTCTTTTTCAAAAACAGCGCGAGGGAGTTCAGCTCAAAACCCCGGAATTGGATCAAATGGCCGAGGAAGGCACGATCATGAACCGGCATTACTGTCCCGCGCCCATTTGCGCTCCTTCTCGAGCCTCCCTCATAACGGGTTTGCACCAAGGGCACTCTAACGTGCGCAACATGCAATTCGACAAGGCCATCGAGGATAATTGGAATTTTGCAAACACCTTGAAGAAAGCGGGTTACCACACAATCCTATTGGGTAAGTACGGGTTGCAGGGCTGGGGCAATTCTCCGGAAAAATGGGCAGGTTATCCGACGAAACGGGGCTTTGATTATTTCTATGGCTACGTCAGGCATGTGGACGGACACCAGCATTATCCAGCTAACGTTTGGGAGCTTGGAGACAATAAATCCCATCAGCAGAAAAAGGAAGTCTGGGAAAACAACAAGGAAGTTTCCGCAGGTTTGGACAAATGCTACACCACCGATTTATGGACCGCCAAGGCCAAGCAATTGATCGTGGCGGAAACCAAAGAGAATCCCAAGCGGCCGTTCTTCATGTTTCTTTCCTACGACACCCCCCATGCCGCGCTGCAATTGCCTACCATCGCCTACCCCAAAGGCAAAGGAATCAAAGGCGGACTGCAATGGTTGGGGAAACCCGGCAGAATGATAAACACTGCAGAGGGAACCATCGATCAGTATCGCGATCCCCATTACACCGACAAGGGTCTGACGGACGTGGCAGAAAGGTTTGCCACTTCCATTACCCGGATTGATCATTGCATAGGTGATCTTCTGCAAACCCTCAAAGACCTTAAGATCGACAAGGAAACCATTGTCATATTCTCCTCCGACAACGGGCCTCATCGGGAATCCTACATCAAAGGAGCTCGGTGGAGTCCATCTGTCTTCGGATCGGCCGGCAAATTCACGGGCTCCAAAGGTTCGTCCCAAGAAGGAGGACTTCGAGTGCCCACCTTGGCGTGGGGACCTTCGAGGATAAAGGCGGGGCAAAAATCCGACGAACCTTCCCAGTTTCATGATTGGATGGCCACCTTTTGCGATTATGCCGGTCTTGTTGCGCCCGCAAGAACGGATGGAGTATCACTCACCCCGACCCTCCATCAGACGGGTAAGCAAAGGCAAGGCGTTGTCTACGTAGAATTCAACAACCAACAGGGACTGTACTTGGATGGCTACAAAGGCTTGCGTATGAAAGCCACGGATCATTCGGTCGACTTTGCCATTTTCAACACCATGGATGACGAGCCTGAATCGAAGAACCTGGCCGGAACCTCAAAAGAGTTCGTTCTTTTGCAAAAGAGGATGAAGGACGAAGTGCTCAGGATAAGAATGCCCAACCGGCACGCTAAGAAATCCTATGATGAGGAATTTGTCCCCGGCCTTGCCATTGCCGAAGGTGATTTAAGCCAGGGCGTGTTGGTCCGGTCCTACCTTGGGACGTGGGACTGGGTTCCCGAGTTTCTTCATATAAAAGCCAAGACCATATCCGTGGAAAAGAACATCGGCCTAGGGTCGCTTCCTGCTGGAAAAAGCGCAGGCTTGTTGTTTACCGGTCACCTCAAAATTCCCACTTCAGGAGACTGGACCTTTCAGTGCGAGGCATCGGGTGGCTTGATTTTCAAAATACACAACAAACTGGTCCTCGATGGTGACTACAAGTACGACGGAAGCGAGCTCAGCTCTACGGTAAGACTGGCTGCGGGCATTCATCCCTATCGCTTGTATTACAAGACGTCCTCCGAAAAACCCGCCCTCAACCTGCAATGGGAAGGCCCAAATACTGCCAAGGGCTCGATCCCCCCTGATTCATTTGTTATGCCACGAAAGCGCGGGAAAAAATGACCACGAAGGGGTTGCATAAACAATCATTCCAACTTTATTCCGATTACTTTCCATCCGATCTTAGCTAAATCCACATGAAACACCCAAGTCATTCTTTCTTATTCGCCCTCCTCGCTCTTGCCGGAGCTTGCCTCTTTAGCTCGACTGCCATGTCGGCCGCCGTCAAACCCAACGTCGTCCTGATCTATATCGATGACTTGGGTTACGGAGACCTCGGGTGCTATGACTGCGAGGACATACCCACTCCGCACGTCGACCGCTTGGCCAAGGAAGGGGTACGCTTCACGGCGTCTTACATTACCAACCCGCCCTGCTGCCCGAGCCGGTGCGCCCTGATGATGGGCCAGTACGGTCAACGCTTCGGCAAGTATGGGATGTCCCGCGGACTGCCCATCCCCGAGGACCGCCCCACCCTCGCCAAGTTCATGGGTGAGAACGGCTACGTCACCGGCCAGATCGGCAAGTGGGACGTCGGATCGAAAGCCCAAGGGCCACTCCAAGTCGGCTTCGCGGAAGTCGCTCAGAAGCCACCCAAGAAAAAGGGATCGAAATACTTCTGCAAGAACAAGGAAGGAGAAATCCAGTGGCTGACCGACTACGACGGAGACAACGTCGTCACCTTCATCGAACGACACAAGGACAAACCCTTCTTTCTCTACTGGTCTCCCGAAGCCGTGCATTCGAAAAACGACGAAGCGCCTCCAAGCCTGACCGAGCGCACCACCGCGAAAGGGAAACGGAGCAAATTGGCCGGGGCCATCGTCTCGGTCGACGACCAAGTGGGCAAACTCTTGAAAACGTTGAACAAACACGGCCTGCGCAAGAACACACTGGTGATATTCTCCAGCGACAACGGGGCCAACGGGAGCGAGAATGGGTCCTCCGCGCCCTATCGGGGAGGTAAAGGGAGCGGCACCCAGCAGGAGGGCTGGGTGCGCGTACCGACCGTCTTCTCCATGCCCGGCGTCATTCCCCAAGGAAAGGACTACCACAAGCAAATCGCCAACTTCGATTTCTATTCCACCATCGCCTCAGTAGCCGGTTTGACCATCCCGAAACATTGCGACGGAGTGAACTTGATCCCCTACTTAAACGGCAAGCAAGAAGGAGAGCCGCACGAGTATCTTTTTTGGCTCAACAACGAGCCTGGTGACGCCGAAAGGAGGCATCTCATCGCGGTGCGCTGGAAGAAGTGGAGACTCTATAAAAAGTACGCCAAGGATGACTGGCAATTGTTCGACCTAAAGGCCGATCCGAAGGAGGAACGTAACGTCGCGGACAAACATCCTCAGGTCGTCAAGCAGCTTTCGGCCAAGCACGCGGACTGGGTCAAGACCCTCGCCCCCTTGGGCAAGATTCCCAAACTCGACAGATCCGACGATCGCATTGGGACGGGTCACGGTTGGGCTTACGCCAAGTGACCAAGCCATTGGATCCTGCCACTATCCAAAATATTTTTTGGGACGTCGATGGGGTCTTGGCGGATTTGAACCATGCATACTACCATTTCCTGACCGGGCATCCCAACTATCGGGATCAGTACAAAAACCTGCAGTGGGACCAACTCCCGGACGTCCTTCCGATCATCCCCGAGTATGGCGCTCTGGAATTGAAAACCCATCCGGAACTGGGAGCCGAGATGGACCGCGATTTTTGCTCCGATAAAGACTTTTTCAGAAATCGTCCGCTTTACCCGAAAGTGATCGAAGTCCTCAAGGAACTCAATCGGTTGGGCTACCGTCAGTTCACCCTGTCCGCGACCTTCGACGTCGAGACTAAGATGGCCTACCTTAGGGAAATCCTCGAACCCGTCACTGACTTCCTGATTATTGAATGCGTGCAGCATGGGGAGTTCATGCACGACACCGCCAAAATCGACCGGCTGAAGGCCTGCTTTCAAAAATACGATCTCAACCCCGAAGAAACCATCTTGGTCGACGACCGGATCTACAACCAATATGCAGCCATCGAGTCCGGTGCCCATCCCGTCCGCATGCGTTGCGCATTCACAACCGACTTGCCAAGCGAGCTGTCCTGGATTCCTGAATTTGCAAACGTCGAAGAGGTCAAAGACTGGTTGGGCGAATAAAGAAAAAATGATGAACAACCTGAAAACCTTTTTCGCACTTTTATTCCTATTCACACCGCTGAGCCAGCTATCCGTTGCGGTGGAGAGGAATTGTTCCGAACAAAAGATTCCAAAGAACGAAAAATCCTTCACCTTAGCGGTTTTACCGGACACCCAATTCTACTGCGATACTCGGCTGAAGCTTTCCAAAAAGTGGGGAAACGGGGACTTGCGACGCTACTTTTTCGAGCAGACCCGCTGGGTAAGAGATAATCATAAGCGACTCAATATCGCTTTTCTCGTGCACGAAGGAGATATCGTCCAGGCGGACGCGCCCGAAGAGTGGGCCATCGCAAAGGAGGCCATGTCCATCCTGGACGGCAAGGTGCCCTATTGCCTGTGTCTTGGAAACCACGACATGGGATTCCAAAAGTCGAACAACAAGTACGGCGGGGATATCGCCGTGAACCGGACCACTCACTTCAACAAATATTTTCCCCGTGAAAAATATGCCAAGACAAAGGAGTTCGGCGGAACATTCGATCCCAAGCGCCATGACAATTCATGGTATCACTTCGAGGCTTCCGGCATGAAGTTTCTCATCGTATCGCTCGAATGCAAGCCCCGCGACGAAGTCCTGAATTGGGCGAACAAGGTGGTTGCCAATAACCCCGACCATCGAGTCATCGTTCTGACCCATGCTTACATGAGGGCGAACGGAAAAAGGTTCGATAAATTGGGATATAAGATCACTGGAAACGCAGGTGAAGCGATCTGGCAAAAATTGGTCAGCAAACACAAAAACGTCTTCATGGTTTTGTGCGGACATGCAAGTGGTGAAGCGGTCCTTTCCTCTAAGGGCGATCACGGCAACCAGGTTCACCAAGTCCTGAGCGACTATCAAAACTTGCATAACGGAGGAGAATCTTGGCTGCGCTACATGGTTTTCGAACCAAGCGAGAACAAGATCAAGGTCTATACCTACAACCCGGCACTCGACAAATTCCGCAACCAACCATCAAGCCGATTCGATTTGCAATATCAAATGACAACGGATTTCTAAAATAAAATAACGTGTTCCTGTTGCAGGCTCTGTAGTGTTTGAATTTTTAAGAAAGCTTAATCCTGGTCAAACAAGAGAAGGCTGGAATCGCGCGACCTAAAAAGAAGAAATTTAAATCCAAAACGAATTA
>DLRY01000092.1:25128-33787 GCA_002500665.1 Opitutia bacterium UBA7876
AATTATGAAAAAATACATCACAGCAGTACTTACGGCCTCACTTCTCTTGTCTTCTTATTCCTACTCGAAGAACGATATCGTCGATACCGCAGTCGAAGCGGGAAGCTTCAAAACCCTCGTTGCCGCAGTCAAGGCTGCAGGACTCGTCGACACTCTCAAAGGAGATGGACCTTTTACCGTTTTCGCACCTACGGACGAAGCCTTTGCCAAACTTCCCAAAGGAACAGTGGAATCCCTCTTGAAGCCCGAAAACAAGGACAAACTCGTAAGTATCCTTACTTACCACGTCGTTGCCGGTAAAGTCAACTCCAAGAAGGCCTCCAAGCTAACAGCAGCCAAGACAGTCAACGGCGCCAAGGTTTCCATCAAGCCTACCGGCAAGACCTTACAAGTCGGGGGCTCGAAAGTGATCAAGGCCGATATCAAGACTTCCAACGGTCTGATCCACGTGATTGACGCTGTGTTGATTCCAGAGTCAAAAAAGAAGCCGACCAGCACTCAGTCCATCATCAAGGCCGCGATCCACAAGGGTGTGCCGTTATTTAACGCCGGTCACCGCTCTCAAACTGCAGCCATTTACATGCAAGCCGGCAATGACATCCTCGGACAGTGTTCTTCCAAAGCCTGTGCAACTTCAAAGAAAACAATCAAAACCGCCATGAAAAAGGCGTCCAATGAAAGTTGCACAACCACTCAAGCCTGGATTATGAGACACGCGTTCGACAAGGTTTTGGCCTCCGCAAACTAAATACCTGCCCTAGTTTACACAGCGGGCTCTCCTACAGGGGGGAGCCCGTTTTTTTTGTTCGCATGCCATTCGGACTGATAACGTAATTGGCTTAAACACGGATTCGGAGAGTTCTGAATATCTACTTTCGGCCATTATGGACCAAAAAAAGGGTTTTGAGAGTTCATCTTAAAACTCGAGAAATGCGACGACAAATCTGGAATATATCTGCTTTCAATTACTATTAAACATATAGTCATAACAAAATCGAATCCATCATACTTTTATCAATGCTCGCCTCTCTAATCATGGTGGGCGCAAACCGATCCTTCGCCAAAAAGGATAGAAATAAGCAACTCATGGAATTGGCTTCAAGTGAGCCGTCCTAATACGTTTCAACAGAGATCAGGGCCATTCTTTAAAAAAATCATTTTTTTGAATCCAAAACAAAAAAATGGGCGAAGAATTTGTTGTTACCGTTTTTCGAAGCATTTAACTTAAATCTTATCCAAATACACATGAAAAAATTAATCTCATCCGCCCTCGTACTCTTAATAACCGTTTCGGTTCTTTCGGCCGCACCCAAAAAAGACATCGTAGACACCGCAGTCGGAGCCGGAAGCTTCAAGACGCTCGTAGCCGCCGTCAAAGCAGCCGGCCTTGTCGACACCCTCAAGGGAAAAGGCCCTTTCACGGTCTTCGCCCCGACCGACGAGGCATTTGCCAAGCTCCCCAAAGGCACGGTCGAGTCACTTCTCAAACCTGAAAACAAACAAAAGCTCGTAAGCATCCTGACCTACCACGTCGTTCCCGGCAAAGTTAAGGCCAAGAAAGCCGCCAAGCTTGATTCGGCGAAAACCGTAAATGGCGCCGAATTCACCATCAAGCCATCGGGCGACACGCTCTTGATCAATAAGTCCAAGGTGGTCAAGGCCGACATCAAGACCTCGAATGGCATCATTCACGTAATCGACGCCGTCTTGATCCCGAGTGACTGCAAGAAAACCTCGAGTAAAACCGGCAAGACCCACGAAATCATCAAGCATGCCATTCACAAGGGCGTACCGATGTTCAATTCCGGCCACCATGCTCAAACCGCTTCTCTATACATGAAGGCGGGTAAGGAAATACTCGGCCAGTGTTCCTCCTCCGCTTGCCCGACCGCGGCAAAGACCATCAAGGTTGCCCTGCACAAAGCTTCGGCCGAACGCTGCTCCACTTCACAGGCCTGGATCATGAGAAGAGCCTTTGACCACGTTCTCGCGTCCTCTGACTAACTCATCTTCTTTCCTTTGGGACCGCGGACTTCCGCCAGAGGAAGTCCGCGTACCCAATAGCCTTAACTTCACCAAGTACTTCCTTACTGCCAACATGAAACTCCTAAATGCATTCTCCGCTTCCTTCATCGCCGCCCTTTCAGTCCTCACTCCATGCCTCCAAGCGGCAAACCCAGCAGAAGCCAAGACCATAGGCCGTACGGTTCGGGAGATGCCGGATTTATCAAGCTTCCTGCAACTCTTGGAAAAAACGGGGATCGGATCCACCCTTTCAGAAAATACCAGCACAAGCTACACTGTGTTTGCCCCTACTGACGCTGCGTTCAAAAAGTTGCCCAAGGGGACTGTAGAGACCTTGCTTGACCCTCGTAACGACGATCGTTTGGAAGAAGTTTTTGGATTTCACGTCAAAGAAATTTCGGAAGCTCCCATTTTTATTGAGAAATACTCTTTGCTTCGAATGACCACGCGCCAGTTTCTCTCTATTGACTTCAAAGACGGAAAAATTGGTGATGCCAGTTTCACGGGAGACGTCATTCCGTGCTCCAATGGAGTCATTTACCTGATCGACAAAGTTCTCACTCCAACTACGGATGACCTCTTTCAGCGACTCCAGAAGGATGGCAGGTTTACCATTTTCACAAAGGCAATAACAGCCAGCCGTCAGGGCAAACTCTTTCAAAACATGCATAGTTTGTACACGACCTTTGCTCCAACGGACGAGGCGTTCAGAAAACTTCCTGCCAAAACCTTGGAATCCCTCTTTCTGCCCGAAAACGACGAACGCCTGGAAGATATCATCAAACACCACATCACCGAAAGCGTTTTTGCATACGGCAAATCATCAGGTGGCCGCCGAAGCCTTGGCGTGTCCGACGTCACGCCCTTCAGTGCCTTTGGCCAACAGCTCAACTACAAGTTCCACGGCAAACATGCCACTATAGACGGAGCGAAAATCACAGAAACGGACATACCCTGCGCCAACGGCATCATTCACGTCATTGACCGCGTAATCCTTCCTTCCGAGAATAGCCTGCTCGAATTGATCAAGGGCGAGAAACGCTTCAGCACTCTAGCCAGTTTACTTACAGAGACAGGGTTGGACCTTCCTTTGGCTTCATCCAGAACCACCTTTACCATTTTTGCTCCCGTAAACGAAGCTTGGGAGCAAGAGCCGTACAAATCCCTAATCAAAAATCACGGTAAATCGGGTGCAGAAGAGCTTTATGGTATTTTGGCCCGGCATGTGATAGTCGGCAAGCACGTAAGCGAAAACCCCAAGCCTTACAATAAGTTAAGAACGATTCACGGTGCCCCTATTTATCTGACTCAGGGCGAGGGCAAATCAAAAATCAGTGGCATACGGATCATCGACTCCGATACGGAAGCATTCAACGGACTCGTAAATGCAATCGGTTCCGTAATAAACGATCCGATGGAGCTTCCTGAGAAGGACATTACCACTGTCGACGCCATACTTTTCGTTCAAAATACCCTGAAAGAAAGTTCTGATTTTTACAATAAGGGAGAATACGAAGCTAGCTGGAGAAATTACATACGAAGGGGTAACGAGTTCCTTACCAAGTATTCCCAATTCATTAGCTCTTCTCAAAGCAACAAAATAAGAAATGTGATTTTCGACGATCAGCCGGTTGCGCAACTTGCCGCAGAAGCCTGGTCTTCGCGTAACGTCTTCCGCGACTTGCTCCGCGAACTGGAACAACGTGAGGATCGCATAGTGGATTCATACCTTATGCAGCTTCCGGACCGGGCGCGTTTCGGGCGCTGAAACATGAAAAAAAAACGATCTATTTTCATTGATGACAACTGCTTCTTTGGTTTTATTTCGTTGGTCTCCTCTCCATGCACCTGCGTAACTTCATCCTCTTTTCTAACATCGACTCCTTCCGTTTCGCCCTCGGTATCGTTGAGCAAGAAGGCGGTCAAGACAATGTCGGGGATTCCTTGCTCCTTCTCATCGCAAAGGGGGACGGACAAGCTATGAAAAGATGCATTGACCTCTACGGTCCGCTTGTTTGGAGCATAGTTTGCCACCGCATAAGGGATCGCAACGACGCCGAGGAAGCATGCCAGGAGATTTTCACCGAAATTTGGCAAAAGGCAGGTAGTTACAAACCAGAAATAGCTCGGGAAACAACCTTCATAGGAATGATCGCCCGCCGCCGATCCATTGACTGGCAAAGAAAGCAAAGCAGGCTCCCGCTTTTGACAGAGCTTGAAAGTGCTCCGGAGGTTTCCTCCTCCATTCCACTTGCGGGAACTAATTTGGACCGCGAATTACTTTGGAAGGCTCTCGAGCAACTACCCGAGAAAACACGGGACCTTTTCACCCTTCATTTCGTAAAGGGAATGACCCATGAGGAAATCGTAAATGAAACGGGTTTGCCTCTGGGTACCGTTAAAACTCGATTGAGACGCGGTTTGATCGACGCCAGAAAACTGTTGAAGGACTTCGCGGAAACGGAGGTCTCGAAGGTATGAGCGCGACAGAGACCTACGACCGTTTCGAAGAACTTGATGCAGGACGCGCTCTTGGGGATTTATCTGCTGAGGAAGTCATGGAGTGGAAAGAACTCGTTCAAACTCATCAATCTGAAAGTTCAGGGGATTTCGATTGGATCAGTGCGGAACTCGAGCTTCGAAATTCCGAACCTTGCCCGCTATCCTCTTCCCTCGTCACACGATTAAACGAAACCATCTCCGCCTTCGCCGAAAAGAATTCCAACAAGCCCGCCTCGGCAGACTTGATTTCAATCATCCCGTGGCTGGGTTGGGCCTTGGCGGCCTGCTTGCTTGCTTTCTTCAACCTACCCTCTTCCGACACCCCGCTACCCTCTCCCGAATTAACCGTCGCTCAAAAGCTTGAAGTCCTCAGAGATGCGCCGGACACACAACGACTCGACTTCACTCCGGCAAGTGATCCCTATGCGAAGATTAGCGGTGAAGTGGTATGGAATGACGGGCGTCAGGAAGGGTACATGTCTCTAGTCAACCTGCCCGTCAACGACCCAACCAAAAAGCAATATCAGCTTTGGATCGTGGATCCGAAACGAGATGAAATTCCAGTGGATGGCGGGGTA
The DNA here is from genome assembly GCA_002500665.1 of Opitutia bacterium UBA7876. Classification (GTDB taxonomy): domain Bacteria; phylum Verrucomicrobiota; class Verrucomicrobiia; order Opitutales; family Seribacteraceae; genus Seribacter. The sequence continues at coordinate 30,234 of DLRY01000092.1, forward strand.
TTCGATATTCCAGCTGGTAGCGAAACCGCTGTCATTCCAATCCGTAACGCCTTGCAGGTTTCCAAGCCCACCGTTTTCGTCATCACCCTAGAACAACCAGGTGGTGTCGTGAAATCGAAGCAGGAAGTCGTAGTGGCTTTGGCCAAATCCTGATTTTGGCATCGCCCTTGGGCCGATAAGCTTAGTTACTTTCTCCGAATCACATCGACCGTTAATGCATGGTCCGTAGGATGGGACTCAATGAACGGATTTTTTCGGATTCTCATAGGCCTCGCTATCGGTGAAGGCGGTCTTTCTCTTTCCATAGCAAAAACCCAACCGGCCCAGGACCTGGTTACCCCCGTCATGTCCGAGGATTCTCCTGCTCCGGGCAGACGGGTACGCCAGGTCGCGCCCGAGTACAAGGGTACGAAGGTCTATCATACCCTATACCTCCCGAACGACTGGGAAAACGGGAAGACCTATCCCGTACTCGTCGAGTATACAGGAAACAAGGCCCCCTTCTGCGGATCAACCGGAGAGGTCAAGAGAGCCAACCTGGGCTATGGCATAAGCGGCGGCAAAGGATTCATTTGGGTCTCCATGCCCTACGTTCAAAAAGGAAAAAGAGAGAACGCAGTGACCTGGTGGGGCGACCGTCAAGCCACCATAGATTATTGCAAGGTCAACCTCCCCCGTATTTGCAAGGAATATGGGGGAGACCCAGACAACCTTTTTATCTGCGGATTTTCCCGTGGAGCGATTGCCTGTAGTTACATCGGCTTGGCCGATGATGAAATCGCCGCCTTTTGGAAGGGAATGATCGCCCACGATCATTTCGACGGACACAAGAAATGGGGATACCCCGAAAGTGACCGTACTTCCGCCCTCAAGCGCCTGTCACGCCTCAAGGGCCGACCCGTCCTGGCATGCGGCAACGCAAACGACTACCTAAAAGAACATTTGAATCTTGGTAAATTCACTTTTCTTCCCGTCCCCGTGGAGAAAATCTTCAAAATCCCAGAAGGTCCCGTGATCCATCGGCACACCGACCTTTGGGCGCATCGCGACAGCCCCACTCGTAAAACGGCTCGATCTTGGCTGCAAAAACTAATACCTTCCCAAAATGAATAGGCCACTGACACCAGTTCTTCTCTTTCTTGCGATGCTTGCCGTACCCTTGATCGGCCCACGACTCTTCGCCCAAGCCTCCAACCTGAGGGTCAACAACGAGAAGCCCGAAAAAGGCGGCCAGTCCAAGCGTATCCACCCGCACGGCCTCAAGCTCATCCTCCAGGGAAAAAAGAAGGAAGCCATTGCCTACTTGAACAAGTACAAGGACGACAAGGTCAACCCGGAGCAAACCCAAATGCTTATCGACCTTGCCCTCGAAAAGCCCAACGCCTGGAAGTTCGATGCCAAGACCTGGCCCTGGAAACGCACCCTGCCCAACACTTCGCTTAAGAAAGACGCCCCGTCGGACAAGTTTACCATCGCATTCGGAGGGGGAGCCGGGTACGTCCCCCCGCACGAGCGAATGTGGGATACCATTCGGGCGATAGATCCCCGCGCCCTGCTCCTGCTTGGTGACAACGTCTATATCGACGACCCCAAGACACCCGAGATGCAGCTCTTCCATTACTACCGCCGCCAAAGCCAACCCGAATGGGCAAAACTGGCCAAGAAGGTTCCGATCTACGCGATCTGGGACGACCACGACTTCACTACCAACGACGGCTGGGGAGGCCCCGCCATCGATGAACCCAAGTGGAAGCGAGACGTCTGGAAAATCTTCAAGGACAACTGGGACAACCCCTATTACGGGGGCGGCGAGAAGCAGCCTGGGTGCTGGTTTGACTTCTGGATCGGAAAGGTCCACTTCGTTCTGATCGACGGACGCTACTACCGGGAGTCGCCCAAGGGCAAAAACCCCTCCATGCTTGGGCCTGCCCAGATGAAATGGCTTAAGAAGACCCTCAAGGAGCCCGCAACCTTTACCGTATTCTGCACCAACGTTCCCGTGACGCCCAAAGTGAAGCCAGGATCCAAGGACACCTGGGACGGGTTCGATGAGGAACGCCAAAGGATCTTCAAGTTCATCGCAAAGGAAAAGATTCCCGGGGTCGTCATCCTATCCGCCGACCGTCACCGCTCGGACGCCTACAAGATCGATACCGGAATCGAGGGAATGTATCCCCTCTACGAGTGCCAGTCCTCCAGGTTGACCAACCAGCACGTACACGGATTGATCAAGCACTCCTTGTTCGGCTACAATAAGAAACAGTCCTTTGGGCGGGTCGACTTCGACCTAACGGCCAAGGACCCGACTTTCAAGTACACGGTCATCAGCATCGACGGAGAAGCCGTCCACTCCTTAGAGACCAAGCGCAGCGAACTGCAGTTCAAGTAGTGCCTGCAACCCCTTTAAAATTATGAAACCCTTACTTCTCGCCCTAGTCTCCCCCGTTCTACTTTGCGCCGGGCCGATCATCCATGCAGAGGATCGCCCCAACGTCATCCTCATCATGGCGGACGACATGGGCTACGAAGCCCTGTCGTCAAACGGCAGCGAATCCTGCAAGTCGCCCAACCTCGATAAACTCGCGGCGGAAGGCGTGCGCTTCACCAACTGCTTCTCAAACCCGATCTGCACGCCGTCCCGGGCAAAGATCATGACCGGACAGTACAACGTCCGAAACTACGTGAAGTTCGGCATGCTGGACCGTGGACAGACCACCTTCGCCCACCAACTCAAGGCGGCCGGTTATGCGACTGCGATCGCCGGAAAGTGGCAATTGGGCAAGGAAAAGGACGCTCCCCAGCACTTTGGCTTCGAAAAATCCTGCCTCTGGCAGCATACCCGCGGCGGACGTTCCAAGGAAGCCGGCAAGACCATCGACCGGCGCTTCGTCAACCCGTTGCTCGAGTTCAATGGCAAGGAAAAGGAATACACGAATGGCGAATACGGCCCCCAGGTCTGCACCGACTTCATCTGCGACTTCATCGACGAAAACAAGAAGAAGCCCTTCCTCGTCTACTACCCGATGATCCTCACCCATTGTCCCTTCGACCCAACCCCCGATTCCAGCGACTGGGACTCCAAGCGACTCGGTTCCACCACCTACAAGGGGGACCGCAACGACCCCCAAAGGCATTTCCGCGACATGGTCGCCTATGCCGACAAGATCGTCGGTCAAATCGTAGCCCAATTGGAGAAATCAGGCGTGCGCGAAAACACCCTTATCATCTTCACGGGAGACAACGGAACGGACAAGCCGATCGTCACCCCATGGAACGGCACCAAGGTCGTGGGAGGCAAAGGCAGCATGACCGACACCGGAACGCGCGTGCCTCTCATCGCAAGTTGGCCGGATGGCATCAAGAATCCCGGACGTGTCGTGGACGATCTGGTCGAATTCACCGATATGCTCCCCACCCTCTGTGAAGTCTCCGGGGCTAAACTCCCCAAGAACCACCCGGAAGACGGGTCCAGCATCGTCCCCGTACTTCAAAACAAAGCGGAGACCCGCAAGAAGGATATGATTTACATCTGGTACCGGGGCCGGGTCATGGTT
>DLRY01000028.1:0-137023 GCA_002500665.1 Opitutia bacterium UBA7876
TCGCTTACGTCGAATCCGGAAACCGAGGTAGGTACCCCGTCCTGCTTGAAGGTGACGCTGACGTTGATCGGACTGGCACTGGTCGAACTCGTCGTGGTGATAACGGGGCTAGCGACAGTTGGCTTCTTGATCAAGGTGATCTTGGCGGGCTTATGGTCATTGATCGTGCCACCGGCAGCTTCCGCCGAGACACCCACGGAGACGTAATCATTGGCATTCAGACCGGAAAGAATGGTCACGATGGAACCGGAAGAGCGAACGTGCCCGCTTGCATTCCGAATGTAGTGGGATGTAGTGAGGGCTCCGTCCAAGGCTACCCCGTTTACCTTGACTTTCATCTTGGGATTGGCCCGGGTAACGGTCCCGCTCAAGGAATCATTATAGATAAGAAGATAATCGCCTGCTCCATCCACGAAAATTTTATGCGAATCGGAAGAGGTGGAATGGGTGAATTTCGCAGCGTCAATGGTTTCTTGAGCAGCCCATTGCACGTCCGACTCGGAAGTGGGGTTCCAGTTGGTACCGCTTACGAGTCGAGTAGCGGTAGCGGCAAAAACTGAATTTGCGTTTGGCAGCTTCTCTATGAACAAGGTTGCCTTTTCCCCTCCGATATCAACATACCCAGCATTTCCATCCTTTCCCACCTCAATGGTAAGAATTTGATTGGCGGAGGTAGCCGTGACCAAGCCCGCCCAGTGAATGGATGAATCGCGTATTGCATCAGCATAGCGAATGTAACCTTGACTGGCTTCGCCGCCCGCAACCTGAGTTCCGCCAAGTTTGACCACCATCTTGACCGATGATCTCTGAGTCGTGCTGTCCAAAGGAATGTTCGCATAGACCAAATATTTACCGGCCGTATCCAAGGTGATGTTGTGACTGTTCGCTGAATCGCTGTGGGTGAAGCCTGAATCCTTCGCTCCTTCAGTCCATTTAAGAGGCGAAACTGAATTGCCGTTGAGATTGGCACCCGCAACCACCTGAGTGGCGGTGGCAGAAAAGATCGTCCGTGAAGATTCGACTTTCTCCACAAAAAGGGTGCTTAGGCCAAGAAAGGTATCATGATGGTTTTGATTGTGGACCCGCTTGGTCATAATCTCGATATAATCGTTGGCCGAAATTCCACGCAACAGAACGGCGGTGTGCCCGGAGCTTTCACCGTGACCGGAGTCGTGTCGAATGTAGGTGGACCGGGCGGCTCCCACGTCGAGAACGGTCCCGTTCTTGGCTATCACGAATTCCTGCTGAGAACGCTTGCCGTTATTGCCGTTGGGTCCCTCGACTATGGGAGCGGTCAAGGAGATGAAGTAATCGCCCGCTGCCTTGAACTTCAAGCGAGTTGGGTTACCCGTAGGATGCTCGTAGGTGGAAGGGTCAAAGTCGGCCGAACTCCACTTGATCGCCTTGTGCGTAGTGAATCTCAGGAGCGAAGTGTCGTCCTGAAGTTTGCTTCCCTGAAGCTTGGCTCCCTTCTCCACGGTCGCCTCGACGATGGGAGACCCGAGGAAGGCGAGACCGACGAGGAAGGCGGCTAACCGGGTCGCTCCATTCGCGTTCCGTCGGAACGAGGCGAGGCTGAGGTTGAATGATTTTTTGCGTGTGCGTTGTGTCTTCATGCTTTTGCGTATAGTTGGAGACTATTATTTAAATTTAATGTGCGAGCGCTAGCCTGCGCGCGTAATGAAAAAGGCGAAAGAGCGGGGAAAAACAGAGACGGAAACTCCCTCGCAGGAACTCTTCCGGGCACACAAAAAACCTTCCCCTGACGGGAAGACTTCTCGAAAATAGGTTGGTGGGCTGTGTGCTATAGGACTAAAACAAGTTCACTAGTACTTAGCAGTTGTCTGGGATTTGTTACCTAAAAACAAACATAAATGTGGACTGATTGCATAAGTAACTGAATGAAAGGACATTAAAACCAATAAAAAATAAGCCTGATTTCTGATTTTTCCGTCCTAAACGATAAAAATAAAGAAGACGCCGCAGGATTGGCCCGATCAAGACGTATGGCGCGGGAATTTCCCTCCCTTAGACGATTTGACGAAGAAGTTTCGTCAAGACAGAACCAGGCCCGCATTCCTCGAATTCGGAAGCGCCGGCGCCACTCATGCCGAGAATGGTTTCGGTCCAGCGCACGGGGCTGTGAATTTGACGCACGAGCAGTCGGGGAATGGAAGCGGCATCAGGATAGGGAGCCGCTTCCACGTTAGAATATACGGGCAGCTCGGGTTCTGAGAATTCAAACTGCTCGAGGAAAACCCCGAATTCCTCAGCCGGGCCCTCCATCATGCGGGAATGAAAGGCGCCGCTTACCTTGAGGGGAACGACCATCCTGGCACCCGCTTCCTTCAAGGGCTCCAGCGTTTCCTCGATCCGGGCAGCCGGGCCGGATATCACAATCTGGCCGGGGGAGTTGAAATTCGCCAAGTCAATCTCATCGGCCGAGGCAGAAGCCAAGGTCTCTCGGATAAGTGTTTCCTCAAGCCCGATGACGGCCGCCATGCCGCCACCACGAACCTTGGACATGATCTCTCCCCGCTTGGCCACCATCCGCAGCCCGTCCGGGAAGCTCATTGCACCGGCCGTGGCCAAGGCGGCGAATTCGCCCACCGAATGTCCGGCCGCGGAGGAGGGCGAACAACCCGACTCGAGAAGAGCCTGGGCTTGAAGATAACTTACCATGTACAGGGCAGGCTGGGTAAACTCGGTTTGGCCCAGCTTGCCATCGGGATCATTCAGGCAGAGCCGGGCAAGGGAGTATCCCAGCTCCTGCTCGGCCATCTCTACGCAGTCGGGAAAACGATCAAATAGTTCGGCCCCCATGCCGACGGACTGGGAACCTTGACCTGGATAAAGAAAAGCCAGACTCATGAGAAATTAAAATCGTGATTGGAAATTGCGAGACGCGAAAATATGAAATAGGTCTTGTCTAGGGAATCAAAAGAAAATGCAAGAACATCTCATCGTGGACGGAAACAACGCCCTGTACGCCATTGACGAGCTGGCGCAGGAGCTGTCCCGTGACCGGAACCAAGCCCGCGAGAGCCTGCTCCGCATGCTCGAGCCCTTGCCCGCGGGTGAAGGAATCCGTCTAACGGTAGTCTTTGATGGGCGGGGAGTCAGGCCCGACCTTTCCAGTCATGGCGGTATGCAAGACTACGCCGTGATTTATTCATCCTCCTCGGAAGGGGCGGATGGGATCATCGAGCGTATGCTCATGGCGTCCAAGGAGCCCGGCAACATCGTGGTCGCGACCAACGACGTACTGATTAGGAATTGCGCCTATCAGAACGGAGCCGCCGCCATGAGAGTGGAGGAGTTGATCAAGCGGCTGGACAGCTCGATCGATCAAACCTCCCGCAGAGTAAGAAGCCGTTCCCGCGACAAGGATGGAAAATCCCCGTGCTTCGAGAACCGGCTCCCTCTGGAGGATCTATAGCCATAGGCTTTTGTGAGGTTCTCTGAGGGATTCGCCTCCGAATTTCTTAAAGGCTTTGAGGGACATGGCTTCACTATTCCCTTGCCTTGGCATTAAGTTCGATTAGGGCTTGAGATTTCGCGACCTTCCAGAGCCCATACCTTTCCTCCGTGATCTACTGCCTGAACACAAGCACCATCAAGCCACAACCTCTCCTGGATAAAATCCGTCTCGTGGGAGAAGCCGGCTATGACGGGATCGAGCTATGGCTCAATGACGTTTGGGAGCACGTGGCTCGCGGGGGGGAAGTCTCGGACGTCGAGAAGGCGGTCGGCGACCACGGGCTCATCGTTCCCTCCGTCATCGCGATGCGTCAATGGGGGGATTTCGAGGGATGGGAACACCAGCTTGTCCTCGACGAGGCCCGCAGGAGGTTCGCCCTCGGGGCCAGGCTTGGAGCACCCTTCATCGTCGCCACGCCACCGCTCGAAAAGGAGGAAACTTCTCACCTGCCCGAGAGATATGCCGAGTTGCTTGAAATCGGGCGGCAGGAGGGAATCAGACCTACCTTCGAATACATCAGTTTCTTCAAGTCGGTCCACACCCTCCGTCAGGCATGGGAAATCGTGCGAGACTCAGGCGATCCGGACGCCACCCTTATCCTCGATGCCTTTCACAATTGGAACAGCGGCTCCACTGAAGAAGACCTGCGGACCATCCCGGCGGAGAAAATCAGCCATTACCATATCGACGACGCCGCTCCCGACAAGGCGGCGGGAACACAAACCGACCCGGACCGTGTAATGCCGGGAGACGGATGCATCGACTTGCGGGCCGAAATCGATATTCTCCGCGAAATCGGCTACGATGGAACGGTGAGCCTGGAACTTTTCAACGAGCAATGGTGGGCCAGAAAGCCTTCCGAAACCCTTGAAATCGGGCTAAAGCGGACCAAGGAAATGTTCGGGGAATGAAATTTTTGATAAAAAAATCTAATTTTTTACACGGCCTTGCGTCTTTTCCCTTTAGATGCATAGCGACAACGATAGTTCAAGATGGCAGAACAAGCTGATTCGGCCGGTTCACCGAATCCTTCCACCGAGGGGCAAAGTCGCCTCGGGGAATGGTTCGAGAAGCTCGAAAAACCCCTTATGATCTATGCCTACCAGACCCTCAATGATCGCGAGGAAGCTCAGGATATGGTTCAGGAGGCCTTCACTCGCTTCTTCGGGGATGAACAGAAGATCCGCGAACCCAAGGCGTGGCTATACCGCACCACTAGAAACCTGTGCATCAGTCACCTGCGCAAGTATGGTCGACTGCAAACTGCAGGAGAGGAGGAACAGATGGATTTTCTGGACCAATCAAGCGACAAAGAGAAGGATAACCCGGCAAACCGTCTGGAACGGGAGGAGACCTGCGGAAGAGTCCGTCACGCTCTCTCCATGCTTCCTGAGGACTTGAGGGAACTGCTTAGGATGAAATTCGAAGAAAGAATGAGCTACAGTGAAATCTCCGAGAAAAGCGGATTGAGCGTGAGCAACGTCGGCTACAAGCTCCACACTGTCATCAAGAGTCTGGCGTTTGAGCTGAAGGCGGAGGGCTTCTCATCATGAGTGAAAGAGAGAATAAAGGACCCGACCAGGGACGCTTGATCGACTACCTGCTCAATGAGTCCAGCCCCGAGGAGCGAATCGAAATTGAGAGGCTTTGCAAGGAAGACCCCCAATGGGAAAGCGCTCGGGATGACCTGAGGAGCACGCTCGGGCTGCTGGAGGATGCATGCAGCCAAACCATCCCCGCAATTGTGGAAGGCATGGAGCTGGACGCAGACCGCAAAACTCGCCTCGAGTTTTCCCGAGCGGGCGATGGAGAGGCCGAGACCGCCGAAGCAACCGACCCTCCGGAACGCAGCCTGCTTGCCACGCCCACCTTCTGGGGCCCCCTCGCGGCAGCCGCATGCGCCGCCCTACTTGTGTGGGCTCCGGGCCTCATGGAAGAGGGTGAGACAGAGCAGATCGCATCGGCGGTCAACGACAAGGAGAAGTCTCGGAAGCGCAGTGAGGAGAATGAAGAGCAAAAAATCATCGTTGCCAAGGGCAAGCACCTTAGCGAGCAATACGCCCAATCCGACGACACTGTCGCCATCGTGTTGCCGGATGACGCCCAAGCGATCGAGGAGACGGTCGTGATCGACGCGCTCCGCGAGGAAGCCGACAAGGCGGGTGCGAAGCTCCTAGCAGGCCGCACCGCGGCGGATATCGAGACCCTGAACCAGAGCGTTCGGGAGTCCGAGTCCTTTTCGCTCGCAGATGCCTTTTCCGATAGCGACTCGGCGAAAGCAGACGACTTGGCTCTCGCTGTACGGGCCCCCGCCAGCGGAGAGCCCGGAACCATCGACAGCAGCGCATTCCTTCCTCCCTTGGAGCCCGAAGCGGGCGCTGCTCCCACTCAGACTGGCATCGGTCTAGAGAGTAGCGAGGGTGAACTGGCCCTCCTTGGTCGTAAGGCTGCTCTGTCAACCTTTCGCGCCAAAGAGTCCTCCCATCCGACGGATCTGGAAAGACCTCTGGCGAAGAAAGACAAACTACTTAACCTCCAGCCGTCTGCTCGGCAGACACTCGAGAAGCGAGATCGGCCCAGAGAAAAACCCGCTTCTTGGACCCAAAGCGTCAGGAAGCCCGCCTCCTGCTTCCTATTCAGTCAAAACGGCCAGGCACTGGGCCGGGTGGAAGTTGCTCAAATCGCTGGGTCCACCATCGAAATCCGCCGGATCGACGACGTCCGGCGCGGCAAGAGGTTTCTCCTTACTTCGGGCAAATTCCAGTTGCGCTTTACCGACCCCGACGGTGCCGTGGTCATCTTGGTGGGCGAACTGCGCAAAAGGCAAATCGAGCAAGCTGAAGCGAAGAAAGGGGATGATCTTTTTGACGGGATCTACCGTTTCGAGGCAAGCGAAGCTTGGTGGCTGGATCGAAACGAGATACGGCAAGCTCTTCCCATCAAGGAACTGGGCCGCTAGTCAAACCTAGAGGCTGTGCAGGCCTCGTCCGTCCGCACTAAGGGCCGCCTCCTTGAGGGATTCCGATAGAGTAGGATGTGCATGGATGGTCCGGGCCAAATCCTCGGCCGATCCGCCATATTCCATATGGGCCACAGCCGAGGCAATGAGCTCGGACGCTCCACGGGCAACGACCTGCACACCGACCAAGCGGTCGGTCTTGGCATGGGCAACGACCTTGACCAGGCCATCGGTAGCCCCGGTGGCTATGGCCCGACCGTTGGCGGCAAGGGGGAAGGAGCCCGACCGAGTCGGGATTTTCCTTTCCTTTGCCTGGGCCTCGCTGAGGCCCACGTTGGCAATCTCCGGATCTACGTACACGACGCCCGGAACCATGTCGTAATCGACGTGACCGGCTTGGCCGGCGAGAATTTCCGCACAAGCAACGCCGTCTTCCTCCGCCTTGTGGGCGAGCATGGGACCGGGGATTAGGTCGCCGATGGCTCGAACCCCGGAAAGACTCGTGGAAAAGGATGAATCGACGGTGACACGGCCCTTTTCGTCCTGCTCGACCCCAGCCTCAGATAACCCGAGACCATCCGAGCAGGGGGCTCTTCCGACCGCAACGAGTACCCGGTCGGCCTCGATTTCAGAGAACCCCTGGCCGCCCTCGAGCGTGAGGACGGACTTGGTCTTGGTCGAGCGGGCTGAGGACACCTTGGTCGAGAGACGAAAGGAGAGGCCCTGCTTCTCGAAGATACGGCGAGCCGCCTTGGCCACCTCCGGGTCCAGTTGGGGACAAATCTCGGGAAGAAACTCCACGATGACTACCTCCGCTCCCAGCCTGGACCAGACACAGCCCAGCTCGAGTCCGATGGCTCCTCCACCTACCACCACCATTTTGCGGGGGACCTTGTCAAAGGCGATGGCATGGTCGCTATGAACGATTTTCTTGCCGTCGAAAGGCAGGAAAGGGAGCTCGACCGGCTTCGATCCGGTGGCGAGAATGATCTCCGGGGCCTTGATCACCTCCTTACCCTTCTCTCCGGTGAGCTCGACTTGGCCATTGCCGAGAAGACGAGCGGTTCCCTGAACGACCGATACGCCCTTTTTGGAGACCAGGGCCTTTACGCCCTTGCCGAGCTGGTCGACTATGGAGTCCTTCCTATTCATAAGGGCTTCGAGATCATGACTGATCGCCTTGACAACGATACCATGACCGGAGGCCCCATGCTTGAGCTCATGGTAGATCTCCGTGGAGTGAAGAAGGGCTTTGCTGGGTATGCATCCGACGTTCAGGCAGGTCCCGCCAAGGCGTGGGTTCTTCTCCACTAGGGCAGTCTTCATGCCCAGTTGGGCGCAACGGATGGCGCAGACGTAGCCTCCAGGACCGGCCCCGATCACGACTACGTCGAATTCCTGCTCCGCTCCCATGACTTAAATCCCCAAGGCTAGGCGAGCCGGGTCTTCGATCGCCTCCTTGATGCGCACCAGGAAGGTGACCGCCTCCTTGCCGTCGACCACGCGGTGGTCGTAGGATAGAGCGAGGTACATCATCGGGCGGGCCACCACCTCGCCGTTCCGAACCACGGCTCTTTCCTGGATCGCGTGCATGCCGAGGATACCGCTCTGGGGGGGATTGAGGATGGGGGTGGATAGCATGGATCCGTAGATTCCGCCATTGGTAATGGTGAAGCACCCGCCCTGCATGTCCTCGAGGGTAATCCCTCCCGACCGAGCCTTTTCCGCGTATTCCACGATACCCTGCTCGATCTGGGCAAAGGAAAGAGCGTCGCAGTCGCGAAGGACGGGGACCACAAGGCCCTTTTCCGTGCCTACAGCCACACCCACGTCGAAGTAGTGGTTCTCGATCAGGTCGGACCCTTCGATCCTCACGTTCAGTCCCGGCACGGCTTTGAGTGCATGAACCACGGCCTTTACGAAGAAGGACATAAACCCGAGCTTGACGCCGTGCTGCTTTACGAAGGCATCCTGATGCCTTTTGCGCAGGGCCATTACAGCCGACAGGTCGACCTCATTGAAAGTGGATAGAATGGCCGCGGTCTGCTGGGCCTCGACGAGGCGGGCGGCGATTTTGCGACGGATGGGAGAAAGCGCCCGACGAGTACTCCTGCCCTCCGGTTCGGGAGAGAGAGTATGGACTGGTTGCGTCTTGGCCGCATCCTTCGAGCTAGGGGGTTTGGAGGAGCCTTCGGCAACCGCCAGGACGTCCGCCTTGGTTAGCCTGCCTCCCTTGCCCGTTCCGCTTACGGTGGCCGGATCGATCCCCGTCTCGGCCAAAACCTTGCGCACGGCTGGCGAATGGGGAGGGGCATCCTGCTTGGCCTTCACTGGAGCAACTGGCTCCTCCTTGGCCGCAGATGCGGGCTGCTCCTTAGGCAGGGGCTCGTGCTCTTCCTTGGATTCGGGCTCTTCCTTGGATTCGGGCTCTTTCGCAGGAGGAGCTTCGGCTTCCTCCGGTGGGCTCTCGGCGGCGGGCTTGGAAGCAGCATCATCGATACTGGCAATGCTGGCCCCGATTTCCACCTCATCTCCCTCCTTGGCAAGAAAGGAAATAACCCCGGCGACCTCGGCCAGTCCCTCCTGGGTGATTTTGTCCGTCTCCAGCTCATAGATTGGCTGGTCGACCTCGACGTAGGAACCCTCCGCGACCTTCCAGCTCGAAAGAACGCCGGAGCTGATCGACTCGCCGAGGGCGGGAATCTTGACTTCAATTGGCATGATAAAAGAGGGTTAGGAGGTTTCCTTGTCCATCTCGGCACCCAAGGCTTGGGCGACGAGCTCGGCTTGTTCCATTTTATGGAGGGTAAGGGAACCGGTCGCGGGACTGGCGGTGGCCGTTCTTCCCACGTACTCGGGCTTGCGACCCAGGCCTTCCTCCAAAAGCGGAGCCAAAAAGGACCAAGCCCCCATATTTTCTGGCTCTTCCTGGCACCAGACGACCCTCTTGGCCTTGGCAAAGGGCTTGGTCAGGGCTTCGAACTTTTCATTATTGAAGGGATAGAACTGTTCCACACGAAGGATGGAAGCCTTGGGGGAACGAATTCCCTCCCGGGCCTCGAGCAGATCGTAGTAAACCTTGCCCGAGCACATGACGAGGGTATCGGGACGGGCGGGAGGAGCAGGATCGGGGATGAATTCCTCGAACGTCGCCTTGGTCAATTCCTTGAGCTCGGATACGCACTGCTTGTGACGGAGTAAGCTCTTCGGCGACATGATGATGAGGGGCTTGGCGAATTCCTTCTTCTTCTGGCGCCTGAGGGCATGAAAGTACTGGGCAGGGGTGGAAAGGTTCGCCACCACTACGTTGTCCTCGGCGCAACCTTGGAGAAATCGCTCCAGGCGGGCTGAACTGTGCTCAGGGCCTTGCCCCTCAAAACCATGGGGCAGGAGAAGAACGAGATCGGAAACGGCTCCCCACTTGTCTTCCGCGCTCATGATGAACTGGTCGATGATGACTTGAGCCCCATTGGCAAAGTCACCGAACTGGGCCTCCCAGATCGCGAGCATGCTCGGGTAGTCCAGGGAATACCCGTAGTCGAAGGCGAGCACGGCGGCTTCCGAGAGGAGAGAATTATAGACGCAGAACTTACCCTGCCTGTCCTCCATGTTGAGCAGAGGAACGTACCGGGAGCGGTCTTTAGAGTCGTACCAGGCGGCATGGCGGTGGCTGAAGGTTCCCCGCTCGCTATCCTGGCCCGAGAGCCGCACGGGAGTTCCCTCCAGCATCAGGGAACCGAAGGCAAGGAGCTCCGCCAAACCCCAGTCGATTCCTTGGCCCGACTTGTAGTTCTTGGCCTTGGCGTCGACTTGGCGCTTGATCTTGGGATTCAGGTTGAATCCTTCGGGGCAGGTCGAAAGGGCCATAATCACCTTGTCGAGATCCTTCTTGGGCACAGCCGTTTCCACCGGACTGAAGTCAAAGGGAATCTGGTGAACCGCCACCGATCCTTCAAAAGTGCTTGATTTCTTTACCGTCTTGACCTTTTCCAAGGAAGCGTCGAGGTGGCGGCGAAGGCCCTTCTGAATTTCACCGCATTCCTCCTTGGTCAGTTCGCCCGCCTTGACGAGTTCTTCCGAGAAAAGGGCGGATATTGACGGCATCTCCCTGATCTTGCGGTAGAGCAGGGGCTGGGTAAAGGCGGGATCATCCGCCTCATTGTGCCCATGCTTGCGGTAGCAATTGACGTCGATCACGACGTCCTCGCCGAATTTCTGCCTGTAGGCGAGGGCAATTTCCGCAACCATGGCGACGGAGAGGGGGTCGTTTCCATTGACGTGAAAGATGGGGGCCTCGATGGCCTTCGCCACGTCCGTACAGTACAGGCTGGAACGGGCATCGGTAGGAGACGTCGTAAAGCCGATCTGGTTGTTTACCACCACGTGGACGGTGCCACCCGTGCGGTACCCGGGGAGCTTGGAGAAGTTGAATACCTCCGCAACCACACCTTGACCGGCCATGGCGGCATCCCCATGAACCAAGATGGGGAGAACCCGCTTGCGCTCACTGTCGCCCCGCAGCCTCTGCCGCGCCCGGGCCTTGCCCTCGACCACGCCATTGACCGCCTCGAGGTGGCTGGGATTGGGTGAAAGATGAATCACCACCTGCTGCCCATTGGAAGTGGTTCGGACGGACTCGTAGCCAAGGTGATATTTGACGTCCCCGCTACCATGAGCTCCATCGGGAACGAAGTTTTCCGAGAACTCACGGAATATAAACTCATGAGATTTCCCCATGACGTTGGCCAGGACGTTAAGGCGCCCCCTGTGGGCCATCCCCATGACGATTTCCTCAACCCCCTCGTCGGGGCACTTCTGGAAGATCGAGTCAAGGGCCGTTATAAGGGATTCTCCGCCCTCCAAGGAGAAGCGTTTTTGTCCCACGTAGCGCGTATGAAGAAAATTCTCGAATTCCTCAGCCTGCAGGATTTTGCGTAGGATACGTACCTTCTCATCATGAGAGAAGGCGGGGCGGTTGTCCGTCGGCTCGATCCTGGACTGGATCCAGCGCCTCTTCTCCGTAGCCTGTATGTGAAGGTACTCGACGCCGACGTTTTCGCAGTAGGTCCTCTTGAGACGATCGAGGATCTCGCCGATGGACATGCGCACCCCACCGAGGTAGTTCCCGGTAAAGTGGATCTCGGAAAGGTCCGAGGGCTCGAATCCGAGTCGCTTCAGGCTCAAGCGCGGGTTTTCCTCCACCTCGGGTTCGAGGGGATCAAAGGAGGCCTGGGTATGGCCGATGTCTCGAAAGGCATAGATTGCTCCGTAGAGACGGGCATGCTTCTCGATGGAAGAATGGCCCGCATCCATGGCAGGAGCCTGCGTTTCGCTGACCACAACGCCGTTTTCGCCATATCCAAGGTGGAAGCCCTCGAAGAAGTACTGCCACTCGGGCTCCATCTCTGAAGGAGCCTTCAGCCATCTGAGATAGTTTTCCTCAATCTCATCGACGTTCCATCGGGTGGCAAAGCTCGGGTTCTTCATGTTTTGATAGTAGGGGACTTTCTCTCGTATTCGCGATACGAGAGAAAAACAAGGAAAACTTGAAAAAAAACGGACTCGCTCGCGAGAGTTTCTGAACCCTCAAGCCTCCGGCATGGCAAAGCTCATTTCTTCGGGATAGTGTGCAAGCTCCACTTCATGCCCATAGGCAACCCCGGGCAGTTCGGGGGCCAGGATCTCGATGACGTGAGGATCCTGATGAAACTCCAGTTTGGTCGAAGGGTGAGGCCAGTAGACCAAGGCCTCGACGAAGGAAGTTTCCCCAGCCGGTCTGATCCGGCATGAGTAGAAGGAAAAGTTCTCAGCCGGCAGGCTAGGAGACCATTTCACGCCTGGAAAAAAGTGGGTTGGGTTACCCGGCATAAAAAGGCAGGGCGCCACGGATAAATTGAGGGTTCCGGGGTAAAAACCACTCAGATCCAGCCCAAGTTCCCAAAAAAAGGGTTTCTGCATGGCAAGGGTGCCGGCGGGGAATCGGGGATCGGGGGTTTTGCCGGAGGCAACGCCATGGCCCTGGACGAGAATTCCTTCACTTAAAACCTCTTCCATACCCGCGACCAAACGCTCTCCAAAGGCAACTGGACCGCCTCAGGGGCAAAAGCACTTGAAGAAGCGGTTGCCTGTCCCTCCCGGGCCTATGCGGACCCTGACCGGGTGCATGCAGCGGGGGCAATGGCCGGAGTAGGCATCCCCGCGCTTGGTCTTGTAAATCCTCCCATAGGCCCCGCAGCGAACGAAATGAATGCCCAGAAAGGCTCGGCCCTTCTCCTGAGGGGAAGAATTCGAGGAAGGCGGCAATTGCCTCATTCCGTATCGAGTCCTTGGATTCCCCGGATCAGTCCGTCTACCCGCTTGCCGAGAAGGTTTGCCTGTACGGAGAGCCCATCGTGACCATCGATGACGTCCGAAACCCAAGTCTTGACCCGCTCCTCAATGAACTTGAGCTTCTTTTGGGCCTCCGGATCAGAGGCGAGGGCTTCGAAACTGGTCTGTAGATCGGTTTCGGCGGCATCGGTCTGGCCGAGCATTTCCTGCAGTGCCTGAAGAGACTTTTGAATTTCCTCGGCGTTAACTTCCTCGTCCGAACCCTGCAGAGGCTTTAGGTAATGGGGAGCGGCGGGTTGCTTGACCTTCGGGGCCTTCGGCCCAGCGTCCTTAAAGAGTTTGAAGGAGGAATCGGATCCATTCTGGCTGAAGAGACGCTTCTGGTTGAACTCCAGGCTGCAAAGCCATTTAAGTTCCTGCCTGAGCTTCTTGAACTTCTCCCTCGAATTCTTCTCGTCCTCAAGCGAAATGGAGCGGATGATGTCCGCCTTCATGGTGGCGGCAAGTTGGCCTATTTCCTCAAGAATCTCGACCGTCCGAAGAAGGACCTTTTGCTGGGTCTGGAGAAAGGACACCGCCGTCTGAAGGTGCTCCTCGAGATTCTGCTTGGTCTTGAGGGGGCTTTGCTCCTCGTCGATGGGCAATTTCTTCCGAGTCTTCTTGGATAGGCGTAGTCGCATGTTCTAGGAGATAATATGGCTTACCATGTTGTTCTGATCGAAGAAGGGGCCAGAATCAAGCGGAAAGGGAAGAAGGTGCCTGCAAGTCGGCCCGCCCTTGAGAGGAAAGGGCGTAGGTACCACCACCCAAGAGCCTCTCGCCGTCATAGAAGGCGAGGACTTGCCCGGGGGCCAGCGCCCTTTGTTTATCCCTGAATACAATCTCCGCCCGGCCATCACCCAAAGAGCGGAACTTCAGGGGAGTAGAGGGGTCGCGATAGCGGGCTTTGCCGAGCAGATCCAGCTCCCCCTCGAGAGGCTCGGGCAAAAGGAAGGAAAGGTTCTCCACTCGATACTTCCGACCCCAGAGGGTGGATTCCTCCGGACTTTCGAAAGCCACGATCAGCCGGTTGGTCGACTCGTCCTTGCCCGTGACCACAAAATTCTCATGATCGGTATTGGACGGGACCCCGATTCCTCTTCGCTGCCCGAGCGTATAGCGATGAAGACCCAAGTGCCGACCCAGGACCCGGCCGTCGGTGGTTACGATCTCACCAGGGTTTTCGTCGATGAAATTGGAAAGGAAATCCGTCACCTTGACCTTGCCGAGAAAACAAATCCCCTGACTGTCCTTCTTTTCGGCCACCGCCAGCCCAAATTCCGAAGCCATGGCCCGCACCTCGTGTTTTTCAAGTTTCCCCAAGGGGAAGCGGGCCGCGGCGAACTGAGGGGTTGTGAGGCGGGCAAGAAAATAGGATTGGTCCTTGTTCTTGTCACGGCCCTCCCAAAGCTCGGGCAATGAAACGGCATCTTCCCTTCGGATGCAATAGTGGCCGGTAGCGAGCGCATCGAAACCTTTCTGGCGGGCATGATCGAGCAGGGCCCCGAATTTCATCGCCCGGTTGCAAAGCACGTCCGGATTCGGGGTAATGCCCACGGCGTACCCGTCAACCATAGGCAGAACCACTTCCCGGTGGTAAAAGTCAATGAAGTTAACCACCTCGAAGGAAATGCCCAGTGAATCGGCAACCGCTTCCGCATCAGCCAGATCACGCGCCCCGGGGCAGTCGCCCAGCAGGTCTTCCTCATTCTCCCAGGTCCTGACGTAGACCCCGGCCACCTCGTGACCCTGCTTCTTGAGCAAAGCGGCCGCAACGGAGCTATCCACCCCTCCCGAGAGGGCGACGAGTATGCGTTCCGCTGTTGGTTTGGCCATGAAACCTAGAAGGATGAACCTGATTGCCTAAAAGGGCAAAATTTTTCGATTGGCGTCAACCGCCCCTTTCGTTTGATTGCCCTGGGTGTATAGTGGAGGAGGAGAGGTTTGGCGAAGAGACGACAGGAATGGAATCGTCTTCCTTGAAAAAGACTGGGACGGTTCCACTTTGCCCATGAAACTAGTCGCCGAGGCAGGACTGGCGGGCTCGGACTTCGAGCCTTTTGACCTGTGGGAGCGAGCCAAGCTGGGCGGCTATTCGAAAATTGGAGGAAAAGCCCTTTTTTTGCTCGAACCGGAACGCTTCCCCTCCCTTCTCAGGACGGGGGAAACGGAGGTTTTTCTAGCCTCTGAATGGAATGACTGGGAAAAGGCCCGGGACGAGGAATGCTGGAAACTGGAACTAGAGAAGGGCAACCTATGCCTCTGGATGAACTGGGAGGATCTCCTGCACCTTGGTGTATTCGAGTTCAAGTTCATCACGCGGGAAGGCCGCTGGCTGGATCCGCCCGACTCCTTCCCCGGTGTTAATGAAAAGATCCCCGGGGCAGTCAATTTCGTTTTCGACCCCGCCCGCACGGGTAGGGACTTGGTTGGCTTCCGGGTCATGCCGGTGCCCGAGGCCACCTGCCTCGACGGACTTCTGCGGGAAAGGCCAACCGGTAGCTTCGGCTATGCGGAGGAGGGGAATGGCAGCCGATTTCGGGTCTACGCACCACGGGCCCATCAAGTCGAACTTCTCTTCTTCGATGATCCGGACGGCGAAGCCTCCGAGACTCATCTTATGGAAAGGAACGAGGACGGCAGCTGGAGCCTGGACCTACCCGAGAGGTCGAGCGGGTGCCTCTACTGCTACGCAGTCAGCGGCCCGGAATATGCCTCGCGCGGGCCTCGTCGGGTCAGGATATTGGACCCCTATGCACTCGCCGCTACCGGGCGGAACGGTCCCGGGATCGCCATGCCCGTACCCAAACCCGTGGCCGGCAAGGATGCCTTCGTTCCTCCGGAGATGAAGGACCTCGTGATCGCAGAGGCCCACTTGCGCGACCTTTTGGCCCATGCTCCAGCCGACCTGACTGCGGAGGAAAGACTGGGTTTTACGGGGTTGTCCAAGTGGCTTGAGTCGGAAGATTGTTACTTGCGGCGACTGGGTGTGAACGCGGTCGAGATTCAGCCGATTCTGGAGTTCGACTCCCTGAGCCAGGAAGAATACCACTGGGGGTACATGCCGGTTAGCTTCATGGCCCCAGCCTCGGCCTACGCGGGCAATGCCCTCGACGGATCGGCGGTTCGGGAATTCAGGAAACTAGTGGAAAGTTTCCACAATGCCGGTCTGGCTGTGATTCTTGACGTCGTATACAACCACGTCGGCGTGCCCAATCACCTCGGGCACCTCGACCGGGAATTGTATTTCACGATCGACGAACTGGGAAGGCTGACTAACCACAGCGGATGTGGGAACGACTTGAATTGCCAATCCGAACCCTCTCGCAAGCTCGTACTCGACAGCGTTCTATACCTCGTGCGGACCTTTGACGTCGACGGCTTCCGCTTCGACCTCGGCGAATTGCTCGGGATCGACCTTCTGAGCGAAATCGAGACGGAAACGCGGAGAATCAAGCCCAACCTGATCCTCATCGCCGAACCCTGGAGCTTCCGGGGCCGACTGCCGGCTGAAATCAATGCCACTGGTTTCTCCCTGTGGAGCGATGCCTGCCGGGAGAGGATTATCTCCTACGTCGATGAAGGTTGCCTTGATCCCAGATCCGCCCTCGACCTGCTCCAAGGCAAGCTCGACCCGGAAAACCGATTCCCCTGGCAATCCGTAAACTACCTCGAGTCGCACGACGACCACGCCTTCGTAGACCGGTTGTGCCGTGCCGCCGACTGGAAGGACGGGAAACCGCCTGCCGGAATTGAGGAAAAGGCTCGATTGGCCATCGGACTGACTCTCCTTTCCCCCGGCATCCCTATGCTGGCTGCCGGTCAGGACTTTATGCGAGGCAAGCAGGGGGTGAGAAATACCTACCTGCGAGGGGACCTCAACGCCCTGGACTACGGTCAACTGGAGCATTTCGGCGGATTCAGCGATTGGGTCCGCTCCCTCATCGCCTTCAGGCTCTCAAGAGAAGGAAGTTTTCTGCGCCCCTCGTCCTTCGGGGAAATCGAATACGAGGAACTGGTGGAAGGGCAGAGCTTTGGCCTCCTAATTAGACGTAAAGGGGAATCCAGCAGGGTGATCCTCGTCAACCCTACTGGCTGCACTCTACGTATCCCTCTGCCTGAGGCCAGAGGGGAGGGTGAAGCGAGCGTCGTCTGGGGAAAATGCGAATCCCTCCCGGGAAAGATAGCACCCTTCGATTTCCAAGTGCTTGAGCTCCCCGCCTGAAGGGGTCCTGAAAAAAATCTGAAAGGTTGCTAAGAAACTTGTAAAAATGGTAAAAAAAACACTAAATATGGTCAGGATATGAAACACGAAACATTGAACCGCAGGAATTTCCTAAAGGCGGCGGGTGTCACGGTAGCCTTGCCGATGCTCGAGTCGATGCCTCAGGCCCGGGCCGCCCGCAAGGCGGGCAAGGCGGTGAAACGCTTCGTCTGCCTATCGAACAACTACGGTGTCTACCAGAAGGCCTTTTTTCCCGACGTCAACCAGCCGGGTAAGGATTATGAGATGCCCGAGACCCTGAAGTCCCTCGAGAAGCACCGTGAGGACCTCACTGTGTTCCAGAACCTCGACCATGGATTCACGGGTGGACACCAAGGAGTTCCCGTCTTTTTGAGCGGGGTGCGGCCCATCCTCGCCCATAATTATGCCGAGGGTAACATCAGTCTCGACCAGAAACTGGCCGAGTACCACGGCGCTTCCACCCGCTTTCCATCCATGACTCTCGGGGTTCGCGAGCGCAACCTGCTCAGCTTCACCCGTACCGGCGTTCAAGTGCCCAGCATCGACATGCGGGCGGCCTACAAGGCCATGTTCTACGAGGACACACCGCAGCAAAAGATTTCAGCCACGGAGCGTTTCAAACGACACAACAGCATTCTAGACGTCGTCATGGACCAGGCCAAGTCCCTCAATCAGGAACTGGGTAAACAGGACCAGGGCAAATTGGAGGAATACTTCGATTCGGTCCGCACCCTGGAAGGAAAGATCCAGCAACAGGAACCTTGGATCAATCGTCCCAAGCCCAAAGCCCCGGTAGATGAGCCCAAACCGGGCAACGGCACCGCCGAACAGCTCAAGGCCATGATCGAGATCATCGCACTTGCCATCCAGACCGACTCAACCCGCGCCATCACTTGCGTGAGCGGTTTCGCCAATGGGGACTTCGGCCTCAACGGGGGCTACCACGGGTTTTCCCACCACGGAGAGAGAGAGGAACCAGTTGCCGCGTTGAAGAAAATCGAGGGCTACCAAGTTTCCATGATGTCCTACCTGATCGACCTCCTCAAGGCCCAGGAGGACCCCATCAACGGAGGCACCTTGCTCGACCATACCTCCATCCTCTACGGATGCGGAATGGCCACGGGAGGACATTCTACCCGTAACCTCCCTCTCGTTCTGGCCGGAGGAGGCTTCAAGCACGGCGAACACAAGGTTTATCCCGGACCTCACCTCAAGGACCTCAAGAGCCCGGATAGGCTGGTCAGCCAGGAAAAACGCCTGGCCGAGGGAGTTTCCGAGGTGCCGGCGGCCAACCTTCTTCTCTCCATCCTGCAGAACTGCGGGCTCGAGATCGATCAGTTCGGCTCCAGCACGGGCACCCTCACCGGCTTGGAATGGTCATAGCCTAGGACGGCCGCCTTTCCATGAAGGTTGCTTCCCTCCTCATGAGAGCCCGCTCACCCAACTATACGGGGCTAGTGACCTGCCTGGCTTTGCTTCTCACGGGCTCCCAAGCCAGGGCGGACGAGGCTCTCTTAAAACTCGCCCCCTTCCTGAGCGAACATTGCATTGGGTGCCACGGTCCCGACAAGCAAAAGGGCGAAATCCGTTTCGACACCC
Source organism: Opitutia bacterium UBA7876 (assembly GCA_002500665.1). GTDB lineage: Bacteria > Verrucomicrobiota > Verrucomicrobiia > Opitutales > Seribacteraceae > Seribacter. The sequence goes on from DLRY01000028.1 coordinate 18,655, forward strand.
TCGGCAGGGATCTATCCAAAGTACAGAACCTCGAGATCTGGCAGGGCATGCTCGACCAGCTCAACCTCGGCGAGATGCCGCCCAAGAAGGAACCCCAGCCGACGCGCGAGGAAGCGAGGATGGCTATCGGTCTGCTTACCAAGAGCCTTGCTCTCGCCTATGAAAAGGCCAAAAGCACGGGTGGTCAAACGGTCCTTCGCCGGCTCAATCGGCATGAACTGCGCAACACCTTCCGCGACCTTCTCTACCTCCAGGGAGCCGAATACCGGCCTGATGCGGCCGGGTCCAGGTTGGTCGACAACAACGGGAACGGGAGCGTGGAACGGACGGGGAGCGACCCCCTGCGCTTCTTCCCTGAGGACGAGGAGGAAGAGGGGTTCTACAACATCGGGGATCACCTTGTTATGTCTGACTTCCTCCTCAAGCTGACCCTCGGAGCGGCCGAAGAGGTACTCGAGCAGGCAACTCGCCTTGAGCCTAAGCCCAAGCTGGAGACCAGGCGCTTCGCGGGACACTTGGTCAAGGGCAGAGCCCAGGGGGAAAACCCCATGGAAACGGTCTCCCGCGAATTCAACCCCGGCTTCGACATGATGGCAAAGGGCTACGAGCGCTACGGCCGCCTTTCCCCCACCGACCTGCGGCAAGGGGTAGGAGTGGCCAGCCGCTACAGGATTACGATCGAGGCATCGGCCCACAATGGCAAACACCCCTTTGGTGAGATGGTCAAGTTCGGCCCTGAAGAAGATTTTCAGCTTTGCCTCAATATGTCAGACACCGGAAACGGAGGGATCTCCGGGCCCACCTCCACGCCTCTGGCCCTTTGGCCACTTCCCGGCGATGGGAAAAAACGAACCTTTACCCACGAGGCTTGGCTGGACAAGAGGTGGGTTCCCTGGATCGGCTGGGAAAACGGTCCCGACGACCGCAGCTTCCGGGTCGACAAACTGGTGGAGAAATACCTCCCTGACGCCTATTTCAAGCGCCCCGACAAGAAGGTCGACAAACCCGGCCACGATATGTGGCACCTTAACCTCGCAAGGCTACTGCTCAAGGATGGCTACAAGGGTCCGCACCTCCGTATACACAGCCTGACCGTCACCCCTTTGCTGGAGGCATGGCCGCCCCGTAGTCATACCGCGCTATATGGGTCCGGGAAAGGCAGCGAAGAAGAAATTCGAAGCCTCATGAAGAGCTTTGCGCAGAGGGCCTACCGCCGCCCCGTAACCCAGGTGGAAATCGAACCCTACGTCCAGTTGGTCCTCCGCCAGAAAGTGGAGCCCATCGTCACCCTGGAAGGCGGGATCAAGAACCTCAAATACCGCGTCTACGAGGGACAATGGGAAAAGTTGCCCAAGTTCGACGAGCTTGAGCCGGTGGCCGAGGGAAGCCTTCCCAACGGTCTGATCGACTTGGCCGTCTCCAAGCGGAGGGAAAAATACGGCATCGTCTTCACGGGTTCGCTCCACGCGCCCAAGAGTGGGGACTACTTCATCCAGATCGCCTCGGACGACGGAGCCCGAGTTCTGATCGACGGCAAGAAGGTGGTGGAGCACGACGGTCTGCACGGCCCCCAGTTGCGGGAAGGAAAAATCAACCTGAAGAAGGGCGGGCACGAGGTTCGGGTCGAATACTTCGCCTATGGCCAGCCAAACAGCTTCCGCGCAGGATGGAAGGGTTCCGGCATCGCCCCCACTCAGCTCTCCGTCGACAGCCTCCAGCCCCAGAACAACGTCAAGAAACCAACCAACGAGGCCCCCTTGCTCATCAGGGCCATGCAAGACGGCTACTCGGCCATACTCTGTTCCCCGCAGTTTCTCTATCTGAAGGAAAAGCCCGGGCGGCTCGACTCGTTCGGGATCGCCTCCCGATTAAGCTACTTTCTCTGGTCCTCCATGCCTGACGAGGAACTCTTCGCTTCCGCCCGCTCGGCCAAGATCAAGGACCCGAAGGAACTCGAGCGGCAAGTGGAGCGCATGCTTAAGGACCCCAAGGCTCAAGCCTTCGAGCGACATTTCCCCTCCGCCTGGCTGCGCCTCGACAAACTTGGGGACATGCCCCCTTCGGGCGGCGAGTATCAATTCTACAAGAACGTCAAGATCGAGCCCATGCTGGAGCGGCAGGTAACCACCTACTTCTCGGAAATCCTTCGGACCAACGGCCGCATCGAACAATTCATCGACTCCGACTACACCTACATGAACCATACCCTCGGCAAATGGATCTACAGGCGGGAGGACATCCGCGGGGCCCGCCTTAGAAAGGTCAAATTGGACGACCCCAGACGGGGCGGTATATTTACCCAGCCCGGACTCATGACGGCAACCGCCAATGGGGTCGACACTTCACCCGTGATGCGGGGCGTGTGGGTGCTTGAAAGCATCCTCGGCACTCCCCCCGCCCCACCTCCTCCCGACGTGGAATCCCTACCGGTCGACACCCGTGAGGCCACCAGCATACGCGAACGCCTGGACCTCCATCGAAAGAACGAGGCCTGCTACAGCTGCCACGCTAAGATCGACCCTATGGGCTTCGCCTTCGAGAACTTCGACGTGGTGGGTCGCTGGCGAGACAAGTACAAGCGGGCAAAAGATCCAATCGATCCCTCCGCCACCATGGCCAACGGCAAGCGGATCGCCGACATCGTGGAATTCAAGAAGATGCTCAAGGAGCGCAAAACGCTGGTGGTCTCATGCCTTACCAAGAAACTGCTGACCTACGCCACCGGCCGACACCTCGAGTCGGTCGACCGCGGTGAAGTGGACCGTATCGTCGCGGAAGCGGAAAAAAAAGAAAACCGCCTGCGTGACCTCATCCACTTGGTCGTCAAGAGCGACGTCTTTCTTTCCAAATGAATACAATCACCAATCGCCTGCCTAAAGTATTTCTCTCCTGGATGGTTCTTTTCGGAGTCCTCCAAGCGGAAGCCATCCCCAAGTTGCCCAATTTGATCTTCATAATGGTGGACGACATGGGCTACCACGATCTGGGTTGCTACGGCAGCAAGACCATCCTCACGCCTAACCTCGACCGCATGGCCAAGGAGGGCATTCGCTTCACCGATTGTTATTCGGGGGATGCAGTCTGTGCCTCGGCCCGCAGCACCCTGATGACGGGCTACCACAAGGGACATACGCCCGTCCGAGGAAACTCGGGCGGAATCCCTCTTTTCCCGGAGGACGTCACGGTGGCCGAGGTACTCAAGAAAGCCGGGTACGCAACGGGTGGCTTCGGAAAGTGGGGTCTCGGCAACCAAGGTAAGGACGGAGCCGCTGAGCGCCAAGGGTTCGACCTCTTCTACGGCTATTACAACCAGTGGCATGCCCACACCTATTACACCCATCTCTTTCGTAACAGCAAGAAGGTCGAACTGAACGGGCGCTACACCCATCACGCCATCTTCGACGAAACGATCAAGTTCATCAAGGACAACAAAGACAAGCCCTTCTTCCTCTATTGTCCATGGACTCCGCCTCATGCCGCCTATCAGATTCCCGAGCACGAGCCTGCCTGGAAGACCTATAAGGACAAGCCTTGGAACAGCAAGGACGCCAAGGTAGCTGCAGCCATGGACACCATGATGGACCGTCAGATAGGGGAAATCACGGCCCTACTCAAAAAACTCGGCATCTACGAAAACACCTTGATGTTTTTTACCTCCGACAACGGAGCGGCCAAACGCTTTGACGGCATACACAATTCATGTGGTGTCATGCAGGGAAAGAAGCGGTCCTTGAACGAAGGGGGCATTCGAGTGCCCATGGTAGTACGATGGCCTGGCAAGATCAAACCGGGTGCGGTTAGCGATCATCCATGGTATTTTCCGGACGTCATGCCGACCCTAGCGGAGATCGCGGGCGTTTCCGATAAGGTGCCCGATGATATTGACGGCATCTCCATATTACCAACGCTGTTGGGCAAAGGAGAGCAAAAGCAGCATGAGTACATGTACTGGCAGTATGGCGTGCGGGCCGCCCGTTCGGGAAAATGGAAGGGCATAGGCAAGGGTGGACACATGTACCTTTACGACTTGAGCAAGGACAGGGAGGAGAAAAACGACCTTTCCGCCAAGTACCCCGAGATTACGGCCAAGTTCAAGCGCTACATTATCGAGGGCTACAGCGAACCGCGCAGCCAGAAGGACGACGGCAAGTACACCGGAAAAGGAGGCGACAAATAACCCGACTTCTAGAAAACCCACCGGGTCAGGCTCTCCGCATCCTTGATTAGGATGCCATTCTCCAAGAGCACCGGGGCGGCCCAAGTCGAATTATCCGACAAGGCATAGCTTGCCACGGACTGAAAGCCTTTGGCGGATGCCTTGAAGATGGTCAGTCGACCCTGGTGGGAAAGAGTCAGTACGTGTCCGGGGAAGGACAGGAAGGTGGCATAGGGACCGGTCCGGGGTGAACCCTGCCAGAGAATTTTCCCTTTGTCGGGATCCAGGCAGAATAGTCGTCCCTGACCATAATGAGAGAGTCCGTAGAGCAAGCCTTCCGCTACAATGGCCGAGGCCATATCGAGAGCCAACTCCTTCTGGCTCCAAGTTTTGGAAACGCTCCACTTGCCATGCCTAAGACTGGGGGTAAACGCATGAATGCCGCGGTTCTCCGCCCCGAGGAGGATTTTTCCATCATGAAAGGCGGGGGTCGGCATGTTCTGATTGTGGGTCTTGTGGGGAAAGGGATACTCCCATAGCAGGCGTCCGTCCTTCGGTTCCACACCCACAAGAGCACGATGATTCCAAGCCACAACCTGGTGAACTCCGTCGATCTCGGTATGGAATGGTGATGAGTAGCAAGTCCCGTCGTTGCCCATCGTCCAGATCGTTTCGCCAGTGGCCACGTCGAGGGCCATCAAAGACCCTACGTCATCGTTCCCGAACAGATTCACGATCCTGTCCTCCAAAACGAGAGGAGAATTGGATGCCCCCCAGTGAGCATGAGACTGACCGAAACGCTTTCCCGGGATCTTCCGCCAAAGCAACTTTCCCGAATCCGCATCCCAAGCCGAAAGGATACCGGATATGCTGGTGGTGAAAAGACGACCATCGGAATAGGCAGGATTGGCCTTGGGGCTCTTTCCATGGCGCTCCCCTCCGCCACCCATTTTGAAAGGGACCAGGTAGCCCTTGATCCAAAGAACCTTCCCGGAGTGAAGATCGATGGCCCGAACCATCTCCTTCTCCCCCTGCCGGGAGTGAACCATGACCTTCCCCGCGGCAACTACTGCTGATCCGTAACCGGAGCCGACCCTGACGCTCCACTTGGACTCAGGCCGGGCGGGCCATTGGACGGGAGGTTCGAATCCCTTCACCCGCCCGTTGCGGTCGGGCCCCAGCCAACCCGGCCAGAAATCGTCGCCGGCATGCAGGGATGGGGAGTTGACCCATACCAGCAGAAGAAAAACTGCGGGGAAAGCTCTCATTCCTAATACTTTTAGCACAGTGCACCCTACAAGAACATGAAAAAAAACTCGACAGAAGGCTCTTTTAGGCAGAAGCTTGTGGGAGGCAATTGGGAGATTGCTTGTCCCAAAACCCAGTAGATTCAAGCAAAACTATTTCAGCATGAAACGTAACGATCGGGAACATTCTGCTGTAATGTCGTAGAATCATTCGAGTAAAGTTTCAACCAAGACACAATCATCATGAAAAAAGCACTTCTTACCTTTTTCGCCGCGGGGTTGGCTCTCCTGCCTGCTTCCGCCAAACCCCTGGACCTTTCCAAGGTCTCAAGGAACGCCAACTGGCTCATGCACATGGATTTCGACGCCATGCGTAATTCCGACGTGGGTGTCTTCATGCGCGAGTCGATGGAAAAAATCCCCGAGGCGGTCGAGCGCATGGAGGAAATGAAAAAAACATATGGCGTAGACCTGGACGGCTTCTCCTACCTGACCATTTCGGGTTCGGGCGAACGCCACAAGGGCATCGCCATCATGAAAGGCGGCCTCGACCCAGACGTAGTCACTGATTTCGCTGAGTCCAGGGAAGAACTGAAGGTTACCCGCATCGGCAAGCAAACTGTCTACTCCAGCGACCGGGGCCGTCACTCCATGGCTTTCGCGGCCCTCAAGAAGGGAGTCTTCGTAGGGGGACCTGATTCCGACTACGTTTCCGAAGGAATCATGCTCAGCAAGGGCAAGGCAGATTCCTACAGGGGCCATCCCATCCTGGAGGTGCTGACCGACTCGATCGAGGATCCCGGCTTCGTCGTCTTCGCTGACGTCAAGGGCGCGACCAAGAACAACGAGATCGACCCGAGAATTATGCCCATGCTCGAGAAAGTCAGGGCCGGTGGCATGGCCATCGGTGATGAGAACGGACTGATCCGGGTCATTGCGGTCATGGAAACCACTTCCGAGGAGACTTGTCAGCAAGTGGAGGCAATGATCCGCGGAGGCATGGCCATGGTCGAGATGAGAAAAGCCCAGGACAAGCGCTTGGAGCGTTTCATGCAGGGGCACTCGATCAAGCGCGAAGGGAAGATGATCTGGGTGGAAATGAAATTTTCCTCCGAGGAGATCATGGACCACCTCAAGAGGGAAATGAGGAAATCCGCCTAAGGCGGACTAATCGCGGTCTAATTCGCCATCGGATAGATTGGCCATCTCCTTGGCCAGTCCGTGTCGCAGGTTGCGGTAGGAATGGATAATTTCAGGTCGCCCCAAACGTTTCATTATCTCCGATAAAACGAGTAAGCCGGCTGGAAAGACGTCCGCTCTCTCGACCGGTAGGGCGGGGTAAGCCTCACTCCTTGCCTCCGGCTTCATCATCGCCATCGAGTCGATCAGGCGGTCCACCTCGCTCAACGGTAGCCCAGATTCGGCTTCATCATCCCCGGTCTCAGCCGCCAGAATTCGTCTAAGGAAGACCAGCGTCCCTCCTGCTCCGACCAGGCAAGGACAGGGGCTTGCCAGGGCCGGGGAGACCGAGTCCGCAAATAGGGACGAAAGGTATTCCTTGGCCTCCCTCCGAATAAGTTCCGGCCATTCAAAGGCGGAAGTCGGGCAAAAGCGCCTGGAAAGGGCGACCGCACCCACCGGCAAGCTCTCGACCGAGACAACCGACCTGTGCCGGACGGCAATGACCTCCATGCTCCCCCCCCCCAAGTCGATGGCGTGAAAGTCCCGCAGCCCCAAAAGGGCAGGATCCGAAAGCAGACCAGTCGCTATGGCCTCAGCCTCCTCCTCGCCCGAAAGAATAGACAGAGAAAGACCTAGCTTATCATGGATGAGAGAGGCAAGCTCGGAGCCATTGGACGCCCGGCGGAAGGACTCGGTGGCGACTGCCCTCATCTTCTGCGCCGAGCCATCCTTGGCAAGGGCCAGCAGTTCCCCCGTAACCTGCAGGCACTTTTCCATGGCCGGACCTGAAAACCCATCGGTCCCAGGAGAGAGGCGGCAAGGACGGCTTTCATCCCCAATGACCCGCAAGCCGGAGTCCTCGCCAACTTCAGCAAGAAGCATTTTTGTGGTATTGGAACCAAGATCGAAGACCGCAATCCTCATCACCCTTCTTCAGAGGACGTATCCCTGAGGCCCGATCACGAGTGTAAATTCACCTTTGGAACTGCCTTCCCGGCTTAGCTCTCTTACTTCGGAAACCGTGCCCAAGAGAAAGCTTTCGTGCAGCTTGGTCAATTCCCGGGCCAAGCACAGGAAGCGCTCCGGGCCGAGTGTTTCCTCGATCAAGGCAAGAGTTTTCTCGATCCGGTACCTCGACTCGTAGAGCACAATGGAGCCCTCGAATTCCCTCCAATGGTCGAGGGACTTACGGGCTCCGGCCGACTTCTTGGGAAGAAAGCCCAGAAAAAGGAACTGATGAGTCGGCAACCCGGAAGCGGCCAGCGCGGTGATGGCGGCATTCGGTCCAGGGACGGGCACCACCCGGATTCCCCGGGATCTGCATTCCCTCACGAGACGAAAACCCGGATCACTAATCCCAGGGTAGCCTGCATCGGAAACAAGTGCAAGAGCCTGGCCCTGCTGAAGGTCATTTGCGAGCTCAGGAGTTCTTTTCCTCTCGTTTTCCTCACGGTAGGAGACCATGGGCTTGCGAAGGGAAAGATGATCCAGCAGCTTGCCGGTTACCCGGGTATCCTCGCAAACGATGGAGTCGCAACTGGAAAGGGCTTCGCGAGCACGAGCGGACAAGTCCGACAAGTTGCCGATAGGCGTCGCGACGAGGAAAAGGGTTCCCCAGGAATCTTCACCTGCGCTCACGGATGATCCGCAAGGATGGCTTTTGCCAAGGGCAACTCAGCGATTGAAGCCACCTCGGTCAAAACCACCCGGCAAGCTGTATTCCCAGTTCGCGGGACGGGCATGGGGCATACGCGAGTCCTCGGGGGATGCGGTGAAGCACCCAGTAAGGAGAAAGGGCATGACGGCAAGCAGAAGAAGGGCGACGAATTTGCTCATCATTGTTCGAATGGGCTAAAGGGTAGGGATCTTCTCGGGCACGATCTGCACCATGTCGCCGGGCCGGAGCCTGTTGGGTTCGCCAAACCTAGGCAGAATGTAGGCGATGGAATAACCTTTCTGTGTGCTCTGGACCTTAATCCGGGCAGCTTCCTTCTTGCCCTTCCAAAGAGTAAAGATCTCCCCTTGGTTCATCCCGCGCTCGCTGCCGATGGGAAGCATAAGCATACCGGAACGGCTATCGATCCTGGCGATGGAGGAAGGAATGCCATACTCGGTCATCTGGGTAAGCTCGGTGGTGGGCTCCTTGGCCGCATCCGGCAATTGAGGAGGGCCTTCCCCCTGATCAAGAAAGGGATTGGCGTCTTCCTGCTTCTCCGGATCAAGAGCCTCGGCTCCGCCCTGTTGCTTGGCAAGCATCTCGTCGATCCCCCTCTGGTAACCGGCTTTTTCAGCCAGCCCGATCTCACGCTGGAGCTGGCTTACCTTTTCCCCGTGCTCAGCCTTGATGCCGTCGATCTCGGCGGTGTGCTTCTTCTCCATGTCCACCTTCTGCTGCTCAAGACCAGCAATGTTGTTGTTGAGAACCATGATCTGCTGTTCGGCGGCTTCCTTCTCGTCCTGCCTGAGCTTCTTCTCCTCGGCCAAGTCCGCCTCTGTGTTCTGGAGCTTGAGCTCAAAGTCGTTCGACTTGGCCTCCCACTCCTCCTTCTGCTCCTTCATGTCGTTGAACAAATTCTGGGACTCACGCAGAGCGAGGTCCCTCTCGACGATGTTGGCGCGCAGCCCCGCAATCTCACCGAAGAGGTCGTTGCGGCTCTTGTAAAGCATACCCAACACCGTACGGAGACGGTTCTCGCGGGGAACGGCCGGAACGACGGTGCCATCGTCCCTCTTGACATCCTCCTTAGGAAACTTGGTCAGGTCTGAAAAGGGATCCCTGAGGGCCGCAATCCCGTCCGGCTTGGTAGCGGCGTTCGGCTCCCAAACCTTCGTCTCCGAGTTCCACAGGAAGGTGTTGGGGCCAAATTCCATGGCAAGAGTATCCAACTTATCACGGTAGTCCTTTCCTCGTAAAATGGCGTTTTCCGAAGTTTTAAGGTTGTCAAGGGCAATTTCAAGAGGGTTCTCGTCGTTAATTCCTACCGGCTGGTTGTCGAGAAAAACTTCCTTGAAGGCACTCTTCTTCTCACCCACGTCCTTCCATTGGGCCTCCTTGGTGGACTGCAGGATTGCATAGCCATTGGATACCTGTTCGTCGAGAAAGGCGTTTTTCTTGGCTTTCTCAGTCTCCCACTGCAACCAAACGAAAGTCGCCAGGCCAACGAGTGAGAACAAGCTGAGGAGTCTGAAGATTACGGCAAGTGCGTTCATAGGCAAAGTATGGTTTCCAACAACATGAGTTCGAATTAGCTCGAATGCAAACCGAATATTTTCAGGAAAGCTTCAGGAATAGGCCCGAACTTGATAGACCTGAGCCCGATCGATCCCATGAGTGGAACGTATCTCAAACTCCAGACCCCTGGTTTCCACGGCGGGAAATTCATGTGAGCGGAAACCAAGGCCATTATCAGCGACATCCAGCAATTCCTGCCAATGGCCGACCTCGTCCATATGGAAAACCCTATAGCTGCGGACCAGCGAGGAGATGGACTTGCTATCAAACCTCTTCGGGCGGGAAGGAAAGAGAAACTCCGCTGAAGCGTCGAATACGAGATCCAGGCAGGAAATCCGCCGAGGCTCTTCCCAGTGGAACTCAATGAACTCGGGATAACGAAAGTCCGTCGGTTGGGAGATCCACAGATACGGCAAGCGCCCGGGGCGACTCCAGGAGTCAATGAGGTTGGAGGGAGCATAGACCGACTGCCTGGGCAGGACCTCGATGCACGGAGCCCTGGACGGACCGGGGAGGGAGCTTGTCACAGGGGCGTATTCGGAATAGGGGTTGCGAAGAAGAGCTTGGGATCCACGCTGTGCACGATGAAACAGCATTCCCACCGGGGCATTCTCCTGCTCATGGAGCAATACGGAACCCTCGCTGGAGATCTCGAGGAAATGCCAACCAGGTTCCCCGACTTGAGCGGCGACTGGTACTTCTACCCATCCCTCGAACCCCTTTTCTAAGCTTAATTCCGCCCGATCGAGGCAGGGCCCGGGACAGGTGGCCGCAAGGGATGGGGATGCATACAAACCGCACCGCAAAATGCTGTCGGATTTCGCCTCAAGGTAGACCTTGATCCCCTGAATTTGCGAAGTGCTTACGGGAAACTGGATCAGTCCCGAGGAAAGGGCGGTCTTCAAGCCTTGTCCCGGCTCGTAGGGGGAAAAACGGTCGAGGGTTGAGGACGCCGTTACGGTTGCATCGGCCAGGAGATTCTCCGTATCGTGGTAGGGTTCGGTACCCGTTGCGTGGTTGGTTCGGTACAGTAGCTTTCTGAGCTCGTCGACGTAACCGCTCTTGGCTAGGGTCCGGGGAAGCCTCTTCTTTTTTATGCAAAGGGCCGAGGAAAGGCCTGCCGCCGCTCCCATCTGGGCCGAGGTCGGAGGATGCCGCAGGCTTACCGAAGCTCGACTGGTGCAAGAAGCATGACCGCCGGCAAGGAAAAGGTTCTTCACTTTTTGGGAATACAGGCAACGCAGAGGAATCTCGAAAGGATGGGGGAGGGCGACCTTGCCCCGCACCGAGGACAGGAGGGCGTCGCCCAAGTCCATTGGTGACCTGCCCACGGCGACAGAATCCGAATAGGTCCTGCCTTTTTCCATGTCCGCAGGGTCCAAGATAAAGTCGCCCCGGGCCCGAAAATTATCCTGTCTCAAAGCCATGGTCGAAAAATCCTCCACCATGAGGCTGGCGGCCCGTGCAGCAAGGGGAGAGCGGTTCTTTAGGAAATCCCAGGCCGACCAGACGATTTCCTCGGAAGAGGGGCTCCGGCCTTGAAAACCGGGGCTGACCCACTCCAAGTTATGATCACCAAGGAGGCGCTCGTCCAAGGACTCGAGAAGATCGATCCGGGCCGAGAGATGATTATCCTCCCAGCGCAGGCGGACCCAGTCCGGGACTTGGAAGGTCACTTCCTCCCCGCAATCGGCAATCCTCATGCAGGTTGCGAGGCGGAGTTCAGGAACGCCATCCCCAGCATACTCCGTCAAGTTGGTCCCTCGTTCCCCGGGAGCATTGGCTAACTGAGCAATGGCTCCGACACCCGTACAGTCGATGAAATATCTGGCCTTGAAGTGGATGCGGTAGCCTTTCCTCTCCGAAACGGAGGAAAGGGCTTCGATTTTATCGCCCTTCGGGGAGAGCACGGCTTCGGAGATTTGACTACCGAGGAAAAGCTCCAGTCTTTCCTGCCGAGCCACCCAGTTGAGGATGGCCCTGTTCTGGCCCACATAGGTGCCCTCATTGTTTTCGGCCAGAAGATTCATCAGGAGTTCGTCGAGAAGACCTGACTCCCTTTGATAAGCGAAGCTGCTACCACCCTGGTGATCAAAGGGGAAACGGGTCTCGGACCCAATCCTTCCACCCAGAAAGTGATTCGACTCGACAAGTTTTACAATAGCCCCGGATCGAGCGGCGGCGACGGCTGCGCAAAGCCCCGCCAATCCTCCACCTACGACCACTACTTCGGCTCTCTCGGAGACCGTTTTCACGAGCCTGAAATCTCCCAGAAGCTCACCGTGACCAATACGGAAGGCAAAATAGCCCTAAGACCTTCTAATAGCATGAATTAAGTTTTATTAATACTGGTTGCCCAGCCTCTTTGAGGTTGTCAGAATATGATATGAAAAATAGAAATAAGTTAGTGGTTTCATTACTGTTGTTCGTTAGCTATGCACAATCGCCTTTGCCCAAATTGGTGGTTGATCCGAAGGCTCTAGGAGAGAGTTTCCTCTAGAGTATTACAAGATCAACCTCCTCCAACTTTTTTCGATTAAGCTCGATCCCATCTCATGCGCAATCTTTTTCCTCGCTGGGCAAACACCATTCCCGTCAAGCTCATTATTGCTTTGGGATTGACGGGCGGGGCGGTGATTGCCGGCATCACCTACTATGCCACACCAAAGTATACACGCGTCGGTTATCAGCCCACCCAACCGGTTGCTTACAACCATGAGTTCCATGCAGGCCAGCTCGGACTCGACTGTAGATATTGCCACACATCGGTCGACAAGTCGGCTCATGCCGGCATACCCTCGGCCAATGTCTGTATGTCCTGCCATAAGAACATCAAGGCAGACTCACCGTTGCTCGAACCCGTACGCCTGTCTTATTTCGGAGAGGACACAAACAAGGATGGTCAACTCTCCGAGGACGAAGACCTGAATGGCGATGGAATTCTAAATGCCGGAGCTCCCGTACCTTGGGTTCGAATCCACAAGACACCTGACTATGTTTATTTCAATCATGCCATTCACGTAAACAGAGGCGTCAGTTGCGTTGAGTGCCATGGTCGCATCGACCAGATGGTCGAAGTTCATCACGACAAGCCCCTCAGCATGTCTTTCTGCCTTGAGTGTCACCGTAAACCTGAGGATGCCCTCCGCCCCATGGGTGAAGTCACTAATTTGGCCTGGGTAGCCAACCATTCTCTCCAGAGACCCGACCCAAAGGCTGAAGACCTCGACCGCATCCACGCGGAGGCCATCGGCCTGGCCATCAAGGATAAATGGAACGTCAACGCCGGCGTCAGCTGCACCACTTGTCACCGATGATCAGGAAAAACCCAGAACAAGACCCGGAGGAGTCCGTCGAGACAGGGATGAAATACTGGAAAAGCCTCGACGATCTCGCCGACACGCCCGGTTTTCGTGAGTGGATTCAAGACGAATTTCCTCAAGGCGCCAGTCTCCTTCAGGGTTTCGAGAGAAGAGGTTTCATGAAGGTCATGGCTGCGTCTTTTGGCTTGGCCGGTCTAGGCATGACCGGTTGCCGCCGGCCCGAGCAGGCCATTCTGCCCTACGGCAAGAGCCCGGAGGAACTGATCCCCGGGGTGCCCAATTTCTACGCCACGTCCATGCCTTGCCCTCACGGAAATATTCCTTTGGTCGTGGAAAGCCATTCTGGGCGCCCGACCAAGATCGAGGGGAACCCCAGTTACCTTCCCTACGGTGGAAGCACGGACGTCTATGCCCAAGCGAGCGTTCTCGACCTCTACGATCCGGATCGCGCCAGAGGCAGCTTTACGAAAAACGAGAGCAAAGACGGCCCCGTCACTTGGTCCTCGGCCGGCACTAAATCCCTAGTCAACGTGGTAGCTAACTGGGCTGAGGAAGGCAAACTTGCCGTGTTGGCCGACCATTCCTTCTCCTTGGCCAGACTCAAGCTCAGCGGCGAACTGAAGGCCAAGGGCATACAATGGTTCGAACACGAGGCCATAGACCTAAGGCGTCCGGAGAGGCTTCTCGCTAAGGGTCTCGGACTCGAGTCGGGTGGATTGAGGGCACTTCCGGATCTGGGCAAGGCCCATCGTGCGATTGCCCTTGATTGTGACTTTCTCGGGTCCCGCGAACCCTACGCCCTCGCGAATACCCGTTCCTTCATGGGCGGTCGGAAAGTATCCAGCCCATCAGACGCCAAGAAGATGAACCGTCTTTACTCGGTGGAGGCCGACATGACCCTTACCGGAGGCGTCGCCGACCACCGCCTCCGAGTAGATCCCTCCCAGCTCGCTTCTTTAGCTTTCCTCCTTGCGTCCGAGGTCCTGTCCGCCCGAAAAGGCGACAAGACTCTAATCAAGCGCCTCAAGGAGCTCGGCAATTCAGCCGAGGGACATCGGGGCTGGATAGAACCTTGCGTAACGGACCTTTGCTCCAAGCCAAGCCAATCGGTCGCCTTGGCCGGCAGTCATCTTCCCGAAGAGGTCCAAGTTGCGGTCTTCCTCATCAACCAAGCACTCGGCGCTATTGGCAAGACCATTCATTACCTACCCACTGACGATTCTCCCGGTGGCATTTCCGAGCTTCTTGCAAAGATCGAGGATGGAGACGTCGAACATCTCGTCGTATTGGGTGGAAACCCGGTCTTCCTCACTGCCTCCTTCGTCGATTGGAAAGACTTGCGGAAAAGTGAGAAACTCAAGAACGTGGCGCGCATGGGCTACTCTATCGACGAATCCTCCGAATTTTCCGATCTCCACATAGGTCAATCCCACTACCTGGAGAGTTGGGACTTGGCGGGAACTTGGGATCAGCGGGCAACCGTCCCAGTTCAGCCTCTCATCGCCCCCCTCTTCGATACCATTTCCGACGTCGAATTGATCCTCGCACTTGTGGGCTCGGACCAAACTCCATACGACCTAGTCAAGGCCATTCACGCAGACCTTGACCAACCCAAGTCCTTCGACGATTTTCTCCGTTTGGGCGTACATCCTGAAAAACCCATTTTCCAGACGAAAGTAATCGAGCTCGCCGGCTACTTTAACGATCTCGCACCAATGACTTCCAAAACGGGGCCGGGTAGCCTGGATATCCTGCTCATCCCCGATTTCCACGCTTGGGACGGCAGGTACGTCAACAACGGCTGGATGCAGGAATGTCCAAATCCCATGACCAAACTCACTTGGGACAACGCCATCCTCATTAGTCCCAAACTGGGCAAGTCGCTCCAGTCCCAATACCCTGGTCTCGGCCTCATTCCCGAGCCTACCATGCTTAACAAGCAGGGCCAGATCGCTCCCGACAACGCCAACTTCGGCGACGGTAGACAGAAAGCTCCCATCGCCCGCATTGGATTTGGCGACAAGAGCATAGAGGGGCCCCTCTACGTCCAGCCCGGCCTTGCCGACCACACCGTGGTCACCACTCTCGGAATGGGACGGCGCAAGACCGGGCGGGTAGGGGAAGGTACTGGCCATGACGCATCCTCCGTTCTCGACGCATCAGGAAACCGGCTTATTTCTGGCGCCAAGATCGGCAAAGCGGGTGAAAATTGGACCTTCAAGAACCTCGCAAACGTACAAGAGCATTGGTCCATGGAAGGTCGGGCCATCGTTCGTGAAGCGAACGTCGACTATTACGCCAAGAAAGAGGATTTTGCCCAGCACATGGGAGCCGAGTCTCATTCTCCACCAATGTGGGGCAAAGAACAGGACAAGGGTCTCAAATTCAAGTCGCAGACCACTCCTAGGGGTAACTCCTCTTACGAGCACCCCGACCACAACTACGAAAAATCCGAAACTCCGGGGCGTCATCAATGGGGCATGGCCATAGATCTCACCCAGTGCACGGGGTGCAGCGCCTGCGTAGTGGCCTGCCAAAGCGAGAACAACATTCCCATTGTAGGCAAGGATCAGGTCATGAGGGGAAGAGAAATGCACTGGGTGCGACTCGACCGCTACTACAGCTCAGCTGAGAGAGAAGGGGACGAGATCCCATCCGACGTACAGGTTTCCTTCCAGAGTGTTTCATGTATGCACTGTGAAACCGCTCCCTGTGAGAGCGTATGCCCAGTCAACGCCACCGTACATGACGAGGAAGGTCTCAATGCCATGGCCTACAACCGTTGCGTAGGAACCAGATACTGCGCCAACAACTGCCCTTACAAGGTCAGGCGGTTCAACTTCTTCGACTGGAACAAGCGTCAGACGGACGAGCTCTACAAGGGGCCTCTTGGAGAAAAAAACGATGAGCTTTCCGCCATGGGCAAGAATCCGGACGTCACAGTCCGCATGCGCGGCGTGATGGAGAAGTGTACATACTGCGTGCAGCGCATACAGGAAGCAAAGATTCAAGTAAAGGTGAACGCTCAGCGGGCAGCCCGTCTGTCCGGGGGAAAAGATGGTGCCGACATGGAGATAGATGACGCTGACCTAAAGGTGCCAGATGGAACAATCCGTCCAGCCTGCTCGCAGGTATGTCCTTCCGACGGGGTGGCGTTCGGCGACCTCTCGGACCCTGAAAGCCGGGTCAGCAAGCTGAAGAACGACCCAAGGAACTATTCCGTACTGGGATACCTCAATACCCGTCCCCGCACGACCTACTTAGCCAAGATTCGCAACCCCAACAAATACATGCCCGACTTCGCCAAGAAACCCCATTCCTATCGCGAGTACCACGACAAGGCCTATCCCTCCCAACACGAGAAAGGCCATGGGAACGACCATGGGAAAAATAAAACCGAAAATGGGGCCAAGATGCAAGAGTCCCGCTAGTTGATGAGTGCGTCAACCCAGACTGAAACGGAAACTCCGGCCATCCTCAAGAAGGTTGACCCTGCCCCCTGGGAGGAACCACCCCTCGTCCTAAACAATAGAAGTTTCGGTTGGGTCACTGAAAAGATTTGCAACGTCGTGGAAAGTAAAACACCCGCTTGGTGGTGGTGGTGTTTCATAACCGCTTTGTTTGTCGCCAGCTTCACGGGTATGGGATTGGTTTATTTGGTTTCAACTGGTGTCGGGGTGTGGGGCAACAACAATCCCGTCAACTGGGGGTGGGCTATCGTCAACTTCGTTTTTTGGATCGGCATCGGACATGCCGGAACCCTCATCTCGGCTGTTTTGTGCCTGCTTAAACAAAAATGGAGAACATCGATCAACCGGGCGTCAGAGGCCATGACGGTGTTCGCCGTTCTTTGCGCAGGAATCTTTCCCCTCTTTCACGTAGGCAGAGTCTGGTTCGCTTGGTGGCTTTTCCCTCTGCCCAACGCCAATGCGATTTGGCCTCAGTTCAGGAGCCCTCTTGAATGGGATGTCTTCGCAGTTTCGACTTATGCTACGGTTTCAATCCTATTCTGGTATATGGGAATGATTCCCGACTTGGCTGTGATCCGAGACCGGGCCAAGCAAAGGTGGCGCAAAATTTTCTACGGCATCCTCTCCATGGGTTGGAGGCATGCCAACAATCATTGGCGCAACTTCGAGATGGCCTATCTCATTCTTGCCGGATTATCCACCCCGCTTGTCCTCTCAGTTCACACAATCGTTTCCTTCGACTTCGCCGTGGCCAACCTTCCCGGTTGGCATACTACCATCTTTCCACCGTACTTTGTTGCTGGCGCCATTTTCTCAGGATTCGGGATGGTGCTTACCCTCCTTCTTCCTCTTCGGTCCGTCTTCGGACTGCACGACCTGATCACACAGAAGCACATAGACAATATGTGCAAAATCATCATCGCTACCGGCAGTCTGGTCGGCTACGCCTATTCGATGGAATTCTTCATTGCTTGGTATGGGGCCAACTCCTATGAGGGATTCGCCTTTATCAACCGGGCTTTTGGTAACTATTGGTGGTCCTACTGGATCATGATCTCCTGCAACGTGATCAGCCCCCAACTTTTCTGGTTCCGCAAAATCCGGGAAAACACGCCTTTGGTTTGGATCATATCGATTTTCGTTAACATCGGAATGTGGTTCGAGAGGTTCGTCATCGCCAATACCACGCTGTCCAGAGACTTCCTTCCGTCCAGCTGGGGTTATTATTCCCCTTCTATCGTGGATATTTTCACCTTTGCGGGGACCTTCGGATTCTTCTCGGTTCTATTTCTTCTTTTCCTTCGTTTCCTCCCACTCATGCCCATGGCCGAGGTAAAGATGGTTATGCCACAAGCCGACCCCCATGGAGGAAAGCATTAATCGCTCTCGTCATGACTAAGGTTATGGACATCAAGTACGGGCTCTCAGCGACCTTCAACTCGGCAAAGGATCTCTTTGAGGCAGCCGGCAAGGTGAGGGAGGAAGGATTTACGAACTGGGAATGCTATACCCCGATGCCCGTTCACGGGCTGGATGGCCAGATGGGACTGCCTCGCTCCAAAGTTCCCTGTTTTACCCTTGCCGGAGGAATTACCGGTTTCTGCACCGGGATGCTTATTGTTTGGTACATGAATGCATTCGACTACCCTTTGATCGTCGGAGGAAAACCTTACTTCAGTCCGATCTATCCCTTTCCCGTGTTTTATGAGCTGACCATCCTCTTTTCAGCTTTTGGCACGCTCTTCGGGATGTTTTTCCTCAACGGGCTCCCCAGGCACAACCACCCCGTTATGGAGCATCCTAAATTCGGAAAATGCGGGGACGATAAATACTTCATCGTCATCGAGGTCGAGGACCCAAAATTCGACGACGACGAAACACAGGAATTTCTCAAAGGAGTAGGAGGTAAATCCATAATCATGATTCGGGAACCGATCGACTAGCTGAATGAGATACTTCGTTCCAGTATTTTTCGTCGTGGTGGCAACAGTCGTTTCCATCCTTGGTTTCCGAGGTAGCACTTCCAAGAATACCCCGATCGAGATTTTCCCAGACATGGACCGACAGGCTAAATACAAACCTCAGGTCGCTAATGATTTCTACGCTGACAACCGAGCCGACAGGCTTCCTGTGCAGGGTACCGCTCTGCGTGGTAATGGTCTTGAGCTAGACAATGTTTTCTCCCGCGAACCGAACTTCGGCAGTACGGCCTTCCGAACCGGCAAGACCGACGAGGGGGAATGGGTATCCATCATCCCAGATGAAACCGGCATAGACATGAGCCTCATGAGGCTTGGCCGTGAAGGTTACGACATACACTGCGCCGTGTGCCACGGCAAATACGGGAATGGACGCGGCGTAACCGCTCAGTTCGGCCTAGCCCCACGAAACCTTTCCGATCCATCCCAGTCCGGAACATATCTCGAGACAGCAGCCCCTTGGACTGATGGACAGATTTACCATGCTATCTCCTACGGATCAGCTTCCCAGATCATGCTCGGCCTTAAGGACAAGCTAAGCCCAAGAGAGAGATGGGCTATCGTTCTCTACCTCAGAGCACTGCAGGACTATGTTGGGACCGCGACCGCCTCAACCACGAAGGATAAGGACTCATGAGCGCACAAGATTCAAGCACTTCGGACGACAATTTCGACCTTTCGACCAAGTTGCTTGGCGGAGCCATCCTCGGCTTAGGTACAGGTTTGGCCGGCTTGTTTTTTGGTTTGAAATCGGATGACAAGTCTCCTTTTCTGGGCTGGCTATTGGGCTCGGCTTTCTGGCTTAGCGTGGCCATCGGCATGCTCATGCTGATCATGATCTTTCGCGTATTCAATTCCGAGTGGACTCCAATTGTAAGAAGACAGCTCGAGCATGGTATGGCTGCGTTTCCCTGGTTGGCCCTCTGTTTCGCCCCACTCGTTGCCATCGCTGTTTTCGGCGGGGAAAATTCGGGGATTCTCTGGTCATGGGTCAACCCTGAAACCAGTACCATCGAGGTCACCAAGGAAATCAAAGTCGAAGAAGACGTCCTCCATCAGAAGAAAGCAAGCTACCTCAACCTTTGGTTTTTTGTAGTCCGCATGATTGTCTATTTCGGAATTTTTTGCGGCTTGGGTCACTGGATGCGTAAAGTTTCCTTCTCCCAAGACCGCGACGGGGATCCGAAGTGGACGCACTTGGGAATGAAACTTTCCGCTGCAGGTATTCCCGCAGCAGCTTTAGCTCTGACTTTCGGAGCTTTCGATATGTTCATGAGCCTCGAGTATCAGTGGTTTTCGACCATGTACGGCGTATGGTTCTTCGCCGGTTCCATCCGGGCGGCCCTTGCCGTAACCATCATCTGTTGCCTCTACCTCTCGACAAGCGGTTCCTTGAAAGGGCTCTACAAGCAGGCTCACCAATATGACCTCGCCTGTCTTTCGCTAGCCTTTACCGTATTCTGGGCTTACATAAGCTTTTCCCAGTATTTCCTTATTTACAGTGCCAACATTCCCGAAGAGACCTTCTGGTACACCATCCGCGAAATCGATCCCAACACGGGGGAGCGTTCTGGCTGGTTTTGGGTCAGCATGGGCCTCATTTTCGGGCACTTTTTCTTTCCTTTCCTCTACCTCCTTTTTTACCGTAACAAGATCGTTGGCCCACGCCTTTTGTTTATTGTTTGCTGGATTTTGGTCTTCCATCTGCTTGACCTCTACTGGAATATCATCCCTGGACGCGAGATAGTCCCCGGTCTTATCGTAGGTTTTGAGGCCCGCCCGGTTTTAGGCAGTCATCTGCTTTGGGGATTGGCTTCTCTCGTCGGGGTGGGTTGCCTCTGCGTCTGGTCCGTTCTCAGGAGCTTTCAATCCGCCGATGCAGACGATATTCCCGTCCGCGATCCTCGAATACTGGAATCACTTCATCATCATGAGTGACCCCAAGCTCCAGCGAGCAGACGGATGCGGGATCCTTATGACCCTCATTGTCGCGGCCATACTCATTTCCGCCTTCTATTTCTTCCAAAAGGCCTTCGAACCTGATTTACCCGAGGACATCTCGATCGATATCAACGACCAGAGACTTAAAAAAATAAAGGTCTACCAAGGAGAAGACGATAAGTTCTCTTCAAGAATCGACTTTTTTCATTCCGAACGAAATTCTTCTATTGATTCAGCCATGCAGGGCGTCGTCGAGCGCTATAAAGCTGCTTCCCAAATCCATTCCTCCAACCAGAAGTGAAAGAATCACCCGAACAAGTCATCGATCGGTCCGCCAAGCTGGTAGTCTCCTTTTTCGTGGCCTCAGCGGGACTCTGGCTCCTAGCGGCCGCCCTGCTCGCCTACATTGTTGCGGCCAAACTTACGGATCCCTTCTTTCTCTCAGGAATAGAATATTTGACCTACGGCAAGGTCAAGATTGCCCAAGCTAATGCCTTCGTCTACGGATGGGGTGGAAATTCCATTTTCGCCGCCACCCTCTGGATTATTGCTCGCCTCTCTCAGGCCGAGGTGCGGGGACGAATATTCCTTCTTTTCGCAGGAACCCTCTGGAACCTTGGTATCACGGCCGGACTGCTTGGAATCCTCGATGGAAAGATGAATGCCCACGAGTTACTCGAGATGCCAACCGAAGTCTGGCCGGTTCTCTTCATCGGCTACTCCATCATAGCCTTTCTAGCCTTGGTTATTCACCGTTCCCGTGAGCATTCGAGCACCATTGCCCCTCAATGGTTCATCCTTTCCTCCCTCCTCTGGTTTCCCGCTCTTTTCCTGATCGCCTGGAACGGCCTGGAACTCAACCCTGCTCGCGGGACACTCCAAACAGTCCTTTCCATGTGGTTTGGTCAGAGCCTCATCTGGCTTTGGCTTACCCCTATGGCCTTGGGAGCCGCCTATTACGTGATTCCAGCCATCATGGGCATTGTAATAGACAAATACTACCTCGCCATATTCGGGTTCTGGTGCATTGCCGCCTTGGCCCCTTGGTCTGTCCTCAATCACCTAGTGGGGGGACCCGTACCCATGTGGATTCCAGCTGTCGGTACGGTCATGAGCATTGCCATGATCTTCCCTATAGCGGTCGCCTCAACCAATTTTCACGCCACCGCATTCAAGGATGTCGGTAAGGTCTGGAACAGCCTGCCCTTGCGATTCGTCATCTTCGGGACTCTCTCATACACTCTATCCAGCTACATTGGGGTCATCTTCTCCCTTCCGGCAGTAGCTAAACTGACCCAGTTCTCCATCATCAACGAATTTCACTTCAACCAGCGCGTTTACGGGTTCTTCAGTATGATCATATTTGGCGTCGTGTATCACATGCTTCCTAAGATCACTGGGCGTGAAATCGGCACAGGGTCCAAGACTTTCCATTTCTGGACTTCAGCCGCAGGCGTAATGATGCTCTTGTTGGCTTACCTCATCGGAGGACTGACCCATGGCGTGCTTGCCCAGCAGCCCTCCCTCGACTGGGCATCTTCAGTTATTTCATCGGTTCAGCCCTACTTCCTGATTACCAAGATCGCCTTCGTCATACTCGGCTTCTCGCAGCTTGTATTCGTGATCAACGTATGGAAAGTCATTTTTCCGAATCCCTTGGCCTATATCCTTGATGGCTCACCCGAAAGAAAGGAGAAATCCGCCTGATGGACAACATCTTCAAGTTCGCGGCCGGAATTTTCACCACCTTGGGTTTCGCATGGCTTGCTTTCGTGGTTGGGGCCAAAATGCAATATGGCGCCCTTTCTCCGGAAGCCGAGATGCTGGAGGATGATGGCTCCCGCCCTGTAGATGCAGAACTTTACCCGAAGGCTCTTTCCGGCTTGGCCCAACAAGGAGGGGAAGACTACCAAGCTTTGGGTTGCATGACCTGCCACACCCAACAGGTGCGCTTGGTCGAGGCCGGCTTCGACGTTGAGAGGGGATGGGGCAAGCGCCCTTCAGTTCCTCGCGATTACGTTATGCAAAAAAACGTCCTGCTCGGCAATACCCGGGTTGGCCCAGATCTAGCCAACTTGGGAATGAGGGAATATTCCGACGAGTGGCTTCATCGGCACTTGTTCGAACCTCAGGCGCTCGTACCCGATTCCCTTTGCCCGCCCAGTCCCTTTCTCTATGTTGTCTCCGAGGAAGAGAAAGATGGAAGTATAGAGATACCCGCCACCGATGAGGAAGTTTCTCGCTTCGTAAGACCTTCGTTTAGGGCTCGAGGGATCGTGTCCTACCTGCAGTCTCTTCAGCAAGATTATGAGCTTCCAGAGATGTCCTTCATCGAAGTTGAGAATGAAGTCGAAGAACTCGTCGTAGATAAGCCTGCAGACGGTAACGCTTCCTCCGCAGGGGTTCCCGACTGGTTGGCCAGGCAAATCAGCTCGGGCAAGGAAATCTACATGAAGGCGGCGCCAGGCGGTGGGCTCTGTTTTTCTTGCCACCAACCTACAGGGCTCGGCTTGCCCGGACAGTTCCCGCCCCTTGCTGGTTCCGACTGGGTATTGGGAGACAAGGAGCGTTTGATCAAGATTTCGATCAACGGCTTGATGGGCGAAATCGAGGTCAATGGCGTCAAGTACAACAACGTAATGGCTCCGCCCGGCATTCCCCCCGGTAGCCTGACCGACTCGCAAATCGCCGACGTCCTCACCTACATTCGAAATGAGTGGGGCAATTCCGCCTCCGCCGTATCCGCATCAGAGGTTGCCGTCGTACGGGCCGCCACCAAAGATCGGGCCGCCATGCAGATGTGGACGGCGGCCGAATTGTCATCCAGTTCCCAGCCAGCGCCATGACGGATAAGAAGAAAAGAACGGATTCCAGCATGACCGATCAGGAACTGGTGGAGGCTCATGCCAGTCTCAACCGAGAAAAGCACCCGCCGACGGTGGGATTTCTCTATGCTCCGCTTATCTTCGTATTCGTATTCGGCTGTCTTATCTTCGTTTGCTCCATCCAGTTGGCCCATACCACTAACAACTTTCAACTTCATCCGCCAAGGGAAGTAGTCGAACTTTCGCCCGAAGAAAAAGAGGCTCTGCGTATCGAGCGCAAAGTCGAGTCCGGCAAGAAGGTTTTTGCAGCCCGATGTGCCTCATGCCATCAAGACAACGGACAGGGCATACCCGGTCAATTTCCTCCGCTGGACGGTTCCAAGTGGGTCACCTCCGATCCCGGCTTGATCTCAAATATCATTATCATGGGTCTCAAAGGGGAAATCGAAGTAAAGGGAGTGACTTACGGAACAAACCCCGCCCAGAATATGGTTGCCGTTCCCATTAACAATCGGGAAATCGCAAACGTAGTCACCTACGTTCGCCAAGCTTGGAGCAACGAGGCTACGGAAGTCTTGGAGGAGGAGGTCTCTGCCTTCAGGGCTGAATCCTCCGAACAATCTGAGCAGTGGACGGGCGAGCAGCTACGCGAAATGTACCCTTCGGCCTTCTCCACGGAGTAGCCGTCCTCTCGCGACACCCCGGTTGATTCGGGTTGAGTAATCCCCGAGCAGCCCTCACAATTTAGCTCCTTGAAAGATTTCCCCACAGTCTGTTTGTGCCTTTTCTTCCTTGGGGGCAAAGCTTTTCACTCCTTGAACGGAGAAGGACAGGGCTCCCCTTACCCACACAAACCCGAGGCCTTTTTTCCCGAACTCGCCCCAGTACTGTCCGATCTGGACGAGAAAGCCCCCTATTTGCTCGAGCAAAGGGAACTAGTCCGGCAAGCCGGCTCGCAGAGAATGATTGCGGACAGCTCAAAAGGGTTCAAGTTTGGGGTTAACACCCAAGTCCAATCCATTCATGAGGACAGGCCCTCACAGGATTTCCATCACCGTTACCGCACCCTCAGCTCGGTTTATCTGACCAAACCGCTCTTCCACTGGGGAGCGCTTGATGCAGCCAGCAAGGTCGCGGAACTCTCCGAGAAAAGCTCAAAACTCAGACACTCATCTCTGCTGCGTTCCTACCGGACGAAGGTCCGAAGCGACTACCTAGACATGATCATCCTCCGCTACGAGGGCGAATTGGCGGAGGTCAGCTACGGTCTCGCACTAGAAAACGAGCGGGACCTCGTCAGGCGACAGGATCTCGGCCACGTTTCCGACCTTACCGTCTACGAAGGCACACTTGCCCGCCTCAAGCAATCGATCAAGCTTTCGGAACTCCGTCGCGAGGTCTATCATCAATCCCGCGTCTTTCTAATGGAAACGGGTTACTCAACTAAGCTTACCTTCGCCAAGACCTTAGCCTTCACCAATTTCTGCGAAAATCATCCCTTCTCAAGTTCGTTGCCGGTCCTCGTATCCCAACTCAGCTCGCCCGAAGTGGAAAACCTGCGCAACGAGATTGAGGTGGAAACAAACAAAATCAAGATCGCCGAGGCAGATCTCAAACCCAAACTCAACCTCATCGGGTCTGTCTACCAAGACCAAGTGGCTCTCGCAAGCAACCGCGACACCCTAACCCGTAACAACCTTGTGGTGGGGGTGGAGGCGAAATGGAACTTCTGGGACTCCTCCCTCAGCCGTGGCAAAAAGGAAGCCGCCCGCTCCCGCAAGAGGATGAACGAGCTCAGCCTGCAACGAAGTTCGGCCCGCCTTCGCCTTGCGATTGAGGATTTACGCAACCAGATGGTCGGCTTGGAGGGAGAAATCAACGCCAACCGCCAACTCGTAAAGGTAGCAGGCAACCGCTATGACAAAAGCCTGATCGAGTTCCGCCAAAACCGCATCACGCCCACCCTTCACTTCGAGTCTAGGCTCACCCTCGACGAGTCCAAGCTCGACCTCGCAAAGTCTGTTAGCCGCTACCTCAAGCTCCGCGACCTTTACGACGAGCGCACCACCTTCACCCGCAACTGAACCAAGGGGGCATGGCTAGAAATCTATTTATCGTTCTCTTTTTGACAGGGCTCACCCTCGCGGCTGGTTGGTTCCTCCTTTCCGACTGGAAGACGGAAGCCTTGGTGAAGGAGGTAAGAAATGGGGACGTACGCGACTCCGTGACCGGCAACGTGAGGGTTTTGCCGGAATCTAGCTATGAGCTCAGGTCAAGAGCCCAGGGGATGGTAACCGAAGCGGTCCTTCTTCCCTACGGCAGGGCGATCGACGTCGAACGCAACCAGACTCTGGTCCAACTCGACACCGGGGAACTCAGGCGCAAGCTCAACCAAACCATGTCTTCGAAAAGGAACTACGACAAGCGGCGTGAAGCCACTTCGCCCACCGCCATCCAGCTTGAACTCGAGGAGAAAGAACTCAAGGATCTGGAGATACTCGCCCGCGAGAGAAAAATCTCCAGCCTCGACCTGAACAAGAAGCAGAACTTGGTGCAAAGACTCCGGGCTCAACTCAAGCAAGAGACGCTTGAACTCGAACTGGAAGGCAATAGCTTGCGCACGACCTTGGAGAACCTTGAAGCCGAGCTCCAGAGGACCATCGTCCGCAGTCCCATCAAGGGGGAATTCGTCTCTTCAGTGGTAGCCCCCGGCGACATGGTCTTGGCCAGCCAAGTCCTTGGAAGGATCAATTCCCATGACCAACTGATCGAGGTCTCGCTCAACGAGGAAGACTACGCGGGCATGCGGGAAGGCCTCTCCGCCGGGGTTACCCTCTTTTCCTTCGGCAGCCAAATATTCCAGGCTAAGGTCGACCGTCTATCCTCTCTAGTCGACCCAAAGAACGGGCGTCGCAAGCTCTACTTGAAAATCGACCCACCCCGCAAGCTTCCCGCCGGCGGGGCGGGTAGAGCCGAAATCATCAAGAGCGTCCGTAAGCAAACCCTGCTCATCCCCCGCAAGGCCTTGGTGGGAACCTCCGTATTCGTCGAGAAGGACGGGGTAATCCTCATACGCGAGGTTCGTACGGGAGCCCGCAACCTCACCGAAGTCGAAATTCTTGACGGACTTAAGGAAGGCGAACGGGTTGTGGTCGGGACCCCCCACCTCTTCCGCGAAGGACAATCCGTGAAAAGTACACTGGTCGATTCCGACTGATAGGCCAAGAGGTTCTGCGGTGAACTCCCTTTCCCTAAAACTGGCCCTGCGCTTCGTCTTCGCTCGCAAGCGGGCCATGTCCATGAGCCTGCTTGGCATCGTCTTCGGGATTGCCTTCTTCGTCGTCACTCAGGCGCAGACCTCCGGATTCGAGGTCTTCTTCATCCGCACAATCCTAGGTACCAATGGGTCTATCCGAGTATCCGACCGTTTCCAGGATCTCGATGGGACAGTGAGCAAGGTATCGAAGGACGGAAGCGCCCGCTTCATTTTCCGCTCCCGGGAAAACGCCCGTTACGTGGAAGGTATCGAGTATCCCCAAATCGTACGCCAAGCCCTCGAAGATTTCCCCCAGGTATCGGGTATCTCGGAGATTCTTGAGGGAACCGCAGTTCTCGATTCCGGTTCACGCAAGCACGTCGTCCAGGTTCACGGACTGAGGATAAAGGACCATCTCATGGTCTCTGATCTGGAAAACCAAGTCATCCATGGGAGCGTTGAAAGACTTGCCTCGGACCGCTCTGGCGTACTTGTCGGGAGCCGTATCGCCGAACGTCTCCGCCTAGAACCGGGAGATCGGGTCACCCTCATCGGAGGCACCGAGAACGAGCAGTTGCGCGTTTCGGGCATCTTCGAGACTGGGGTCAGCCAGATCGACAAAAACCGTCTCTACCTCGACCTCTCAACTCTTCGTTCCTTTCTTGGCAAACCCTTTGGGGGTTCGGTCTTCCAAGTATCCGTCAAAGACCCTGATGCAGTGGCTGGTATCGCGGCCCAGATGCAGGAGACCATCGGTCACCGGGTAGTCGGTTGGCAGGAGCGTGAAAAAGTCTGGCTGGAAGTATTCAAGGCCCTCCGCGTCTCCTCCGCAATAACCGTCTCAAGTATCCTTCTACTATCCGGATTAGGCATGTTCAACGTCTTTGCAATCATGGTGATCGAGAAAAGCAGGGACGTCGCCATACTCCGCTCCATGGGCTTTACCCCACGCGACGTCTCAGCCGTTTTCCTCTGGCAGGGCGGAATTGTTCTGTTCGCAGGAATTCTTCTCGGAAGCGCTCTGGGCTTTCTTACAACCTATGGGATATCGAGGATTCCCCTGCGCATCAGGGGCATTTTCTCGACCGACAGCTTTGTGGTCAACTGGGACCTTTCCCACTACCTCTGGGCTGCCCTGATCTCAACCCTCTTCGTCGGCGTGGCCAGCTGGATACCCGCCCGTCGGGCGGCCCGCATCGAGCCCGCCAAGATCATAAGGGAAACCCTGTGAGCACGCCTTCACAAGCTGGCTCCGATCCACTCCTTCTGGTCGAAGGACTGAAACATTCCTTCACCGAGGCAGGGGAACGCGTCCGGGCCCTGCGAGGCGTCTCCTTCGAAGCCCGCGGAGGACAGGTCACGGCTATCTCCGGGCCTTCGGGATGCGGAAAGAGCACCCTGCTTTATCTTCTCGGATTACTCGACAGGCCCGAGGCCGGTGAGATTTTTCTCGGAGGCAGGCCCATGGCCCAGGCCGACGACGACTCCCGTACCGCCCTTCGCAACGAGTCAATTGGTTTCGTCTTCCAGTTTCACTTTCTGATCAAGGAGCTTACCGCCCGCGAAAACGTAGCACTTCCCCTGCGCAAGGCAGGGTCGGGGGAGGAGAAAGCCCTGGAACAGGCGGACCGCCTTCTAGGACAGCTTGGATTGGGAGAGAAGACGGAACGCTTCGCCAACAAGCTCTCAGGTGGCGAGCAGCAACGCGTAGCCATTGCCCGGGCCCTCGCCAACTCGCCCTCCCTGCTTCTTGCAGACGAACCTACGGGAAACCTCGACTCGGAAAACTCCGAAAAAGTCTTCCAGCTCCTTTTACGCTTTGCCCGCGAGCGAGAAATCGCCGTTCTTCTGGTTACGCACAACCCTGATCTCGCCGAGCGTTGCGACCAATGCCTTCCCATGCGAGATGGCCTCATTGCCCTAGATCTAGAGAGCTAGGTAACAACCTAGGCCTCTTCCCGAACTTTTCTACTTCATTCCGCGGGCGGTGCGGATGACCTGATGGGCCTCGTTTATGCGGGCGAGCTGGTCGTTGGCGAAGGCGATGAACTGATCGGGCAAGTTCTTGCTCTTGAGCTTGTCGGGATGAAACTCCGCCGCTCGAGCCCGGTAAGCAGCCTTGACTTCCTTGTCGGAGGCAGAGGCGGATAAACCGAGTGCGTCGTAAGCCTCTTCGAGCGAAAGGGAGTCCTCGTTGCCGTCCTGAAGGGGAGGTGCATAGCCCCCGCGAATCCATGTTCTGATGGTTCCCGGAGGGAGCTTGAGACGTTCCTCACCGCGCAGAAGGTAGCGGACCTGCATCTCGTTGAGTTTCTCCCCATTCGAGCGGACGATCTCGAAGAGCCCTCCCAGGAAAGACAAGGAAACCGTGGGCTCGTAACCGATGAGGCGGCCCACTTCCTTGAGATCCTCGTCGATCGAGCGCCTGCTGGCCTTGGCCTTGCGGAAGACGTTCTTGGCAAATTCACGGGTCTTCTCGTTCAGGCCCATACGGTCCATGATCGACTCGGTAGCCCCAATCTCCACGGAAGAAATCCCACCATCCGCCTTCGCCACCTTGGCGGCGCAGGAAAAAAAATAAGCGAGGTACAGAATGCGGGCCTTCTGCTCGTTCTGAGGAGTAGGATCGTCCTTGTCGTAAAGGTGACCAAGAGCGGCTCCCGCCAAGGCGCCGACGGGCCCGCCCAGCATACCCACTCCGGTCCCGATCAGTTTCCCCCACCAGTTCATGCGGCCTATTTGCGGCCCTTTTTCCCGGCATTGCCTTCCTTGGCGGACTTGGGGTCGTAGGCGGGGTTCGGTTCGGTCGGGACGGGGGCTTTGGTCTTTTTACGCCAAGCCAGCATGATCTCATGCAATTCCACGGCCTTTCCCGGCATCTTCTTGGCTAGGTTCTTGGTCTCGGAAATGTCCTTAGAGGTATCGTAGAGCTCGAGCGTACCGTCCTCGAAGAACTCGATTAGCTTCCAGTCACCCATCCGCACGGCGCCAGCCGGGGTCGTCCGAAAATTACCGTGACGGGCGGTGTATCCCTGCAGGTAGGCCGGAAAATGCCAGTAAATGGCCTGTCTCTTAAGCTTGGCCTTTGGATTCTCGAGCAGGGGAACCAAGCTCAGTCCGTCGAGCAGGTAGTCCTTGGGAGCGGATGTTTTCGTGGCCTCCAGCAGGGTAGGGTAGAAGTCCACGCCAATGACGTTCTCGCGGCAAACCGAACCCGGCTTGGTCACACCGGGCCATTTCACGATCATAGGCTCGCGGATTCCTCCCTCGTAGAGCATACCCTTGGATCCGCGCAGAGGAGCATTGGAGGTCACGCCCCCATGACCACCGTTGTCCGAGAAGAAAAGGACAAGGGTGTTCTCCGAAAGCCCCAGCTCCTCAAGTTTCCCGAGGACCGCCCCCACACTGTCGTCGGTGCTCTCGATCATGGCCGCGTAGGCGGCGTTCTTATGGCGTTCGGTCGGCTTCTTGGCCTGATACTTCTTCTTGAGTTCCGGCTTGGCTTGGATGGGGGTATGAACGGCGTAATGGGTCAGGTAGAGAAAAAACGGTTTCTCCTTATTGGTCTCGATAAACTTACAGGCTTCCTCGCCCAAGCGATCGGTCAGGTACTCGCCCTTTTCCTTTTGCTCGAGGTTGGGGTACTTGTAGGGGCTGTGGTATCCTCCTCCGCTGGGACTGCCCCAGGCCTTGCCCGCCACGTTGACGTCGAAGCCTTGCGTCGTGGGGTCGTCCCCGAGGTGCCACTTGCCCATGGTGGCGGTTACGTATCCACCCGCCTGAAGAGCCTCGCCCATGGTGACGAACTCTTCCGCCAAATGAATCGTGTTCTTGGTCGGAATCAGCTTTCGGTCCTTGGAGGAACCTCGATCGGAATTCGCCACGGTATAAACACCATGCCTCGGAGAATACTGTCCGGACATCAGACAGGCCCGACTGGGGGCGCAATTGGGGGCCGCGGCATAGGCGTTCATAAAGACCATTCCCTCTTGGGCGAGCTTGTCGATATGCGGACTCTCGTAGTATTTCGAGCCCATGAAACCGAGATCGGTCCACCCCATGTCGTCGATGAAAAAGAAAACTACGTTGGGCTTGGCCGCCAAGGAGGCGCCAAGCGAGCAAAGAAGGAGCAAGAGGCAATGAATTCTCATCAACGAACAACCAAAAAGGGAACGCCCCATTGGTCAAACCCGTTTCCCTGCAAGAAGGAATTAAGTAGAGTTACAAGTGGATCCACCAGAGCCTAGCGACGGTAGGGCTCGGGGTTCGGCCCCACCGGGTTGCCCGTATTGGGAACCACCTGTACGCAACGGTCGTCCCAAAGCTCGATCATGTCCATATCCTTGGCATTTGTGATCTCGAGTTCGGGCAGGCCGTGCTTGGTTAGCCAAGCACGAATGGGGGGAATGGCCTGTTCAGGGTCCTGTGCCCGGGCGGTGAGGATCTTGACTCTATAGCCCAAGTCCAGCCAGATCTTGACCCGCTTCATCATGTTGGGAACGGGCTTGCCGATGTGCTCGAAACCCTGCCAAGGCTCGGCCTCCGCAAGGGTCCCGTCGAGATCGACCCCGATCCATTGCCTGGACTCCGCATCCTCCCCGAACTTGTTCTCGTCAGTCAACGGGAGTCCTCTGGTATGGGGAACGCGAACCTCGAACTTGGGTTTGCCCGAGAAGGCTTGCATAAGGGAGCGAAACATACTTTATCAGTCAAGAAACGCTAACCTTGCGCAACCCCTAGGATCGATCAAGATCAATCCCACCCGCAGCCATGCTCACGACATTCTCCAGCTCGATCGACTACATCAGCATCGAGGGGTTGCCCTGGATACTGGCGGCATGGGTCGGGCTCGTAGCCTTCCGTCCATTCGCCACTTTGGTCCACGAATCGGGACACCTGTGGACGGCTTTCCTTCTTTGCAAGGGCCCCCTGACCCTTCGCGTGGGGAGGAAGACCGACCGTTGCCTCTTCGATGGAAACCGAATCCGCTTTGAGTTCTCCCTACGCAACGGCATACAGGGACAGACCGAATACTCCGAGGAAGGGTTGGGGGTACTCGGGAAGGTTCTGATTCTGTCCGCCGGCCCGCTTTTTTCTCTCGCCATGAGCTGCCTTGTCGGCTGGCTCATCCTGCGACATTCCCTGGGCACGTGGAGCGAGGTTTGCTCGGTCAGCTGGTTCTGCGCAAACTTCCTCGCCTTCCTTCGGGCCAGCATACCGACGACCCTCCGTCCCAATGCGGACTTTCCGGAGGGCGCCCCCAGCGACGGACTGCAGATTCTTCGTTTGCTAAAAAGGGAAGGGGAGAAGCCTAGGAACTAGGCTCGCTCTGCCTATCGTAGAGGTTTCGGTAAAGCTCGCAATCCTCATAGATCCGGTCGTGGGGTCCATCAGCCACCACCTTGCCCTGATCGAGAACGATGATTCTGGAAGCGAGGCGGATGGAACTAAAGCGGTGGGCGATCAGCAAGGTAGTCTTCCCCTGGGTGAGCTCAGCCATGGCCTGGTGGATTTTCTCCTCGTTTTCCGAGTCGAGGGCGGAAGTAGCCTCGTCGAGTACAAGAAGTGGGGAATTCTTGTAGAAGGCCCGCGCCAAGGCGAGGCGCTGGAGCTGGCCGCCGGACAAGCGGTTCCCGTTTTCGCCGAGGCGTTGCTCGAAGCGTTCGGGGAAATCCTCGATGAAGCCCAAGGCATGGGAAGCCTTCGCCACCTCCTCCACCGTGGCCTCGGTATAGGGAGATTTACCCATCTCGACGTTCTCCCGGACGGTTGCATCGAAGAGAAAGGGCTTCTGGGGTACGAGGGCCACGGCATGGCGGAGGTCGGTCAGGGGAATTCCGCGCAGGTCTACGCCGTCGAGGAGAACCGACCCGGCGGAAGGGTCGTGAAACCTGGATAGCAACCCCGCCAAGGTGGTCTTGCCCGCCCCGCTGGGACCGACTAGGGCAACCACCTCACCGGCAGGGATGGTGAGGTTGACCTCACTCAGTGCAGGAGTGTCCTTCTGCTCGTCCTCGCCAGTATCGTAGGAGAAGGAAACGTTCTTGAAGCGGAGCTCGCCCCGGATTTCGGGCATCTCTACGGGGTGTTCGGGCTCTCGGATGGTCTCCTCGGCATCGAGGATGTCATCGATGCGCTGCAGGGAGGCGAGGGCCTGCTTGTATTGGTTTTGAATCGAACCCAGCTTCTTGATCGGCTCGTAGGAAAGGTAGAGGGCGGTGATAACGGGTACGACCGCATCGAGGCGAATGGACATCCTGGCAGCCTGGAAAATGGCCACTGCAATTCCGGTTGCCGTAATGACCTCGATGATGGGGGTAAGCATATTGGCGTACTTGATGACCTTCATGCGGGCATGGAAGAATCGGTCCGAGGAGTCTCTGAACCTGTTTCCCTCGCGCTTCTCTAGGTTAAAAGCCCTGATTTCCCGAGGAGCCGACAGGTTTTCACTCAGAATCGCAGTCATACCACCCGCTCGTTCCTGCATGCCCAGGGCCTTCTTCATGAGGATTTCCCCGACTCGACGAATGGGAAAGATACAAATCGGGATGACCGCCAGGCAAAGCAGGACGAAAGCCATTCCTTCCCTCTGGACGGCCATGTAGATCAAGGCGCCAAGAGCGCCCAGGAAGGTGATTGGCTGGCGTATCAGGTCGTTGCTGATGGTCAGGATTGCGTTTTGCAACTGAGCGGTGTCGTTGGTAACGCGGCTCAGGAGGTCCCCCTCCTGGTTTCGGTGAAAGAAGGAGAGGGGAAGCCTCTGCAGCTTGTCGAAGACCCGGATCCGGATCCTCTCCAGTACTCTTACTCCGCAATAATTAATCAGGTAGGTATTGAAGTATCCGCTCAGGCCGCGGACCGCGAAGACCGCTGGGATCAGCATTACGCACCCGAGCAACTCGTAAAAGGCAAGCGGTGCCTGAGCATCCGGACCGGAGGGAAAAATCCTAGGGAAGACCTGGTCGATCATGGTGGGAAGCCCGAATCCGCTCGACACCCCGTAAATCACCCCACAGCACAGAGCCCCGAGAAAAGGAGCCCAGTAGGGCTTCAGAAGAGCAAAATAGGGCAATACGCTCTTCACGCCCAGAGTCTTTCGGGCTTCTTTGTTCTTGTGCTCAGAATCGATCATTGCGTCCTTGAAAAAGCCAAGCTAGGCGAGAACTTCACGCTTTGCGAGCCGTCCGGCGAGTTTTCCCTGTTCCGCGAGGTACGCGCTCGAGCACCTGAGGTCCTCCAGTTGCTCCCCGGAAAGCCTCCATTTCCAGTTCCCGAAAGGGTGACCGGGTTCATTGAATCGGGCTTCCGAGCCTAGGCTGAGGAGGTCTTGGGCAGGAACCACCACCAAGGGAGAAGTCGTGCGGTAGGCGGCCCTCAGCATATCCCAGGAAGGGCTCGAGCCGTCCACATTGAAATAGCTCCGGAAATTCCCGCGGACCTCTCCGCTGGCGGAGGCGTACCAACCGGACGTCGTATCGTTGTCGTGGGTACCTGTATACAAAACAAGGTCATGCTCCAAATTATGTGGAAGATAGAGGTTTTCGGAGTCCCCGTCGAAGGCAAACTGCAAAACGGCCATTCCGGGCAAGCCCGCCTTGCGGCGAAGGCCACGGACCTCCTCGCTGATCAAGCCAAGGTCCTCGGCAAGAAAGGGAAGTGAGGGAAACCTCTCACGGGCGATTTCCCAGAATTTCATTCCGGGGCCCTCCTCCCAGCATCCTTCCCTGGCATCCCCGGTTACGGCAGGGATGCTCCAGTAGTCGTGAAACCCTCTGAAATGATCTATTCGCACCACGTCGAAGAGCTCCAGCTGCAGGGCAAGGCGTTCCATCCACCAGGCAAAGCCTTCCTTCTCGTGACAATCCCAATCGTAGAGTGGGTTTCCCCAAAACTGGCCATCCTCATTGAAATAATCCGGAGGAACGCCCGCCAGGTGGGTAAAAGATGAGTTTCCGGAGATCTGAAAGAGATCGGGCCGTCGCCAGACCTCTGAAGAATCCGGGGCCTCGTAGATGGGCAGGTCGCCGAGAAGGGCGACCTCTCTGGACCGGGCATAGGCTCGCAGTTCCTTCCATTGTCCCCAGAACAAGTATTGCAGAAAAACCTGGAAAGCATATTCCGAATCAGCCTCTAGTTCAGCTAAATGGGATGAGGAGGGCCGGCGAGCCGGCTCTGGCCATTCCCACCATGGTTTTCCATGCTCTGCATGCTTGAGAACCTGAAAGGAGGCATATCCAGGCAACCAGCCTTGATTAGAGAAGCAAAACGCGGAAAGGTCTCCATAAACGGCCGCCAGATCGTCCCGAAAATCCTCGAATCGCGAGAAGGCAAGCCTTGCTGCAGGGAAGAACAGACGGTGAAGTGTTCCGTAGTCGACTTCATGGGACGGAAGCGAAAGCAGTGGGGAAAGCTCGTCCTCACTCACTAGACCGATCCGGACGAGCGGCTCCCAATCGATCAGGTAGGGATTCCCGGCAAAAGAGGAAAAGACTTGGTAGGGGGAATCACCAAAGCCGGTGGGCCCGACTGGGCATGATTGCCAGAAGCTGAAACCCGAGCTGTCTAGAAAATCGACGAAAGAACGAGCCGACGAGCCAACATTCCCGATCCCGTACTTTCCAGGCAGGGAGGTAAAATGAAGGAGTACTCCGGCCGCTCTGCGGGAGATCCAGGAGGGAAGGGATTTTTTCGAGCTCACGCCACAAACTGAAAAACCTTAATTAGACATAATACATATTGTGCGAACATATGACTGAATCAACCAGAAGTCGTTAATATACATAAGTTACTGATTGCGTTCATTTTAATTGGTAATTCCCCAACGTTTGGTAAATGGATAATAAATGAGAAATGCCCGTCCGATGATTTCCTGCTCGGGCACGAATCCCCAAGCTCGCCCATCAAGGCTGTCGGTTGAATTGTCGCCCATGGCATAGTAGCCGTTCTGTCCCGTCTGGTTATCTGGTGAAGACTTGCTCGGAACTTTCAGGATTCGTCGGTTACTGAGAAGACCCTCGGCCCGATACGCCGGATACCCGCTCACGCTGGTGGCGTTCGGATCCTTAGCCAGAGCCTCGGCGTAAAGACGGTTTTGCTCAAAGGCGGTTTTCCCATCAATCGGCTTACCGTTCCTGTAGAGCACGCCCGGTACTCCGTTCACCAGGTTAGTCCCGTTGGTAAAGATATCCTCCGGAACGCGCATCTCAAGCGTATCACCCGGTTCGCCAACTAGTCTCTTGATATAGTACTTGTCTTCAGCGATAAGGTTCATGACCGGCGTCCCGATCTCACGGTTGAAGGCATCAATGGTCCCGGTCCGGAAAACCGCCGGATCACCCGTCTTGGGTGTAACGAAATTATAGCTCATGCGATCCACGAACAAGGCGTCACCGAGGAGAATGTCGAAAGCGAGCGCAATCTCGCCCTCCTTATAGTTACGGTCCGACAGCTTCATGCGCCTTCCCGTAAAGCCATGGTCCTGAGTTACGATCAGGGGCAAATCCCTCAAGTCTTCGACCCCGGCGAACTTCATCGCGAGAAGCTCGTCCAGATCGAATTCAACCGGCACGCGCAGGAGATGCTCCTTCCCTCCGATCTCGAAGACGTATTCGCGCACCGAGGTAGGAAAGACAAAGAATTTCCCATTCGGAAAGACACTGGTCTCGTAGCGAAAACTGCCCCCATTCTGCAAAACCAGGTAAAGGTTTCCCGAGCTTTCGGCCTTGAGTTGAAAGTGGGAAGCCCCCCGCACGATCTTGGCCGCGGCCCTCCCAAAAGCTCCAGGAACTTCTTCCCCATCCTCGTAAACGTTGGGTTGCAAACCGGAGAAGGAAGGATACATGGAATTGGTCGGGATGACGAAAGGTTGCAAGAAGAAACTCCTTATCCCGATCACCACGATGGCCGCCACCAGCAGCATCTCGACGTTCTCAAACAGGCTTTTCCTGTGGTAATAAATACCTCCCGACCGCTGGAGATCCTCATCCACCGCCTTGGCCTTTTCCTCGAGTTCATTTCCCGTCGAGTCCTTGACCCTCAAGCTTTCGCCCAAGGCATCGACAGAACGCTCCAGCCTATCGAGATCGCCGGCAGGAAGAAGGTCCCGACGGTACGCAAGGACTTTGGTCCCAACACGCAGGATTTCCTTGGCTCCTTTCCTTTGGGAACGGGTGGCTTTTTTTTCGGATGGCTCGCTTGAGGTGGACATGGATGGCTGGATAAAATAATTGGGTCAGGACGAACTCTTGAGAATCTGCACGAAGGCTTCTTGGGGAATATTGACGCTTCCGATCTGCTTCATACGCTTTTTGCCTTCTTTCTGCTTCTCAAGCAATTTTCTTTTGCGGGTAATATCCCCCCCGTAACATTTTGCGGTGACGTCCTTCCTCATGGCGCTGATGGTCTCGCGGGCAATGATCTTCCCTCCCACCGCAGCCTGCAACGCAATCTTGAAGAGCTGGCGCGGGAGAATCTCCTTGAGCTTAGCGCAAAGCGCCCTGCCCCGCGTTTCCGCCTTGTCCCGGTGTACAATGGTGGAGAAAGCGTCCACCGGCTCCGCATTGACCATGATTTCCATGCGCACCAAGGAGGATTCTACGTAATCGGACATGTCGTAGTCCATCGAGCCGTAACCATGGGTCACGCTCTTGAGGCGGTCGTTGAAATCAACTAGAATCTCATTGAGAGGAAGGTGGCAGGTCATCATGACCCGGGTCTCGTCGATAGTCTCGGTATCGCTACAGGTTCCCCTTTTTTCAGTCACCAGGGCAAGCAAGTCTCCGATGGAGTCGTTGGGGGCGTGTATGCGGGCCAGAATAGTAGGCTCCTCGATCTTAAGGATCTCCGTCACGTCCGGCATCTCTAGAGGGTTGTCCACCTCCAGCATGCCACCTGCGGTCAAGTGGACCCTGTATACTACGCTCGGGTAGGTGGAAATTAGATCTATGTCGTATTCCCTCCGCAGGCGCTCCTGCACGATCTCCATATGAAGAAGCCCGAGGAACCCGCAACGAAAGCCGAAGCCAAGGGCAACGGAGGTCTCTGACTGAAAAGTGAAGGCTGCGTCGTTGAGACGCAGCTTGCCCACACTCTTCTTGAGCTTCTCGTAGTCCGAGGTATCTATAGGGTAAAGGCCACTGAAGACCATCGGGCGCACCTCTTTGTAGCCCGGCAGCATCTCGTCGGCCGATGAATCGGCCAGGGTCAGGGTGTCCCCGATCTTGATCTCGGAGACGTCCCGGATACCCGTCACGACGTAACCCACCTCCCCTTCGGCGAGCCTTTCGCTGGGGACTGGTTGAGGGCAAAATTTTCCCAGTTCCTTGATCTGAGTTTTTCTCGAGTCGCTCATTAGCAGAAGTGTTCCGTTCTTGGGAAACTGACCGGAGAAAACACGTACGTAGCAAATCACGCCCTTGAAGGCGTCGAACTGGTTGTCGAAGACGAGGGCTCTTGGTTTGGGATACTCCGTCCACCTCGGCGGCGGCAGGCGATGGACCACGGCCTCGAGAATCTCATCTACACCTATGCCCGATTTCCCGCTCGCCTGGATGGCATCCTCCGCGGGGATGGCAAGGATGTCCTCGATTTGCTTGGACACTCGGTCGATGTCGGCGCTGGGCAGGTCGACTTTGTTGATCACCGGAATGATCTCGAGCCCTTGAGCATCGGCCAGTTGGGCATTGGCCAAGGTCTGGGCCTCGACCCCTTGTGATGCATCCACCAAGAGCAGAGCTCCCTCGCAGGCAGCCAGGCTTCTCGAAACCTCGTAGGAAAAGTCGACGTGCCCTGGGGTATCGATGAGGTTGAACAAGTATTCGTTCCCATCCTCCGCGGCATAGTTCATGGAGACCGGGTGGCACTTGATGGTTATGCCGCGCTCGCGCTCCAAGTCCATGGAATCGAGGAGCTGTTCCTTCATCTCCCGGGCCATCACGGTGCGGGTACGCTCGAGCAGTCGGTCGGACAAGGTTGTCTTGCCATGATCGACGTGAGCGATGATACAAAAATTACGAATCCTTTGTGTTTCCACCATTAAAAAGTTGACCACTCAAATTTTCCTGCAGAAAAAGGACAAGAGAATTAAAAGCGGGAAGATCATTTCTCACACGTTTATCTAAAATGGACAAGAAACTACTTTACGGAGCGCATACCGCTCTCGTCACGCCCATGAAGGACGGAGCCGTCTCCTACACGGACCTCGGGAGCCTGCTCGACCGCCAACTGGCCTCCGGCATCTCCGGGGTCGTTCCCTGCGGCACGACGGGAGAATCCCCCACCCTCTCCCACGGCGAGCACCTAAAGGTCATATCCGAGACCATTGATCAGGTCGAGGGCCGCATTCCGGTCATTGCGGGCACCGGGGCCAACTCCACGGAGGAGGCCATTCATCTAACGGGGGAAGCGGACAAGGCCGGGGCCGACGGATTCCTCCTTGTCGCCCCCTACTACAACAAGCCCAGTCAGGAAGGATTGATGGCCCACTTCAGCGCCTTGGCCGAGCGCACCGAAAAGCCCATCGTACTTTACTCCATACCCTCCCGCTGCGGGATAGAGATATCCACCTCCACTGTGGCCCGTCTGCACGAGAAATATCCCCATGTCTGCGCCCTCAAGGAAGCGGGCGGGCGCTCGGCCAAGGTTTCGGAAACCCTCTGTGCGCTGAGCGACGACTTCGTGGTCCTCTCCGGAGATGACGGACTCACCCTTCCCTTCATGGCCTGTGGAGCCAAGGGCGTAATAAGCGTTGCCTCGAACCTCATCCCGTCCGTGGTCGTAGAAATGGTCGGCCAAGCTCTCGGGAGCGAGTACGAGTCGGCCCGCCGAATACACCTCGCCAACTACAAGCTCTTTAACGACCTCTTTTGCGAACCCAACCCGGTCCCGGTCAAGACCCTCATGCAACTCAAGGGGCTCCTTTCCTCGGCCGAGGTTCGCTTGCCGCTCACTCCCCCATCGAAGGAAAACTTCGGATTGCTCGCAGGCATCGCCGACTCCCTCAACCTCTAGTTATCGTCATGTCCTTGAAAATTCTTCTCAGTGGGGCCAAGGGGCGGATGGGGGTCGCGATTGCATCGCTTTCCGGCGAACACGGTTGCGAGATCACTCATCCCATCGACATCGGGGACGATCCCGCCCAAGGGATCACCGACTGTGACTGCGTGATCGACTTCTCCCTTCGTGACGCAACCAGGCCCCTCGCCGAACTCGCAGGCAAGCACGCAAAGCCCATGGTCATCGGAACCACCGGCCACGACCAGGAAGACCGCAACGCCATCGAGCAAACCGCTTCAACCATTCCCATGGTATGGGCGGGCAACTTTTCCACCGGCGTCAACCTGCTCTTTTTTCTCACTCAGCAGGCCTCCCGCGTTCTCGACGCGGAATCCGGTTTCGACCCCGAGGTCATCGAGATGCACCATCGGCACAAGAAAGACGCCCCCAGCGGCACCGCCGAACGACTGCTTGAGATCCTAAGGGAATCGAGAAGCTTGACCGGTGAGGACGTATCCCACGGTCGCTCGGGCATGGTAGGCGAGCGCAAGCCTACCGAAATCGGTTCTCACGCCCTGCGAGGTGGGGACGTGGTAGGCGAGCACACCGTCATGTTCGCAGGCGTGGGGGAAAGGATTGAACTCACCCATCGGGCCACTGATCGAGCCATCTTCGCCGCAGGCTCTCTGCGGGCCGCCAAGTGGGTGGTCGATCAGGCCCCCGGCCTTTATTCCATGCAGGACGTGCTCGGCCTGTCGGCCTGGTAAGCGATGATCGCCTTCATCGAGGGAGACTTGGTAGAGTGTCAGCTCAACCTCGCGGTCATCCAAGTGGGGGGAATCGGATATGAGGTACACATCCCTCTCACCACATCGGAAAAACTCCCCTCGCTCGGCAAGGAAGTCAAGCTCTTCACCCAAGCCATCTATCGGGACGACGCTCAGACGCTCTATGGTTTCTCCGACCGAGAATCCAGGGATTTTTTCCGCATGATCGTGGACAAGGTCTCGGGGATTGGACCCAAGATCGCCCTCAACCTGCTCGGTTCGCTTTCCCTCCCCACCCTTAAAACTTCCATCGCAAGCGGCGACGTGGGCATGCTCTCCAAGGCCCAGGGACTGGGCAAGAAGACCGCCGAGAGAATCGTGGTCGAGCTCAAGGACAAGGTTCTGCCCAAGGGCTCCGCCGAACCCCCGTCCGCCCCAACTAGAGGAGCAGGAGACCTAGCCGAGCCCAACGATCTCGGCTCCTACCAGGATGCCCTTTCCGCCCTTCTTACCCTCGGCTACAAGGCAACCGACGCCGATCAGGTCATCCGGAAGGCATCCGAAGTTCTGGGCAAGGGAGCCACCACCGAGGAACTGATCCGCAAGGCCCTCGGCCGCTAGCCCGAATCCTCCACCTTGCTTTCAATGTAGGCAGTCAAATACCGGCAAGCCTCTTCCACAGCCTCACTCAACTCCCTCTCGCTGGCCAGAAGGCAGGTGATGGCAGTAGCCAGGCGGCATCCCGTCCCTCTCACCTGGGATCCACCCGGGATGCGTTTCCTGGAGAAGACGAAGGTCTCGCCACCCTCCAACGCGAGCAGATCGGTACATTCCTCTCCCGAGTAGTGTCCGCCCTTGAGTAGGACTGCCGGAGATCCCAAGCGGAGGCAGGCCAAGGCCAACTCGGTCTGCGGGGCGGTCTCCAGGCCCGCCTGCCCGACCAACCGCTCCGCCTCGAACAGGTTGGGGGTAATCAGGCCCACCAGGTGGAAAAGACTGTCGTCGAGGGCAGCCACCCCTTCCAAGGTGGAGAGACTTCCCCCCGATGAGCTCGAAAAGACAGGGTCCAGAACGACCCGGTGGGGGGGAAAGCCCTCCAGGAATTCGCCTACCACCTCGATCGACTCCAAGTTCGGGAGCATTCCGATCTTGATCGCATCGATCTCATCGGGAGACGCGGAACGCAGCTGACTTCGCAAGGTCGGGACCGGCATGGCATGGGAATGGTATTGCCTGTGGTCACTCTGGGCGGTGACCGCGGTAATCGCCGCGCAAGCCTCGGATTCTAGATCATGGCAAGTCTTGAGGTCTGCAAACACGCCAGCTCCGCCCGAGCTGTCGGAGCCTCCTATGAGGAGTATCCTGGGCATACTAACCCATGGTGGATGAAAGCCCGACGTCCTCGGCCCAGCTCATCATCCCTCCCTCCAGGTTGTAAAGTTTCCCGTATCCCATGGCCTCCAGTACTTCGCAAGCCGCCCGGCTGCGCACCCCCACCTTGCAATAGACAGCAATTTCCCGGCCCGGTTTAAATTCCTCCGGAAGAGAGGGGCCTCCCGGGGAAGAAAACTCACCGAGCGGACAGTGAAACGAGGGCTCGATGCGGGAAAGCTCACGCTCCCAATTCTCTCGCACGTCGAGCAGTAGAAGCTCAGGATTTTCCTTCATCATCCTTTCCAGCTTAACTGGCATGATACCCATAATCACTGAAGTGGCTGGAGCCTCCGATTGCCCACAGGAGTTCTCTTCTTCGGGCAAATCCGTGATTTCCGGCCCGTTCGGGTTTCTGGAAAGAGCCAGCGTACTCGTCACGTTGCCAAGGGCATCGTACAGGAGAACCTTCCCGCTTAAGACCTCCCCCACCCCGCTTGCCACCTTGATCGCCTCGAGGGCCTGCATCGAGCCTATGATTCCCGGCAGAACCCCCAGCACGCCCATGTCGGCGCAATTGGGGACCGTCCCGGGAGGTGGTGGTTCGGGGAAAAGGCAACGGTATGTCGGTCCCCCGTCCATGTTGAACACACTCACCTGCCCCTCGAATTGATGAATGGCTCCATAAACCAAAATCTTACCTAAAAGTACGCAGGCATCGTTGATCAGGTAACGGGAAGCGAATGAATCCGTTCCGTCCAGCACCATATCGAACCCCTCCAGCCTGTCCCTGACGTTTTCACTAGTCAGGCGCTCCTCGTGGGGAAGGATCTCGACGTACGGGTTGAGACGCGAAAGCCTGCGAGCCGCAACCCGAGCTTTCGGTTGCCCGATATCTTCGTGGGTATAGAGGACCTGCCTTTGCAAGTTGGATGCCTCCACGTTGTCGTCGTCCACGATCCCGATCCGGCCCACGCCCGCCGCCACCAGATATTGTAGGGCCGGGCAACCCAACCCTCCCGCACCAACCACCAGGACGGAGGATTTACGCAACTTCGCCTGGGCTTCCGGACCGAACCCGGACAAAGACAAGTGTCTCTGATACTGGACGGCCTCCTCTTCGGACAGGTTCACGGATAATCTTTACCCGGCGAGGGAAAGGGGTTGCTCTTCGCCTCCGGTGAAAGCGGAGGCTTCATTCTGAAGGCGGCATTCGTCGTAGGAACGGTCCCAATCCTTCCAGACGGGGTCATAGCCCTTTTCCCTCAACATGAAGGCGATTTCCTCTGGGGTACGCTCGTCCGAGATCGTAAACTGCTCCAGCGAATGCTCCTCCGCCCCATAGCCTCCCGGGTTGGTCTTGGAGCCCGCGCTCATTGTAGTCACACCGATGGGAAGCAAGTTCTCCCGCAGGTTCGGGCTCTCCCGTGTGGACAGGCTGAGCTCAAGCTCCTCCTTGAATATCCGATATGCGCAAAGGAGCTGAACCAGATCCCGGTCGCTCAGATCGGCCAAAGGCATAGACTCACCCTCGTGCGGACGGATACGCGGGAAAGACATGGAATAGAGCGTCCGCCAGTATTTTTTTTCAAGGTAATCGAGGTGCAAACCCGCGAA
The DNA here is from genome assembly GCA_002500665.1 of Opitutia bacterium UBA7876. Lineage (GTDB taxonomy): Bacteria > Verrucomicrobiota > Verrucomicrobiia > Opitutales > Seribacteraceae > Seribacter. Next base: position 62,014 of record DLRY01000028.1, read on the forward strand.
CCAGGCATCCGTCCGCCAGTCCCTGGTCAGGCCGTAGAGGCATCCCAACCCTATCTTGTTCACGCCCGCCCGGCCCAGACGGTCGGGGGCCTCCAGCCTCCACTCGAAGTTCCTCTTCTTCCCCTTGAGGTGATGGGCCGCATAGCTTTCCCTCTCATAAGTCTCCTGATAGAGCATGACTGCGTGCAGGCCCTCCTCTACCAGTCGCTCGTATTCCGTAGTCCGCAAGGGCTGAACCTCGATCGAGAGGTTCGCAAAATACCTGCGCAGAGCCCGCAAGGCATCAAGAATGTAGTCCACGCCCACCTTCCGGCCCGACTCGCCCGTTACGAGCAGGACGTGCTCGAATCCATGCCCTTTGAGGACCCCCGCCTCCCGTAGCATTTCCGGCACGGTTAGGGTTTTCCTAGGGATCGCATTGCCTAGGCTAAAACCACAGTAGTCGCACACGTTGGTGCACTCGTTGGAGAGGTAAAGGGGGGCGAATAGGCGGATGGTGTTGCCGAAGCGTCTCCGTGTCAGGCTCCGGGCGAGACGAGCCATCGGCTCGAGGAAGTTCTCTCCCGCACACGGAGAGAGCAAGGCAGCAAAATCAGCCATTCCGCCCTGTCCCTTCCGTGCGAGAGCCCTTTCCACCTCCGTAGGCGTGGAGTTCTCGATCCGGGTGCTTGCCAAGCTCCAGTCCTGCCGGCGATAAAGTTCGGTGAAGGTCGAGAAATTCATGTCTTCAGCCCGCTTGGTCCAGAAAACCGGTCAGGGGGGATGTCGCCCTGGCCGAATCCGTAACCTCACCAAGCCCTGCCCGGAAAGCCCTTCTTCCGGCCTGCACGGCAAGGGCAAAGGCCTCACCCATCGCAACCGGATCGGGGGAAACCGCAAGCGCCGTATTGACGAGCACGGCATCAGCACCCATCTCGAGAGCCTCCGCAGCGTGGGAAGGGGAACCAATACCCGCATCCACAACCACCGGCACGCCCGCCTGCTCGATAATGATCCTCAGGAATTCCCTGCTCTCCAGCCCTTTATTGCTTCCAATCGGGGCCCCCAGGGGCATCACGGCGGCAGCCCCTGCTTCCTCCAGCTTCCTGCATAAGACGGGGTCGGCATGGCAATACGGGAGAACAACAAACCCTTCCGAGGCCAGCTCCCGTGTCGCTTCAAGAGTCTCCACGGGATCGGGCATAAGGTACTTGGGATCCGGATGAATCTCGAGTTTAAGCCAATTGGTCGACAACGCCTCCCTCGCCATACGGGCTACGAAGACCGCTTCACGGGCATCCCGCACGCCAGAGGTATTGGGGAGAATCCTCGTATCCGCATCCTTCAGGTGATCGAGAATAGAATCCGACTCCCCTTCCGGGTTAACCCGCTTCATGGCAACCGTGACCATCTCCGAACCGCTCGAGCGCACCACCTCTGCCAGAGTATCCCCCGATGAGAACTTGCCCGTTCCCACGAAAAGCCGCGAATGGAACGATTCGCCCCCAACCAGCAAGGGATCACTAATACCGCTCACGAAACCACCTCCTCACGCTCGATTGCCTTGGCCCGAGCCACGAAGGCGGACAGGTTGCGACCAAAGCAATTCGTCTCCGAGAGAGCCGAGCAAACCGCCAAGCCCGCCACCCCCAACCTTGGGACCAAATCAAAGTCGGCCGAAGCCAATCCCCCTATCAGGAAGACTGGGACGGGGCTCAGGGCAGCCGTAATGCAAAGAACTTCCTCCTCCTCAAGAACCAGGTTCAATTCCGTCTTCGTCCTCGATGCCCGAATGGGGCCTAGGCCCACATAGTCGCAATCCCTCTCGTGCCGTACCATCTCTGCCTCAGCCGCGGAATGAACCGTGCGGCCAATCAGGGCTTGATCTCCAAGAATCCGTCGGGCCTCCACTGGCGAACCGTCCTCCATCCCGAGATGAACCCCTCCAGCCCCCGACTCGGCAGCCAATACCGGACAGTCGTTGATCACCAGAAAGGCCCCCCGTTCCCGGGCCAGTTCGGCGGATCGAAAGGCCTCCCGACGCAACTCCCCACCCGCGAGTTTCTTGCTCCGAAACTGGATGAAGGAAACTCCCGCATCAAGCATTCGCTCGACTTGAACGGAATGAGGCTCGGCCCAGGCATCACACGTAAGGGCAAGGAGGGGCGGAAGGGAGGAAGGGAGCGGGTTCACCTTCCGAGAGACCTTAGAAAAGCCGGAAGGGAACGTCCCTTGGCTCCCTTGGATTTACGCTTCAAATCGGCAAGGATCATGTCCTCCACCTTGAGAAAACCCTCAAGGGCCGAAACAGGGTCCTTCTTTCCCCAGACCGCTCCCAGGATCGCAACACCCATAAAACCCATCTCAAGCAAGCCCCGTATCTTATTGCGTCTTATTCCCCCCAAAGCGTAGACGGCAGGGCATCCCTCCGCCTTCGGTTGAGCAAAGTAATCCTCAAGTGCGGACATCGGTACCTTCGGACCGTGCCCTTCCTTGGAAATCGACTCAAAGACCGGGCCGAAGAAAGCATAGTCGAGTTTCTCCTTGTTTTCGGCAAGCTTGGGAAGCCGGTGAAAGGATCGGCTCGAACTTCCCTCGACACTGATCCTTTTCTCGATCGAGGAATGGTGATACCCGGCGAGCGGATAATCCACGAGGAGCTCGGCATGGCGGTGCAGAACGACCTTCCTGATACACTTCTCGGGCAGCTTGTCGAGAATCCTGGCGACCTCCCTGGCGGAATGGTCGGGCTTGCGCAAATGGAAACGGGCCAGTCCGGAATCGAACATCTCCTCGACGTGATAGGCCTCCCGGTGCCTCATACGGGGAGAGGAAATCAGGATCAGCATGGGGGAACCGCCCTTCATCCTCCCTGCGTCGCTTGTACGAGGATCACGCGGTCCCCCTCGTTAAGCTCGTAGTCGGCAGTCTCTTCACGAGGCACGACCTGCTCGTTCACGGCTACCGCCCACCCAGCCAGACCGGAAAAATCCGCATCCTTCAGAAGGTCCCCAACCGTCTTCTCTCCCGCCAACTCGCGAGCCTCGTCGTTAAGGAAAATCTTCATTCCTTCTCTTGGTGGGAATAAATTTCAGACCCCGCTTCCACGAACTCCCTCGCCTTTTCTTCCATTCCAGCCCTAAGAGCCTCATCATCGTGCTGGTAGCCGTTTTCCCGGGCGTACTGCCTGACGTCCTCGGAAATCTTCATCGAACAGAAATGCGGGCCGCACATGGAACAAAAGTGAGCCGTCTTGGCCCCCTCCTGGGGCAGGGTTTGGTCATGGAACTCACGGGCCTTGTCGGGATCAAGCGAAAGGTTGAACTGATCCTCCCAGCGAAACTCGAAGCGGGCCTTTGACAGGGCGTTGTCACGGAACTGGGCGGCCGGGTGACCCTTGGCAAGGTCCGCAGCATGAGCGGCGAGCTTGTAGGTGATGACCCCTTCCCTGACATCCTCGCGGTCAGGCAGACCAAGGTGTTCCTTGGGGGTGACGTAGCAGAGCATGGCGCAACCGTACCAGCCAATCATGGCGGCCCCGATCCCGCTGGTGATGTGGTCGTATCCGGGGGCCACGTCGGTGGTCAGGGGACCGAGCGTGTAAAAGGGAGCCTCGTGACACCATTCGAGCTGCTTTTCCATGTTCTCCTTGATCATGTGCATCGGCACGTGTCCCGGCCCTTCGTTCATGACCTGCACCCCGAATTTCCAAGCCCGGGTGGTCAGTTCTCCCTGAGTCTTGAGTTCGGCAAACTGGGCCTCGTCGTTGGCATCTGCGATCGAGCCAGGCCTTAGGCCGTCCCCAATAGAAAAGGAGATATCGTAGGCCGCCATGATTTCGCAGATTTCGTCCCATTTTTCGTAAAGAAAGTTCTCCTTGTGATGAGCCAGGCACCACTTAGCCATGATGGAACCGCCCCGGCTCACGATGCCCGTCATCCTCCGGCTCGTCATCGGGACGTAGGGCAGGAGAACGCCGGCATGAATGGTGAAGTAGTCGACCCCCTGCTCAGCCTGCTCGATCAGGGTATCGCGAAAAATTTCCCAAGTCAGGTCCTCGGGCTTTCCGCGGACCTTCTCCAAGGCTTGGTAAATGGGAACCGTACCTACCGGAACGGGACAGTTGCGAATGATCCACTCGCGGGTGCGGTGGATGTTCTTGCCCGTGGACAAGTCCATCAGGGTGTCGCCCCCCCACTTGGTCGCCCAGCGCATCTTCTCCACCTCCTCCTCGATGGAGGAAGCGACGGCCGAGTTCCCGATGTTGGCATTGATCTTGACCAGAAAATTCCGCCCGATGATCATCGGCTCGAGCTCCGGGTGGTTGACGTTGGCCGGTATAATGGCCCGCCCCCGGGCAACCTCGTCACGGACAAACTCGGGCGTAATCTCGGACGGGATGGCCGCCCCGAACGATTCGCCCGGATGCTGATGTAGAAGCGAATTCCTAGCCTCCCCGGGGGAAGTTTCAAGTTTCTCGGAGAGGGCTTGTAGCTTCATATTCTCTCGGATGGCCACGAATTCCATCTCCGGGGTCACGATACCCTGCCTCGCGTAGTGGAGTTGGGTAACGACCTTTCCCTTCCTAGCCCGCAGGACGGCGAGGCCCGAACGGTCGAAGTCGGGCAACTCACCCGTGCGCTCGTCGGTGCGGTCGGCGTGCTTCTCCGAAAGGTAGCCATTGTCCATGGGTTGCACGGCCCTTCCCTCCACCTCCTCGACGTCTCTACGCTCCCGAATCCAGCCCGCCCGCAAGGCAGGCAAGCCAAGGACGTGGTCGCCGTGAAAGTCCGGATCCCCCCATGGGCCGGAGGTATCGTAGACCCGGACCGGCTCGTTCGGCTCGCTCGATCCATCCGGCAGGCTGCTTGGGGAAAGCGAAATTTCCCGCATCGGCACTGCGATGTCAGGCCGACTGCCCTCTAGGTATACCCTGGATGAGTTGTGAAACGACTTGTGACCGTCTTCCTTTTGATCTTCGACTTTCTTTATCATGGCTTTGAAGGTTGAATCGCCAGAGATCATCGAAGTCATTGCAAACCTCAAGTTTTCCCTACGGCGACTTGTATCGCATCAGGTTCGAAGGGTAACTTGCGGATCGCGCCTGCCTCTCAGTCCATCGCCTACGGACTCCCCCAAACTGTCGAGTCTTTTGTAAAGGGCTTTGAGGGAAAATCAACCAAAAGAATACAAATTCCCAACAAGCCATGGTGGCCCTTGCAACTCTTCACTACCCACTTTGATGGTCCGGCGGCACTAACTCCCTTCCTCTCATCCCCTTAAAGTGAGATCTTGCCGCATACGGAAGGAACTAATTGATTCAGCGATAAATTTCCACTAGGTTGCATCCATCGATTACATTCTCAACCCAGTTCATCTATGAAAAAAACACTGTTTCTCACGGCACTCGCCTTCCTCTCAACATCCTTTGCCTCCGCAGAGATGCGCAAGTGGACAAGCGCCCAAGGCAGTACCATAGAGGCGGAACTTGTCGACTACTCGGACCGGGTGGTGGTCTTGCGCTCGGCCGAGGGAAGGAAGATCTCGCTGCGCCTTAATCAGCTTTCACCCACGGATCAGGCTTTCGTACTCGGCGGGAAGAAGGAGAAATCGACTCCCACAGTACCAGAGAAACCCCAACTGAAGCCCGGCTTGGCGGAGATGCTCCCTCAGGAAATCCTCGACTCGGCTGGAAACAAAGTTCCCCGGGACGAACTGGCGGGCAAGATGGTGGGGTTTTACTTCTCCGCGCACTGGTGTCCGCCATGCCGAGGATTCACCCCAAACCTCGTTAAGTTCCGCGATTCCAACAACGAGGACTTCGAGGTCGTGTTCGTGAGCAGCGACAAGTCCCCCGAGGCCCAGATGGGCTACATGAGGGAGACGGGAATGAAGTGGTACACCCTTCCTCACCGCTCGAGCGATGCCAACGCTTTGTCCCAGAAGTTCGGAATCAGGGGAATCCCCGCCTTGATCATCGTTTCCCCGGACGGGAAAACCATAACCAAAGAGGGACGCAGGGACGTGAGTTCGAACCCGGGCGGAGCGATCGAGACCTGGTCGAAGTCGTCCTGACGACCGGAAGAACAACCCGGCCCACCTTCCCAAGGTAGTCCAAACCGACTGACCTTCCTTGAGCGTCCAGGAAAAATACGCCGTTTCCAAGCGACGGAAACAGACAGGGACCTTTACCGCGAAGGAAATTATCCAACTCCTCAAGATCAGGGAGTTAAGTACCATCCACAAGGTAAAGGTGGAGGGCAGGGAGATCAGCGTGGGCGAATTCGTCTCGGCTCACGAGGCGGGCGAACTACCCGAGCAAAATGCAGTCGAGCCAACACCCGAACCGACGAAGCCGATAAAAGCCCCTAAGACCTCCACAAAACCTTCGCCTTCCCCGCCAGCCAAACCAAAGGCAGTTCAGCCCGGACCGCCCGCCTCGGGCTCACCACCCAAGCCCATGCCCGCGCCTCCCACACCAAAGCCCCCTCCTGTCAGGCCTCCCAAAGCCCGCGAAGAAAGCCAGCCTCCGAAACCGACCCCTCCAGTCGAGGAGGAAAACGAGGAGGAAGAAGCCCCGCGGAGACTGCGGAGCAAGGAGCCGAACCTGATGGCCGCCAAACGGTCCCGCAAACCCATCCTCAGGAATTCCCTCCTCGTTGTAGCTTTCATCTGCATCGCGTATGCCTTCGCAAGCCATTTCAATCACTATGGCCTCAAGAAGGGACTTGAGAGCCACTTGCAGAGAATCTCGCCTTTGGCTAGGATCGAGGTGACTGAACTCACGATTGATGGATACTACTTCATCCACAACCCCCGCAAGGCGAGGATCGATAGCCTGATTAACGGTGAAAGGCACAGCCATGAGTTCGAGGTGAGCGGAAATGGAATAACCAGCAAGGTAAGCCTGAAGTTCGTCCAATCTCTGCCGGTGGAAGAGTAGAGGCGCTGAAGCTCACTTCGGTCCGAGCCTGGGGATTCCGAACCCCGTCCAATCGTTTGCCGGCAGGATTCACTGGACAATTAATTGTAACCTAAGAGTGCTATTTGGAGTACGAATGGCAGGACTACGAAAACAAGAAAGTAGATAACAATCAAAAGCACGGTTAATTTGCCCACAAAGGCCCAAAAGGATCGTTGAGCTTCCAGTGCGACCTCAAGATCAATTTCGGATTTGCTGATTCGAAGTTTGGCTGATGCCCTCCCATACTGATAGAGCTTCAAGGCAGGATAAAAATAGAGGGCTCCCGTTAACAGGAAAACAAGACAAGCCACTACCCCGAAAGCTTTTGAAATAGAGGATAATAAAAAAAGCATCCCGACACCGTTCAGCATCATCAGTGTGCAGAAAATAAAGCTAAGAACGGACAATAAAGTGACCCACTTTTCAGTTCTACCCAATTTGTCAACGATGGTAGGGGAGATGGCACGATCTCGGAGGGGAGCTACAAGGGGTGAATCCCGATTAGAAGTTGACGGGGATAGATTTAGTGAGAAGCCGGCTCCCAATTCTGGGAATTGAGATAACTGCATCCATTCCTTTCGGTCCGAAGAGGCAAAATCCGTTGCCGCAAAGTTTCCCTTGGCAAGATATCCGATCATTTTCTCAATCGTATATGGGCCGTACTCCCGGTTTTCTCTTATGACATAAAATTGCACAATAGAAGACATAAAGAACACATATGACTTAATATTCGGCCAGTTAATTCGAAAGAAGCAGCATTGCCAATTCAAAAAACGGTGGAATGACATATTGAATCCGTCATAATGCTAGGTTCTCCACTTTGCCTCTTTAGAGAAGGCGCAAACCTAAGCTCAATGGTTCGAAAATAGAGTTCCGCTTCATGGTTTGCCTGAATTATAAACCTCCTCCTCAAATGGCTAGGAGCAAAAAGTTCCCAAATTTCATGGATGGTACGAACCCGTAATTCCCGCTCTTGCCTAGGAGAGAACGGTGCGCTTGGATGATTCCCTCATCGATATGGAGGACGAGGAATTTTCACTGGAGGGACCATCCGCCCGGCCAAGGGTCCGCAGACCCCTGGCCGAACGCATGCGTCCGCGCTCCCTGGACGAGGTGCGCGGGCAGGAACACGTGCTGGGCGCAGGTTGCCTGCTCCCTACCCTGATCCGTGAGAACCGCGTCGGTAACCTGATCCTGGCCGGCCCGCCTGGCTCAGGAAAGACCACCTTGGCCTCAGTCATCGCCGAAGAGGGGGGCTGTAAGCTTCTACGGGTGAATGCCGTGACCTCAAACGTCGCGGAACTACGGGAAGCCTTGAAGATGGCCCGCTACCACGGTGCCGAGAAGTGCTTCCTTTTCGTGGACGAGATTCATCGCTTCAACAAGGCCCAGCAGGACTTGCTCCTTCCGGGCGTGGAGGCGGGCGAGGCCCGCCTGATCGGCGCAACCACCCACAACCCCCGCTACTACGTGATCGACCCGCTCCTGAGCAGGTGCCAGTTGTTCGCCTTCGAACCTTTGCCCGCGAGCGTAATTGAAGAGGCTTTGGAGCTCGCCCTCGAGGATGAGGAGAGAGGCTTGGGAAAACGAGCCTGCAGGGCCGGCAAGCAGGTGCTCAAAAGCATCGCACTGCTGGCGGAGGGGGATTTGCGCCGGGCTTACAATTTCATCGAGACGATGGTAGAGGCATTACCCGACGGCTCGGAAGTCACGGAGGAACAGGTGGCGGGCTTCTGCCGGGAACGCAGCATCCGATACGACCGCGACGAGGACGAGCATTACGATACCGCATCGGCCTTCATCAAGAGCATGCGCGGAAACGACCCGGATGCAGCCCTCTACTGGCTGGCCAAGATGCTGGCGGGGGGAGAGGATCCCCGCTTCATCGCAAGAAGGCTGGTAATCTTTGCCTCGGAGGACGTGGGGATGGCGGATTCGCGGGCCCTGCTGATGGCGGATGCGGCCTTTCGGGCCTGCGAGACGATCGGCTTGCCGGAATGCGAACTGAATTTGGCCCACGTAGTAATCTTCCTCGCTACCTGCCCCAAGAGCAACAGCGCGACGCTTGCCATCGGAAGGGCCAAGCGGGCCCTGAACGAAAAACCGATCCAGCCGGTGCCCTCGGGCATCCGCGACAGGCACGGCAGGAACAAGAAGCCGAGGAGCGAGGACGAGGAAACCTACCTGTACAGTCACGAGTTCCCGGAGAACGTAACCGGCCAGAGCTATCTGGAGGAACCGCTCGAGCTATACCTCCCCAAGGATGCGGGGGCCGAGGGAGCGATCGGGGAACGCCTCAGGCGGTGGAAGGAACTGCGGGCAAAGGTTTCTCCTCAACAGGACGGCTAGAGGTCGAGAAGCTCGTCCATGAGCTTGGCGGTCTTGTCGTCTCCTCCGTCGCCGCCTTCGCGGGTGGCCCATCCCTTGAAGTCGATCTTCTCGAGTTCGTTTCGGACCTTGTCCCACTCTACGTCTCCTTTCCCCAGCGAACAGAAGCCGGTCTTGACGCCCCAGTCCTTGACGTCGAGCTTGAGGGTGCGCTTGCCGAGGATGCGGATCCATTCGTGACTGGGGGCGAATTTCTGCATATTCCCGATATCGTAGTAGGCTTGTACCCAGGGGCTGTCGATCTCGTCGATGTAATCCCTGAATGCCTCGGGCTTGAGGCAAAACCCATTCCAGACGGTCTCGATAAGAATATGAATCTTGAGCTTCTCGCACAAGGGGATGCATTTGCGGATTTGCTCGATGGAGCGGGTCCGTACGTGCTCGTGGGTCTCGTCTTTGCCTCCGACCTTGCCGGGTACCAGGAGGACGGAGGTGCCGCCTACGGCCTTGGATTCGCGCATGGCATCCTCCAGACCTTTTCGGCTGGCTTCACGGGTTTCCTCCTTGGGGGAGGACAAGCGGACCTTCCAGTGCTTGTTGTAGACCACTCCGTGCATGGGAAGGCCAACCTCAGCTAGGGCTTTCTTGAGTCCGTCGATCTGCATGCCCGGGCCCGAGCCCTCGACTCCGTCGAAACCGAGGTCCTTGAGCTTTTTCAATCGGTCAATATTGGGTCTGCCCCCGAACTTGACGGATTTGAGTATTTTCCCGCGAAAGGAACCTTTTTTGGCCTCCAGCCCAAGGGGAGCGAGCCCAGTGCAGGTAAGACCTGCTGTGGTGGTGGATACGAAGTCTCGTCTGTTCATGTTCATAAGCGTTGGAGGGTTTTTGATTAGGTAAGGGGTAAAAGGGCGGATCCGAGCAGGCAAAGGCCGAGCCCAAGAACGGAGATGGCGGTGAGCATCACGGACCAGGTCTTGAGGGTTTCCTTTTCCGTGAATCCACTGAGGCGCTGGACGACCCAAAACCCACTATCGTTCATCCATGAGAGCGTGATCGAACCAAAACCGATGGCGAGAAAGACGTACGCCTTGTGGTAACCCAGAGCGTCACCGTCACCGATTACGGCGGCCATGAGCCCGACCCCGGTGATCATGGATACGGTAGCCGAGCCCTGGGCGATGCGGATGAAGGCGGTTACGCCCCAGGCCAGCAGAACGTATGAAAGATCAAACTCCTCGGCAATCGCACCGACCGACTCCCCGACTCCGGACATCCGGATCATGGCTCCGAACGCTCCACCGGCGCCGGTAATGAGAAGGATTACGCCGGCTGTGGACAAAGGGTCCTGGAGGGTTTTTCCGAGCTTGGCGGCCAAATCCTTTTCCTGTTTGCCCGCCATCTGGCGGACGAGCCCGAGAATGGCAAAGCCGGCGGCTAAGGTCATGGCCACGTTGGGATTGCCGAGAAACTCAAGGTACGGAAAAACAGCCGCGAAACTTTCCGAGTTCATATAACCCTGCTCCGAGGAAAGTTTTTTACAGAAACCGAGAATGGAAACCATAGAAATGAGAAGGACGGGAAGAGCGATGGGCAGAGAAGACAGCAGGATACCGGGGAGTTCCTCGTCTTTTTTCTCAACAATCTGCTTCAATTGCTCGTTCGATGCGCCGGAGGCTTCCCGCATGGGCAGGTCGTACTTGCGGTCGAACCAAGAGGCCATTTTCAACACCAAATAGGCGGGCAGGATACTGGCGCCCAGGCCGAAAATCATGGCAAAGCCAAGTTCGATATCCAGTTCCTTGGCGATAAAAAGCGGGCCGGGCGTAGGCGGAACGAGAGAGTGGGTGATGGCGCCCGCGCCCGCCATTGCCATGACGTAGAAGGTATAATGCTTGCCCGTCCTCAGGGCGAGGGCCCGGGCCAGGGGGATCAAGAGAAAGAAGACGGTATCGAAAAAGACGGGGATGGATAAAAGGAAACCGCTCAGGAGCAGGACCAGGCCGGCCCGTTTTTCCCCAAAGGCATTCATCAGCGAGCGCACCACGCGGTCGGCGGCTCCGCTAAGCATCATGCACGTTCCGATGATGGCCGCCATGGCTATGAGCAGGCCCAATCCCCCGACCAAGTCCCCGAAGCCGTGCAGGGTCCACTTGATGGCCTTGAGGGGCTCGTTGCTCGATGGCGCGTTCTTCTCGTAGGCTTCGAAAGTAACCTTGGACGCATTCAGATCCTCTGCTTCGGCGAGGACCTCCTTCATTTGCGGAGAATCCAGGTTCTTCGAACCAACGACCCGGAAGGAAAGGGTAAGGTTGTCCCCGTGCTTTTTGCTTAGCTCAGTGAGTTTTGCCGAGGTTTCCTGACGGCTGATTTGTTCGCCCCGGTAAAGGATTTCCAGTTCGTCGGTCTTGTTTCCCTCCTTAAGCACGAAGGCTTCCGCCAGGGCCACCCGGGACTGGAACAATCCCTTGTTCACATCCGTCGGCTCCGGCAGAAACGGGGTCATCCAGCCAACGAGCATGGCTCCGACCATAAGGGTTAGGAAGGGATGAAGCTTGAGTTTGGTGATCCCGATGACCACCCAGGTTACGCTGATCAGAAGGACGAGAAGAGGCCAGTGGTCGATGGATGAGGAATTGGCTAGGACGTGGGTCATGAAGTGGGCTTAAGGGTTAGGAGTCATCCCAATGATCTTTCCTCAGCTAATCAAGAGGAAAGGAAGAGCGATGGATCAAGTCCGCTCGTAGCCCCCGTCCGGGCGCCTCGACACGGACCGGTTGAGCTCGAGCATGGTCAGGCTGGCCATGACCTCGGGCGCGGGAAGGCGGGTATGCCCGCAGAGTTCGTCGAGGGAAAGGATGGATCCGTCCGAGAGGGCCTCGAGGATTTTCTCCTCTTCCACGCTCATGGACGGGGGCGGACCGTCTTTCAAACCCGGTCCGGCTGGAACAGGAGCCCCTAGGGCGGGGAGCAGCGGACTGAGCTCCTCCACCATGTCGCGGGCCCCGCGAACGAGGGTGGCTCCTTCCCGAATCAGGCTGTGGCAACCAGCGGAAGATGGCTGGTCGATACGCCCGGGAAGAGCAAATACGGTGCGGCCCTGATCGGCGGCAAACCGGGCGGTAATGAGGCTTCCTCCTGAGGAGGCTGACTCGATTACCAGAACGGCCTCCGAGACCCCCGCGACCAGACGGTTTCGACGAGGGAAGGTATGGCGATCAGGACGGCGGCCAAAAGGGAACTCGGAGGCGACGGCGCCCGTTTTCAAGATCCTTTGGTAAAGCCCAAGGTTCTCGGGAGGATAAACCACGTCGATCCCGCTGCCGAGGAAGGCGAGCGTCTTGCCTCCGGCATCGAGGGCACCCTCGTGAGCCTCGGAGTCGATGCCCCGGGCCAACCCGCTGACGATGCAAAAGCCGATGCGGGCAAGATCTCGGGCCAACTCGCGAGCATGGCGCTTGCCGTAGAGAGTCGGGTTCCTCGTTCCCACAATGGAAAGGTAAGGGCCGAGGGGAAGTTCGCCGGCCAGGTAGAGGCCAAGGGGCGGGTCGTAGATCTCTCCGAGCAGGGGCGGGAAATCCGCTCCATCGAGAAAGGAGAACGAACCCCTGGCAAGCCTTTCCTTTTCCTTGGTCAGCCAGGTTTGGTGCCCTTCGCCCTGAATGGAGCCAATGATCTTCTCCCCCACCCCGGGCACGGAGGAAAGCTCGCTCCGACCGGCCTTGAGGATTTCCCGGGGATCGTCCCCGAACCGTTCCAGAAGGCGTCGCGCGGTAACGGGACCAAGGCCCGGGAGGGAATTGAGCAAGAGGAGGGAGTCGGGAATACTGAGGGAGTCTATGAAGCCGGACACGGCTGACCTTTATGCGCGGATTTGGAAAACTGGCAAAGATAAAGGGGAAAAGGCCAGGGAGCTCAGGTGCGCAGCTCGCCAAGGAAGTTCATGCGGGTGGGATGGCGCAGCTTGCGCAGGGCCCGGGCCTCGATCTGCCGGACGCGCTCGCGGGTCACCCCCATGATTTCTCCAATTTGCTCGAGGGTGAGCTGCCGACCGGGACAGTGAACCGATATCCAGACGCATGCTTTGCGCAGGCGTTGCTCATGCGTTCCCTTGAAGGAGGGAATGGGAATGTCTTCGACTTTTGGAATCCGGCGGCTCACCACTCAACATAGCGCCAACCTGGAAGGGAAGCAAAGGGAGGAACGCAAAAGCGCTCCTCTACCCCTCGAGATCTTCTTCTGCAAGGGGATGCCCGACCTCAAGGTCGCAGGCGGCCCGTCCCCCTAGGACTTCCTCCCAGTGGCTCGGGCAAAGACCGTCTCCGGGCCGGGCTACGCGAAGGTTGGATGTGCTCAGGATTTCCCCCTTGGCGATGGGTGCGGAAACGAGAATGGAACGCTTGAAGAAGCCAGGTTTGACTTCCACACGAGGACCTGCGGATCCATCCGGAGGGGTAACGGAGGAATGGGCAACGCGAACCGCCTCCGCCATCTCCCCAAATTCGAGCGGGAGCATTGAAAAGGCCCCGTCGATACTGTCCTCCTCGCGGTCTAGGGCGAAGTGTTTCTCGATGACACGGGCCCCAAGGGCTGTTGAGGCGACGGCCACGGCGTGACCTGGGGAATGGTCCGAGAGACCGTAGAGGGTACCGTGGCGCTCAGCAAGCAGGGGCATATCCTTCAGACGGAAGTCCTCGGGCCGGGCGGGATACTCACTGACGCAGTGCAGGAGGACGATCTCGGGACAACCACTTGCACGAAGCTCGGCGAGGGCCTTCTCGATTTCCTCGTCGCCGGAAACGCCCACGCTGGCGAGGACGGGCTTGCCGGTGCTTCCGATCCGACGAAGCATGGGAAAATGGTTGAGCTCGAAGGAGGCGACCTTGTATAGGGAGGGCGAGAGGGTTTCCTCAAGGAAATCGACCGCTGATTCGTCGAAGGGAGAACTGAAGAGGGAGAGCCCGTGCCGAGCAGCTCTCTCGGCAAGGGGAAGATGCCATTCCCAAGGCGTCATGGCGAGGGCGTAGAGCTCGCTAAGGTACTTGCCCTTCCATAGGCCATCCTTGAGGAGAAAGCGGTCGTCACGCCCTTCCACGGTGATGGTCTCGGGCTTGTAGGTCTGAAGTTTGACCGCATCGGCCCCGGACTCGGCCGCCCGGTCGACCAGCTCGAGGGCTTTCTCTAGGTCGCCCCCGTGGTTCCCGGACAGTTCGGCCACCACGAGTGGGGGAAGTTGGGGGTCGAGCAGCTGGGAAAAGGGGTCCACCGGGCCGGGAGGATGGCGAGCCTTAGGTCGAGGATTGGGGCAGGAAGTCCTTGAGCAGGACCTTGAGCTCGGCCTCGTTCAGGGAATGGCAGTTGACGTTGCTGGCGAAAAGGAACCCTTCCGAGCAAGTGACCCCGCCAAGGATGCCTATCTTGTTACCCCAGAAGGACTGGATGGGCTGTATCACGAAATGATCCTCGAATTCTAGTATGTTCCTGGCCTCGTCAGCGGGAATAAGAACCTCGTGCATCTTCTCACCGGGACGAAGGCCGATGGTTTCCCACTCGCAATCGGGAGCAAGCACCTCCGCAATGTCTGAAACCGAGCAGGCTGGGATTTTGGGGACGAACAGTTCTCCTCCCACCATGTTCTCGAGGCTCTGGAGGACAAAATCGACGCCTTGCTCAAGGGTGATTAAGAAGCGCGTCATATCGGGGTTCGTGATGGTAAGCTTGCCCGATTCGCGTTGCTTGGCGAAAAGAGGAACAACACTCCCTCGGCTCCCAACGACATTACCGTAGCGAACCACGGAATAAGTCGTGCCTCCCCCTCCCGCATAGCTGTTGGCCGCGATGAACACCTTGTCCGAGCAAAGTTTGGTTGCACCGTAGAGGTTGACCGGGTTGACCGCCTTGTCCGTGCTAAGGGCAACGACTTTCTGGACCCCAGCTCGAATGGCTGCCTCGACCACGTTGGTGGCCCCATTGACGTTGGTCTTTATGAACTCGTGTGGATTGTACTCGGCCGCGGGAACCTGTTTGAGAGCGGCGGCATGGACGACGTAGTCGACCCCTCTCATGGCCAGAAAAAGCCTGTCCTGGTCACGTACGTCTCCCAAGAAGAAGCGGAGGGAAGGGCTTTGGAAGTCCTGATGGGCCTGCATCTCCGATTGCTTCAGCTCATCGCGAGAGTATACGATCAAGCGGTGAGGGCGATATCTTTCCAAGACCATCTCTACGAATTTATGACCGAAGGAACCGGTTCCGCCCGTGATCAATATCGATTTGTCATTGAGCATGTTTAACGATTCATTAAACCAATTTTCTCCTCTAGAGTCGATGCGAAAGATACACCACAGGGATGCCTTCGTTGAACGCCCCCCCCAATATGAGGGCAAAGGAGGATGTCGGTGAGCGAACCATGGGGTTCCGAAAACGTCGTGGAGGGAGCGACCACGGCCATTCTTCTAGGGCCGCTTGACCGGAAAACGCTGGAAGAGGAATGCTCCGACCATCCAAAGGGTGTGCTCTGGATCGGCCCCGGGGATGCGGAAGGCGGAAACCCTCCACCACCAGGTCTCGTCATCACCCGCATCACTGATAGCTCAGAAGTAATCCAGAAAGCCATCCGAGGGATTCTCGGGTCGGAATACGAGATGCAGCCCACGGTCAAGGCAAGTCAGGAATCGGAAACGGATTCGCCAGAGGCCTACTCAGACATCCTCTCCCTTATCATTGCGGAAATCGACTCGACCTTCCGGTCGCGGAAAACCAGAGAGGAGGTGGGCTTCCAGCGACAAGCCCAGGTCATGACCAACCTTCGGGGCTATCTGGGAGGGAGGGTTCCCGAAGAATGGCGAGGGATGGCCTCCAATTGCCTAGCCGTGGTCGTTGGTGCCGGTCCTTCCCTGGATCAAACTCTTCCTCTTCTCCAGAAGGGCTTGCCCAAGCCCGTAGTGGTTGCAGCGGACAGTAGCCTAAGGGCCCTCCAGAACTACGAAATCGAGCCGGACTTCGTGGTCAGCATAGACCCAGAGAAAATTCATACGGACTGTAGCAGAGAGGATTATTGCCCGGGCATCGCCATCCTTTCCAGTCAATCGCATGGAAGCTGGCTGGCGAAATGGGGTGAGAAGTCGCGATTCTTATCGGGACGGGTGCTGACGGAGGACTGGTTGGCCGAGAAGGGAATCGGCAAGACGAGGCTTCAGGCGGTCAATAACGCCGGGCTTACCGCCCTTCTGTTCGCAGATTTTCTCGAGCCCGCCGCCATCCTGATGGCAGGCATGGACCTCTCGGGCGGAGGAGATGGTCGGGAAAGGTATGCCGAAAGCACCGGACGCTCCCACATGCAGATTCATGCCTCTCATTTTCACAAAGTTCCGGGGAACTTCGCACCCACGGTCCCTACCCCATTCCTCTCGGACTGGCAGGAGACCTCCGACCTAACGGGGGAAGTATCACGAAGAAGGATGGTCATGAACCTGAATTACCGGGGAGCTAAACTGGAAGGAGCAACGGTCATCCACCCAGAAGACATAGACGGACTGAAGGAAGCAGTCTCGGAAAACCTTTCCCCCTTCGCCTCCAACGACGAAGAGATCATGCACAAGCGAAAATCCCTCCAAGGAAACGGGCTGAATCAGCTTCTTACCCTCCTCGCCTCGCGCTGCGACTTGGCTTGGAAGAATTTCCCTTGCAATACCAAAGATTACAACGCCGTACTCAATTACCTGCGGGAGCTGTTCACGGATCAGGATATGGCCAGGTTGCTGGGCGACTTCGCGTTTAGCATTCTTCCCAAGATCGGACCGGGTGGGACCATCGGGGAGGACGACCTCAATAAAGCCGTCCGACAGCTGGAAAACCTGATTTGGAAGCTGGAGGACGCCATCCTCGAATGCGGAGGAAGCGAGGAGTTTCTCCTTCGTTTCCTAACCGAAACGTTCGACTAGGAAACCTCATCGGACATCCGATCCATGGCCTTTTCGGCGACTCCGATGGCCCGGTTGATGGACTCGTCGTCGTGCGCATTGCCCAGAAACCAGTTGTGGTGAGGATGAAAATAGATTCCTTCCTCAGCGCATAACCGGCAAAACTTCTGGATCTTGAAAAGGGATTCGTCGTCCTCGAAGGATGGGTAAGGCATAGAGGCGGGACCGGTCATGCGGAGGCTTTGTCCGGCTTGGGATGCGGCCTGCTCAAGGCCAGTACAGAGGCGATTTCCTTTTTCCAGCACGGCATCGGCCACCTTGCCCCGACCGGACAACTCAAGCGACTTGAGGGCCGCCGTCATGGCGAGGGCATCGTTCCAGCAACTTCCAGTCAGAAAAACATCCATCGAAGGCTTGCGGAAGTCTTCCCGACCCACGCAGGCGGAGATGGCATAGCCGTTACCAAGAGCCTTGGAATAGACCGAGAGATCGGGCACAAAACCGAAATATCGGTGAGAACCTCCTTCGCTGAGGCGTCCCCCGCAGCGAACGTCGTCGAGGACGAGCAGGCTTCCGTGCCGGCGGCAAAGATCCTCGACGCCTTTCCAGAACCCGGGGGCGGGCAACTCGGAGGGAGCGAAGGCGGCATGGTGATATGGGGTGAGGATTACGGCCGCGATCCGGCCCTCGTTCCGGGAGAAGAGACTGGAAAGAGCTTCCAGGTCGTTCCACTCGAACTCAAGGACGGAGGAACGGTCTTCGGGGATGCGTCCGCCAAGGCCGGGATCGCACCAAGCATCCACCCCATGATAAGCCCCCTTGGCTTTTACAATCAACGGTCGCTTGGTGCTTTCGCGGGCTACTCGGATGGCCCAAGTGGTGAGGTCGGACCCATTCTTGGCGAAAACGGCCCAGTCAGCGAATTCGATCCGTTCCAAGAGAGCCTCGGCCAGATCGACCATGATTTCGGCAGGCTGGTTGAACACTGAGCCCTTCTCACGCTGGCGGGCAACCGCTTCCTCGATCTCGGGATGGTTGTAGCCGTGAAGAATCGAGCCGAAGCCACACATGAAGTCGAGCCATTCATTTCCGTCCACATCGGTGAAACCGCAACCTTGAGCCCGGTCGCAAAAATGTGGGAAATGACGAGGGAGACCGGCTGCCGGTGCAACGTGTCCGTAGATTCCACCGGGCACGGCCTTGAGGGCTCTCTTGAAGAGTTGGTCCGATCGGTCGCGCTTCATGTGACGGGGACGGGGACCCTGCCCAATACACACCGGGAAAGGTATCCGATTTTTTCCATAAGGGGAATCTTTCCCTGCAGAAGGACTTTGCCTGTCGCAAGGGCCCCGAGCTGGTCCATGCCTCGTAAAATTGCGTCGAAAGCGACTTCTGGACTCGAGAAGGTTAGGATCACCGAGGGGGTTTCCGAGGGGGTCTCGGAAGTGGCGGAAAAGACCCCCTCAGGACAAAGACGCAACCAAGCAAGTGAGCCATAACCATCGAGCCGAAAATCGACTAATTCATCGGATTCATCGCAAAAGAGGCTCCTTGAAGCCGGATCATGGTTACCGAAGACCGCAAGGGATTCGAGCCCTGCCCGCAGGAGAGCTGACAGGTTATTGGGAGAGATCTTGGATTGATCGTAGAGGCGGGCGATCCTCCTGAGGGCACAGATCGAGCGGAGGGCACAGAGAGGATTCCTGAACACTGGCCCAAGCTCGGGCATGGCCAAGCCCTTCTCAATCGCCATCAGAAGGGATGCATCACGGAATACCAGTCCCTTAGGCCCGATCGATATGCGTTTCCCTGGCAAGAGCCTGGGCTCGAGTTCGGGCATTTTGGGACCGTAGCGGCTTATGGCCAGGCTTGCTCCAAAAATCGATCGGGCGGCCGCCCAGTGGGCAATGCGGTCGATACTCGGCTTCATTTGCCCAGAAGTGTTCGCAGGGCATCTAGAAGCTTGCCGGGATCGCTCGCCATCTCGATCTTGACGGATGGAACCTCGCCACCCGCCAACTCGGGCAGGCGGGAGGGGTTGTGGGTTGAAAGGACTGAAGGGGCCCGTTTCTTCCAAAAATTGAGGTTATTCGTCTCTTGAGGCATGACTCCACGGGAAAGATCGAATACGACGGGTGTTCCACAGGCAATTGCCTCGGTGGTCATACCAGCCCCCGGACGGGCAAAGAGGCAATCGGCTTGCCTAAGTATCAAGGCCATGTCCGGAGCGGACAACTCGGGCAAGGCTACAAAGGGCACCCGTGAGGATTTCTTTATGCGACTGAGATCGGCAAGGGTGGACTCATTCCGACCACATAGGGCAAGCAACTGGCAGGGCTTTCCAGAGCGGTTGAAGGCTTCGATAACCTGGCGGTGGCGGTTGACCCCATTGGCCCCTGTCCCAAGGACGTAGGTCTTGAGATCGGGCGAAAGATCATACTTGGCGAGGAACTCATCCCGGCTAGGCTGACCAGGTCGGTTATAGAAAGGCTTCCTCAGCAAGGGTCCGGAGGCAAGAGTCCTTTCGGCAGGCATACCTCGCCTGCGAGCGGCCTCGCAGGTCTCCTCGAAAGGCCCTGAGAACAGATCGGCCAGAGGATTGATCCAGTGACGGCTGAAGCCTTTCCCATCGGCCAACTCGCCACAGAAAATAACGAATTTCATTCGCTTTTCGGGAAGAGCATCTTTGCAAAGCCTGAAATATCCGTGGTTTAGGTGAGCGTGAACGCTAAGGACGAGATCAGGTGTGAATTCCGCGACCTGCTTGGCAAACTTGCCCGATAACAGAATGCGGCGGTGACCGCGGTGCAAAGATGCCCATTCCAGGAAATGAAAATATAGGTAATGAAAGAGAGGAAGTTTCCGCTGGATGAGGTTATAGAAAGCAGAACCCCAGCGATAGAGAAGAAAACCATTCTCGAGGGGACGCAGAGTACGGGTCTCCCCTCCGCTCTCGCTCCACCATGCACTAAGGGCGGCGGCTCGCATGTCGTGCCCGCCTCCGGTCGAGGAGCTGAGTATTAGCAGGTTCATCCCTTTTGGGTAAAGCTAGCCGCTTTTGGCGGGAAAGAAAACCATGAAAGCATCTCGACACTCACCCCAGCTTGGGGCAAACGAGGTCATTCAAGGTCGTGCACGAACAAGCCACTGCGTAGCTTGGGCTCGAACCAGGTTGTCTTGGGGGGCATGATCTCGCCGGCATCGGCAATGGTCAAAAGCTCCTCCATACTAACGGGGTAAAGGGCGAAGGCAGCAGCCATCTCGCCAGAGTCGACCCGTCGCTCCAGCTCCTCAAGTCCACGGATACCGCCCACGAAGTCAATGCGGTCGTCCTTACGTAGATCAGTGATGCCGAGGATGGGGCCAAGAACCTTTTCCGACAAGAGCGTGACGTCGAGGTCTCCAACAGGGGTTCCTGCGGATGCGGATTCGGACAGGGCGATCAACTCGTACCATTTACCATCCAGGTAAAGGGAGAATTCACGCATCTCGTGAGGCCTCGGACAACGGCCCCGAGCAGGTTTAATCTCAAAATCATCTGCTAAGGCGGCTAGAAAATCATCGGGGGAAAGTCCATTGAGGTCCTTGACTACCCGGTTGTAGTCGAGGATTTCCAGTTGGTCGTCGGGAAACAGAACGGCCAGGAAGAAGTTATATTCCTCGCTCCCCGCGTGCAAAGGGTTTGATTCCTTCCTTTTCTGCCCTACCCTCGCCGCAGCGGCCGTTCTGTGGTGGCCATCCGCAACATAGAGATCGGAAACGCTCAAGAAGGCTTCCTCCAGAAAACGGACTTTCTCATGCTCTGAAATGGTCCATAACTCGTGGCGGACCTCGTCGGCAGCGACGAAATCGTAAATAGGTTCGCCCTCCAAGGCGGAAAGCACGAATTCATTGATCCTCTCATCGCCACGATAGGAAAAGAATACGGGTTCGGCATTGGCGTTGAGGCATTCGACGTGGCGGACGCGGTCGTTCTCCTTGATCGTACGGGTCAGTTCATGCTTCTTGATCCTACCCTCGTAATATTCCCGGTAGTCGCAGCACCCGACGAGGCCGACCTGCGGCCTACCGTTCATGGTTAAGCGATAGAGATAAAAGGAGGGATCGGAGTCTTGACGGAAGATTTCCTCCCGGCAGAGGCCGGAAAAGTTTTCCCTTCCCTTATCATAGACCTCGTCTGAATAGGGATCGATGCCTTCCGGCAAGTCGATCTCCGGCTTGATCACCCGCAGGAAGGAGTGAGGGTTTCCTTCCGCCTCGCTTTTGGCCTCAGCCGAATCGAGAACGTCGTAGGGCCTGGATGCAACCAACTCCACCAAGTCCGGGCGGGGTCTGAGCGCTTTGAAAGGCTTGAACGTAGCCATGGGGCTTTGCTGGTTGAAGGAGTGGAAGGACTCTCAACCGGCCGTCTCTGATTTTTCCACCTCGGATCCAGCCGCAGCCTTCTTTGCCCGGATCTGAGCGATGAGCTGCTTGGCGGAACCGGCCACCAAGGTGCTCTTGAGAGTGCCCTCTGCGGGCTTGCTGGAAACGGCGGCAGCCATGTTGGAGGATTGCATTTCCTCAAGGATCTCGCGACGAAGTATCGAAATGGAGCGAGGAGCTGAGATTCCGATCTTGACCGAGTCGCCCTCTATCTTAGTGACTGAAATCTCTATCTCGTCTCCAATGGCTATGCCTTGATCGACTTTGCGAGATAGTATCAGCATGGGTCTCTACGGTAATTTTTAGAGACCTTCACCACCCACATCCAAGACATGACGGGCAGAAAATTCCTCGTGATTGTTGATGATGCACTGTTTGGCGACCAAGGTCGCCCGGTTAACGATTATGGGACCGACTAAGTTGAGGAAAATTTTTCCCGATTCATCAGGGGGCAAGGTCACGATGTTCAGTATCATGGTGTCTTCGGGCCCGGTAATTCCAAGAACCTCGACATCGGCATCCGCAACCTCCACCGAGTAGTTGGGAATGACCCCCCCCGGCTCAAGGACGATGAAGGCCAATCCATCCTGCTTTTCCTCTCTCAACCACATGAAGGGCAATTCCTCCTTGTCGAAGACCAAGTCCATCGACCGAATCTCTGGAAATCCGAACAAACCCTGCGGAAGAGTGATCTGGTTCCTTACCTCGGACTGACCAATCTCAGGATCGTTGGAATCTTCTCCTGCCTTCAGTTTCATGGGGATTTGATGAAAAGAATTCTCAGAACTAGAGGTAGTTGAGAAGGGAGGTGTTGAGCAACTGAGAGCCCACCTGTAGCGACGCCTGGTAGGCAGTCGAGATCCGGGTGAGGCGCATAATGGCCTCGGAAAGATCGATGTCGATGTCCTTGGAAATCCTTTGGTCGAGCTGCATGAAATAGTCTTCATCATGGGCCCGGACGGTATTCATGCGAACCATCCTGGAGGACAATTCCCCCATCTTGTTGATCAGGTTTTCCTCCTGTGAGATGAGCTTCTTCTCAGCGTCCTCCACTTCCTGGGAGTAATGAGAGGGGGTGGCATTGGCGAGCGAATCGCGCAGGCCAACGATGGTCTTTACCGCATCCCCAAGTTCCTTGGTGCCATCGTTTCTCGCACTTAAGAAGCCCGAGATCTTGGTCTCGTTGCCAACATAGTGCTCACTATCCTTTTTGCTGCCGGTGTAGGTGATACCGACCACTTTACCATTTTCGTCGCGATGGTCGAGAAAAGTCTTCGATCCGGTGGCGAAGGAAAAAGTGTCCCCGATCTGAGCATAGGCGGTGGCTCCCGTCAGGGCGGTCGATTGGGCCAAGTTGAAACCGGTAACGGTGTAGGGCCCCGGATCCTTGGGGTTCTGATCCCACAGGATCTCGGCCTCCATCTCCTGACCATTCGGAAGAATGACCTTCGCCAACTGGAAGTCGGGAGGAAGGGAACCACCCAGTGACGTCCCGAAAAAATACCTGCCCGGGTTGATGACCTTAAGCCCGACGACCTGCCCATAGGCGTCCACGACGGCTTCTGCGGTAGCGTCGGTGCCAGTCGCTCCGGCGGACTTGATGGTCACGACCGGACGATCGGAATTCGCCACTGAGAACTTCATCACGTGGTCAAGCGGTTCCTCGATCTTGATCCACTTGTCGTTATCGACCATGGCGTTCGGGAAGAGAGCATTGGTGCTGGGAATCTTTTCGTCGGCAGGGGTAATGAGAAAGTCCGTAGTAGTAGTAGCTCCGCTGGAACTGGGCGTGATCTTGTTATTAAATGCATTGGCCAAGCAACGGTAGTAGCTTCCCTGATAGTGAACGATCTGACCGTAGTCGTAAGTCCGGCTCGACAACCAGTCCTCACCTTGACCGCTCGCGTGCGGGCCATTGCCAGGCTGACTCCCAATCCTCTTGAAATAGGGTGACACGTCAGTGTCGAGGGTGGGAAGACTGTGGTCGGGCACACCATTGGTCCTGGTCCAGAAAGTTCCGTTGGTCAAGTTGGCCTGGGTGTTATCTGTTGCGGTGAGGGCCTGCTGGGCCACGTAAAGCTCACCGTCCTTGTAGACCGAGTCTCCCGATTTCACGGCAACCCCCGAAACCCACGTGCTGGCCAAGTCCCAATTGAGGGTGAAATCGGCCAAGGTATTCTGGGTTCCGTCAAGGTTCTTGTTAGCCGCATACAGTCGGTTCGAGCTGACAGCCATATCCCCGGCATTAAAAGGTCTGCCTTCAATCCATGTAGCGGGTTTGCTGACGTCTTGGGTCGCCACAAAATAGTTCTTGGTTGAAGGATCGTAGACGAAGTCCCCCACCTTGGCCACAAGGGCACGGTCGGCGAAGTAGGACAACTCCTTACCTTCGGTCGGCAGGTCGTCCCCGAGCAGGTATACGTTACCATCCGATCGCTCCGTCAATGCGGCCAGGTTGAGACCGGAGGAAGAAAGGTTGCCCGATGAGATCGTCGCGGAAGAAAGATCGATGCTTACGTCGGACTTGGCGAGAAAATATTCGCCCGAGGCCGTATCGAAAACATATTGCCCGCGGGAAGCAGTCACGGGCTGGGGGCCGTTGGCGACTTTGTCCAATCCCGCGATTGGCTGGGAACCGAAGACGGTATCCTGGAAATATACGCTGCTTCCGGTACCCCCCGGAGGAGGGATGGCGATGGCTTCCGCCTCTACGGCGGCCGAAACGTCGGTGACCGAATTACTGGGTAAAAGGTCCTGAACGGTTGGGTTGTTGCTAAGCAAGCTCCAGTTAGCGGAAAAATTGACTTCCGTATTTTGAGCGCTGGTAAGGGTCGAATTAGCCTGCCAAAGCTTTCCGTCCCGGTAAGCGGTCTGGAATCCGGCTGAAACAACTTGTCCTTCCTTCCATTCACCATGATGATCCCTGGCAAACTTGAAGTAGGTCCCCTTTCCCGCACTCACTCCTCCAAAGACGACGTGAGGGAGCAAGGGGGTCGTACCAGTCTGAGGGTCAATTCCAGTCGGGACGCTCTGGGAATTGTAGGCCTTCTTGGGATCGAAGGTTCCCCTCATCTGGTTGGTTGCGACCTTGGTCATAAGCCCATCCGGGGAAATGACTTCGCCCGCAGAGTAGGGGGACGCCCCGTAGGCAGAAAATGCGCTCGCAACGAAGGGATTGGGGATCGACTGGGACTGGTTGCCAAGGGCCGTGGCGACCGAGTTGGCATTGGTGATGGCAGCCTGGAGTTGCGTTTCAGTATAGTTGACCTTCTGGTTAGCCACGTAATACTGGTTCGTAGTGGTGTCCAGAATGTGCTGTCCGGCAGAGAGTTGAGCCCCAATCCCAACGGTCTTCTGAACTTGCCCATTGTAGTTTACGACTACGCCGGAAGGCGGGAACCTTTCAACGATCTTGGACATGTTTTGCGTATCCACGCCAGCTGGGTTTTCCACTAGGAAATAGCGTCCCTCGTGCAAAACGACGTCCTTCGCCTTGATACCGTTATCGCCAGGCTTGAAGAGTTGCTGGTTGGCCTTGACGTAGGGGCCTTGGATGACCGAACCATCTTTCGAGGAGGCCGCCAGTCTGTAGTCCATGGTCTCGGCATCGAAAAACACGACCCCCTGGTTCTCCGATCCCGAAACGGCGAATTCGTTGACCGGTATAGCCACCTGCTTGACGTTATTCGCGACGTCGAGGTTCAATTGAGCTATGCCTTCGTTCGCCGCGGTGTTGGGGTTGTCCAAAAAAGTATACTCCGCCTTCTTGGCAGACCAGAGCAAGTTCTGAGCGTAACTGGTGGCTTCCGCCTGATCGGCAAAAAGCTTTCCGTCGGGGGCTATCCAATAGTAGCGGTTCTCGGAACCGGTAACCTCGAGGTTCCAGTCCTCCCTTTCAGTAGTGTAATTGGAATTGAGCTCGCGCCAGTAGGCTCCGTTGGAGGCCGTCGGGTCGTGGTTGACGTTGTGGGAGCCTATGGACTCGTAGAGCTTACCCTTGAAGCGAACGACGTCCCCTTGCTGAAAAATGGTCAGACGTTTCCAGTCGACGGCATGCTCGGCCTGAAGGGTGGACGCTCCGTCAGCGAGCTTCGAAGCTACCGAGAGGTCCCGCGACCAGTTGTTCTTAACGACCGACTGGTAGATGCCCAATTTTTGGGTGTTGGTCAGGTCGTCATAGGAGGTGATACTGGGAAAGGTCGTCTGAGGATAAACCTTGGACGTCTCATCGTCGAGGGCCTTCTGCAGGTTGGCCGGAATACCCTTGACCGCCTCCTGCACGATTGCCTTCTCGGTCTCGCTCAAGTCTTCGTAGGCTACACCAGGATACCTGGACGCCGTTTCCTGATTGAGCTTCTGCTCGAATTGCTCAGGGAAGTAGAAGTTGGGATCCCAGTGGGTATTGAGCTTTGAACCGGCGTCATAGGTTTTTCCAACCGCCCCGGTCACGACCAGCTCGCCATTTGAGCTCACGGCAGCGGCAAGATCGACGGCGGGGTCATAAGCCAAAGAAGAGGAACCCGAGCCTCTCACGAAGGCCTTGTATTGGGAGGTCTCGTAAGACTGGGAATCAGAGAGGACGTCGGACTGGTTATTGATCAAGTCCCTTACGCGGGCAGCGACTTCATCGGTCTCAAGACCATCCACCTTGGACTGGAAGACGTATTCCCGACCGTTGAGGGAGAAGATCATCTCGTCTCCGAATCCTATCCGTCTTTTTCCATCGGCCCAAGCTTGACCGACTTCACTAAAGGAGAAGGTCTTGGTCTGCCTCTTTCCGAGCATGACGTCCGTGCTGGCGAACTTGGGCTTGAGCTTGGTTCCCCCAAAGAGAGCCTGCTTGCGATGAGTGGCGTTGATGCGGTTGAGGGCTTCCTCGATCAGCTGGTTGATTTCATGCCCATAGGTCTCCATGGCGGGGCCATTTAGACTGGAGCCCGCGGAGCGGGCGATTTCCTGAGCCCTCTGGTTAAGCTCGGTCAGTTTGTCCAAGTTGAGTTGCCCGGCGTTGAGAAACTCCTCCGCATAGGAAGCGTTCCTTTGGTATTGGGTCAGTTGACCTTTTTGGGTTTCAAGCCTGATGACTCGGCCCAGGCGCATCCCGTCGTCCTCCGGAAAACGGAGCTTTTGCCCACTGGAAATCTGCCTGTCCATCTCAAACCTCTTCTGGTCGAGCTCTCGGATCTTTGCCGAGATTGCATTGGTCGAGCTAAGGTTGGGCAGGCGCATCGGTAATTACTTAATGAGGCCCATAACGACCAACTCGAGCATCTTGTCGAGGGTATTGAGGACGCGCGAGGATGCCTGGAAGGACCTCTGGAATTGCATCAGGTCGGCAACTTCCTCGTCGATCGAAACCGAACTGACTGCCCTTCTCTGGTCCAGGAGAAGGGTCTCGATGGTTTCCTGGTGCCCGATGTTTTCGTTTACGTCGGAAAGGGTGTTGCCCAAATCCGCGTTCATATTCGAAATCATGCTGGTAAACTCCCCGTTACCAAGCTCGGCCACCGAGAGTGCGATCTCATTGGAAGCTTCGTCGAAGTCATTGCTCGCCTTGAGTCCCTCTGCGGTAAGATCATCGTGAATCACGAGCGAACTAGCCAGGTTCCAGCTATTGTCGAGCACCGCATCGAAGGAGAAGTTGTCACCGAAAAGAAAAGCCTTTGATCCCTCGTTGATCCTGAAGGGAAGAGTATCGTATCCCAATAATGTCGAGCGGCCCTCATTGTCGCCGGTACCTGGCATCCCGTCGTCTCCCGGGTAAGAGGGATCCGCCTCAGTGGTGACGTTCTTCATCCTGCGGGCGCTGGCGTAAAACTGGAAGATCGAGTCCTTGTTGAGGGCAATCTTCAAGTCGTCGTCGTAGGGATCGCCGGAATCGTCCGCAAAACCATCGTTGCCCCGGATGTAGTAGTCCTGGAGCTTGAAGTCGCTAAGCCCAAGCTTAGTCGGGTCGGGGTGATTGACCGGCAGGTCGTCCGGCACGACCGGGGAAATGCTGCTCAAGGTAAAGGTATCGGACTCGCCAAACGGCAGGATCATGTTGGTCTCGTCCTTAAAAAGCCTCAGTTCCCCGTTGCCTTCAGCACCATAGAGACCTAGATCTTCCATGTAGGTATTGCTGCCGAGGGTTGGTCGGGTCAGGTTGGCCTTGAAGCCAAAAAGATATTCGCTGGGTGCGTCGTCCGGGTTGTAAATCGTGTTAACCTGCTCAACGAAGGTTGAAACGAAGCCGTTCAAGGAAGTGCGGAACTTCTCGATATCCACCAAACGAGATTTCTGGTAGCCGTGAATAGAGCCCGACTCGAGCTTAACCTCGGGTCCGGTGGTACCATCCTGGTTCTTGACGAAGAGCGCATCCGTGGAGGGAAAACCCGAGCCCTTGTTGAGAATGTTCATGCTCTTGATTTCTCCGTCCTGCACGATGGCCTCGGCCACGCCCACATTGACCTCGACCAAACCGCCACCAGCCACGTTCCAACCGATCGGGGCGGACCTGCGATGAATGGAAGGGGCGGGCAAGCCCGAGTTCGGATCGGACTTGAAAATATGGAAATTCTTAACCCATTGGTCATCATTGGGGTTGAAGGAGGCAACGTACTCCTTGCTGCCTGCAATCGTGGCGGGTTGGGCCTTGACCAGGAAATGAGTCTGGGTGGCTTGGTGGTAATAGACCTTGCCGTCTTCGAGGGGAAGCTCGGTCTGGGTGGTGGTAACGGCTTGCCCTGTGGCTTGGTCTAGGGTGGTAACGGTCTTCTCTTGGGGCAGGGTTTCGACCGTCGGCACGGTGTCGTCGGCGTAGGCTCCTAATCGCTCGAAGTCGGAATTAGAGTTGCCCGGATTGGAGCTAGAATTTGCGGGGACGTCCGTCAGGGCCATAAAGAAAGCACCTTCCACGTTGCTGGTTGAACCAGCTCCGACATAATGAAAGATATCGCCGGCCTTAAGATCTTGCCCATTGGGCCAAGTCAAAGCCGCGGCTTGAGACTTGAGCGGCAGGTTGCCCCCGATGGAGATGACCCCACGATTCGGATCGGAAGGGGTGGTTAGGTTTGAAAGATCAACCCCCTTGGCTAGATCCCTCAAGGCCTGGTAGAAATTTCCGTTGTACTTGAAAACTTCCCCGTAGCCATAACCACGGGAGGTGAGGACTGTATTGTTCTCGGCATTCTGCACCCCGAGTTCCTCATTGATCGGGCCCAAGTTAGCCGTCGCTTGGTAAAGCTTGCCCTCGTAGTAGATCTGGTCGCCCTTGGCAACGTATTCCACATCGGAATGACTCCTCTTGGTCTCGGTGAAAATACCATTGGGAAGAGGTTCCTTGATGACCATGAATTTGGTCTCGTCGGCCAGCAAGTCGTCCTTAATGGTGTTGCTTAGAGCCTGGTAATAGTTGGCTCCTTGGTAAAAGACTTCCCCGGCTTTCCTAGCCTCGGTCGACTTGAGAGGGTCGGCGACGGCCCCTCCGGCAGCGGGAGCGGCGGCGAAGTTGTTGGCTGGTTCGACTTGAGTGTCTACGGGTTGACCGGCTTGAAGGGTTGGGTCCGGTTGACCGGCTGCGGCGGCAGCCTGCTGCTGGGCATTGGTATTGGTTGCAGCGGTCACGGGATCAATGATCTTGGGTGGCAAAAGGGTAAAGAGAAGAGGACCGTCCGAGTCCTTGTACCTCGACCCGCCGTCGAGAACCTCAAAGCGACCAAGCTTGCCGTCCGAGCCAACCTTGGCCCTTACCTTGGCCGTTTTGCCGGAGGCATCCCTGGGAGCGGCAAGGCTGAACTCCTGTCCCCAGTCGTTGCTGAAACCAAGAACCCCGTCCTTGTTTAGAATCTCAAGTTGCGTAGGAGGAGATCCGGCCTGGCTATCTACGAACAGATTTAGGAAACCGGTCGGGTTATTCTGCTCATCGACCTCGGCCTTGGTGGTAAAATTGACGTAACCGGCCAATTGCTCCAAAAGAGCCTGTCTTTCGTCTCGGTAGGAGACAGCCTTACCTTGGTCGAGAAGCTCGAACCTGCGCACCTGGATGTTGGTCTCGTGAATCTGGGCCAAAATGCGGTTTGCGTCCTCAACCGACCTTTCGATGGTTTCGGTCAGGTCGGACTCGATCGACTCAAGACTTTTGCCGGCCTCGTTAAACCTCTTGACCAAGGTCTGGATCTTGTGGAAGAGCTCCTGCTTGATGGCCGGTTCGTAGGGGGAAGCGGATAGCTCCTCGAAAGTGTTGAAGAAATCGTTGAGGGCTCGCGTCAGGCTGCCGGGAGCAAGATCGCTTTCATGCAAGTCGTCGAGCCCTACGTTCACGCCCTGCCGAGTGATTTCCTCCCCTAGCGCAACTTGTAAAAGCTCGAGAACTTCCTTCTGGGCGGCGAGAGACTTGCCGTTTCCGACCTCGTTTACGACCCGGCGATCCAGCAACTCGCTTCGTGCGTGTTCCACTCCGGCTACCTCGAGAGAGGAGGAAAGTAAGCCGCCAAAAGCCTTGTGCATGACGCCCTCACGGGCAAGCACGCGTTGGCGGGCGTACTTCTCGTCATTGACGTGAGCTAGGTTTTGACCAGCCACTTCAGCAGTCCTCGCATGGTAGCGGAGGGCTTCGCTGTTCTTGGAAATTTCTCCTAAAAGTGACACGTTTCTTGGATAAAGGGCTAGCTAGGCGGATTCGTTGAGGGTTGAGCGATCCTCCGTCGAAAGATTGGAAAGGTCGCCGCTCTTGTCGTAGGTCTTGGAATGGGCTGCTGGATCAGTGACTCCAAGGATTTGGTCGGTCACCTCGGTCAAGCGGGAGAGCAATCGTTGGTTTTGCTCGATCTTCCTCCTGATACGAGAGATGAGGCCATTGATTTCCTCGATGATGCTCTCGAACATGGGACGAGTGACGTCCGGAAAATGATGAACCAGTTCACTGAGCGAGGACTCGTTGGGCTCTCCATAGGAAGAAGCTAGGGTGGAAACGAAGCCCTGACGACGGCGCTGGAGGATTTGGCTGGCCTCCATCTGCGTTTGCACGGACTGATTTATCTCGAGCAGGCTTTCGGGGCGACGGTTGACGATGCTTTGCTGTTGCGCGTTGAGCAAACCCATCAAGCCCCCGTATTCCTGGAGCTCGTCCCTAAGCAGTCCGAGCAGGTCCTCCCAATTGAAAGAGGAGCCAACATTCGGAACTTGGGCGGCTTGAACCATGATTACTTCCCTGGATCAGCCTTGAAGGACGGCTTCTGATCAACGTCCGCAGGCTTCGCGTTGGGATGATTAAGTTGCTGTTGGAGGATGGTCGAGACACCAAAGCCTCCCCCGCTGGCAATGCTTTCGGAAATCGCATCAGTGAAGAAATGACGGTAGAGACGGTGAGCATTACCGTCCTCGTTGAAGACACCCTTGAACATCGGCTTGAGAGCCTCCTTGAGGAACTGCTTGACCAAGACGGACTCAAACTGCTGGCTCACCGCTGCGGTCTTTTGCTGCTCGCTGACGTGCTTGGAATGAGCCATCTCCATGAGCATGGAAGAGTCCATGCCCACGTATTGCTTTCCTATGCCATTAGTTTCCATTGTCTCGGTCAGTTGATGATGAGCTCAGCCTGAAGGGCGCCCGCGTTTTTGATGGACTGAAGGATGGAGGTCATTTCCCTGGTGGTCAGACCTAGCTTGTTCAGAGCCGAGGCCAATTCGTTGACGGTAGAGGCGCCTGGAGGGTCGAGCTCGTCAAGGGGTTCGAAGCGACCGACTTCCTCGATCAGGTCGGCATTTTCCCCCTGCATCACGGTAGTGGCTCCCTGGGAGAAAGGAAGAGGCTGACTGACACCGGTAGTGGGGTTGAGGAAAATGGTGATGTTGCTGCTGCTCACGGCAACCGGGGAAATCCTCACGTTCTGTGTTGCCACGATGGTTCCCGTCCTTTCGTTGATAATGACCCGGGCGGGAACGTCTGGCTTGACGTCGATTCCGCCTATTGCTGCGAGAAAGTTGGTGGTTTGCCCTTGGAAATTAGTGGGAACTCGGATGTTAACCAGACCACTGTCCTTGGCTAGTGAGGTACCGGGATAGTACTTGTTGATGGAATCCGCAATCTTGACCGCGGTGAGGGAATCGGGTGAACGAAGGATAAGCTCTAGCTCACCGCCGTTTACAACCTTGCTCTCGATCTCCCTCTCAATGGTCGCGCCATTACTCACCATGCCGACCGTAGGGTGGTTAACCTGGACGTTGGCCCCTCCGGCGTTGCCCGCGGAAAGACCGCCCACGCTAACCGGGCCTTGAGCGACAGAGTAAACCTTCCCGTCGGCCCCGTAAAGCGGGGTTTGCAAAAGAACGCCCCCTTGCAGGGAATCTGCGTTGCCGATCGATGAAACGGTTACGTCCATCTTGGCTCCCTCCTTGGCGAAAGGACCGATGTCGGCCGTAACGATGACGGCGGCGA
Organism: Opitutia bacterium UBA7876; assembly: GCA_002500665.1. GTDB lineage: Bacteria > Verrucomicrobiota > Verrucomicrobiia > Opitutales > Seribacteraceae > Seribacter. The sequence continues at coordinate 94,045 of DLRY01000028.1, forward strand.
TGTTGCGGGACTTGTCCGCCTTGTCCGCCCGGATTCCCAAGCTTTCGAGGGCATTGAGGATGCCAAGCTCGGTGTACTCGATCCGTGAATCGCCCTGCCCCGCCAAGCCGGTCACGATCCCATAGCCGTAGAGCTGGTTGCTCCTGCTTCCGCGGACGTCGGTCAGGTCCTTGATGCGGGCCCCGAAAACGGAAGATGCTCCCAGTAGAAAAAGGGAGCAGAAAATCGCGAGTTCTGAAAATCTGGGTTTATGCATAATCTTGGTTAAAAAGGATTGATGATGGTCGCGAGTCTCTGGTACCAGCTTTCCTTTTGGGCGTCGTTAAGGCTTCCCTTGGAGACGAATTCGATCTGGGCGTCGGCAATGTACTGGGAGGAAACGATGTTGCGGTACCTGAGACCATCCTTAAACCCGAAGCCGATATCCTCCTTCCGAACCATTCCCTTGAGAACCGCATAATAGCTCTCGCCTGAAAAGGTAACCATTCTGGCTCCCTCCAGCACCAGAACACCGTTCGGAAGAACGTCTATCACCACCACACTGACCCGACCCTTCAGGTTCTGGGTATTTGCGATCGACCCACCTCCCTTGTTGCTGCTCTTGGTCTCGATCTCGGTTCCGGGAAGTCCGCCGTTGTGCTTACCCATGTTGCTGTTCGCAAAAAGGAACTGCTTGACCGCATTTTCCACCTGAGACTGCCGACTGCGTACGGAATTCTGAGAAGCGGCAAGGGAGGAACTCTCGGAAACGTCGATGGTAATGAGGTCACCCACCGCATAAGCCCTTTTGCCTACGAAAAGTCCCTTCTGGGAATTGGTGCTCTTCATCCACAGGGATACCGCCTGAAGGGCGGGGGCGGACGAAAAAGCCAGGAACAACAAGGAAAGCAAGATTGATTTAGACATGTTAGAGATGTACCTTTACGCTGTTTTGGTTAAGGACCTTGGCGGGAAACTCCTTCTTGGAGGAAAGGTTCTTGATCGTGACGATCCCGCCTTCAACCCCATCCTCAAGGGCCATCCCCTTCATGGTAACGTAAATGCCGCTACCCGAGGCAAAGACGTCGACGATTTGGCCTCTCTTGACGAGGACGACCTTGGAAAGGTTGTTCCATTTCAGCGGGCTGTTCGCCTTCAGTCCGGAGCCAAGCTGGTAGCCGGAGAGACGGGAATTTGCGGGGACCGAACCAGCGTGCTGCTTGAGAACGTCGACGAGACGAGTGGAAAGATTGGAGGGATGGAGGCGGGTTCCCCTGGCGAGGGGAGACTTGGAATAGAAAACCTCAACATAATGAGCCAGACGGATGGGCTCGGCAAAGCGCCCGATCTCCTTGCCCTGATCCCAGATGCTGAAGCGTACGAAGGTACTGGGAGTAAGCTCGTCAGGGGAACAGTCCTTGATCTTGAGCATGAAACTGGGGCTCGAGGAGATACTCTTCCATTCACGCGTCAAGAAGGCGGAAACGGTCCCGCTTACCTGGAAGCGGTGGGCAAGCGCCTCCCCCAAGCGCTTCTCGACGACGTTCCGGTCGAGCACGATGGGGGCCGAGGCCATAAAGGCTTTCTCGTCACGAGGGAGAGTTGGGTGAGGAGAAATCAGGGCGGAAGATTTTACCACATAGCGTGCGCCCGCGGGACGAGGGGCAACCTCCAGAGGATCAAGGAAACGACCAACGTCGGCCGTCGCCACAAGGACGGGAACAAGGAGGAAGAAGGTAAAAAAGGACCGCATCCTTACCTCTTCAATTGGTTGACCCGGGCCAACATGTCGTCCGAAGTCTGTATGGACTTCGAGTTAATCTCGTAGGCGCGCTGGGCGATGATCATGTTGACCATCTCCTCAACCACGTTGACGTTGGACATTTCAAGGTATCCTTGCTGCAGGACGCCAAAGCCGTTTTCACCGGGAGCACCAATCTCGGGAGCCCCGCTGGCCTCGGTCTCGATAAAGAGGTTGCCGCCCATGGCCTTGAGACCGGCTGGGTTAGGAAAACGAACCAGCTCGAGCTGACCGATAATCTGGGTGCCGTCCGCAGTCTCCACCGAGACCTCTCCGGTAGGGGAGACGAAAACGTTGGTCACTTCCGGGTCAATCTGAAGACCAGCGGCCAAGGGAAGGGCGTCGGCCGTAGTGATCTGGCCATCAGGGCCCACCTTGAAAGCGCCGTCCCTGGTGTAGGCTTCGGTGCCGTCGGGCCGCTCAACCTGGAAAAAACCGATGCCGTCTATGGCAACGTCCATTTTCTCGCTCGTTTGGGTAAGCTGCCCTTGGGTAAAGATCTTGGCCGTGGAAACGACCTTGGTACCATTGCCCATCTCGACCCCGGTTGGGATTACGTTACCGGCCCCAGTCTGGCCTCCCGCTTGACGTGGGTTTTGGTAAAGAAGATCCTGAAACTCGATCTTGTTCTTTTTGTACCCCGTGGTATTGACGTTGGCAATGTTGTTGGAGATGACGTTCAGGTTGAGCTGCTGAGCCTGCATCCCGGTCGCGCCAGAATATAGTGATAGATTCATGAGTCAGGTTGGATGGTTAAGGTTATTGAGTCTGGCCTAGCGTGCCAATGGCCTTGCCGATGTTCTGGTCGAAGGTCTGGATCATCTTCTGGTTGGCCTCATGGGCCCGGGAAACCTCGATCAGCCCGATCATTTCCTCAATAGCGGAAACGTTGCTGTTCTCCAGGTAGCCCTGCATAATGGTGAATTGCTGTTGCTCGGCGGGCTGGGGTTCCACATCCGCCTCCTTGGCGACGAAGCCTCCTCCCACCTTCTGAAGATCGAGGAGTGGATTCTCGAAGACGAAAACCCCGACCTGTCCGACGTTTTCCCCATTCTGAAAAATCTGGCCTTCCTTGTCCACGGTAAGGTCTCCGCCCCCAGGCACGGTCTGGATGGGGGCTCCCCCAACATCCGCAAACTGGTGACCCATGCTGTTGACCAGCTCGCCGTCAGCATTGACGTAGAACTGACCATCCCGGGTATAGACGGAATCGCCGTTCTCGTTGAGCAGGGCGAAAAAGCCCTCTCCGCGAAGGGCCAGATCCATCGGGTTGTTGGTTTCGCGCAACTCGCCTTCATGGTAATCCACCTGGTTCTTCATAACGGGAAAAGAGCCCGGCATCTCATTCTTGAGCTTGTCATGGGTGCTCCTGGCAATCTCGCCACCCTCGACCGCCTCGAAGCTGACGGCGACTTTCTTAAAGCCAGCGACGTGACTGGCGGCTATGTTGTTGGCAATGACGTTCTGGTACTGCTCAAGGCCGCGGAGGGCCGATGCGTTCTCATAAAGCGATAAATTCACACGAGTGTGAAAGCAAAAAACGCGCCAGAAGATCAAAGAAAGAGCCCAAGAAGATCCCAACCCAGGGGAAATCAGGGCTTCAGTACTGGCAGGATATCTCGAGGAGCTTGCCGTCGGGCAAATAAACTACGATCCGCGAAGGCTTGCCGTCGGTCGAAACGACCTCGACCTTGGGGGCATTGGCCTGGTCGTAAATGACCTCTACCTGCTCCTCCTGAACGTCCTGGGGCGCAGTGCCCTGGGACTGAACCTGCTTGGGTTCATCCTGGAGGTAGGACCGAAACTGATCGTCCTCATGCTTAAGCCCCTCCGCAAGGGAGGAATCACCACGACCTGTCAGGTAACTTTCCATAAGTAAAAAATGTTAAAAGCAATTCCCATACCTAAAGTAAGTTTACTCGAATTGCTTCAAATCCTCCTTACTCATGTCGAGCACAAGACTTAGCTCGACCCGACGGTTTTTTACGGGTTGGTTAGGATAGCGCCTCTGATTGGGCTTGGTCGAGCCATGACCGGTGATGCGCTCGAGTTTCTCGCTTAGCTCACCACCTGAGTAGTGGATCAAGGCGTCTGTGACCTCCGTTCCCTGAGCGAGGGACATGTCCCATTCGCTTATCTCGGGGTCCTTGCCCCTACCTTGGCTGAGATGATTAGAATGAGAATCGACCCGGAATACGAGAACGTGCTGGGAGAGCAGCCAAGACATCCTCTGCATAACCTTCTTGCCATGGTCGGTTAGCTTGGAGTCCGAGTCCTCGAAGAGAGGCTTCTCATCCCCGTAAAAGAGGGTAACCTTAATCCCATCCGTGGTGGCCTCGATCTGGATCGTCTCGTCATCCATCTCATGGAGCTTCAAGCGCTTATACCAGTCTTGAGCGATCCGGTGAAGAACGTCTATATCGATCGAGGTGGTGTCGTCCGTATTGCGCATCGTCGTATCCGAACGCCCAACAATCTGGTCCACCATGCTACCTGGACGAGCGTCTTTTTGCTCTACGGGAGTGGACTTAGGCACGCCCGCCATATACGGATCACGAAAAAAGCGGGTCGTTGCGATAATCACTTCTTCGTCCTGAGAAAGAATCCACAAGACCAGAAAAAGCGACATCATCCCGGTTACGAAATCAGCGTAGGCAACCTTCCATGCTCCGGCATGGGCGGCGGCCTTTTTTCTGCGCAGAACAAACCTGGATAAAGCCCTTTTCACATACCTGCTAATAAAATACCCGTCCTTCGGCTAGGCGCCTTTAGCGGCGTCCTTGCACTTCTCCTCAAGTTCATCTGCCGTCGGCTGAATCGACTTGTCGAGTGAACGACGCCCGATCTCTACCGCCATGATCGGAGATAGCCCGGTGGCGAAACCGGAAACCGACCGTTGCACGATGTGATAGTAGAGAAACTCCTGGGTCTGGTTGAGAGTGATGAGTTGCGTCAACGGCACCCCAACTCCATAAGCGAGGAAGATACCGAGGAAAGTTCCACTAAGAGCGGCCGCAACCTTGTAACCGACAGACTCCGGATCCTCGAGGTTGGACATCGTATTGATAATTCCCAGTACCGCCGCGACGATACCTACGCCGGGCAAGGCGTCGGCAATCATCGCAATCGCCTTGACTGAGCGACCGGCTTCCGCTTCGCGACTGGAAAGTTCAGCCTGCAGGATGCCTCCGATCTCGGCTGGCTTGCATCGACCGTCCACGATAGGCCTAAGGGAGTTGCAAAGGAACTCGACGAGGCCTGGATCATTGAGGAAGGATGGATACTTAGTGAAAATGGAACTGTTCTCCGGGTCACTCACGTGTTCGTCGAGGGCTGGTGTGCCCTTACGCCTCCCGAGCATGAACAACTCGTAAAGAAGGACCAGCAGGTCGATAAACTTGCCCTGATTAGCAGCCCCCCCCTTGAAGGCCTTAAAAATATCGTCCTTTAGACCTAGGAGCACGCTCTTGGGACTCGAAACGACGAGGATGCCGAGACCAATACCGCAAATGATCATGATCTCACCGGCGTGCACCAGTGACCCTGGGGATCCGCCCGCAACCACGAACCCACCTATGCAAGAAACAAAAACGATAACAATACCTATGGCTAGAAGCATGGCAGAAACTGGGTTTTAATTAAGATTTTGGAAATGGGTACGCAAGGATAAGATGGAATGTGAAAGAATTTGACTGATTCGCCCTTCGGTCAAGCCAAAGATTTCCGCAATCTCGGAAAGTTTCAGTTCCTCGTAGTAGTAGAGAAGAAGGATTTTCTGTTGCTGATCGGGCAACTCCTTGATCCTGTCTCGCAGGAGCAGAACCCTCTCACGATTCTCCGTTTTATCGAGGGCATTCTCCTCCGTGGGATCAGAAAGGGTTTCCGTGAGGCTGAGACCCTCCCCTTCCGATTGTCCGTAATCAAAGGAAGAATCCATGGGAACGAAGGTGACCGGTTGAGTTTCCTGGAGAAGCTTTTGATACTCGCCGGGTGAGAGGGAAAGCTCGTTTCTTATCTCCTCCATGCTGGGCGGACGCTTGTCACGGGCTTCAAGTTCGGCAATGGTTGCCTGTAGGGACCTTGCCTTGGCACGGTTGGCCCGAGGAAGGGAGTCGATGCGCCTCAATTCGTCCAGCAGGGCTCCACGGATCCTGAGGGCCGCGTAATTGCCGAATGCCTTGCCCTTGCATGGATCAAACTGGTTGACCGAGACTACCAAGGCCTTGGCTCCGATGCCGTACATATCCTCCACCTCGTAGGAATCGGGAAAATGATGGCGCATGCGGGATACGATCGACTTGACCAAGGGAAGATAGTCCTCGATCAGTCTCTCGCGGTCCTTTTCACTATTCATGGCCTTGCGGTAGCGCTCGGCCGCCTGCTTCATGCGATCGAAATCCTTCTCGCGACCGACCTGACCGCTGGTCGACTCCTTTGCCAAGGGAACACTCATCTATCGTCCTCCATTTAAGCCTGGGCCTCCACGATGGGCTTTTGGGGGTTGGCTACGGCTTCCGTCATTTGATCGGCGGTAATCTTCTCTTGGGCTTGCACCTCGTCGTTTTCGCGCTTGGGAGTTTCCACAGTCGTTTGCGCGGCAGACTCACTGGCTTCGGTACGGTTGACCACACTCCTGAGAGCGAAGCCGAGCAAGGCGCGACCGGACAGAGCGATCAGCAAGCAACCCACAGCCCCATGAAAGAGGGCCATGGAAGGATCGCGATGAATCAGCAAGGCTAGAAAAAAGAAAAGTGCAAAACCACAAAAACCGCAGATGCAGAAAAAATATTTGGCGAAGTCGTTCATTCAATCATGCTCTTCGGTAGGATTCGAATCCCCGTGAGTATAGTTCCTCAGGGAAAGTTCTTGCAATCATCTGGTTAAGAACACTGGTGGTAAAGTCTCCCGTTACGTTCTGTCCGTTGCAAATACAAAGGGGCGCCAGCCCCGAGTGCAGAATGATGGGCCACAGTTTGGTTGAGTTCGACAACTCGTCGAAATGGGTAAATGCGAGGTGAGTGGCCCCGAGATGCTTCCCCGAACTTATGTTCTTTAGCAGCACTTGGCGATCATAAGCCCCGTTCAAGACCAGAACCCGCGTAGTTACTTCCAGTTGATCAAGGGTTTCCTTGGTTTCAACCCAGTCGTCGATATGGGAAAGGGAAAGGCCCGGGAAATCGAGGTAAAGAGGGCTGTCCGCACCGATCTGGGGAATATTGCTGGACTGACGGAAAAGCGTCACCCCAACCACTTCGCAAAAGATCCGCAGGGCATCGTCGGGGTTGGGAATACCGTTCTCGACCTTGAGCACATGCGGGGTCCGCTTGTTCATGAAGACTTCGTGCGCCAGGAACTTGCAGAGTGTCGTCGTCTTCCCCACTCCGGGGGCTCCGATCAAGGCAATCCGGTCAGTAGTCGGCACGACTTGGGTAGAACGAAAACGATCTGATAGTCCTATGGTGATTTCCTTTAGGGCGTCGGCGAGCGGCATCTCACTGACACTCTGCCAGTTGGACCAAGACTTAATCTCGGAAAGCAGGGCCGCATCAAAGCCGGTCTTGGATAGGATGCGGGCCGTTTCCCCGGCAACCTCCGCCTCGGACTGAGAGTCGTCCGTATGAGACGCTTCTTCAAGCTTCCTTGGGTCGGCAGGATCAACCTTAACCGCCTCATCCACGGGGAGAGACTCTTCGGCGCCGGGTTCGGGCACGGAGTCCAGAGAGACAGCTGCGTCGGCTTCTTGAGGAGTCGACTCAGGCCCGGGCACTTCCGCGATCACTTCCAGCTTGGGCGAGGAAATAAAACGCTTCAGCCCTTCCCCTCCGACCTGCTTGACTGAAAGAACACGAGCATCCTCGCCCAGTTTTTCACGGATGACGCGTACCGCCTCCTCGGCAGAACGAACCACCAGCCTGAATTTCTTCCCTGCCTTGTTATCGACGTTGTCTTCGGCTAAAGAGCTCATCACTCAAATCGGGCTCAGACGGCTACCGCGGTCTCCCCCGCGGGAGGAGGAGCTTCCTGCTCCTCCATTGCAGCCATAATTTCATCGGGAAGGGATTGTTCGGAAAGGGCAATGGCCCCAAAGGGCTCTATCTGGGTTTCACTGGGAAGTTCCTGGTAGGCTAGAACGACCAATTGCGGATAAGACGGCTCCATGAAGCGCCTGAAGGCGAGCCTGAGCTCGGAAGTCGTGACGATTACCGGCGTAAGGCCCTTTTCGGTCATTTCCTTTATCTTGGGCTCGATCTCGGCGATGATGCCCTCGGTCAGGGAGGGGTCCATGACCAAGCCCACGTCGAACTGGCTTCTTTTGACCCTACTGATCAGGGTCTGCTCGAGCCGGGGCTCCAGGGTCATGGCCAGCAGCTTGTCCGGCTCGACCTCGAATTCCTTCACGAAATACATACCCAAACGCTTGCGCGCCTGCTCGGAGAGATCATCCGGGTTCTTAGTCAGTGGAGCCATATCGGCAATGGTTTCCAGGATAAGAGTGAGGTTTTTGATCGAAATACGCTCCCTGAGTAAATTTTGCAGGGTCCGCTGGATAATGCCTACGTTGACCAAGTCGGGTAACAATTCGCTGACCAAGGTCGGGTTCCTGTCCTTGATCAGGTCAAGGAGCCTTTGCGTCCCTTCTCGCTCGAGAATCAGGTAAGCCATTCTCTTGAGGACGTCGGAAAGGTGGGTCACGAGCACGGATGAGGGATCGACCACGGTGCAGCCTTCCACCTCCGCATTACGCCTCTCCTCCTCAGGCACCCACATAGCCTGTATTCCGAAAACCGGCTCGATAGTGGGAATGCCGTTGAGCTTGCCTGCATCGCCTCCGCCCATACTCATGGCGAGCATGCGGTCCGGGATGATGGTGGAACGTACGATTTCCTTGCCCCGCATCATGAAACGATACTCGTTCGGCTCCAACTCGATATTGTCGCGAACCCCGATAGTGGGCAGAAGCATACCCATTTCCTTGGCGAAATTAGTCCGTGCCCCGGTTATCCTCTCCAGCAAGTCCCCGCCTTTCTTCTTGTCAGCGAGAACAAGAAGTCCATAGCCCATCTCAAGGCCAAAGACCTCCTGCTCGATGGCGCTCTCCATGGGGGAAAGCTGCGTGGCTCCCTCCTCTCCGGGACCGGCGGCTTGTCCACCATCCAGATGAGAACGATTTCCAGCGGCATGGGACAAGGCAGGGTGATCGGTCGAGCCGATCTCCTCGAGAAGAGCGGGCTCGGCCTCGCCTTTTTTCTTGAAGAAATAGGACGTGGCGAAGCAACCCATGGAGAGAAGAAAGAAGGGCCAGAAGGTCTCGTCCAAGAAGAAGGCGAACAACAGGAGCATGGCGCCGGAAATCGCAACAGCCTTGGGATATACCGTCAGTTGCCTGCCTACGAATTCCCCGAGATCAGCCTCCTCTGAGGAGCGGGTGACCAATATACCGGCCGCGATGGAGACGATGATGGCCGGGATCTGAGTGACGAGACCGTCACCGATTGAAAGAATGGTGTAGGTCTGAAGAGCATCGGCCATGGCCAAGTCACGCTGGAAATAGCCTATAAGTATACCACCGATCACGTTAACAACGGTAATGAAGATACCGGCAATGGCATCACCGCGAACGAATTTGCTTGCACCGTCCATGGATCCGTAGAAATCGGCGTCCTTTTGGATTTTCTCCCGCTTGGCAAGGGCCTGAGCCTCGGTGATTACGCCCGAGTTCATCTCCGCATCGATCGACATTTGCTTCCCAGGCATTGCATCGAGGGTAAAACGGGCGGTTACCTCCGCAATCCGTCCGGCGCCCTTGGTAATAACCACGAAATTGATGATCACCAAGATCAGGAAAATGACGGCCCCGACGACATAGTTCCCGCCAACGACAAAGGTGCCGAAAGACTGAATCACCGAGCCTGCGTCGCCATCAAGCAGTATCAATCGGGTTGAGGCCACGTTAAGACCGAGTCGGTACAGGGTAACGGCGAGAAGAATAGTCGGGAAAACGGAAAACTCGGGTGGTTCCTTGACATAGATGACTGTAAGAAGGATAAGAAGGGAAATAGCGATGCTGAAGACCAGCAAAACGCTCAAGACGTCCTTGTGGACCGGAACTACAAGCAAAAGAACGGCGCCAAAGAGGCCAAATACGAAACCGAGATCGGAATTGCCCCCGAACCGTGCGAAGGCTTGTCTTACTCTGCTCATAAAATCATTCATAAGAGCCTAAGCGGCAATGGGTTTAGCCAAAATCCTTCGTGCCTTAAGGCGGTGAAAATAATAGGCGTGAGTCTTGTAGACCAAGGCAAGAATCTCGGCAACCACTTGATAAAGCTCGAGTGGAATCGGGCTTCCGACCTTGCCGATCGCAAAGAGCGCTTGTGCCACGGGTTTGTTCTCAACCATGGGCACTTCGTGCTCAGCTGCTATGATTTTAATTCTTCTGGCCAACAGGTTTTCTCCTTTCGCGACTACTACAGGAGCAAGATCCGTGCCTTTTTCATATCGAAGAGCAACCGCGTAGTGGGTGGGATTCGTTACGACCACATCGGCAGTAGCTACGTCCGCAGCCCCCTGACCACCCAATAGCTCCATCGCCTTCTTTCTTTGAGCCGATTTCACCTCTGGTGAAACTTCCTTGCTCTTTCTCTCTTCCTTGACCTCCTCCTTGGTCATCTTCATATCGTCGTCGTGCTCCTTCTTCTTGATCATAAAATGGATAATGGCAACAATCAGGAGCAGGAGGACGAGGATGGCGAACATCACCACGAAAAGCTTATAAATGAACTGGGGGAGGTGCTTGATATCGACCACCGCATAAAAAATCGGGTCGTCCAGGAAAATCAAAAGGGTAAGCCAGACCACCGACCCGATGGCGAAAAATTTTAGGAAATCAACCAGAAATGCCTTTAAAGCCTTGGGCCCGAAGACCCTCTTGGCACCATTAATAGGGTTCATCTTATTCAGGGTCGGCTCGATGGCCTTGGGGGTGAAGCGAAAGCCTGTCTGCAAGCCCTCGGCAACAAAGGAAGCAAAGAAACAGGCTACGAGGAGGGGCAGCACGATCAAGGCCATGGCAAAGTAGGAATGTGTCATGGTGTGGGCAACGCCCTCTTGCGTCGCCGTGATCGAATCGAGATTCTCAAAGAGGGAACGGGTAAACTCGACTAGTTCCAAGGCCTTCGAGGGCGCCCAGAAAAGAATCACCAGCAGACCTGCCAGAAGTGTCATGGTCATCCCAATCTCCGGGGCCTTGGCGAAATTACCCTTTGCTCTTGCCTCGGAGAGTTTCTTCTCGGTCGGAGGTTCGGTCTTCGAGCTCTTGTCTACGTCGGACATTTCGTTTCCGTCAACCGGGCTGGATCATGTCGAGCATAACCTCGACGGAACGACGGCTGTTTTCAAGGATATAGGATGAGAGCAGAAGAATCGAAGACACCAGCAGGACGAGGCCAGAGAGGATCCGGATGGCAAAACTGGTCATAAAGACGTTCATCTTTGGTACCGCCTTGCCGAGCACGGCAAAGGATACGTTGATTAGAAAATTCAAGCCAATGAATGGAGCCGCCATCAAGGTTCCGATCACGAACACGTGAGCCACCTCACGAACGAATTCAACCATAGGGCTGGCCTTGAGAAAAAAACTGCCGATGGGCAGGATCTCAAAGCTCATGATGAAGGCCTTGAGCACGTCGTAGTGAATCCCCGCAACGAAAAAGATCAATAGGGCGAAATAGTAAAGCAAGGTTGTAATGGTCGCGTTGTTGGAACCAAGCAGGGGGTTCATGCTGTTGCTCGCCATCAGGCCGATCTCGTAGGAGATCAGGTGACCGGCCAACTCGACCGCGAAGAACACCATTCGGACCGTCATGGCAAGTAGCAAGCCTATGCATACCTCGTTCATCGCCAGCAAGATAGCTCCCGCAAAATGAGTTGCGATCCCCAAGTCAGCCGGCACTAGGGGATTAATGAGAATGGAGAGAAGAAGTCCAAACCCAGCCCGGATCTTTACCGGGATCATCTGCCCGGCAAAAAGAGGGATTCCCAGAAAAAAAGCGCCCGTCCTCAGAAAGACGAGCACCCAAACGATGATCTCCCCAGCATAGATGGTCATTGAGCCATGGAGGGGATCATGTTGATCATGGAGATACAGAATTCGGTCATAGTCTTGAGAATGAAATTAGCCGAGAAGACGATGGCAAGGGAAACGCAGACCAGCTTGGGCACGAAGGTAAGGGTTTGTTCTTGCAGGCTCGTGATCGACTGGATGAAACTGACCAGCAACCCCACAACGGTAGCTGTCCCAAGGATTGGAATGGCAAGAATCAGTCCAGTCTGGAGCAGGTTCCTCATGATATCCACCGCCAACTCCATCGTCATGACTCGATTCCTTTCCTAGGCTATGTTGAAACTGTTGACCAAAGACTGCACGACTAGGTACCACCCATCCACCAGGACGAACAGGAGCAGCTTGAACGGCATCGATATGACGACCGGAGGCATCATCATCATCCCCATAGACATAAGGGATGAGGCGACGATAAAATCCACGATGATAAAGGGAATGAAGATCAGGAAACCCATCTGAAATGCGGTCCTGAGCTCACTTAGAACGAAGGAGGGAACGACTATGCTCAAGGGAAGTTCGTCGCGGGTCATCGCCCCCTGCCGGGAAATCTCGAGGAAGAACTGGGCGTCTTCCTGCCGGGTCTGGTTCATCATGAAATCCTTCATGTGGGCGGTGGCAACCATGAGGGCGTCGCTTGACTTCATCGTGTCCGCCATGTAGGGCGTGACGGCATCGTCATATATCTTGTTCCAAACCGGGCCCATCACGAAAAAGGTCAGGAAGAGGGCGAGGCCCACGATAATCTGACTGGAGGGAGCCGACTGTACGCCGATCGCATTCCTCACGAAGCCAAGAACCACCACGATACGGGTAAAACAGGTCATCATCATGATGATGGACGGCCCGAGCGTGAGAATGGTCATGGCAACCACCAACTGGATCGCCACCCCAAAATCTCCCTCGTCGTTGGATCCGGTCACGTCGATACGCAGTCCGGGCGAACCGGTTCCGGTAGTCTGGGCGTCCACGGACTGGGTAAAGGAAAGCAGAGTCAGAATGCCTAGCAAAGGCAAAAGAGACCTTATGGTAAAAAACCTGCTAGTCTTGCGCTTCATCCCTCCCCCTTTTGACCGGAGCTCGCTCGCTCCAACTTGACCTGAAAGTCGCCCTCCCCTCCGGACAAGCGCGAAAGATAACTGATGGATCCAGGACTAACGCCTATGAGATGCTTCTCGGCTCCGTACTGGGCCACAACCAAGAATTGCCTGCTTCCGAGCGAGCAAGTATCGGCCACGACTATCTTTCCCTCGTTGGCTAAGGCCGAGCGAATTTTTCTCTTCCGGGTATAGTCGGTCAGGAAGTAAGCCCCGGCGCCAAGCAAGCCGAGAAAGGCCACCATCTGGACCAAGTGAAGGGCATAATCCCACTCCCCGGAAACGGCCCCGGGAGAAGACAGAAGGCAAAATGGCTCTAATGCCTGCATGGTTACTCATGCCCTCAACTTGCGGCGAGCAGTTGAACGCATTGGCGATCAGGAGGGGGAATCAACGATTTCGGTAATTTTAAGTCCGAACTTATCGTCGACCACGACGACTTCGCCGTGAGCAATAAGCTTGCCGTTAACGAGCAAGCTAACCGGATCCTTGGCATTCTGCTTAAGCTGAATTTGAGCGCCCGGGCTTAGTTCGACCACTTCCTTCATGGGAAGTTCAGCAGTCCCAAGTTGGACGGTTACGTTTACCTTAACGTCCATGACGATATCCATTTTCTTACTATCCATGATTTTTTCCGATTAGTTTGACGGCATCTGCAATGCTTTCATTGACTTGAAAGGCCACCTGATCGCCTTCGAGACCGACTTCCCCGATGAAACAGGTTCGGTTCTCGATACGAAGCTTGGTATCTTCCAGAAGAGACGGGGACATCTCAATGACGTCGTCCACCTGTAGATTGGAGAGATCCCTGAGGGTAAGCTCAAAGGCATCCCATTCAACGGAAACGGCAACGGGAATCTCGTCGTAGATATCGTGCCAGCGGGGAGGCAAGGAGTCCTTCTTGTCGGTACTCGCCGAGGCGGTCGCAAGTAGGCGGCTAACCACGGGCTCAAGAGTATAATAGGGAACGGCGATCCGCATGGGCCCGGAAACGTCGCCAAAGGACGCCTCCATGCTAAGGATCAGCATCATCGCGTCAGCAGGTGAAGTCTGGAGAAACTTGCCCGTGCTCTCGGTCCCAATGATCGATGGGTTTAGTTCCATCGTATTGTGCCACTGCTTGCACCACTCCTCCAGGATTATTTGATTGAAATCCTCAACTAGGGCCTTTTCGATGTCGGTCAACCCTCGTTCCTCGGGATTGGTCGAACCGCGACCCCCGAGAATCCTGTCCACCACGGTGGCTGAAAGGTGTGAATTGACGTCCAGCAGACAAACACCGTTAAGTTCCTGCAGCTTGAACATCGTGATACAGGAAGGATCCTGGATGGAATGTGTAAAGTTCGCATACAGGTCGGCGTTAAGATCTTCCAGCTCCAAGTTGAACTCGGTCCGAAGAAACATAGACAGGTGACCGGCTAGGTAATAAACGAACTGCTCGGACTTGGTCTTGAGCTTGCTCAAGTCCGCATCCGAAAGCACAATGGGGTTCGTAAAGTCATATTTCTTGACCTTTATGGCAGAAGGATCGGTCAGTTTCGTCCCGTCATGCAGGAAAATCGGACCGCCCAGACCATCGCTCTCGATTTCGCTTAAATCGAAGCTTTCGTCCGAAAAGTTTGGGTCGTTTTCCATGTCGAGCTAGGATCGGAGCAAATCTACTGCACCACGAATTGGGTAAAATAAATATTCCTTATCAAGTCGCTTTCACCGCTACGGTATTTCTTCAGAACGATGGAAAAACCCTTCTTGAGATCGACCCGGACACGCTCTTGAAACCCGTCCAACTGAGCGTCCTCATAGGTGTATTGCCCCAGAATGGACAGTGCCTTGTCTCGCAGCCTGTGCTCATTCACTTCGAGAACCTTCTCAAAGTCTCCCGCCAAGCCTTCAAGCTTGAGTTCGACGTTGATGTAGCGCGACTTGATGGGGCCTCCCAAGTTGGTGATCAAGCCGATAAGGTCGTAAGACTTTTCCTCCCCCGATGGCTCCATGTCAAGAGGTTGCCCTCCTTCGGTAACCTGTTGGGTCTGAGCCTGCACTGGCTTGTTCATCTTGATGATGACAAACATTGCTCCCACCGTAAGGGCTGGGGCGAGGATGATCGCGACCAAGGCGGGAAGGAGACTGCCGCCGCCGGATTTCTCGGGAGGGGAATCATTGCTTTCAGGAAGTTCGTCTAATTGAGCGGCGCACATGGCAAGTAGGAAGTAGGATGGTTAGTATGATCTAGCGTTTCAGGTTAACGGCTTCGGATAAAATCATGTCGGAAGTGGTAACCACCCGCGAACCGGCCTGAAAGGAGCGCTGGTGGGAAATCATTGAAGCGAATTCATTAGTCAGATCGACGTTGGAAAGCTCAAGCGCGTATTGCCTGATTTTTCCGTTCGACCCGGTCGCTGGGACGAAATTGTCGAGTATCCCAGCTACGTTCTGCCCTGCGCGGCCATTCGAGTAGAAGCCGTTCCCAACTCTCCTGAGGTACTGTGGAGAAAGGAAGTTGACGATCTTGATCTGGCCGACACTCTTAACTAAGTCTTTTTTCTGGACTTTGTCGTGCACGACTAGATTTACCTTGCCATCTTCCTCGACTCGGCGGGCAACGAGGCTCTCGGTATCGGCAACGGCCACGGTAAGGGCATTGTCGAGGCCTTGTAGTTGATACCTGTACTGGTCTCGCGTAACGACAAAGCCTTGATTCGTAGCCTCAAAGGCACCTGCTCGGGTATAAAAAAGCTCGCCCGTTACCGGATCCGCCAACTCGAAGAAGCCACCCGCATTGGGGAGGGCCTCGCCTTGGATGGCCAAATCCAGGTCAAGCCCGGTCACCTCTACGGTACCCTGGTTGAAATCAGATGATACGGAACTGACGTGTACACCCGTTCCGTGTTGCTGAATGTTGTTACTGGGCTCGCCATCGGCACCTGACTCTGCATCATTGAGATGAAGGTAGAAATTATCGGAATAATTGGCTCTGGAGGCCTTGTAGCCCAAGGAGTTGACGTTGGCGATATTGTTTCCCAGAACCTGAAGACCCTGTGTCAGACTCTTGAGGGCGGTAATTCCGTTGTGAAGAGAGGGGATCATGACAACTAACCTTGCGGAAGGCTCACGCGGACGATGTCCTTTGGATCGTATCCCTTGCCAGAAACAAGAACGGAAATCTTGCCATCCTCGGATTTCTCTACCGACTCGACCAAACCGGAAACCTCGGTTCCCTCGCTCGAAATGGAAACGATGCGCCCGAGATAAGCTTGGGCAACCATATCCTTCTGGGAGTCGGCGAAGCTCTCGAATCCCTTAGTAAACTGTTGCATCTGCTCTAGCGAGGCAATGTTGGCCATCTGCGAAATGAACTCGGTATCCTTCATCGGTTCCAAGGGATCCTGGTTGCTGATCTGACTGGTCAGCAATTGGAGGAAGTCGTCCATCTGCATGTAACTGCCGCTTCGGTCCGACTGCTCGGCAAGTGAGGAAGGCCGTGGGTTCTGGTTCGATTGGGCGGCTGCTATGGCTTCTATCATGGCTATACGATTCAGGCGGCACGAGAAAAGTGCTCGTCCATCTCCTTGTAGTTGTTGAAAACGTTGATTTGAGTATCCCTGACGGATTTCTCGCTCAAGGCGCCGGAGAGGGCTTCCTTGGTGAGTCCGATCATCTCGAGAGAGTCGGGATCCGAACAAATCAGACAAATGGAAAGCTTCCCCCCGGACTTCTCCAAGCGGACGCCGAGTTTGGCTTTGTTCGGAAGATCGATGGCAAAGCGGACGACTTTCTTGGCGTGTTTATCCATGTAAGAGATCCGTGGCGTCACCGATTTGGTAAGAAACCTTACGAAACTGCGGGCCTGAGGCGACTGGGAGGGCTCGCTCGATGAGCGTCCCTCAAGGACTTGAAAATCCTGCTCTGACTGTCCGTTTTCCATCTTTGGGTGGGTAGAAGCATTTTTTGCGCCACGCCGTCCGCCCTTCCTCTTCCGACCATCCTTCGCATCCGGATCTAAAGTAATTTCAGCCCTTGAGTCGTCCTCTGCGTGGAGCAGGCTCTTGGGCAGATTCCGCAAGTTCTTACCCAAGCGGACCGGAGATGCTTTCTCAGCAACAACGGTTGCGGGCACCTTTACGCCCTCCGAATTCGTCAAGGCGGCAGCGATCCTTGAGCGGGCAAGCTTCGAACTCGACAAGCCGTGAGCGCTCTGGGTCGAGGGACGGGCAAGTGGTCCCTTGGCCCGATCGCTCGTCTTGCCGGTAGCGGGCCTGAGTGTCCCGGCCACAGGCTCAGAAGCGGTAGAAACGGCTTTTCCGCCTCCCCTGACGGCGGACGGGTTGTTGCCCTTTCCGGCAACGGGTTTGCCTCCATCCTTGCCTCGGGGAAGGTTCTTGACCTTTGAATCAAAGCTTTGGTCCAGTTTTTCCGGCAACCAGAATGAACCGTTCCTGCCAATCGCCTGGTGAGCGGGAGCGGGAGCAGCAGGTGCATTGACCTGCGGTCCTATGGAATTGAGTGACATGCGCCGAAAAAATCAGTTCGAGTTGCGAGCTTATAGGCCAAGTCCCGGAACTGCCTCGTCTAGATCCAGGCTGGGCAGCAAGCCCCTGTCCCGCATGGCAAGGGCATCGGCAAGCTCGATCAAGGCATCCTCGTCGCTGTTGAGCATGAAGGCGATAATAGGCGCCTTGTCCTCGGACTTAAGCATCTCGAAAATGGTCAAGGCTTCCTCAAACCTTCTCTTTTGGCGCCAGTTCTGGATTTCCATGCTAGCGACCTCTGGCCCCATCTCGACCCATCTCTTGGAGGTATCCCTGTATTCCTTTTCCTTGGCTTCACTCAGTTCCTGACCCTGTTGGGACTCGAAGTCGGCCAACCGGGCGGAAAGATCACTGCGAATCTGGTCCAGTTCCTTTTTCTGCTTCTCGAGGGCCTCGAGATCCATAGAGATGGCGGATTCCCGGGCATCGAGCTCGCTCTCGCGCTCGAGCAGTTTTTCCTTTAGGGCGACGAGCTCCTTGGAAAGCTGGTTCATGGAATGAGTCTCCGCTGGCGAATAGCTGGTATCGTCGGCATCGAACTCGACGCTCGTGAACTCGGCTACGATTTCCGGTTTGGGCTTAAAGAGCGTGTCGTAGTTTACCCAGACCATCCCCACGGCGGAGACGAAGGAAAGCAGAACCGCTACCAGTACGATAAGGTTAGTATTATTCATAGTTAGATGGTTTAATTGCTGCTAGCTTTGTTAAAGACAAATCGGGCCCCGATAACATCGCCGAGTTCCCTCTCCTCCTTTTTGGACTCATGCTCGAGGTGCTCCTCTTTCTGCTTCTCCTTGAGCTTGAGGAGACTTTTGAAACTCGAGTCCGTCTCAAGGAACTGATTCCTCTTGAAATCCTCCACCTTCCTAGCTTCTTGCACCCTAGCATTAAGGTCGATGATACGTTCCTTTGCATGGTTGATGGAGCGGTTGTAGGGTTCCTGCTCACTTCCGGAAAAGCCAACGGTCCGGCGAAGCCCGATCTCTTGCTTCAAGTCATCGAGAGCCCTATGCCCCTGATCGAGAAGCTTTTCGGATTCCTCCCTGTGGCGGATCGCAACGCCATATTCGGCTATCGCCTTGTCCTTGGCCATTTCCCGGAGGTGCAGAAGCGTCTCGAGCCTAAAAGTAAAAGCCTTCATGAGAAAATCCTAAAAAGCTGGGCAAACGCTTCTTCTCGCGACACCAGCCGATCGTAGGGCTGACGAAGAAAGTTTTCCAAGTGAGCGAACTTTTCAATCGCCCGGTCGATCTTGGGGTTGCTGTTCTTGACGTAAGCCCCGACGTTTATGAGATCCTCATTTTGCCTGTAGAGGGAAAGCAGGTCGCGGGCATCGGAAATGGCCGCAATCTCTTCGGCCGAGCATACGGCGCGATCCAGCCTACTAACGCTTCGTAGCACGTCCACGGCAGGAAAATGATTGGCGTTTGCGAGCTTCCGGCTCAGAACGATGTGCCCATCCAAAAAACCTCTGACGGCATCAGCCACGGGCTCGTTCATATCGTCGCCCTCGACTAGGACCGTATAGATCGCGGTGATGGCGCCGCTTTCGCTCGCTCCGGTCCTCTCAAGAAGTTTGGGCAACATCGAGAAGACAGAGGGCACGTAACCGCGGGAAGCCGGTGGTTCGCCTGCGGCCAAGCCGATTTCACGCTGAGCCATGGCAAAGCGGGTCAGGGAATCCATCAGAAGAAGTACCTTGGATCCCTGGTCTCGAAAGCCTTCCGCCAAGGCGGTGGCCAGAATGGAAGCCCGAATCCTCATGGGGGCGGGCTGATCGGAAGTGGAAACGACGATGACCGACTTTGCCATGCCTTCAGGGCCAAGGTCATTCTCAACGAACTCCCTAAGTTCCCGTCCTCGTTCTCCAACCAGAGATATGACGTTCACTTCGGCCTCCGACCCTCTGGCGACCATGCCTAGGAGAATCGATTTGCCAACGCCACTACCCGAGAAAATCCCGACCCGTTGCCCGTTGCCAAGAGGAGAAAAGGTATCGATGGATTTAATGCCGGTGGCGAAGGGCTTGCTAATAAGAGAACGACTTAGCGGATTGGGAGGCTCAGCGTAAAAACCGTCCCTTTGCGGAGCCATCAGGGGCCCCTTGCCATCGATTGGCCGCCCCATGCCGTCGATAATTCTACCAAGGAGAGATGAACCGTAGGGAACCTCGTTGGAATTCCTCTTGGAGGAAACCTTGCAGCCCGGGTGAATCAGGTGAACGCTCTCCAAAGCCATGAGCAATACCGTATTTTCCCTAAACCCGACGACCTGGGCCTCGATCTTGTCGTCATGGCGATCCGAACTAATCGAACAAACCTGCCCGATGCTGACTTCGGGGCCCTCGGACTCTATGATGAGACCGGTTACGCGTCGAACCGTACCTATCTTGTCGAAAGTCCGTACCCCCCGGATGCCTTCCTCCATGAATGCGAAACGCTCTTCTAGTGAATCAATCATCGCCCTTGAGTTCTTCCTCCACCTTACGCAGTTTGGTGGAGATCCGTCCATCGAGCAGCCCGAACCTGCTTTTGATCTGGCAATCCCCCGGAACAAGGGAGGGGTCCTCGAAAAACTGTAAGTTCGGATAACCGGCCAGCAGAGACTCGTCCCCGTCCAGGCCATCAAAGATACCGGCTATAGCGCTTGCAAATCCCTCTTCGGAAGATTCCGTCTCCCCCTCTTCCTCTTCAGGCTTGGATTCGGCTCTGGCCATTGCCCTGAGTAGGGAAAGGTCCTGAGGGCAAAGGTATACTTCCAGCTTCTCCTCCTGCCCGGCGAACTCCGATACCATACCTTTGACGATTCCCTCGATGGCCTCGCCATCCAGATTAACCTTGTCCAGCACCCGCTCGGCCAAGCCTACGACCAAGTCGGGAAGTCGGTTGTCGAGCTGGGAGACCAATTCCGTGGTCCTTTGATCGAGCTTGGCAAGCAACTCCTCTTGCCGCCTCGCGTAATCGTCACGCAGCTTCTTGATCTCCGTCTGGTAGAATTCGGCAGCCTCCGCTTTTCCACGCTCATAGGAGGAATGGGCCTTCGCTTCCGCCTGATCGGCGGGCAGGGACGGGTCTCCGCAAAAGGTTACGCTGAAACCTGAAGGAGCCTCGGGAAAGGAAATGGACTTATTGTACGACAACGTCGCTTCCTCCGGTATCAAGGATAATTTCCTCGTCTTCCTCGAGTTCGCGAACGATTTGTATGACACGATCCTGAGCAGCCTCGATCTCCGAGAGGCGCTTGGGTCCGAGGAAACTGAGCTGTTCTTCCAAGGCCTCCACCGCACGCTTGGACATGGTGGAATAGATGGTCTTCTTGAGCTCCGCGGAAGCATTCTTCAAAGCGATGATCAAATCGTCCTGATCAACCTCCTTGGTAATTTTCGAGATATCTCCGGCACTGAGACGGATCAAGTCCTCGAAGCGGAACATCCGCTGCCTGATCGATCCACCCAGCTTGGGGTTTCTTTTCTCAATGCTCTTCAGAAGTTCCTTACCCTCCTCCTTGTCGAACCAGTTCAGAATATCGGCGGCGGACTTCACTCCGCCCGTCTTGATTCTGGGAGACTGGCCCTTCTTGCCCATTCTCGCGCCAAGGGTGCCGGCTACGACCTCAATCTGGTCCATGGGGGTCGTTTCCATAGCCCCCACCCTCTCGACAACCTGCTCCTGAATGTTGGGCGGCATCATCTGAAGGACTTCGGACCCCTTGTCCGCGTCGACGTTCGCGAGAACGAAGGCGATCGTCTGGGGTTGCTCGAAACGAAGCACGTTGTAAATCTGGCCCGAATCCATTTCCTTGATGTCATCCATGAAGTCAAGGTTGTCGCGGACGGGGGCTATCCGATTCATCATGTTGTTGGCCTTGAAATCGCCATGTGCCAACTCCAGGGTCTTCTGGGCGAAAACGAGGCCACCCAAGTTCGAGTTCACGCTCGATTCGATGAGCTCGGAAAACTCGTCCAGCACGCAGTCCTTCATTTCTTGATCAATGATCGGAAAGTTACTGATCTCCTTGCAAATTGCCTCCGAGTCCTTGGTATCGAAACGCTTGAGCAAGGTTGCCGATGCCTGGGGTCCGAGAGAAATCATGAGGAGAGCCAGCTTTTGGTGCCTCGACATCCTCGAGTAGCGATCAAAAGCTCCTTCTTCTTCTTCCGCTACTTCTTCCATTTTTCCAACATCAGGATTCTTGCTTCAGGCGAATGAAAGGATTTCAGCTCGAGGAACCCGTCTCTAGGTATCTCCTGAGGGCGGTCCCAACGTTATCGGGCTTCTCCTGGATAAGATCATTGAGCAATTCTGGAGTCAATCCGCTCCCAAGGCTGCGGGTTCCGGCAAGCAGCTGCTGGTCATCCTCATCTAGGACTTGCACTTCGGCCTCACTGGGCTTGAATTTCTTGAACATCCTCAGGAACACAATGAACATGATAATGGCAAGAAGCGGACCTAGCAGGCTCTTGAGAATCGGACCGTAAGTATCAATGAGTTGCTGCCACTGTCCGAGAGTCTGCCCCGCAGCTCCAAAAACCGAAGACTCCGTAAACTCAACCTCATGGATGGTCACCAAGTCATTAACGTTGTTACCGGAATCGAAGTTGGCTCCTATAGCATTTCTGACGGCCTCCTTGATCTGAGCCACGTCAGTGCGGGGAGTCTCACCCTTGGCGATAAACACGGCCGCGCTTCGACCTTTGATCGCACCGGGTTCCTGTACCTCCTCGGTAACGGTCCGGCTGATCTCAAAATCGGTGGTCTTGGACTCCCTCTTCTCCTCGCTTTCGGCCATGATCGGGTCCTGCATGGTGGCATCTTGGCTGACGTTTGGAACGTTGGCGCCCATGCCGGCCGCGTTGTTGCCCTGCTGAGTCTCGACGGTCTTGGCGTCGTCCTTATCGGTCGTGGTGGTTCTGGGCACCTGGCCCTCGGGGTCGAATTGCTCGTCCAGCTTCGTGGTGGACATGGTGTCGAGGTTAACCGAAACGCGCGCCACGACCTTGTCCTTGCCTCCGACGATTTTGGCAAGCATGGTCTCGATCTTTTCCTCCAGCCTTCTTTCCTGAGCCTGATAGGCTTTCATCATCTGGCCGGCTATACCTGCCGCCCCACCTGACTCACCCTCCTCGGAAAGCACGTTGCCCTGGTTGTCGAGAACCGAGACGTTGGACTTGTTTACGCCCTTTACAGCACGCGAAACGAGAAATTGGATGGCATTTACGTTGGACTTGTCAAGAGTATTGCCGCCCGTATCCACGTAGACCGACGCGCTTGGTCGATCGTTGGGATCCTCACTAAGCAAGAGATTATTCTCGGGCTTGACCACGAAAACCTTGGCCGAGCGGATCGAGTCCATCATCTGAATGGTTCGGGCAAGTTCGCCTTGGATCGCCCGGGTATGGTTGGTCCTCTGGACAAAGTCACTGATACCGAAATTACCCTCGTCGAAAATCTCGAATCCGACATCACCGCTCTTGGGCAAGCCCTTCATGGCCAACTCCATCCGCATGGCGGCTAGGTTTTCCTCCGGGACCAGAATGGTATCGCCCGTTTCACCGTATTCGTACTGGATCTGATTGCTCTTCAAGACGTCGATGACCTCGCCCATGTCCTTGGGGTCTCCCCCTCTGACTAAAGCACGCATGTCGGTACTGCCGCCCGACCAGCTCAGGATCGCCGCGCTGACGACCACTATGCCGAGGAGGGCTGCGCCCAGACCCAATTTCTTTGAAGATGGAAGCTCCGCCCACAATTGACTTAGTTTTTCAAATCTTTCTTTCATTTAGAGAAGTTGGAAAGGTGATGGTTGCTTATACCCGCATCCTCATGAGCTCCTTGTAGGACTCCACGAGCTTGTTGCGGACCTCGATCATCAGGTTGAAGGCTACACCAGCTTCCTGGGATTTGACGACTGCCTCGTGAATATTGTCGGAGCGGCCAAGGATGAGGTCTTGGGTGGCGTTCTTGGAAATCTTTTTCTTCTGGTCGACGCCCTTGATGAAGTTCTCGAACATCTGGGCGAAACCCGGGGCGGTCACTCTCTCGGTCGGGGTAGTCTTGTCGATGGGGATGACCTCGACGCCATTGCCGACGCCATTGGAGAGAGGCGTGCCTATGCGTTGCCCCATCTCGGACGTTTGGGCGGCAAACCTGTCCATCTGGGCATTGGGCTGCATGTTGGGATTCTGCGACAGTAGGTCGCTTAGGCTGGGAAGTGATGATATTTCGTTCACGGCTGAATTTCGGAAATCTACCTGCCAATGGACATGGCCTGCTGGGCCATGCGGCGGGAAGTCTTTACTACGGTTAGGTTCGCTTCGTAGGCGCGGGATGCACTTATCAAATCGATCATTTCACGGGAAACGTCCACGTTGGGCATCTGCACCATGCCGTCTTCGTTGGCGTGGGGATGGCCGGGATTGAAGATCATCCTGCCCGGAGTCTGGTCGTTGTAGACGTCCGTAACTCGCACGCCTTGATAGAGATTTTCGTCTACGTAGCCGGGAACCCTTCTCTCCGGGGTCTTGATGAATTCCTCAAAGACCACTTCCTTCCTCTGGTAGACTTTTCCGGTAGCATCCTGGGTGGTGTTGGAGTTCGCAATGTTCTGGGCGATGATTTCGAGACGGATTTTTTCCGCGGAAAGAGCGCTGCCGGTTGATTCTATGCCGGGTATGAGGTTCATCGTCATGACTTCGCGTTACTCCTAGAAGGTCTATACTCTTCCCTTGATGGCCTTGTTAAGCTCCTTGATCGAACCGCCCACGGCTCCGCTGAGGTACTCGTAGTTGAGCGCATTTCTGTTCATGGCCAGCATTTCCTCGTCGAGCTGTACCGTGTTTCCGTCCACTCTCACGGGCTTGGCCTGGCGGTCCTCGGCACTCCTAGGCAACAGGGCCTTGACTCTTCTGAAATCCTTGCGGTCCACGGCTCTCCTTAGCTCAACGGCAAAGGTTTTGGGAAGGTCCCTGCGCTTGAAGCCGGGGGTCTCTACGTTGGCCAAGTTGTTGGACAGCGCCTCATGCCGCAAATGCGTGGCATCGAGGAGTTTCTTAGAGATCAGATAATTTTCCTGAGTATATAGATTGTCGAGCAATTCGGCCATTTGGTCGATTTCGATGCAATCTTTGCGCCAATTTCGAAAGCTCGAACGGCAAGCCCTGCGAACCCCCTGTTCATCACCATCCGAATTTTTTTGAATTCATTCGAATTCCGAATTTTAGCGCATATGGCAATTTTTTCCTAGCCTAGATCGCCAATAGGGAAATCTTTGTCTTTTGAGGCTTTTCATAAAGGCCAAAAAGTAGTTTGTTTAAAGCCCTTCACTCAATGAAATCCCCAAATTTTGAAAATTGTCAAGTTGCCCTCGACAGGGAAGGCTCCATGGCAAATGTTTCGGAAGCCTTCTCCTCATGGGTCGGCATGGGAGTCGAGGAATTGGTAGGGGAGAATTTCCGAAGCTTCATAGTTTCTTTGGAAAACAGCTGGGATGCACTCATACCTCAGGATTTTCACGAGCGCGATTTTGAGTGCTTCCTTCCGCTATCCCCGGAAGAACGTAACTCATCGGTCGGCATTTACTTCAATAGTTCCACGTACGAGCACAACGTGGTCCTATCCCTGTCCCCGGCCCTCGCTCCCCACGACACCCTTAAGAACGCCTTCATGGGCGACTTGATGAACGACCCCCGGGCACTCGCAAATACCTTGATCAGGCTCCAGAAGGCGGAAAGCAGGCTGTCCGACTACGTGAGCAATTTTCCCGGGATCTTCTTTACCCAGCGGACGGACATGACCTTCAGCTACCTGTCCAATGGCATCAAGAGGCTGTTTCCGCAGGAACACAAGGAATTCTCACGCAACGGAGGACTCTTCCTAAACAAGATTTTCGAGAAGGACCGGGAACATTTCCTTAATAAACTGAGCACCAACAGCGGTGGCCGCGAAACCTTCAGCTTCTCTTACCGCATCAAGCTGCCCCCGACCGGGCAGGTCGTCTACCTCCTCGACGTCCGCACCCCCATCATCACTGCAACCCAAAAGCTCTTGGGCTATGACGGCGTGCTCATCGACATCACTCGTCAAGCCATAGCCGAGCATCGCCTCTCCAACTCCGTCTGGCGTGAGGGACTGGCGACCCTGACCAATGGCCTGGTTCACGATTTCAGCAACCTCATGTCGGGAATCTACTCCATCAGCGAACTCTATCACGGCATGATGGAAAGGGACGACCCCATGGCCAATGGAATGGGACAGATCAAGAAGAGCGCCATGCAGGCTCAGAAACTCGTCCGGAGGATCATTGACCTGCATCGTGAAAAGCCGGCCACCCGGGCCATTCACGACCTCCGCCTGCTGCTCAAGGACCAGATGGATCTGGTAGGCATCATCATCCCCCGCAGCGCAAGGCTCCAGACCGACTTCGGCAAGGAATCCCTGCCCGCCTTCCTCGAGGAAACCGGTTTCCGCCAAGTCATCCTCAACTTAGCCATCAACGCCCGGGACGCCATCGAACGCAAAGGGAAGATCAAGATTTCCATCACCAAGGTTGCCAAAGGTCAACCCATTATGAACGGTTCCTCGGGGGAAGCCAGAATAGCTCCTGCAACAGGCGCCGTAATATCGCTTTCCGACGATGGAAGGGGAATTCCCGAGGAAATCGAGGATAAGTTGTTCGATCCCTTCTTCACGACCAAGGACTCGAGTTCCGGCTCGGGTTTTGGGCTATACAATACCAAACTGTTCATGGAGGACCACAACGGCGAAATAGGTTTTTCAAGCAAAATAGGAGAAGGCAGCACTTTCTACCTCTTTCTTCCCCTCGCCATAGACGACGAGGACGATCCCTCCATGCGGACCAAGCGCATGCGCCGGGCGACCAGGGAATTCATCAAGACGAGGAAGACTTAGTCCTCTTTCCCGTCCTCCGGTCCCGTCAAGAGCCTGCCGTCCTCGTACCTGAGCACGGACCTAACCGTTCCGTCCGGGGAATGGAAAGTCATCTTGCCGTGAAGCCTGCCGTTTCGGTAGTGAGCCTCCACCCAAGATCCATCGGGTGACTTCTTGATGCTTTTGCCCTCCAGTTTGCCGTCCGAAAACCTTTGGGAGGTAATGCCCCTCGTTGAATTACGCTCCACCCTACCGCTAAAGGGAACGCCCGCTCCCTTGACGCGGAGAACGGATTGATTCCCATCCTTCCGAAAAACGAACCCCTCCTCGAAACCGGACTGATTTCCTTCCCAATGATTAAAAGCTTCGGGCTCGTCCTGCGGGCTCTCGACTCCGCAGGCAAACAAGAGGCAAAAGACAAACCCAGTCGGAAAAAACGAGGCCTTGGAGCGCGAGGTTCTCACTGCCTGAGGTAATCGGAAAATTCGTAAAGCTCAGGATCCCTGGCAAGGGTCTTTCGCAAAAGCCTGCGAAGTTTCGAGCCAGCCTCCTCATCACCCCCCTCCAACTCGCTGGAACCCGTTTCGTCATCGCCCCCGAGAAAGTCACCCATCCGAGACTCCAGTTCGTCTGGATCCATACCCTCCTCAAGTTTCCTCACGACTTCCTCCATGGGCTCGTCCATGCGCTCGCCCGTCATCTCACACATTTTCCTCATCAGCTCGCCCATTTGCCGCGGATCCGGGTTGTCCTCATCCATGCCCCCGATCGCTCCCTCGAGCTCCTTCATGACGCCCTCAGCCTGCTTGGGATCCATCCCCTCAAAAGGATCGTCGGAGGTCCCCTCGGACATCGCATCCTCGGGAGCATCCGCATTCCGACCCGTGATCGAAAACCCGGAAAGCAATTTCTTCATTTCATGCCTTGCCCCATCCGGGCAAAGCGGAACCTGCTCGGCATAGGAAGAAGAGCGGGCGAAGAAGGAGTAAATCTTTCTCGTACCGGGGGAATAGAACTCGTAGATTGGCATGCTTAGAACTTTTTGAAAAAGTAAAGCCTCGCTTTCAAGCAAAAGCATACCTTTGCATGACGATTAACGCATCTTCGCCTAACCCAACCCGCTCTTGGTTGCAATTCTGGTCCCGCAGGCCATCCCGTAAAACTTGGGCTGCCCTACCCTTGCTCTACATGCTCTTCCTTCAGTTCCTGACCGGATTGCCCAAACCGGAAGGACTTAGGGAATTTGATGCGCACGAACTTCTTCTTAGCTTCTCCGAGGAAATCTTCGACTACCCTTTCTGGCTTCAGGACCTTAGCCACCTACCGCTTTTCCTAGTCTTGGCTTGGCTTTGGTCCTGGTTTCTAGGCCCTATCGAACGATTATCCTCAACTCTCTCCAACAGGGCCTTCCTGCTTTCCCTTGGCTACGGGATCTTCAACGAGATGATACAAGCATTTATCCCGCAAAGATTCCCTTCCCTCGGGGACGTAGCGATGAATGCCTTAGGGGTATTGCTCGGCTTGTACCTTCACTCCCTGCTCTGCAGGACGCAAAAAGGAAGAAGGAAGCCCTCCGCTCGGAAGACCTAGTCAGGCCTTCCTTCGAAGAGCCTTTTCCCGCTCCAGGAGGGTGGGATGAGAATAATGAAAGGCGGCCAGCATTGGATGAGGAAGAGGATGGGACAAATTCTCCACGTAAAGCTTGCGCAGGGCCGAGACCAGCGGGGCGCCCCCACCCACCGCCTCTCTGGCGAAATGATCGGCTTCGAACTCATGTTTGCGGGAAAAATAGTTGCTCAATGGGCTCAGCCAGTAGGTAAAGAAGCCCAAGGCAAGGGATAATCCCACGATCATAGGGGCAAAGGAACCGGTTTGCGACTCGGGCAACCCAAGCCCGGAATAGAGCCACTTGCTCTCCATTAGAACCGACAGCAAATAGAAGCCACCGAGGCCGAGGATGAAGGAAATCAAAAGTCTCTTGGGGATGTGCCCGAGCTTGTAATGACCGACCTCATGAGCCAGCACGGCCTCGATTTCCTCCGTATTCATCTGGTTGATCAGGGTATCATAGAGCACGACCCGCCTGAATTTCCCGAAACCGGTGAAGTAGGCGTTAGAATGACCGGACCTCTTGCTCCCGTCGATCACCTCGATCGTCTTTGCCTTGAAGCCGGTCTTGTCGGCCAAGGCCATGAGTCGTTCTCTAAGCTCACCCTCCTCGAGAGGAGACAACTTGTTGAAAAGAGGAATGATGAATTTTGGCCACAAAACCATGAGCAGAAGCTGAATTCCGAAAAATACCACGAACACCCACACCCACCAGGTCTCGGGGAAAGCCCCCGAGAGGGCTCGGTAGAGCCAGACCAGAAGAGCGAGGAGCAGAAAGGAGAAGACAAAGCCCAGTAGGAGCCCCTTGACCTTGTCGCTGACCCAGAGGCCCTTGGTAGACTTATTGAAGCCGAATTTCTCTTCCAGTGAAAACTGCCGTCTCCAGTCGAAGAGCAAGTCCGGCAACTGAAGGGCGATGAGGAAGCAGGTGGCCACCAGTGCGCAAAACCACTCCGGCTGAGTCTTTACTGCCGGCCAATGCGAAAAAACCAGTGGGAACAAGTAGAGAAAGGCAAAAGCGAAGACGAAGAGGCCGAAAATTTCCTCAAGCGTGGAGAAGCGGCTTTTGGCTAGGGAGTAGTCGGTGGAGCGCTTCCAAGTCGATTCATCCATAATCTCATGGGAATCCGCAGGGGGGTTGTCCCTCATGGCAAGCAGGTGGCGTTCGTTCGATCTCTTGAGGAAGAACTCGAAGAGGACCTGAACGACCGCCGAGCAAAGAGCGATCATTTGAATCTCCGTCATGGCAATCCTACATAGAGGAAGCCTTTTCTTTTGTCGACTGCGTAGCTAAAAATTGCTATTTACGAGTTTTCGAAAAGAATCGACGAAAATAGAATAAAAACATGGCAGAAGACGAAAACGAAGGGGGTGAGGTCGAGGATGAGGCGGACCTTACCTTCGAAGATGCCCTCTCCAGGCTGGAGGAGGTCGTTCACCGAATGGAAGCAGGTGACATTCCCCTGGAATCCCTTGTCGAAAACTATCAGTCCGGGGTAAGCTTGCTCAAACTCTGCCGTGCAAAGATCGAAGCAGCGGAGATGAAGGTCAAGGAAGTGAGTGGAGGGGAAGCCGTCGAGCTTCAGCCTGAGGAGTAATGGGCAAGAAGGAAGTTTTACCCAGGCTCAAGGGCCCCGCGGACCTCAAAGGCCTCTCTTCCGAGGATCTCGATTTGCTCTGCGGAGAAATCCGGCAACGCATTATCGAGGCCACGGCCGTCAACGGAGGTCACGTTGGCCCGAACCTCGGGGTAGTCGAGCTCACCATAGCCCTTCACCTCGCCTTCGACACCCCAAAGGACTCCTTCTTCTGGGATGTTTCGCACCAAGGGTACGTCCACAAGCTCCTCACCGGCCGTAACGACGAGAGGTTCGACAAAATCCGCAAGTCGGGCGGATTGAGCGGTTTCCTTTCACGAGAAGAGAGTGCCCATGACGCCTTCGGTGCGGGTCACGCGGGCACCGCTCTTTCCTCGGCCCTCGGGAAGTGTCTGGCTCGCGACCTCAACGATGGGGACGAGCACGTCGTAGCTATAGCGGGGGACGCCGCCTTCACCTGCGGAATTACCCTCGAGGCCCTTAACAACATTGCCTGCTCGACCAAGAAGTTCATCCTGGTTCTCAATGACAACGAGTGGTCCATTGCCAAGAACGTAGGGGCGTTTTCCAAGTATTTCAACGAGCTCATCACCAATCCCGTTTACAGCAGGCTACACAAGGATGCGGGAAATATCCTTTCCAAAATCCCCGGGGGCGACGCCTTGATCAAATTCATCTCCAAGGCGAAGAGAGACACCAAAGAACTGATCGCTCCCTCCAGTATCTTCGAAAAGCTTGGCATTCGCTACCTCGGACCGATCGACGGACACGACGTCAAGGGAATGGTGAGCTTCTTCGAGTTTGCCAAAACCTCGAACGAACCGATCGTGCTCCATCTGCTGACTCAGAAGGGCAAAGGATTTCCCGTCGCTCTCGAGGAACCTGAAAAATGGCACGGCTCCGGTCCCTTCGACCTCGATACTGGCACACCCAAACAGTCGCCCCAAGGTTCTCCCCCGAAATATCAGGACGTCTTTGGGGAATGTCTTGCCGGTTTGGCCAAAGATGACGAGAGAATCGTTGGAATCACCGCAGCCATGCCCAGCGGGACCGGTCTGGACCTTCTGGAACGCGAAATCCCCGATCGTTTCTTCGATGTCGGCATTGCGGAGGAACATGCCGTCCTGATGGCTGCCGGTCTGGCGACGGGAAACATGCTGCCGGTGTGCGCCATATACTCGACTTTCCTCCAAAGGGCCTACGATCCCATCATTCACGACGTTTGCCTCCAGAATCTCCCAGTCACCTTTTGCTTGGACCGTGCGGGCCTCTCCCCCAACGACGGGCCGACTCATCACGGACTGTTCGACCTCTCCTACCTCCGTTGCATCCCTAATGCCATCATCATGCAACCCAAGGACGAGGACGAGTTGCAGGACATGATCGCAACCGGTATCCGGAGCGGATCCCCAGCCTTCGTGCGCTACCCACGAGGGGAAGGCCGTGGGGTCGAGCGTAAGGAAACCCCTGTTCCGATCGAGATCGGAAAGGCCGAACTACTCCGCGATGGAAGCGATTGCTCGATCTGGGCCCTTGGCGGCTTTGTCGATTTGGCGGTGGAAATCGCTACGAAGCTTGAGGCTACGCATAGATTGAACTGTTCGGTCGTAAACGCCCGCTTCGTCAAGCCAATCGATGAAGGGCTCCTTCTTTCACATGCCCGCAACCACGGAAGCATCATTACCTTCGAAGACAACGTCCTTGCTGGTGGCTTTGGGTCAGCTGTTCTGGAAACCCTCGAGAGGGAAGGAATCCGTTTGCCAGTAAAGAGATTCGGCTGGCCCGATCAATTCGTCGAACACGGGGATTCGGTGTCAAGCCTTAGGCAGGCCCACGGACTTGACGAAGACCGTATCATGGCCGAGATCGAGCGTTTCCTTGACTTGAAACGGCACTCCGCGAGTTCCCTGATCGCCTAGAGAACGAAAGATCGGTCTGCTACTGGTTTTCGTAGTACCCCCACTCCCCCGTCTCGTAGAGATAGGCAAGGTTGGGCTTACCCTTGCGGAAGTAAATCCAGTTCCCCGTCTTGTAGGAATAAAGAAAGCCTTCCGACGTGGCGGAATTCCAGTGGCCCTGATCGGTCCATAGCCAACCCCATCTCTGCGTCCAGAACCAGATCGCGTTCCCGGCTTGATTGGATTCTACGAAAATCCAGCCCAGGTCACCATGGAAAGCCCATGAATTATCGAACAGGACTAGAAAACCGAACCAGCTTTGCTTCCAGTTTCCGAATTGCGTGTCACTGGATGAATCCTTGATCGTCGACTCGACCATCAGGTCCAACTCGAAAGAGGCCTCATGAGAAGAACTGGCGGCGAATAGCTTGATTGAGTTAGCACCCGCATGCCCGCTTCCCGGGATGCCTTCAATGAGATACCTTTTGTCATCCAACCGGACTCCCGTGGCCCAGGAGGGAAGAGAGGATTCGTAGATAATGACGTCCTGGGGCTTGCTCCCGGTGACGTTCACCGTAATGGAAAACTTCTCGAATTGCTTTGCCGATTCACCGACGGAATCGGAGAGGAGAGAAAAAGCGTCTTCAACGGCAATGAGAGTGACGGCAAAGTAAAGATCCGCCGACCCGTAGCGGCTGGAGGAAATCGAAAAGTCCACGGAAAAGGCGGACTGGTTCTGGTCGAGGGTATCGGGAACCTTCCCCCATACAACCCCAGTTCCGTCGCTCTTCAGACTGACCCGTAACCAGGACGGCAAACTCTTGACCGTCAGTTCGGGATCCGCATCACTTGGCCAGGGACCGGAACTGAACTCGTACTCGAAGAAGGAACTGCGCTCGACCGAGGATGGTGGCGGCGGCCAAACCTTGGGAAGGAACTCAGAGGGACCGTAGACGCAGAGAAAGGAAACCGGAACCGTCGATTGGCCCACGGCAACCGAGGAGAGATCGGCCCCCAGACGAAGCCTCGAGTTGCCCGCGATCAAGTAGTTGTCGGCAAAGGCGCTTGACGCCCCAAGCAGAAGATCGTCCCCACTTCCTCCAAAACCGGCCGATTCAACGACCGACTGAAGGTTGTCTTCGAATAGAGCGACGAATGAATCCCTGCCTCCGGCTGACTCGATTACCTTTGAACCGATCTGGACGGAACCATTGAAGTTCCCGATGGCGAGGACGCTTCGCCTCGTAGCGACGACGTCCCTAATCTGCTCGGTGCCGCTGCCTCCCAACTGAACAAGGGAGAGGCAGTTGCCTTCCCTCGAAAGAGCCCCCACTAGAGCGTCCTGACCTCCCAGGGCGGTTACCTTGTGGCTATCCCATTGGAAGGTTTCTGAAAAGGTTCCGCCAAAAACCAACCGGCCATCGGCCGCCAAATCCAGAAAACCCGCCTCGTCCTTGCCCACGCCTCCTCCGGACCTGAGGTAGTTCAACTGTCCCGTATTCGTAATTTTTCCGATCACGGCGTCGGAAAGGCCTCTGGACGTCACTTGAGCTCCACTCGACGAGCTAGTCCCCCAAAAGCTTCCGGCGAAATAAACGGAACCATCGGAACCGACCGTCAAGGCCCGCACGTAATCGTCCTGAGAACCACTCAGAGGAATAAACCAGTTTACTTCCATGAGATTGAGGGAAGAAACCGACATAACGAAACCATCTCGCCCTCCGGCGGCCTGGCTGGATACCTGGCTATGGCTGAAGGAACCCTCGAAATACCCACCCAAGAGAAGCTTGCCGGAAGAGCAAGCCACGCCAGTCGCGAACTCGTCGTCGACTCCGCCGATGGCCTGCAGGTCAAGCAAGTCTCCGGTCCTGCTCAAGGTCAGAACGAACAGGTCCTTCTTCCCGGCGCTCTGAATTTCCAGAAAACCGGAGGATAGTTTCCCCGAGAAGGATCCAACCAAGTGGACGTTCTCATCCGAAGCGGTCACTCCACCGACAAGATCGATCCAATCGCTCGAGACCAGCTGGAGGATGGATTCGGGTTCGCCCTTGGCATTCAGCTTGATCGCAAAGCCGTCGTAACCGGACTGCGATTGCACCGTCAACTGCCCAACGGCAAGGGAGCCGGAAAACTTGCCCGTCACCATGTATTTTCCGCCCTCGCAGGGAAAAACGTCGGAAACCACTACCGTGGAGCCCAAGTCGATGGAGGTGGAGAAGGCAGGGAAGGAATCGGAAAGTGTTTCCGCGTTCAGGTTATCGGAGATGGAAAGGCTTACGTTGAGGTCCGCATATCCTCCATCCATGTCGAGGGCCCTTACCTTGAAGACCGAAGAGGCATTGGCGTCCGCGGAAGCCGCACCGCCGAGGATGGCCGATCCGTTGAGGTCGTCCTTAAGGGACACCCAGGAAGGAGCTCCGACCAGTTCCATGCGGGCAAAGCCACTCGGGACGGTTGCATTGATCCTGTTATAAAAGCTTAGGTCCTTGGTAAGGTTCAGCTGGAGAGGAGCCTGAAAGGAAGGTCCCGGGGAGGAACCGACGGTGGCCAGAAGAAGGGTGCCTCCGGAGGAGTCGAGCCCATCGAGGACAAGGGCGGCGTCCGTCTTCAGCAGGGTAAAGACCTTGCCGTTCGCATCAGTCCTCAAGTCGGGCGAACTTTCATTTCCGTCCCCCCCCAGATGCTTGCTCCACAGAACCGCTCCATCCTCCTGGTTGAGCTTCTGGAGAGCCAGATCTTCCCGCCCGGCGGAGGCGAAAACAAGGGAACCATCCTCCCCATTGAAGTTCCCCGTAAACCGGTTGAGGACGACGGGATAGCCGAAGGCATCGGTCTCGAGCGCCTGCGGTTCACTCCCGGTGGACATGGCCAAGGCCCACTTCTGCGTCAGACCGGGCTGTAGGGAAAGGACGTAAGGGGATGAACCTGCGGAGGATAAAGTCGCGTCTCCTGAGATGAGGCTTCCCTCGAAGCTCCCAAGGGCATAGATAGCGTCTGTAGAGACGGCCAGATCGACAACCTCGTTCTTGTGCATCCCTTTCAGCCCGAGCGAACTTACCGCCACACCATCCTTATCGAGTTCGAAGACGAATGAATATTCTTCATAACCGGTTTTCTTGACCACTCCACCCAAGTAGGCGTAGTTGGCCGAAACGGCAAGGGCTCGCAGGGAGTCATCCCCCGATCCGCCAAACCTCTTCAGCCATGAGATACTTCCGCTCAACTCGTTGATTCGCCCGAGAAAAAGATCTTTTTCCGCCAGCGAGACGTATTTCCCGATTTCCGTATCCAGCGAACCCGAAAACGCGCCCCCGAGGACCAGGGTGCCGTCGCCAAAGCGTCCAAGCCTCGGCTTGTCCAGGGTACCCGTGCAGGCAAGGGTCTTCGACCACAGAAAGCCGAGGCTTGAATCCAGCTTGACCAGGAAAAGGTTGCTCTCGCCCTTGGCCATTAAGCGACGGTCGCGGTAGAGGAGTGTTCCCTGATAGGTTCCCGCCACGAGGAAGCTCCCGTCCTCGGTGGAAATGCAACCCCCTATTTCGACCTCCTGGCCCGAGAGCGACTGAAAGAACTGGGCCTGGACGGAATTCCCCGTTTCATCGACGACGGAGAGAAAGGCGAAGGAGTTGGGGTTGCTTTCCTGAGCTCCATTCTTGCCCCGGCCCCAGATCAGGGCTTGGTTGGCGAGTGGGAGTATCCCTCTCGCGTCACGCGGGTCGAGCCTGGAAAGGGAATCGACGACAACGGATGAGTTCGTCTCGGCGACCTGAACGAACCTGGTCACGGAGGCTGTGCTGCCCGTCGGGTCCGTCACTACGTATTCGATCCTCTGCAGTCCCGCGAGGAAGGGATCGACTTGACCCGTTACGACCACTGAGGCGGAAAGATCCTGCCCGCCTGAACTGGTAGCGACGTAACCGGGTTCCTGGAATGAACTCCCCGGCTTGATCCTGACCAGGCTTCCACCCTTGAGGGAAAGGGTCGGCAAAGCGACGCTCGTCACCTCAAGGGTAAAATTGTCGTAAGCCCTCTGGACCTCGGCTTCCTTGAAGACGACCTGCACGTCGAAGATGCCCGAGCTTCCCTTGGGAACGAATCCATGCAACTGAAAGAGATCTCTGGAAATCTTGGTGATCTTCAGCCAGGAAGGGGCGGAAGCAAAAGAGGCGTCAATGACCGTGTTGTCGCTCAAACCCGAAAGAGACAAATAGCTGGAATAATCGGTGCCCGCGTCGACCTTGTTGTGGCTCTTGAGCAGCTCCACCTGGATGGAATCATGAGAGGACACAAGGATGGGAACGACCTCAAGTTCATCAAAGCCAAGCCCGTCGGAAACCCTGATGATAAAGGAATCGGCCGCCCCCGAACCGTAGGACTCGTAGGTAAGGCTCGTCGGTCGGGAACCAGTCCCCGCGACCTTGGGAAGACCGTACTTGTGCTTGGAGGAGGGGGAAAGCGACCAGATCATGGAGTCCCCGTCGAAATCGGTGGCGAGAATGGAGGCCAGGTCCACGGATTTGGCATTGCCCGAGGAGTCGAAGGTGAAGGTAACCTTCTCGGGGCCCTGAATAAATGGGGACCGGTTCTCTCCGTCGATCACGAGGAGGGAATTGGCGGTGGAGTACCTGCCCGTGGCATCGGTCACGATGAGGGCGATCGGGTAGCGCCTGCCTTGGATTCCGTTAGGGGGAGTACCCTTCAGAAAAGCGGTTCCGCTCGACTCGTTCAGGTCGGAGATCCCCAGCCAAAAGCCACCCGGACCCTGGGGCAACCCGACGACCTCGATCTTGCGTTTGTCGCCATCCGCGTCTGAGGTCTCGAGCGCGACCTGTAGGCTCGATCCAGTCTTTCCCTGGATAATGCTTGGAACTTGGGAGGAGAAGACGGGATCGTCGGGCACGGGACGAACGACGATATTGACAGGCAGAAAAGCGTAGCGATGACCGTCGAATGCCTTCAACTGGAAGGAATCTTCACCGAAATAATCGGGGGCATTGGAATAGGAGAAAACCTGAGGCCGCAGTCCCGTGCCGTTGACTTCAGCGGTAGCGGCGCTGGAGGGAAAAAATCCCAGGGACCACTCGAGATCCCTCGGCGGGTTCTGCAAACCGGGATCGGGGTCTTGGCCGTAGAAATCCTCGGGAGCGACCCAGCCACGGCTGTCCCCTGGCTTGGAGTCCTCGTCTATGTAGACGATCAACTGGGTGATTTCATCCCCCGTCGAAACGCTCTTGAAGACGGGAGGGTAGTTGTCGATGCGCAGGATAAGGTTGAAAACCTGGGTTGCGAAGGTGCCTTGTGAGTCGGTCGCGGTGAACTCAATCTGGTAGGTACCCTTGTCCTTGACTGCTCCCGTGCCTCTAAGGGTTCCCGTCCCGTTGCCTTCCTGGACGAAGGTCAGCCAGGAAGGGAGAACGGAAGTCACGTTCAAATCCAAGGTCTGCCAATCCCAGTCCGAATCGTAGGAGACAACCTTGTAGACGTATTCCGACTCGTCGTTCCATGAGTAGGTCCCGTCATTCAGGTCCGTTGTGGGGGCGGAGGTAAAGACCGGAAGATCATTGACCGCAAGCACCTCCACGTTGACCATCGCCGAGTCGGACTTGGGCGCGGAGGCCAGAAGACCGCCCCCGTCGGTAACGGTAACCTGTAGGGAATCCTGACCGGAAAAGTTACCGTCGGGAAGGTAGACCAGGCTGGAAGGATCGTTTGCATTCGTAAAAGAGGCCGTGCCCCTGAGAGGACCTTGCGTGACGTTCCAGGTCAAGGACCCGGTCGGCGTTTCGTTGTCATCGGCGGACAGACCGGGAGCAGTCCAGGTATTGGCCAAGTCCTCCGTCATCTGAACGCTGAACTGGGTTCCGTTTATCGAGGGGGGGTAGTTGAGCACTTCGACGGTGACCGAAAAGGACGAACTGACGCTCAAGCCCGTGGCATCGGTCAGGGTTACGGTGATCAGGTGAACGCCCTCGTCCGTATAAACCGGGGTTCCCTTGAGGGTGATGGCTCCGATGGAGGACAAGGCGGATGAGTCGAGGGTCAGCCAGGTCGGTTTGATCGCAACGACCGACGCTTCGGCCAAGCCATCCGCGTCATAACCGGCAAAGGAAAGGTTGAGCAGGTTGCCGTCCACAATCGACTGACCGGAGGGGAAGGTTGAGAAGACGGGAGGATCGTCCACGTTCCGGACGTCGAGGGTGACCGTTACCTTGCTCACTCCGACTCCATCGCTGACGCTCACCTCGAAAGAGTCCGTTCCAGAGAAATTTCCGTCCGGAACGTATTCGAGCCGCTGAATCGTTCCACCATGCCCTTCTGCTACGGCCGATCCATGGCTTGGCTCAATGGAGAGGGCCCAACTCAGGTCCTGCCCATCGGGATCGGAAGCGGACAACAATCCGTCGCCTACCCACTTCACGTCCTCGGTGGCGGTAAAGCCGACGCTGCTTCCTTGAGTAATTATGGGGTTCGAGTTTTCCGTGATTACCTTGAGGGTAAAAACCTGAAGGGCGAAGAGGTTGGTCGAGTCCCTGCCTTCCAGTACGATGAGGTTCTGGCCCTCGTCGTACTCGGTCGGCGTACCGGTGAAACGGGCGCTGCCGTTGCCCTCGTCAACAAAGGAAACCCAGCTCGGAAGCGGACTCAGCACGGAAACCGTGAGGGATTGGTTGCCGTCCGCGTCATAGACGGTCGCATTGTACTCGAAAGGATAGTCCTTCACCGCGATCCCGGTAGTTGAACTGGTGAAGATGGGCGCATCGTCAAGAGGCAAGACGGAAACTTGCACCTCGATCGAGTCCTGGGCATTGACGTCCCCGGAGTCCCGTACCCTGATCACAAAAGAGTCCTGGCCAGTGTAATTGGCATCGGGCTTGTACTGAAGAACCCCAGGGGAGAAACCGCTACCCGACAGGTTGACCGAGCCATGGGCGGGCGCGGTGTCGAGGATCCAATTCAATTGGCCGAGCACACCGTCTTGATCGGTCGCCGAGAGACCGATATCGGGCCAGTCTGAGTAATTGGAATCCTCGTTTATCTGAACTGCGATGGAGTCGCCCTGCGCGATTCTGGGCGGATAATTCGCAGGGACTACTTCCAGCAAAAAGGCCTGACTGTCCTTGGATCCCGCGAGGTCGGTAGCCTCGACAAGCACAAGGCGTGGTCCCGACTCCTCGTAATCGGACCAGCTGGGGGCACCTGAAAAGACGAAGGTGGCCGGGTTGAAGCTAAGCCAACCGGGAAGGTTGGAATAACTGATCGAGACGGAATCGCCCTGATCCGGATCGTAGACGAGAAGTTGATAGCTATAGAGATTCCCCTCGGAAGCCTGCTGGCCGGAAGGCACCGACGTAATCACGGGAGGATCGTTAACCGGGGTAATGGTCAAATGAAAGTTTAGCTCGACGTATTTGTTCATGGCGCCTTGGACGTCGATCAAGCGGATGGTAAAGGCATCGCTCCCGTTGTAATCGGCACTGGGTGTGTAAAGCACGCTCTGGTTGCCGGTGGCGTTGACGTCCAGAGCCAAGGTTCCATGGCTCGGCGGAACGGAGGCATTCAGGTCGACCTGGTGGCCATCCGGATCGCTATAGCTCAGGGGGGGAAGCAGGGCAAGCCAAGCCGCTTGGTCGCAATCCTCCGGAATGGTGAGGTATAGATCCCTCACGAGGGTGCTTCCGTTAACGTCGATCAAAGGGGGTTCGTTGCGTTCCAGAACCTTGAGCTGAAAAGCCTGCACCGAGGAAAGGGAACCATCGGAAACGGTCAGGTCGAATTGGTAGGTCTGGGACGCCCCTCCGCCGGCCGCGCCGATGGCGGGCGCTCCCGTTATGGAGTTGCCGCTGATGGTGCAGTTGGACGGCAGGTTTCCGCCCGTCAAGCTCAGGATCATGGCATCCCCATCCGCGTCGAAAAGGACAATGGTTTGGTTGTAGTCATCTCCTTCCATGGCATCGGGCAGAACGAATTGACTCGGGTTGGAGAAGACCGGACGGTCCGGGGTTCCGTCCACCACGACGTCAAGCTGCACCACGTCGGACTGGGCTCCCTGACTAAGGGAGATGCTGAAGCCATGAGTCCCGCTGTAATTGGCATCCGGACGGTAAGCGAGGGCGCCCGTGCTCGCATTAAGATCGAAGAGAGCCTCCCCTCCCGTCACGTTCTGGTCGATGACCAGCCAGCTCAACTGGCTGGAGAACGGATGAGATCCGTTCAAGTCGAACATATAGGTGACCGAGTAGTTCTGATCCTCCACCTCGGTAAAGTTGACGGACTGCGAGGTGGAACCGGAAATTATGGGGCGCCAGGGAGGCTCGGATGTGGCCTTCCAGCCATCGTTGTAGAAGACCAGGGCGCCTCCCCCGAAGGATTGCACGGTGCCGTCACCCGGGCTACCCACCACGACCATTCCGTTCCTGAGAGCGAAGGCGGCATGGTCCTTGTTACTGGAAGCGGCCGCCTTGCAGTCCAGGGAGGAAATGAGTTTCCAGGATGAAGAGCTTCCATCCTTGCGGTAAAGGTAACCGAAACCGTCCTCGCCCTGTTGCGGGGCACCGACGAGAAGCATATCCTCATAGGCCTCGAGGTTCGACGCAAACAACTGGTCGGCCACCTTCTGGGGAGGAGAAATCTTGGCCACTTCCAACCAGCCGGCCAAGGTGTTCTCAAAGACGTAGACGCAACCGGTGTTGGAGGTATTGGAGTCACCGTTGACGGCACCGACGAACGCCAAATTCGAAGAAAGGGCAACGGAATAGCCGAACTTGTCGTCGACGGACAAACTGGAGGGAGCCAACTTCTGGGCCTGGGTCCATGTCGAGCCATTCAGTTCGTAGAGGTAGGCCGCTCCCGAGTTGCTCCCCGGGCCATCCGCCTGAGGGGCCCCCACGAGAAGCAAATTCCCCGAAAGGGCTAAGTCATGGCCGAACTCGTCCCCGCTCTGGTTGTCGTCGGCTGAGAAAGATGAGACGAAGGACCAAGTATCGTCCGGGTTCTTTTGATAATAGC
This sequence comes from Opitutia bacterium UBA7876, assembly GCA_002500665.1. GTDB lineage: Bacteria > Verrucomicrobiota > Verrucomicrobiia > Opitutales > Seribacteraceae > Seribacter. The sequence continues at coordinate 134,566 of DLRY01000028.1, forward strand.
TCACTTTTCCGCTTCCTCCAGACGCTCGCTGAATGGAAGCAACCACTAGGGCGGAGCCTTCAAGCTCAATCCCCCAGCCAAAGCTGTCCCCAGCCAAGGCATGGGGAGGAGCGTGCCCCTCCCAGAGGGAATAACTACCGTTTGACTCCCTCTTGTAAAGGTAAGTCCTGCCTTGAAAACTCATCTCATCGGGGGCCCCCACGGCAAGGAACCCTCCATCAGACGCCATCGAAGCTCCGAATTGGCCGTCGACGACCGTCGGAGCAAGGGTCTGGACTTGGGTCAAGCTTCCATTTCCCTCGCGATCGAACAGATAGACGGCGCCATCGAGAGAGGATTGGCCCGGCGCGCCCACTAGGGTCTGGTTCCAGTCGTTAACGAGAACCGCATGCCCGAACCGGGCATCGTCCAGGCTTAGATCGGGATGTATGAGATGCGAGTCGTAGGGCAGAATGCTCAATTGACCCGTCGTTGCGTTCTGGTCTGGGTTGAAATAATACAGGAACCTCGAGGAATTGGCTTCTGGAGAAAGCGCTAAATATTCGCCGTCTCCGAGGGCATGGTTGTTCCAAACGTCCGGCTTTGCGTAGGCGGACTGATTGTCGTCCCCAATGGAAAGACGAATGCCTCCGCTGGAATTATTTTCAAAGGCATAGTAATTGTTCTCATAGAGAGTTAGCGGAGGGAAGGCTTGCCCGTGAAATCCGGAAACCTCAAAACTGGAGGCATTCCACTCAAAACTGTAGACGGCATGGGACAAGCCGTTTAGATTTTGGGCAGTGACGGGCGGGACGAAACCGAACAACAAAAGAACCGTCAGCCAAAGAAGGCGACGAATCACAATCCCCGAGGGAAAAAGAGCATTAGGGCTTGGCAGCTCGGGCATAACGCTAATGTCCTAGAAAACATAGCAAAATGCAAAGCTTTTAAATGGTTGGCTACGGCTGGTTTGGAAAAAGGAACTTTCCGAGCGCCGATTCGTCACCTCCGCCTCGGAACGGGCCTTACGAAAGGTACTCTCTTGGGGGTGGGGGCACGCTTGACGAAAGAAACTAAGCGAACGGGCTTTGGCCTCTTGACGGTCGGAGGTCTCTTGACCATCTTGGCCGCCCTGGGGATGGGAGCCCTGGGTGCGAACCGGACCTTTTTGGATAAGGGTGCGGCGGGTGCACGAGGGGCACGGAGGTAGTTATAGTAACGAGGCACGGAGCGCACCTTGGAAACCGAGGCTACCCGTGGAGACTTCGGGATTTTGGGAGCAGGCCTGAAAGCCTCGAGGGAAGAAGGGAAAACGATCGCAAAAGCCAAAAGGAGAATCAAACAGCTAGGATACCGGTACCGAAAACTTTTCAACGGGATATTCCTCCTTGAGAGCGTCCAGAAGCTGGTACGTGGGTACGAAATTTTCTAGGATGGGCGTAACCTCTCCCGACTTATGCATTCTGACTTGTGAAACCGTAATTTCCGGTGTCTTGGGCGGGGCGTAGAGAATGTCGTCATGAGAAGCGTTCTCCCTAGAGCCGAAGAGATCTGGGGTTAGGGTTCCACCCAAATGGTCACTCCGGCCTGTCGCCACATGGCAAGTACCGAGTATTTTCTCATCTTGGATATCCTTTCCGGAGAAAGGCAACAACTGAGTACCAAAGCCGAGTTCGCCGATAATTCCGGTAGCCGAATCTTCCGCAAGCTTGGAGTTCCGAAGAGCCACCTGCTCGGCATCACCACGTATCAAAACCGCATCAGTGATGGCTCCTTCCGAGACCTTCATGCCTGCAAGCGTGCCATCTGGAAAACGAAAAGGGAAGGAGCCCTCTGCGCCCTCGGGTACAAAGTAAACCTCGCCGGCGGGGAGATTGGCGACGTCCGGCTTGCCTGGGGGGCAGAGCCCGTGACTCTTCTGGGCAGATTGTCCCCCGCATTGAATCCTGAGAGTTGAGGTCTCTCCAAGGACCTCGAAATCGAGCTCGAAGGCGTCCGCTTGGTCGAGAAAAGAACGGAAGAGTTCAGCTTGATGGCTGACTTTGCGGTAATCGACCGACAGCCCCGAACCAAGGATGATATCGTTCACCCCGTGAAGGGTGGCTCCACGAAAACCGTGCTTTTTGGCCATTGCCGTAAGGGGGGCCGTGAGGGAGTAGTCTGTAATGGCGAGAACAAGGTCATACTTGGGACAGACATCCTCGGTGAAGGTAAGAGAAGCTCCCGAGCGATCGGTTAATTCGTCGTCAGGATCAAGGTTACTGCCGCCGGTCGAGCGAAAAGCCAGAAAATCGTTGCCGAAGTAGCCTAGCCGTTCCGAAACGCCATCCTTAAGGAGTTTGAGGAAAACATCGTGGGCACATTTCTGGACCGCGAAACCATCCTCCTTGAGAAAACTGTGGTCAGACATTAAGGACAAGTCGGGAAGGTCGATGAGTATGCAGATCCGCAAGGGTTTGTCAGGGCTCGGTCCGAAGCA
>DLRY01000028.1:137417-168900 GCA_002500665.1 Opitutia bacterium UBA7876
CCTTGCTATATTCAAAGCATTGGAAAACCCAAGCGAAAAACGAGAGAAAAACGGATTTTCCAATCCCCGTAGGAACAAGATTCCGACTTCGGGTCTATTTGGCCTTTCTTCCACCACAAATCCGGCAATCCCTGCCGCTTGGGTTTCTTGTAAGGATTCCCTTCCCTCTCTGATAGAAGGAACATCCAGGCCGGTGGATCTTGCCCAAGCTCGTCACCCAGAAACTAAGCGAGGGCACAAAACCCGATCCACTGTTGAGGGCATTGGGGAGTTGAGGATTGGGACGGGCAAAAGGCTGGGCGACTTGCTGATAGTTGAAGTTATTGCCCCAGACACCTAGGTTCGAGCGCTTGGCCTTGAGCTGGGCAATCACAAAGGGACCATAGCGCCCTGACTCCTCTTCCAAGTGCCAACCGATACCCGCAGCTATGGCCTCGCGCGTGAAGCTCAAAGTTCCGTCCATGAGCAGGACGTCGGCGATCTTGAGATTCTTATCGTCGAATTCACGCTTGATCTTGAATTTCGGAGTCTTCAGGACCAGCTTTCTTTCCGTGAATGACAAAGCATCCCCATAGCCGGGCTGATCCCGACGGGGAAAGGCAACCCCCCAAGCCCTCATCCTGACGACGTAATCACTGGCCTGGACGTCGAACACACCGGGATGCACCACGCGGATTACCTTGTCAAGGGAACCGTTTTGCTCGGCCCCAGAGGGAGAAATCGAGGACAAAGCGGAGCCACTCCCTAAACAAATCAAAGGAATAAGAGGCGGCATCAAGACGAGCATGATGTTTGCTGGGAAAAATCTCACGCGCAAATGCGATCTACGATAAGGAGATTCTCATTCAAGGCAAGGCTTGAGACGATGAGCCGTTAAAGGTTGCATTCACCGCTTCCTGAAACCACCATGGAGCCAACCTCAGCCAAGAAGTGGACAATCCTCCGAGTTCCCCTAAATCAAAACCATCTACCCTAAGTACGCCCCTCTACCATCGCCGTCGAAGAGACTGGAGGGACGACAGGGACCTGCTTGAGGAGATCGCCGGGATCGTAAACCAACTCCAAGGGCCCTACGATTATTACGAACCCTCCACCCTCGCCTATCGCGAGAGAATCAAGGCTTTCAGGGAAAAGGGATACGACATGAACAAGGAAGCCTACTTCCTTGCCATGTGGGTACGCGAACAACTCAGCGAATTGGCCAGACGGCAAGAAAGCTACGACCTCAGGGTTCACCCCCTCGCCTTCCCCGACGACCTCGACCAGACAATTGCCGGAATCGAGATGAAGACGACCCGAAGCGGAATCGAGAAGAAGGAGGAAATATCCCTCAGTACTCTTTTTCCCGATTCCCAGCTAAGGAATTTCGCCCGGGAGAGAATGGACGTCCTTCATCGGGGAGACCTCCATTCCTACCTTGCTTCCCTTGTGGCCAAGGAAAGGGATTCCCTAATGGGAAACTCTGCATCCATCATGGACTTGATCCATATATGCGAACACAAGCTATCCTTGAGAAACATTGAGTTCCTGAAACGTTTCGAGGTCGGGGAAACCGACCTATGGGTTCCCGAATGGGCCTTGGGAATTGAGGTTCGCACAACCTGGGATCCCGACAGGGAGGTAGAATTGACCGCAACGTTGAGTGATACTAACTTCAGGCTCGCCGCTCGTCACCTCGCAGTCGTCGCGCCCGACGACCTGTCCGATGAATCCTTCGACTTGATCAAGGCCATCCAACGAAGGGGAGTAGTGGAAAACCTTTCCGTGATCCGGGTTGGGGATTTTGGGAAATACCTCGACAAGATCAAGGAAGTCGAGGAACTCAAGGACTAACCCTCGGGGAAAATCTCCTCCCTCACCAACCGGCCCTCGTCGTCCCAGAGCCTTCTCCCCTTTAGCTTTCCTGCACTCCAGTACTCCTGCTCACGCAAACGTCCGTTTTTCCACCACTTGGTTCTCGTGCCCGAGAGGACGCCCTTATCGAAAAGAACCTCGGAGGCGGACTTCCCGTCCGGGAAGTTCCTCTTCTGAAAACCGTGTGGCTTTCCCTCGTGGAAGGTGGTGCTAAGGGCAAGACTTCCGTCGGGGAAAGTCTCGATGACCGAGCCGGTGAAAGGCTCGTCCTCTAGTCCCATCCGATAAAGTCGACCGTTTTTCTTCATGATGGTCTCTTGCTGGTCTACGGTAGGGTAAGTATCGATGGAGCTGCCGAAATCATCCATGATCTCAGCCAGACTGCGATCATCGGAGATGAAATCGGATGCTCCCTCCTGAAAAACCTCCTCTTCACGTGCAACCGCTGGAGACGCGGGCTCTCTCACCGGTTCGGGTGCGGTGGGGTCCGTTTGCTCTCCCTGATCGGAACATGAACCAAGGAGAAGTAGGGCCAGAAGCATCAACGGGAAGTCAATCTTCATGGATTACATACTTACCGCAGAAACCTTGCAGGTAAACAGAAAAAGATCATACTCAACGCCAGACAGCGTATGAAAAAGCTATTCCTGATCCGCCACGCAAAGTCGTCCTGGAACGACCCTGAACTAAGTGACCTCGATCGGCCCCTTAACCGAAGGGGCAAGGAAAGCGCGCCCCTGATGGCGAAAAGAATGAGCCTAAGCTGGTCCCCACCCGAGGCTGTCTTCTGCTCCCCCGCCCTTCGTACCCGGGAGACCGCTCAATTCATGGCGGAACACTGGTGCAAGGACCGTGAAGTCGTGGTGGATGAAAGGCTCTACGAAAACTCAGCATCCTCCGCATTAGACGTTCTTTCCGAGGTCTCCTCTCAAACCGACTCCGTGGCCTTGGTCTTCCATAACCCGACCATCACCTATCTTTCCAACGTTCTCGCATCGCTCGATATCCCCAACGTCCCTACCTGCGGAATCGTAATCCTAGAGATGGAAAGAGAAAAATGGAGCGAAATCGAGCCCGCGTCCTGTCGTCTTTGCGACTTCGATTACCCTAAGAGAAAGGTATGATTCAACTGGGCTCCTCGCCAAGTATCCTCTCGGCAACAACGAGCAGAGGATCATCTGCCGGAAAGGCGAGATGTTCCGTGGCTTTGGTCTGCTCGGGCAGGGCCATGAGTTTGTCCACCCATTTGCCGAGCTCCTCTCTCGAGCACCCGGCCTCGCTCTGATCAGTCGGGAACTCTATAAGGACTTCCGAGTCATCCGTTCCCGGACAAGGATGCTCATTCTGGTCGTTCGATGATTCGTCTTCTAGGTAATTCTCAATAAAAATCACAACTTACTTTTTTTCATGGCACCTTTAGGCACCCATTTGCGGCTGTGATTCTGATCTACCTCCTGTGGACCGAACCTCGATTAACTAGGGCTGCATCCGTGCAGCTAGGAAAAATAATCGGTTCCTCATGGGCAAACTTTAGTCAAATTCCGCTCTTTTTTCGGATTGCCGATTGGTCTTTTCATTTTCCCCGCAAGAGACAAGGATGCCACCATGAAAAATAATCCCTCCAAAGCCTATGCCGACGAAGATTTCCTGAACAGCCCGGATGCCCGCCCCATCCGCGTACAATGCGAACTGATCGAACCCGACGTCCGGCTCAGGGAAAACCAAGTCGAGAATACCATCGTAATCTTCGGTTCGGCACGGTCCAGAGACTCGAGCGAGGCCCGCAAGGACCTCGATGAATTCCTGGAAAGCGTCTCCCCCGACCCGGACCAGAGGAGTGATGAAGAACGAGCCGATATCCTTAAAAAGGAAAGGACGGTCAAGCTTTCCCGCTACTACGACGAGGCGGTTGAACTATCCGACAAACTGACGGCATGGTCGGAGAAAAAAGAGGAGCCCGACCACAAATACCTCATTTGCTCAGGCGGAGGACCCGGCATGATGGAAGCGGCCAACCGGGGGGCAAGCCAAGCCAACGGCAAGTCGGTGGCCCTTGGGATTAGCCTGCCCTTCGAGCAGGGGGTCAACTCATATGCGACCCCCGAGCTATCCTTCGAGTTCCATTACTTCTTCATCCGGAAATTCTACTTTCTCTACCATGCAAAGGCGATCGTGGTTTTCCCGGGAGGGTTCGGTACGATGGACGAGCTTTTCGAGACCCTTACCCTCGTCCAGACCAAGAAACTGGACAAGCGCCTGCCCGTTTTTCTCTATGGTCGCGACTTCTGGGATGGACTGATCAATTTCGAGCAATTCGTGGAGTGGGGAGTAATTTCTCCATCCGACCTCGATCTTTTCAAAAAGGTGGACGGGGTAGACGAGGCTTTCCGTCTGGTTACAGAATCTCTGACCGCTTGAATCGGGAACGGACAGCTGCTCAAAGCGGATTCAACCCATCAAGGACAACCTCATAATCCTTCGGCAAGGGGGCCTCGAAGGATAACTCCTCCTCCGTCGCGGGGTGAAGGATACGCAGGTTTTTTGCGTGCAGCATGACCCGAGGGAAGGAAAAGCCATCGTTTTTAGAGGGCTTGTAGCCATAGGTCGCGTCACCGGCAAGGGGATGATTGAGAGAGGACATATGAACCCGAATCTGATGGGTTCGCCCGGTACGGATTGAGCACTCGACCAAAGCGAACCCCTCCCGGAATCGGGTAAGTAACTCCCAATCGGTATGGGCGGGCTTACCCCCCTTTTCCGCCACCGCCATCTTCACGCGCACTTTGGGATGCCGGCCGATGGGCAAGGCTATTTCGCCTTTCTTTTTCTTGGGATGACCCGCCACCAGGGCAAGATAGACCTTCCCGGGCTTCCTCTCCGAGAATTGATCGACAAGCGAGCGATGAGCCCTTTCCGACTTTGCGACCACCATGACCCCGCTCGTATCCTTGTCCAAGCGGTGAACGATGCCTGGTCGGTCGGGTGCCCCCACCGGACAAACCTCTCCCCCGCAATGGTGCAGAAGGGCATGGACCAGGGTGTCCTCCCTCGTCCCGTCCCCGGGATGAACGACCATTCCGGCGGCCTTGTCCACAACCAGCAGATCGGGATCCTCAAAAAGGATTTTCAGGGGAATCGGTACCGGACGAAGTGGCTTCACCTGAGGATGCGACAAGTCCACTAGTAAACGGTCACCGGGAAACAGCCTGCTCTTGGGGGCTAGGCCAGATCCGTCCTCACGCCTGATTCTTCCCGCTTCCATTGCTCGCTGGATCTGAGCCCTGCTGCTTCCGTGAAAAGCAGTTGCAAGCACTTTGTCCGCTCTTTCGGGCGGACCTTCCGGACACGAGAAGGGGATATCAGGCATCTATCGAACTCGCATGGACGAGAGCCTGGATTTCCTTCCCAAAGGAATTCTTGAGGGAGGCATCGAGATCCGCTACCGAGAACCCGTTCAAGGCCAATTGACCGAGTTCTTCCCGGGAGAACTCCAAGTGATCGACCAAGGACTGATACTCCTGGTTAAGATCGTTGTTGAAGGAAAGGGGATCATCCGTACTGACGGTGCAGTTGATTCCCTTTTCCATGAAGAGTCGTATTGGATGGTTCTCCATCTCGTCCACCACCCTCAGCTTGTAATTACTGATCGGGCACAGGTCCAAGGTGACGCCCTCCTCCGCCAAAACCCTCATGACGCCCTCGCTCTCCCGGGCAAGCACCCCGTGTTGGATCCGGCGGACTCCCATGCGGTCCACCGCATGCTCCACGTTTGCGGCAGGACCGAACTCGCCCGCGTGGGCCTTCAGGATCTTCCCCATGGAGGATGCCTTTTCCCAAAATGGCTCAGTCCAGGACTCGAGGGGAAGAGTTTCCAGCCCATGCAGATCGATCCCCGCGAGATCATCCCACTTCTCGATGGCTTCCTCCAGAAGAGGACCCAGGAAAGGGGTGTAGGCATTCCTGCTGATTCCAAGGAAAACACGGACTTCCAAACCAAGGGGAACGGCCGAGAGGATGGCAGAGAGAATCTCCCTGCCGGGAATCTTGAGAAACTCCATCATCCCTGCATGAAAACTGGTCTCGACGTACTTGACGTTTTGCTTCAGGTGCCTCGCAAAAATGACTTGGGCAGCCTCGAAATAGCTTTGGGGGGAATCAAACCAATCGAGTGCGTGCTCGATCAGGACCGACTCGAATTGCTCGAAGCTTTCGTAACGGAAGTCCGGACCACGGAAGGTGGGTTGGCTCGAGTACTTGCTGGGATGCTTCTGTGCGAGCAATTCCCATGGGAGTGCGCCCTCTACGTGTAAATGGGTCTCAGTCTTTGGCAACGAGGCTATGAAGTCACGGGTCGCCGACTCGTCCATCTCCAACCTTCAGGATGCCTCGAGCAGGTAATCAGGGTTCAGTTTGGTCAAGTCGTCGGGCTGAAACTCACCATCCTTACGGATCAGCTCACCGTCGAACCAAATTTCACCTCCCCCATAGTCGGACCTCTGTATGCTCACCATATCCCAGTGTACCTGCGACTGGTTTCCGTTGTCCGCCTGTTCATAAGCTTGTCCGGGCGTAAAATGGAAGGAGCCTGCTATTTTCTCGTCAAAGAGGATGTCCAGCATGGGCTCCCGAATGATGGGGTTGAAAGCGATCGCGAACTCCCCTATGAAGCGGGCCCCTTCGTCGGAATCGAGGATCTCGTTGAGCTTTTCCTCATTGGAGGACGCGGTCGCCTCCACAATTTTTCCTTTATTGAAGACCAATCTCACATCGGAGAAGGAAATGCCCTGATAGATGGTGTCCGCGTTATAGGTGAGGGTTCCCTCCACGCTATCCCGCACGGGACAGGAAAAGACTTCGCCGTCGGGGATGTTATGGGTTCCCCCGCAAGCCACCGCTTCTATCCCCTTGAGGGAAAAAGCCAAGTCCGTGCCGGGACCCTTAATCTTGACCTCATCGGCCTCACGCATCCTCTTTTCCAAGGCGGACATGCCCGGGACCATTCTCGAGTAATCCATGCAACAGGCATCGAAGAAGAAATCACGGAAGGCTTCGGTGCTCATTTTAGCCTGTTGGGCCATGGAGGGAGTCGGCCAGCGCAAAACGCACCACTTGGTCTTCTTGACCCGCCAATCGAGTACCGGCTTGAGAATTCTGAGGGCCTTCTTCATGTTCTCCTGAGGCAAATCAGAATTCTCGAAGACGTTGAGGGAACCACGCAGGGCGATGTAGGCGTCCATGGCCTTCATACGCTCCATCTCCCAGGCAAGGGTGGTCTCGAACTGTTCCTCGATTCCACCCAGGATTGATTCCCTGCCGATCCGGCTGTTCTCCAACTGGACGAATGGAATCGCTCCCCTGTCCCTGACTGCCCGGACGAGGGCCAAGGTCATGTCCTCGGGAACGTCGAAGGCATGAATAAGGGTTTTCTCCCCTTTTTTCAGCTCGGTGGAGTGAGTGACGAGGTTCTTGGCAAGAGAATGGTAACGGGAATCCATAAAAGATGAAAGCTATCGAAAAGCGGGGGAGCTTACAACCCTCGTCTGATTTTCGAGCCGGGAAAGTTGATCCGCACTCGGTAGACCTTCTTGAACCGGTTGATGATCTCGTAGGACTTCGGGTCAATGCGGGAGGGAACCTCCATCTTTCGGATATCCACCACAGCGGTGAAACCCCTCTCGTTAAAAACGTCGATGAGCATGGCCACAGCTAGAGGATCGTCGAAAACGGCTTCCTCCGAATTGATGTATGCGAGGCCGGAAATGGAGTGCTTCTCCACGATGGGAATGAACTTGCTCTTAATCAGCCCGACCACTTGCTCGAAGAGCTCAGAGTGGAACTTCTCGTAGGAGTCGAGCCGGTGAACGAGCATCTGGCGGGCGTGCAGGGAAAGCGTCTGGGCGAGCGGGATCGAGGAAATCCTATCGTAGGTAGCCTCGTCGAGCTCAAGCAGACTCTGGTACTTGAGCTCGGAAATGATCCTTTGCTGGACCTCGATGACGGTGCCATGGGCGTTGATGAAATGGTAGTGAAAGACTTCCCGCAGGGTGGTCAGCGAGTCATAGGTCGATTCCTTGAAGGTCTTGTAGCGACGGTGGGCGGCCGCCTCGTCGAGGTCGGTCTTGCGGGGTTCGATCTTCTCGCCCACCCCAGATGCCTCCACCTCGACATTGTGCTCGAGGGTGCGCTGACCGCGCAAAAGTTGCCTCCTGACGCTTTCCTCCTCGTCGATGAAAAGCATGATGATGTGAAACCTAGGCTTGGGGAACTGGGTTTCCTGAAGGGTCCCTAGGTATTTGCTCCGCAACTCGCTCAGCCTCCCGTGAAAGAGCTTCAGGCACTCCACTTGGGTCTTGGTCCTTGGAAAACCATCTACGATCGCCCCGCTCTCGTACTCGGGATCGAGCAGGGAACTGAGGACCAACTTGGTGACCTCGCGATCGCCGGCGAGCATGCCGGCGTCAATCTTCTTACGGGCCTCGGGGGATTTGAGCAACTCGCTCACGATAATAGGCTTCTCGGTCAAGTCCCGGAACTCCATAATGAATGCAGTCTGGGTCCCCTTCCCTGCCCCCGGGGAACCGTTCAACCAGAAGATCTCGGCCGGAAACCGCAGGTTTTCCGACCCCACTTCCTGCTCGAGTTCGTGCCAGACCGTTTGAAAGATGAGCTGGGCGTCCTTGACCTCGAGATCCTCTATCGGTTTCTTCGGCTTACGGGATTTCGATTCCTTTTCAGCAATGGTTTTGCGGAAAGAACTTGCCGGATCCTTCCGGTCCGGTTCATCTTTCTTCTCTGGGGAGGTTTTGGAAGGTTTTGAATGCATGGTCGGTTCCTATGACAAAAAGAGGAGCTCGTCAACTTCAGGCAACCCGGGCCCAAGCAATCGACTCAAATCCCCCCCCCGGCTTCGTATTCCTTGAGGTTCTCGAGGGAGTGATCCATGGCCAGAGAAGGCGCTCTCTCCTTCACCTCCCCGATCACCCTCGAGGGAACTCCGGCGACCGAAACGTGGGGAGGAACGTCGGCCAAAACGACGCTGCTTGCGCCCACCCTCGCCCCCTCGCCGACTACTACGTTCCCGAGAATCTTGGCCCCCGCACCGATCAGGACTCCGGAACGAATCTTGGGGTGTCGGTCACCCCGGGCCTTGCCCGTCCCTCCGAGGGTGACCTCGTGGAGGATGGAAACATCGTCATCGATAACCGTGGTCTCCCCCGCTACGAACCCGGTGGCGTGGTCGAGCAGTATGCCCTTTCCTATAACCGCCGCAGGATGAATGTCGACCGAGTAGACCACCGCAATGAGGCTCTGCAGGTAAAGGGCAAGATCACGCCTTCCACCCTTCCAAAGGTAATGGGCCGAACGATACGCCGACAAGGCCTGAAATCCCTTAAAGTAAAGGAAGGGACTGAGAAAGTCGTTGCAGGCGGGATCCCTCTCCTTGACCGCCAGCAGGTCGCGCTCCACCGCAGCGAGGGCATCCTCCGAATGGGAGAAGCAATACTGAAGAAGCTCCCTCAGTTCGAGCTCGGGCACCGTGCCATTGGACAAGCGGGAGGAAAGCCGCCAGCTCAGGGCGTCGCCAAGGGAATCGCGCTCCAGCACGTATTCGGTCAGCACGTTGGAAAGAATGCGCTCCTTCGAAGCAACCGAGCGGGCTTCCTTAAGAAGCGAGTTCCAGATGGGAGATTCAGGCATGAAAATTAAAAGACGGATGGGTTGTGGTCGGACGCTTGCATAGGTAAAGGCTATTCGTAGAAATTCTTCCCAATGGAGACCTTTTCCCTTCCCTTTGCCGTTCGCCACTTGTTGGTATCCCTTAGCGAGTAGACGCAGCCGCAGTATTCCTGCTGGTAGAATTTTTCTCTCTTGGAAATCTCGATCATGCGCTGGGAGCCTCCCGACTTGCGCCAGTTGTAGGTCCAGTAGACGAGGGATTCGTAGCGGGCAGCAGCTCGTTCCCCACAACCGTTGATTTGTTCCATGTTTTTCCAGCGGGAGATCCCCAGACTGCTGGAGAAGACGGTAAAGTCGTTCTCATGGGCATAGAGAGCGGTCCTCTCGAACCTCATGTCGAAGCAAACCGTACATCGGGCTCCCCGCTCGGGCTCCCACTCCAGCCCTTTGACCCGCTCGAACCAGTTGCGGACGTCGTAGTCCGCATCTACGTGCTCAACCCCGACGCGGTCGCAAAACCTCTTGTCCTCGCTCTTGCGCAGTTCGTATTCGCGCTTGGGGTGGATGTTCGGGTTGTAGAAAAATACGGTCGGCCGGATGGAAGACTCGAGCAAGGTCTCCAGAACCTCGCCCTCGCAAGGAGCGCAACAGGAATGTAGGAGAATCTCCGATGCCCGCCCAGGGGCTTCCAACTTTTGTCTATCAGCCGTATTCACGGTGCCATGGTGACAAAGGAAGCCGAAAATGGCAATCGGTTATTGCGCCTGGGACTCGGCCTTGAGGTCGCGATTCATGAGGTCGCGGATCGCCTTTGAAGGCTCCTTGCCCTGGTGGAGAATGGCATGGGTTTCGGCGAGGATGGGCATATCTACCCCACAGTCTCGGCATTTTTCGAAAAAGCAGGCGGTAGCCCCGAAACCCTCCACAACCGTCTTTTGCGAACGAACCACCTCATCGGGATTCTTACCCTTGGACAAGGCCAAGCCGAAAGTACGGTTGCGGCTCCACTCGCCCATGCATGTTGCGATGAGGTCCCCGAACCCGCTCAAACCAAAGAAGGTCTCGCTCTCTCCTCCCAAGGCAACCCCGAGAGAGATCATTTCATTCATGCTCCTGGTAAGCAGAGCTGCCCGTGCGTTGTCACCTAGACCAAGGCCATCCGATAGACCAGTCGCGATCGCGTAGACGTTCTTCAGGCAGCTTCCCAGCCCTACCCCAATGCGGTCCTCGGAGCGGTAGATGCGCATGCTCTCCGAACTGAGCCCGTGCTGAAGCTCGATCAACTGGTCCACCGGGCGATCCATCGCCAGAACCATGGCCGCCGGCTTTCCTTCGGCCACATCGTGGGCGTGACTGGGCCCAGTCAGGTAGCCGGAACCGAGATCACGGCCCAGTTCTTCCTGTATGACCTCATGGGCGAAGAGATTGGACCCCGGCTCAAGCCCCTTGCACAGGGCAATGGCCCCACGCAGGTTCCAAGAGTCCGAGCGGTGCTCCTTGACCTTCCTGCAAGTCTCGCGAAGGGCATGCGAAGGGCAGGCCAGGAAGATGTAGTCGCTTTCCATAAGGACCGGGCGGAGCGAGCAACCGACCTGCATGTCGGGATCGAAGGGTATTCCCGGGAGGTAGTCCTTGTTCTCCCTCTCGGAGGAAAGGGCAAGGGCATGCTCCATACGTCTCGGGGCCAAGGTAACGGTATGCCCGACCTTCGACAAATAAACCGCTACCGCGGTACCCCAGGCCCCTGCTCCCAAGACGCAAAAATTCATTGCCGGCTACCGCTTTCTTTCCCTGACGTCGCGGACGTATCTCCCCAAGGCGGAAGAGATTTCCTCGGACAAGTTTGCGTAGGGGCGCACAAAGGAGGGGACGGGACCGGGCGTCATGCCAAGCAGGTCCGGGGTTACCAGAATCTGGCCGTCGCATCCCTGCCCACTTCCAATCCCGATCAGGGGAGGGATGAGCTGGCCTGCCAATTCGGTCGCAACCTCTTCCTCCACCATTTCGGCAATGATTGCGAAACAACCCGCTTCCTCGAGGCTGATTGCATCCGTGTAGAGTCTCTCCGCCTCTTCCCTGTCGGCGCCGAACTTTCGGTATCCCCCGATGGCCTTTACAGTCTGGGGCAAAAGCCCGATATGGCCGAGAACCGGGATTCCAGTGGCAACCAGTTTCTCGACGTCGTCGGCCAAATCCCTTCCTCCCTCTACCTTGATCGCATCCGCTCCACCCTCCTGCATGAGGCGGCGGGCCGAATCAAGAAAGCGGTCGAAGGACATACTGGCCTCGGCAAAGGGCAAGTCGGCCACCAGCAGGCACTGGGGACTTGACCTTCGGACTGCAGCCGTGTGCCGGACCATGTCCTCCATGGTAACGGGAATAGTGGTTTCGTGCCCTAGCAGCGTCGTGCCGACCGAGTCTCCCACAAGGATGAAATCGACCCCGGCATCGGAAACCAACCCGCCCATGATCGCATCATATGCCGTCAACCCGACGATGGGCCTTTTGCCCTTGAGATCCGCGAGATGCCGGACCGTCCGCTTTATCTCCTGCCCCTTGCGGGAGGGTTTGCGGGCAGCCTTAGCGGCCGGCTCCTTGGCTTCCTTTTCCTGTTTGCGGGGTCTGGAAGGCTTGTGCCTGCGACGGGCAGGTTGCTTGCCCGGGTTCTCCTTACCCGATGGCTCGCGCTTGTCGGCATCCGGTCGTTTTTTTTCCTCAGGCATTTTCCTTCCCCTTCTCAAAATCCAGCAGGGCCTTAGCGATGGCGGATTCTTCCTCATCGGTCAAGTTCCGCTCGGCCGCCCGCACCGTCTCAATGATCTGACCGGGCCGGCGGGCCCCCACGATTGCCGAAGTAACCTCTTCCCGCCGCAATGCCCATGCCACCGCCAACTGCCCGATCGTCCGGCCGTTGGCGAGGGCAATGGAGTTGAGGGCCTCCTGAAAATCAAGGAATGCTTTCATGCCCTCCTCGGTCTGCAGATGACTCACAACGGGGTGATCGGTCTTGTGCTTTCTCCAGTCGTTGTCGGGCAACTCGTCAAGCCATTTGCGGGAAACCTTCCCCGTGAGCAGACCGGAATGCATCGGGCTGTAGACGAGCAGACCTGTTCCCTTGGCCCCACACCAAGGCAATACCTCCTCCTCGATCTCCCGGGCAAGCATGCTGTACATGGGCTGATTGGAAGTGACCGGCTCAATCGGGTCGAGTTGGTCGAGCTCTTCCTTCCAGCAATTGCAAACCCCGGCCCAGCGTATTTTTCCCTCCCGCCGAAGCTCCTGGAGGGTTTCCCATGACTCGGCCAGATTCTCGGCGGGCTCGGGCCAATGAATCTGGTAAAGGTCGATCCAGTCGCGACCGAGCCGCCGAAGCGAACCCTCCACCTCCTCGCGAATCGTGACGGAGGATATGAACCTCCTAGGTTTCCCGTCCTCCTGTGGAAGTACCCCGCACTTGGTGGCCACGATGATCTCGTCCGCCTTCCATTCCCGGAGGGCTTTGCTGACCGCTTCCTCGGAAACGCCAAAGCCATAGGCATGGGCCGTGTCGATCCAGTTGATCCCTTGCTCGAGGGCCTCGATGATGGCCAGCACGGATTCCTTCTCGTCCTGATCTCCCCACCCCATGCCCCAGTCGCCTCCGCCAATGGCCCAAGTGCCCATCCCTACCCGGGAAAGCATGAGGTCGGAATTTCCAAGTTTGCTCAACTTCATCAAGTCGCAACCTATCAAAGCGTATGTTCGTTGCGAGTTAAAAGAGAGTCATGGCGTAGGACGCTTCCCCTTGAAAGCCGAGCCGTTTTGGGTTTAATGGCAGGCATGAAAACGATCTTCATCACGGGGGCCAGTCGCGGAATCGGCCTCGAGCTCACCAAGCAGCTTCTGACCGAGGGCCATAAGGTCATCGCGAGCTGCCGCAACCCCGAGGACGCCGACGCCCTTCTCGCCTGCAGAGAGAACTCCGACCACCTCGAGATCATGGGACTGCGGGTCGACGAGGAGAACTCCGTTCGCTCCTGCTTCTCTACCCTCGAGCAGGCCGGCCGCGGGATCGACCTCCTCTTCAACAACGCCGGCATCATCGACTGGGACGATCTCCATGCCGTATCCACGGAATCCCTCGAGAAAGTCTACCGCATCAACCTCGTAGGAGCTCTCCTCGTTCTGCGCGGGGCCATCTCCTGCCTTCGTAAGTCGTCCGACCCACTGGTGGTGAACCTTTCCTCTCGACTCGGCTCCATCGCCCTGCGCGGGAACACCCAGCTGGGAGGAGCCATTGCCTACCAGTGCTCCAAGGCCGCCCTCAACATGCTAACCCGGCAGTCGGCCATCGACCTGAGCTCTTTCGGTATCCGGGTGGTATCCGTAAGCCCCGGCTGGGTGCGGACCGACATGGGAGGCGAAACGGCCAAGTACGAGGTCGACGAGTCCGTCCGCCTGATCAGGGCGGCGCTCGGCAACCTACAGCCGACCGCCACCGGAGTCTTCATCGGGGAGGATGGTGCAACAATCCCCTGGTAAGGATAACATTATCCTTGTTACAAACTCCCGGCAGCATCAATATCGATTTCCTATGAATAAAATTTTCCACCTTCTTTGCGCCGGTCTGGCGTTTCCGTTCACCCTCCAGCTCCATGCTCTCGAGGTGGGCGATCGCGCCCCCGATTTCCAAGCGATCGACGACGACGGGAAAAAATGGGAATCCAAGTACTTTCGCGGAAAAAAACTCCTCCTGGTCTACTTCTATCCCGCCGCCATGACTGGTGGCTGCACCAAGCAAGCCTGCGCCTTTAGGAACGACCGCGCTAAATGGAAGGAGAAGGAAGTAGAGGTAGTCGGGGTCAGTGGGGACGAGCATCAAAACCTCGCTTTATTCAAGCGGGCCGAGGGGCTTAACTTCACCCTTCTTTCCGATTTGGACGGCAAGATAGCCAGGGCCTTTGGGGTTCCTGCCGGCAAAGGCGGAAGCATCGACCGCTTCGTGAAAGGGGAAAAGTTTACCCTCAACCGGGGCGTCACCACCAAGCGATGGACCTTCCTCCTGTCCAAGGAAGGCAATGTTCTCTACAAGAACGACAAAGTCCAGGCCGCCCGGGACAGCGAAATGGTCCTGGGATTCCTCGACAAGGACAAGTCTCCCTAGGCATGTCCGATACCCTTACCGGAAAGGATCGGGGAAGGCTCAAGTCGCTCGCCAAGACCCGTCCCGTCGACCTCAAGGTGGGCAAAAAGGGCATCACCGACAACCTGCTTTCGGAAATCAGGCGGTTGATCGAGAACGAACCGCTCTTCAAGCTCCGCCTTTCTCCCGACAAATCCCTGCGGCTCGAGCAGATAACCGAGCTCGAGGGCAAGCTGCCCGTCAGCCTAATCGCGATGGTCGGCAAGACCGCCAGCTTTTTTAAACTAGATCCATGAAAAAACCCGAGCCACTCAATGAAGGGGACCAGATCCCCGACTTCTCGACCACAGACGAGCAAGGAGCCGAAGTATCCGCGTCAGGCTTGCGGGGCAACAGTTTCCTGCTCTACTTCTATCCCCGCGACAACACCCCCGGATGTACCGCAGAGGCCTGTGGGTTCCGCGACCTCTGGAGTGAATTCAAGGGCAAGAAAACCAAGGTTTTCGGGGTCTCCGGAGACTCGATCAAGTCCCACCTCAAGTTCCGGGAGAAGTTCGCACTCCCCTTCCCTCTCCTCATGGACGAGGACCACTCCCTGGCCAAGTCCTTCGGTGTCTGGGGACTCAAGAAATTCATGGGTCGGGAGTTTGAGGGCATCCACCGCATGTCCTTCCTCGTAGACGAGTCGGGCAAAATCCTAAAGGCCTACCACAAGGTCAAGGCTAAGGACCACCCCGCGGAGGTCTTGGCCGACCTTTGATCCTCTGGAAAATCAGGCTTCCAGGACCGCTTCCACGATACCCGAGAAGGCGCGGGAAGTGAGCGATGCGCCGCCGATCAGCCCGCCGTCCACGTCTGGTTGGGCAAGCAGGCCGGCCGCATTCTCTGGCTTCATGGATCCCCCGTAGAGGATGCGCACCGAAGCCCCGGGTCCTTCGCCAAACAACTCCACGAGGACCTTCCTGATGTCTGCGTGGACCTCCTGGGCCATCTCATCGGTTGCCGTCTTGCCGGTGCCAATAGCCCAGACCGGCTCGTAGGCCAAGACTAGGTTCTCCACCGAGGCGGCGGGAAAGTTTTCCAAACCCTCACGGACTTGGGAGCGGACGACTTCCAAGGTTTGCCCGGCCTCCCGCTCCTCGAGGGTCTCGCCAATACAATAGATGGGCTTGAGGTTGTTCTGGACCGCGGCAAGAACCTTCGCATTTACGGACTGGTTGGTTTCCCCGTAGTACTGGCGCCTCTCGCTATGGCCGAGGATAACGAAGCCGACATAGAGGTCGCGCAGCATCTCGGCAGAAATCTCCCCGGTGTAGGCTCCGGAGGCGTGGGGGCTCATATCCTGGGCCCCGAGAATGATCTCGCTTTGCTCAACCAGCTCGGAGGCGGCGGCAAGAGAGGTGAAGGGTGGGCAGACGCAAACCTGGACGGTGGTCTGGGAACCCACCGCGGCATGGATTTCCCTAATCAGATCGGCGGCCTCGCTGGCCGTCTTGTTCATTTTCCAGTTTCCGGCGATGAGGTACTTGCGAGACATGATGAAAGGATTTTGATTGGTTGTTAGGATTGATCCAGAACCGAGACGCCCGGAAGGTCCTTGCCCTCGAGAAACTCCAGGGAAGCTCCTCCCCCGGTGCTCATGAAGGTGACTTGGTCCCCGTAGCCACTCTGGTTAATTGCCTTGACGGAGTCGCCCCCGCCTATGATGGAGATTCCCGAGCCCTCCGAGACCGCCTTGGCGATGGCAAAGGTACCCTTGCTGGAGCCCTCGATCTCAAAAACTCCCATGGGGCCGTTCCACAGAACGGTTCCGGCAACGGCGGCTTCGGCCGCGTAGATATCTGCGGTCTTGGGACCTACGTCCACCCCTTCCCAGCCATCCTCGATATCCCCCTCGACGATCTTGACCTCTCCCAAGGTCTTGGAACCGAAATCGAGGGAATCCGTGACCAGCGTATCGATGGGCAAAAGAAAGCGGACCCCTTTGGCTTCCGCTTTGGCGAGGGCCGCCTTGGCGAGATCCACCTTGTCCGGCTCGGACAGGCTGTCCCCCACGGTCTTGCCGTTAGCGAGGGCAAAGGTGTATGCCATGGCGCCTCCGATGATGATGACGTCCGCCTTGTCGATCAGCTTGTCGATGACGGTTATCTTGTCGCTCACCTTGGCTCCGCCCAGGATCACAACGAAAGGCCGCTCCGGGCTCTCCGTCTTCCCTCCGAGAAATTCAAGCTCTCTCTCGATGAGATAGCCGGAAACCTTCTCCGGCAAAAGCTCGGCCACGCCGTAGGTCGAGGCATGAGCCCGGTGAGCGGTACCGAAGGCATCATTGACGTAAAGGTCGGCCAAGGAGGCCAACTGACCGGCGAAAGCCGGATCGTTATCCGTCTCACCGGAATGGAAGCGGAGATTCTCCAACAGGACGACCTGCCCGTTATCGAGGGCCCCGACCGCATCTACGATCCCCTCTCCCACGCAATCATCAAGAAAAAGTACTGGAATGGAGAGCTTATCGGCCAAGGATCTGGCGACGGGGGCCAGGCTCATCGAGCCAACGCGTTCCCCCTTGGGACGGCCCAGATGGCTGGCCAGGATCACCCGGGCGCCTTCCGAGATCAGTTTGCGGATGGTGGGAAGGGCGGCGTTGATACGAGTCTCGTCGGTGATGGTTCCGTCCGGATCGAGCGGAACGTTGAAATCCACACGGACGAATACGCGCTTACCCTCAAGTTCTACGTCGTCAATGGTCTTTACCTTGGGCATGGCTTACTGTGCTTGGAAGATTCCGGGAAGGAATTCCCTCCCTTGCCGATTAAAGATTGGGGTCTTCGATTGAATCAGAGAAAGGCGGAGACCCTCTTCAGAAGGTCGACGCAACGGTTGCTGTACCCCCACTCGTTGTCGTACCAGGACACGAGCTTGAAGAAGGTATCGCTCAACCCCATCCCGGACCCGGCATCAAAGATGGAGGAGTCCGGGCAATGAATGAAGTCTGAAGAAACCACCTCGTCCTCCGTGTAGCCGAGAATCCCTTTTAGGGAACCCTCTGAGGCTTCCTTCATCTTGGCGCAGATCGCCTCGTAGCTGGTGGGTTGCTCGGTCTTGACGGTCAAGTCGACTGCCGAAACCGTGGGGGTCGGAACGCGGAAAGCCATTCCCGTCAGCTTGCCCTGCACCTGCGGTAGGACGAGACCCACCGCCTTGGCCGCGCCGGTGGTGGAGGGAATGATGTTGATGGCGGCGCCACGGCCACCCTTCCAGTCCTTGACCGAAGGCCCGTCCACTGGTTTCTGGGTCGCTGTGTAGGCGTGAACGGTCGTCATGAGACCTTCCACGATCCCGAAATTTTCCAGCACGACCTTGACGATGGGGGCCAAGCAGTTGGTGGTACAGGAAGCGTTGGAGACCACGTCGTCCTCGGCCGTAAGGTCACCGTCGTTGACACCCAGTACAATGGTGCGAACATCGCCCTTGGCGGGTGCGGAAATGATCACTTTCTTGGCTCCCGCCTCAATATGACCGGCGGCCAGTTCCTTGGCCACGAACAAGCCCGTACACTCGATAACCACGTCGACCCCTAGCTCGCCCCAAGGAAGAGCGGCAGGACCCTCACGGAGGGCCAGGCAGCGAATTTCCTGCCCGTTGACGACCAGAGAATCCTCGGAAGGAGCCTCGACCGTCCCATTAAAGCGACCCTGAGTAGAATCGTACTTAAGAAGATAGGCCAAGTTGTCGGAGGGGACCAAGTCGTTGATGGCGACGACCTCGAACTCATTGCCAAGCAATCCTTGGTCGACGAGTGCGCGAAAAACCAGACGGCCAATGCGACCGAAACCATTAATTCCAATTTTAGTAGACATTTACGTGGTATTTGTAAGTTAGGTATATCTTGAAAGAGAGAACATGAAATGAAGAATGCTCCGAAAATGGCAAGGCTTTAAGTGAAAAGTTAGCCGGCACTCAACGAGGGAAGCCCTTGCCTGAGGGAAGCGACGCAGGAACGAGTGACCGAAGGGCTCAGGCTAGGCATTCTCGAGGATCCCGCAGAAATCTTCGGTCAACTCGAGTTCACTGCGGACGTCCTCGATAACCTTGCCTAGGTGATCGATGCGAAGGCGGGCCAAGAGGGCATCGGAAGGAGTATCCGCAGCTTCATGTCCACTGAAGCCGAACTCAAGGTCGTTCACGATCCAGTTCGCCACGATGACCAGGTCGATCAAGTCGCTGGTATCAGAATCGAGGCGTACTTTCTGTCTCTTGTCGGGGTTGGGCTCGTGGTGCCATCGAACGACACCCTCCACGGCACCGGAAAGTCCCCAGTGCCTGCAGATCAAGTATCCCAGGTAGTCGTGCCTCGGACTGCCGTTGGATAGTTCCGCCTGGAAAAAGTTGATCTTCTGATCGAGGGCAGTCTGTGAGTCGAGCAGGAAAAGGTTGTCGTTGTTGTCCTCATCGAGCTTGAAGCGGGCCACCTTGCCGATGTCGTGAACCAGCCCGCAGGTATAGGCCGTCTCGTGCCAAGACCTTCCGAGATACTTGGCAATGGCCCGGGAAGCGGCCGCGACCCCCATGCTGTGCTTCCAGAGGCCCTCAAGGGAAAACCTCTGTTCCGCAGACTCCTTGCCTGCAAAGACCTTAAAGACCGACGTCGTGAGGATGACGTCCTTGATCTTGTCGAACCCAAGGGCACCGATGGCCTCGTTGGCATCGGTGACTTTTTCCCGGTTACCCCGGTAGAAAGTGGTATTCGCGATCCTCAGGATGCGGGTACAAATCGACTGATCGGTAACCATAACCTCTTCCACCTGCTGGGTGGAAGTGTCCGGATTCTCCAAGATATTCGTGAGCTCGTTGACGATGATCGGCAGGGTCGGAAGGTTCCGCTGAATCTGCTGGATCAAAGCCTCGTAATCTACCATCCCCGTATTGGATTCCATAACCCTCATGATAGCTTTGAGGAGGGGGTTTCGACAACTACAAACTATTGTAAACGGGGGATTTCCGAAGACGGTAAAGCGTCCAAAGAGTGAATCCGATACAAAACCAGATAAAAAAATCAGTGTAGCCTTTGCGGGGAACTCCATTTGATCCTGAAAATTGCATCTCCAGGATGGAAGCTCCCTCGAAGAAAATGCTTCCGCTCTCATCCATGAGAACGGAACGTCGATACCCTCGAGGATCAATCCAGCCGGACCACCCCGCATTGCCGCACCTGAGGACGGGAATACCGTTCTCCACTGCTCTCAGGACGGAATGAGCCGCGTGTTGATAGGGACAACCTTCCTCGCCGAACCAGGCGTCATTGGTGGTAACGAAGAGAAAGTCGGCCCCATGGCGGACGCTCTCCCTGACCAGTTCGGGAAAAATATCCTCATAGCAAACGAGAGAGCCGACCTCGTAGGGGTTACCCCGACCGTCATCAAGGGTAAAGGAAAAAGGATCCTTGCCCGTACCGAAGCTGCCTACCGGGCCTACCATCCTGCGCAAGCCCGGAATCCATTGGAAGGGATAGGGCACGTATTCTCCGAATGGAACCAGCACCCGCTTGGAGTAGGCCTCGGGGGAGAGCCCTTGTGCCGGCGAGACCCTCGAGATTGTGTTGTAGGAGGCTTCCTCCTCCCTCACAACCGCCCCGACGAGCAAGGGGACGCCCGCTTCCCGGGCGAGCTCCTCGACCCAGATGGGGTCTCGATTGATGGAATAAGGAGTGGAAGCCTCGGGCCAGACGATCAGGTCGGGCGTCATCAGGGACAGGAATCGAGTCTGCCTCCTAAGGACGTCCTTGTGCAGGGCCGCGTTGTCTCCCTCCCATTTATTCTTTAGGTAGGGCTGACAAACGCCCACCTTCACCTTCATGGAGTCACCTTCTGTCCCTCCGTGATCTGCGAGGAAAAACGGGCTCACCATGACCGTCAGGAGGAGGATGCCCGCATATAGATCCGGGCAAAGGGACGAAAGGACGCCCCCCGTGCGTTTCCTCCTGCGCACCAGCAGGTGATGTACGTAGGAAGCCAGAGACAAGTTGAAGAAAACCAGAAAGAAGGAGACGCTCCACGCCCCCGTCCATGGCAAGGTCTGGAGAATGGCGGGTCTCTCCCATTGCGTAACGGACAAGGGACACCAAGGAAAACCTAGGGTAAACTGGCACCGGGCCCACTCGATCGCAACCCAAGCCGCGGAGAGAGCCGACATGGTGAAAAGCCTTTCAGCGAAGCCCGCTTCAAGAGCCCTGGGAAGCAACCTTCGGGCAAGCAGAAACCACGGCAGGTTGTAGAGGGCAAGCAGGAATGCCGCCCCCGCCATACCGGAAGGGGTTACGTGCCTGATCCAGCCGACCAGGGCGACGTGATAGGCGCAACCGGCAAGAAAGAACGCAACCGCGACTTTGCGCAAACCAGGCCGAAAATAAAACCAGAGCAGACAGGGAAACAAAAAGAAATAGGCCGACTCGGCCGATTCCCTAGGAGGCTGCGCGGCAAGCAAAAAGCCGTAGGTCGAAAAAGCGGCGGCCATCGCCGCCCACCAGTCCCGCAAAATCGCGACCAAACTAAGTCGGAGGGAGTGTATGCTCACGCCCTCCCCCTTTCCAAGACCGGTTTGCCCTTTCGCGAAGCAAGCCCCTCGAAGGGTTCGAGGGGAAAATCCATTTGCTCCCGTCCTTCCAAGATCATGAAGCGCTCGCAAACGAGGAAAAGCTCATCCCGGGTCCGCGATCTCCTCATCGCGTATAGAAATTCGCCCCCGGCGTCCACCGAGAGACCCACGAAGTTGAGGAATTTCTTCATCCTCCCGACATGGCCTTTCTCGGAGATGCCGGGCTTGGCCAGAGCATTGAAGAGATCCTCAAAGTACCTGAACAAGTCTCCCATCTTGGGCCGGAAGACTGGCGAACCGGACTGCATTTCCCTGATCTGCCTAAAAATCCATGGGTTGCGAATGGCCGAGCGTCCCACCATGACGCCATGGGCTCCTGTCTTTTCCCGCAGGCGAAGAGCGTCCCTACAGGTGTCCACGCTTCCGTTCAGAAGAACCGGGCACGAAAGATTCTCTACGGCACGGGCAACGTGAGGGTAACTCGGAGCGGCCTCATAGCCACCCTTGACGGTTCTTGCGTGAACGCTCACCAGACCGACTGCGCTTTCCTCGATGATCTCGAGAATATCCCCGAAAAAGCCATCGTCCTCGAATCCGATTCGCATCTTGACTGAGAGGAGGGAGGTCGCCTCCTCGGAAAGAACGTCTAGAATCCGTCTTATCTTGTCGGGCTCACGCAGGAGGCCTCCACCCACGTTCTTGCGGTAGACCCGGGGAGCCGGACAACCCAGATTAAGGTCGATTCCGGCAATTGGCTGGGCGTTGACCTCGCGGGCTACCCTGCGCAAGTCCTCGAGGTTTTCCCCGATCAACTGAGCAAAAACCGGTCGCCCGCCCGGATTTTCCGTTATGGACGAAAGGATTTCCGGATCGACCCGGGAGTGGGCGTGCACCCGGATGAACTCGGTAAAGAAGAAATCCGGACTTCCCCGTCGAGCCACCACCTTCATGAAAGGCAGGCCGGTAACGTCTTGCATGGGAGCCAAGGCGGTCGGCCAATCGCCCGCGACCATGGATTGGGGAAGATTCGAGGCAAGGGATGATTTCTGAGCCGAAATCACGGCATTTCGCTCTGGGAAACGGCCTTAGTCCTGCTTGCGGAGGATGCGCTCGAGAATCTCGGACATGTCCTCCACGTTGTCCAGGACCTTCTGGGCCACGTGAATTGGCTGCTTCATCTGCAGGGCCAGAACGATGGAGTCGCTCGGACGAGCGTCCAGCTCAATGATTTTCTTCCCCAGCTCGTTCTCCATTCGGAGGATGATGCGGGCGAAGAAAGTGCCCTCGTCGACGTCGTTGATGAGGACTCGCTCGATGGAAGTTTCCAGTCCCTTGAGAATCAGTCCGATCAGGTCGTGCGTGAGCGGCCTTTCCTTCTTTACTTGGTTCATCGTCATATTGATCGCATTCCCGATGGCGGGATCAACGTAGATGACGAAGGTCTTTTCGTCGTTGCCCAGAAAGATGGCGCAGCCATTGGAAGTAGGCATCACTCCCTTTACCGAGACTTCAGAGGAGTCATTATTCATCTTGTCATTATCCTCTTTGTTGCTTTCGTTCGCAAGCACTTATAGAAGACAACCGAAGTTTCCCTTGGATCCACAAGAAACAGACCCTCGCAAGCCGAATCTTTACCTGATCGGCTTCATGGGGACGGGCAAGACCTCGGCCGGCGAACTGGCCGCGGACAAACTGGGCCTGCGCTTCCTCGACTCGGACCGAGAAATCGAGAAGGCAACCGGCCTCGATGTTGCGGCTATTTTCGAGCGCGAAGGTGAAGACGCCTTCCGCGAAAAGGAAAGAGCGTTCATCCTCCAAGGTCATCCCGGATGTGGTTGCCTCGTCTCCTGCGGAGGAGGCCTCCCCGTGCCCGAGGGAATGCTCGTTCAACTAAAGGAGAGAGGATTGGTCTTTGCCCTGTGGGCCGAACCGCAGACCATCTACGAGAGAACCCGCGATAACCCGAGGCGCCCACTTCTGCAGGTTTCCGATCCCCTTTCCGAAATCACCGATTTGCTCAAGAAGAGGGAATCCGTCTACCTGCAAGCCGACAAGGTCATATCGACCGAGATGCGCTCGACCAAGGCCGTCGCCGACCTCATCACGCGATCCTACGAGGAAAACCCTTCCTCTGCCTAGAGCCCGGCGAAACGATTCGCCTTCTCCACGAAATCGGATGGAGGACGTACCACCTTGCCCTCCGCCGAGACGAAGGCATGGGTCGTTTCCCCAGTTACAAGAACCTCTTCTTCCCTCAGGACCTCATACCCTGCCTCGATACGAACAAGGGGAAGATTCTTGATTTCCACTCGGACTGTGAGACGGTCGTCAAAATGGGCAGGGGAAAGAAAATCAGCCCGACAGCTCAGGACCGGCAGGTAGAAGCCATCCTTCTCGAGGGAGGAATAAGGGCACCCCATCAGGTCCAGTAGTTCAATCCGGGCGGCCTCGAACCAAGTGAAGTAGTTGGCGTGGTAGACGATGCCCATCTTGTCGGTCTCCTGGTAACGGACCCGAACCTCAACGCTTGCAGATAGCATGAACTTGCCTTACCTCATTACTCCTCATTCTACAACGAATCTTTACATGGCCATAAGCAAGAGGGAAAGAACCCTGTCCATCTGGATCGGCATCGCGATCGGCGTCGCCTGCTCTTCCATGCTTTTTCGCTACGCCTTGGAAGAGAAGGAGGAACGCTCCAGCAACCGTCCCGGAAACTACGATTCTCTGCTCACTGCATCAGAGGGCAAGCCTTTCGCCCCTCTGCCTGAGGCTGTTACCAGCATTATTCCAAACGGGATCGTGATCTATTTCGACCGAAATGATTCCGTGTCACTCGTTCCGCCGGTGACCTCCAGCATGAAATGGGTCATCGAGACGGCAGGGTCGTTCCGCTCCGAGCGCCTTTTCATCCTGGTCGAGAAAAACCCCAATCCTTCCGTTTATGACTGCTACCGGGCTTCCGAGCTTTACCTTGCCCTTGTCCCGGGCGTCAGCGAGCAAAGGCTGGAAAAGGCCCTGGACGAAGATCGCTTCAGGATCATCGGCCGCAATGAGGCCACCCGCGAATGCATCGTTCAGATCAAGGACTTCTCACCGGCCGGCATCCGTTCCTCGCTAAGGGAACTAAGCGATGTGGAAGGGCTCGTCGAAGGCGTTCGGCTAAGCCCTTGGAAACCGAGAAACTAACTGCCTGAAAACCCCTTATTCTCGTTGACCGCGAGGGTATTTTACTACATCATGGTCCTTTCATGGGGATGGTTCCGTCAACGGGTCTCTACCCCTGCCCCAGAACTACTTACCAAGCCTCCAAATATCGTGAACGTAGAAATCAAGGAAGCGGGAGACGCCCGCAAGGTCGCACTAGTCACCTTTGACTCCGAAGAAGTCTCCGAGCAGGAGAATCAAGTGTGCAGGGAATTCGGCCGTATGGCCAACGTTCCCGGCTTCAGGAAGGGCAAGGCTCCTCCCCAGGTCATTCGCAAAAGATACTCCAAGGAAATGCAGGAGGAGCTCAACCGTAAGGTTTCCACAACCGCTTACGAGGCGGTGCTCGAGCACAAGGACATCAAGGTTTACTCCATCCTCAAGGTGGATGCAGGGGAAGTGGCGACGGATACGCCCGCCACGGTCGAAATCACCGTCGACGTGGAACCGGACTTCGACCTTCCCGATTACGAGGCATTCGAGTTGACCGTTCACCCGACCGAGGTCTCTGACGAAGACGTGGATAAGGAACTTGATTCTCTCCGGGACCAACGGGCTTCATTCGAGGAGGTCGACCGGGCCGTCGCCGAGGGGGACTTCGTAAAGTGTTCCTACGAGGGATCTCTCGATGGGTCTCCAGTTGCCGATCTTCTCCCGGACAAGCCGATGTATGGTAAGCAAAGCAACACCTGGGAGGAAGCCGGTCAACCCAAGGGACTGGGCGTCGATGCCATTTCCAAGGGAGTCCTAGGCATGTCGAAGGATGAAAAAAAGGAAGTGGAGGCCGAATTTGAAGAAGATTTCGAGCTCGCCCCCCTTGCCGGGAAAAAGGTGATTTACTCCCTTGAAATCCACGAGGTCCGTGAGAAAAAAGCTCCCGACCCGGAGGACGAGTCTTTCCTGGAGGCCTTAAAGGCCGAGAGTCTGAACGACCTGAAGGACAAGATCAGGAAGGACTTGGAGATGAGAAAGGAAAGGGAAAACGTCGACGGCAAGAGGGCCCAGGCCACCCAGAAAATTCTCGAATTGCCCGATTTCCCCTTACCGCAGCAAGCAGTTGAGGACGAATCCAAGACCATCTTCGAGCAACGCATTCAAAGAGCGGCCCAGCAGGGAGCCAAGCAGGAGGACATCGAAGCCAAGCGGGACGAACTATGGAACGAATCTCAAGTTCAGGGCCGTGCCCGGGTCAAACTGACCCTTGTGCTGGGCAAGATCGCAGAGGAGGAAAAGGTTGAGGTGAGCAACGAGGATTTGGCTCAGGCCGCCACCCGGGAAGCCATGATGCGAAGGGTGGATCCGCAAGCCTACGTTAAGGAACTTTCTCAGGACCGGGCCCGCATAAGCCGGCTCAGGGAGGACATTCTCTACGACAAGACTCTCGAACTCGTCGCATCCAAGGGCAAGGAGAAGGTTGTCGAAAGCGACGAGAAGAAGACGGACTAGATCAACAACTTATTAAAAAAACAACCATGGGCGCATACTTACCACTTCCCTACGTCTACGAACGAGAAGGCCGCCAGGAGCGGGCTTGGGACATCTACAGTCGCTTGCTTCGCGACCGAATCGTCTTCGTGGGCACGCCGATCGACGACTACGTCGCCAACTCCATCATCGCGCAGCTCCTATTCCTGCAAATGGAAGACCCCAAAAAGGACATCAACGTCTACATCAATTCCCCCGGGGGCAGCGTTTCCGACGGCATGGCCATCTACGACACCATGAACTTCATGCAGTGCGACATATCGACCTACTGCATAGGTATGGCCGCCAGCATGAGCACCGTTCTCCTTTCCGCCGGCACCCCGGGCAAGCGCTTTGCGCTACCCAACAGCAGGGTTATGATCCACCAGCCCAGCGGTGGCGCGGGAGGCCAGACTTCGGACATCTCCATCGCAGCGAAGGAAATCCTGCGCTGGCGCCGGACCATCAACGAGATTCTCTCCAAGCACAGCGGCAAAACGATCGAGCAACTGGAAAAGGACTCCGACCGCGACTATTACATGTCCGCCGAGGAAGCCAAGGAATACGGTCTCGTAGACGAGGTCATTTCGCAGAAGCCAAGCGACTAGGAACAACTTCGAGATGGCCAAGGCGACCAAGATCAACTTTTGCTCCTTCTGTGGAAAGCCACAGGGGGAGGTAAAGAAGATGATCGCTGGTCCGGCCAGCGTATTCATCTGCGACTCCTGCGTCCGGGTATGCAAGACCATCATCGACCGCGAACTTGGGGAAAAGCCAACCGCAGCGGCCACCGCAACGGGTGAAAAGCCCGTCTTCAACCTCCAGAAGCCCAGTGTCATCAAGGCCTTCCTCGACGAACACGTCATCGGGCAGGAACACGCCAAGAAAGTTCTTTCCGTAGCGGTCCACAACCACTACAAGCGGCTCGCCTCCGAACTGGGAATCGGGGGGTCGGAAGATCAACCCAACCAATTTATCTCGGACGAGCTCGAGGACGTCGAGATCGAGAAGAGCAACGTCCTTCTGCTCGGTCCCACTGGGAGCGGAAAGACCTACCTGGCCCGAACCCTTGCCCGCATGCTCGACGTGCCTTTCGCCATAGCCGATGCAACCACCCTGACGGAGGCTGGCTACGTCGGGGACGACGTCGAGAATATCGTCCTCAGGCTCCTACAGTCGGCCGACCAGAATGTCGAGAAGGCCCAGTGCGGGATCATTTACGTCGACGAGATCGATAAGATCGGTCGCAAGACCGAAAACGTGTCAATCACCCGCGACGTTTCCGGCGAAGGAGTCCAGCAGGCCCTCCTCAAGATCCTCGAGGGCACCATTTGCAACGTCCCTCCCCAAGGAGGGCGCAAGCACCCCAACCAGGAATACATCCAGTTGGACACCTCGAACATTCTCTTTATCTGCGGGGGCGCTTTCGTCGACCTCGACCAGATTGTCGAGCAACGGACCGGAAACCGGATGCTTGGCTATTCCGCGGAAGCACCCCGGGATGCCCAAGAGTTGCTGGCTGAGGTTCGTCCCGAGGACTTGGTCAAGTATGGGCTCATCCCCGAGTTCATCGGTCGACTACCCGTGCTTTCCGTCCTCGAGGAATTGAGTCGTAAGGAACTGGTCAAGATACTCAAGGACACCAAGAATTCTCTCCTCAAGCAGTACCGCAAGTTATTCCTCATGGAAGGGGCCCATCTTCATTTCACCCGTGAAGCCATCCAGGCCATTGCCGATCAGGCCCTTGAGATGAAGACGGGAGCCCGGGCCCTGCGTTCCATCATGGAGACCATCATGCTGGACGTCATGTACGACCTGCCAACGATCGATGAACCGGTCAAGGTCGTGATCAACGCCGGCGTGGTCAAAGGCAAGTCCAAGGCCAAGGTCACGCCCATCCAGACGGGCAAGAAAAGAGACGCAGCTTAGGATCGCTTCCGCTTATTTCGAAGGTAGAGTGATGGTGCTCGCCCGGACGTTGTTTACGGGGTTTGCATCCTCCCTTTCGAGAACCCGCAGACGGGACTGGATGCGCACCCCCTCCCTCCCCGGACCGGATTCGAGAAAGAGCCGCTCGCTTTTGACCTCTCCAGGGTTCAGGTCACTAAGCATGAATTTCCTGGTCTTCCCCATCAAGTCGACTTCCAGTTCGACGTTCTTGAGCCACAAGGTCCCCTGGTTCTGGACGCTGACAAGAAAAGGGACGGATTCCTCTCGCAGTTGCGCAGGGTCGAAATAATAGCCCACGATGGCCGCATCCGCAACATAGGGATCGAACCGGTTATCCACCCTTCCGACGTTGAGCACGCCATGCCCCGTGAACTCATCGAAGCCTGGTTTTTCTGACTCGTTGGCAAACTCGTAGAGAAGATCCACTACCTGCTCGCGGGGCAAGGTCGGGTTTTTGGATAACTCCGCCGCCAGGGCTCCTGCGACGAAGGCGGATGCAGTCGACGTACCACTGAAGGATACGATTCCCTCCTCCTCCCAAGCCGAGTACACGTCCACCCCCGGCGCCGCCAAATCGACGCCCTCGCCATAATTGGAAAAGGCGGAAGCGCTCCCCTTCGCATCAATGGAGGTTACCCCGATCACTCCTTCGTAGCGGGCAGGAAAAGCCACGCCACGAGTCCCTTCGTTACCGACCGCCGCAACGATCGCCACCCCCTTGGACCTAGCGTAACCGACCGCGTGCTCGAGGAGTGCGCTGGAGGACTCCCCTCCCAGGCTGAGGTTAATGACGTCGGCCCCTTGGTCCACCGCATGGACGATTCCTTCTGCAACGGTGAAGGAATCCCCCTCTCCCTTTTCATTCAGAACCCGGATGGAAAGAATGGACGCAGCGGGAGCCAAGCCTTTGAGTCCCTCCGAATTGCCGGCGATAATCGAGGCGACCGCCGTACCGTGCCCGGGTGCTGGAGGCTCGCCCTCAAGCAGGGAAAGCTCCTTGAGGTCCGCATCCTGCAGGGCGGGATGGGAAAGGTCCACCCCTGAATCTAGTACGGCTACCTTGATTCCCTTTCCCCAGTCGGCTCGGTCCTCGGATGCACCAAGCCAGTCCGGGGCGCCATCGGCAAAGCCCTTCTCGCCCTCCAGGGACTCGGCCCTCGGCAGTTGCGGCTGATGAACGGGATAATTGTACTGCGGGGAAACCTCGCCCTTCCATTCGGGATCGTCCACATAGCGCAAGCCCTTGGAGACGTCGCGGAAACGAACACGGACGGATGCGAGTTCGGGGATCGACCCAAGGACGTGAATCCCGTTTTTCTCGGCCCCGGCCAGGAACAGATTCATTTTCTCGCTGCTCGAAAAACCAAGGGTCAAGTCGCGCAGGACCTCCGATCCGGCCAAACTCTGCACGAGAAGCTCCTCCGCCAGGTCAGGGAAAGCTGGAAACTCATCCGAATCACGCTTCGGGGGGAGAGGGAGGGCCCGGGAAGCCTCACTTTTGCCACGATCTTCCGGTTGCGCGGATATAGGTCGCGAGGGGCCCTTGAGGGGGAGGGGGCCGGTTTCGACCAGAAAGCGGACCAGAAAAACGAGGGCGGAGAGAAAGGCAATCGAAAGCACAAAAACGGGGATTTGGGAAGTTGCTTTCATTACCACGATCCTGTCATGGAAAGAATTTGCTCGCAACTCGAAAGGGGATGAGGGATTGATTCGGGGACGTGATCGACTTCCTTATCGTCGGCCATGGACTGGCCGGTTCCGTTTTAGCCCACCTTCTTCTGCACAGTGGGAAGCGGGTGGTGGTCCTCGAGGCCACCCTCCCCCACTCCGCCAGCAAGGTCGCGGCCGGTCTGGTCAATCCTCTCATCGGCCCGAAGTTCAACGTCCCCCTCCACATGGAAGAATGCCTGATGGCGAACGAGCGATTCTTCCGGCCCTTCGAGGAAGAGCTGGGGCGTTCTCTTCAGCCCGAACTATCCCTCCATCGTATCCTCACCTCCTCGGAGCAAAGGGAATTGTGGCTGAAAAAGTCAAAGACACCCGACCTCCTGCCGTATGGCCCCAAGACTCGGCCTCCCGGGGACTACAAAAGTCTCGGCCTTGATGCCCCCTTCGGAGGTGGAATTCACCTTGCCCGGCAACTGGACGTCTCTGGTTTCCTCCGACACTCGGAGGAAAAACTCCGGCAGAATGACTGCTGGCTGGACGGCGCATTCGCGGAGGAGGAATGGCCCCATGCGGAGAAGATCGTTTTCTGCGAAGGATTCCGCGTAACCAGCAACCCATGGTTCGGCGATCTTCCCTTTGCTCCCGCTCAAGGCGAGATTCTGTGCCTTCATACCGCTCTTCCCATCGCCGCAAGCAACGGTAAATGGATTATCCCGGACGATCCCAAAGGAAGCCTTGCCGGATCGACCTGGAAGCACGAAAGCCTCGAGTCCGGGCCCACGAACGAGGGAAAAGATGAGATCCTGCAAGGACTGAACTTCGTTCCGTCAGGTCTGCTCGAGGTGGCCGACCATCTCAGTGGGGTGCGCTCGGGAACGCGGGACCGTAACCCCATTATCGGAAGACACTGGGAAAACCACAGGATGCACCTTTTCAACGGCTTTGGCTCAAGGGGAGCGACCACCCTTGCTTTCTACGCCAGGAGGATGCGCGATTTCCTCCTTAACAACCGGCCCCTCCCGCTTGAGGCGGTCCTGGGTCGCTTTGCCCGCCCGTGAAGGCGCGGCTGGTCGAGGAAGTCCATCGTCGTCTGGCCAAGGCGGTTGGCCCGGGCGACTCCTGCCTCGACGCCACTGCGGGCAATGGGCTCGACTCCCTCTTTCTCGCCCGCCTGGTGGGCCCGTCCGGAACGGTACACGCCATCGATCTCCAAGAAGAAGCCATTCGGAATACCCGAGTTCTCCTGCATGAAAGTCACATGGATGAACGCCTCCTCATTCATCAGGGATGTCATTCCCGAATCGAGCTTTTCCTGCCAGTTAAGGAGAAAGGGAACCTGAGGGCCGTCGTGTTCAACCTCGGCTACCTGCCCAAGGGCAACAAGGAAGTGACCACGAGGAAGGAATCCACCGTATCGGCCTTGCGTAAAGGCTATGAATGGCTGGCTTCGGGAGGAGTCATGAGCGTCCTGTGCTACCGTGGACACGCCGGAGGGAAGGACGAGGAAGCCGCGGTGGCCGAACTGATAAGGTCAAGTTCCTGGATCTCGCAGACCCTACCTGGGAGCGACTCGGGCGAGTCTCCCGTCCTGCACTGGATCGAAAAGCCTTAGTAGGGGTTTTCGGGGTCGACCTCCGCCTCGTAGTCCACCGACGGATGACCGAATCCGAAAAGGCTGAGGAAATCTTTCTGATACTTGTCGAAGCTGGTCAGTTCCCGCAGGTTTTCCG
Organism: Opitutia bacterium UBA7876; assembly: GCA_002500665.1. Lineage (GTDB taxonomy): Bacteria > Verrucomicrobiota > Verrucomicrobiia > Opitutales > Seribacteraceae > Seribacter. The sequence continues at coordinate 168,681 of DLRY01000028.1, forward strand.
TGCAGATCTGGGGCCAAAGCTCCACGATACGGCTCTGGACCTTCGGTTCCATCTCCCAGTCGTCCAACCTGATCCTTCCCTTGTCATCCAGCTCGATTCCTTCCTTGGAACCATACAGACGATCGCTGAAAAGCCTGCTGGTCTGCTCGATGCAACCCTCGTGGGTTCCCAGCTCTCCCATGATCTTGAAAAGCATGGAAACGTACAGGGGAACGACCGG
>DLRY01000028.1:169309-185410 GCA_002500665.1 Opitutia bacterium UBA7876
ATCGCGGAGGCCGAGTCCTCCAAGTGCTCCTTGGCTTTGCCTATGGTCCCGTTCCGGTAAATGGGCCAAGTCACCTCCGGCCCGATGTAGGAATAGGCAAGGTTTAGGCAACCCGGAGCAAGCAAGCCCTCCGCCAGCAGAAGATCGGTCCACGCTTCCCAATCCTCTCCGCCCATGACCTTGCGGGTGTCGGCTACCTCCTGCTCGCTGGCGGGATCGATGGTAACCTCCTTGACCTCCTTTCGGTCGGTATCGAGTGTCTTGTTCTTGTATACGGCCCCGATCGGCTTGAGACAGGCCCGGTAGGTATTGCCATCCGCCGGGTCCGTCCGGCGGGGCGAGGCCAGGCTGTAGACGACCAGGTCGAAGGGGCCTCCCGTCTCCTTGGCCCGTTTCACGACCTCCTCCTTGCATTCGTTCGAAAAGGCATCCCCGTTTACGTCTACGGCGGAAAGGCCCGCCTCCGTCGCCAGCTTGCAAAAGGCGGCCGAGTTGTAGAACCCCGCGCTGGCAGTCTTTTCGCCCTTGGGGGGCCTCTCGAAATAAACCCCCATGGTATCGGCCCCTGCGGAAAAGGCGGCGCTTACGCGGGAAGCCAAGCCATAGCCCGTAGACGCTCCCACGACCAGAACTCTCTTGGGCTTTCCCTCGCCCTCGACCTTGTTGCTCAAGGCAACCTCGACTTGATCGCGCAGGTTGGCCAGGCAACCGGAAGGATGGGCGGTAATGCAGACGAATCCCTTGATTCTGGGTTTGATAATCATTGAATGAGCGGTTTTTTGGTATCGGGTTGTAGAATATGTTCGATCTATGCTTCTTAGCGCCTATCCTCGGCCAAATGAAGTCCTTTCTTGCCAACCCTCCCAACTGACCGCCCGAAGGTTGAAAAGGAATTCCCGCATGGAACGAGCCCTGGTAGCCGATTTTCTCGAGTTGCCCATCGCGGCCGACCCGCAAAAGGAAGCCATGCCCATGACGATGAGGGAAGCGGTCGAGAAAGCTTGGGAGAACTGGGGCATCGGGGAGGAAAGCTCACCCGAGCAAACCATCTCGGAAAACTGGCACAAGATCGTCGGGGTGGGCTTTGCCGGCAAATGCGCCCCCGATAGCCTTAACGAGTCCACGGGAACTCTCTTCATCAAGACCGCGAGCGGTCCGGTCAAGCAGGAGCTCGGGCTTTCCAGAAAGAAGATTCTGGCAAAGATCCGGAAACTGGAAAGTTGCGCCCACGTCACTGATATCAGGATCAGTTGACCGGGAGCCCCTTCTTCTCGCCCTGAGGGGAAATTGGCTTAATCAAGGGGTCTCAGCTAACCGCATTCTCATCTTCTCCGTGCAGATAGGTTCTTGGTTTATAATACATTGCGAAAGGAACAAAAAGGACGACCGTACCAATCATGAGCTTAGTAAAGAACCAGTAGTAATCGGCACCATCAAGAGTTAGCCCACCTCCAGCCGTATACTTGATTGCAATCGCCGACCGATCGCCTCCGTCTTTCTCAACCAAGCCCTTTCTCTTCTTTTCCTCGTAAAGCCAAGTGCCCTGAAGATCCGCTTCTTCTTCCCTTACGGTCAAATTTATGCCGAGATCCCAAATGGTCTTGGCCGTCCGGTCCGGACCATCGCTCGACAACCTCGCTTCCTTTGCACTGACCAATTGATATTTGATCGGTGAACCCCAGGGATCCATTGGCAATCCCGGCCATTCCGTGGGAAGCTTGTTCCGCTCAATGAAAAAGGTCTCTATCTTTTGAGCCGTTTGGGTTAGTACCTCCGTAGCAAGAGATTCGATCCTCTTTCCTCCCGTCACGATATCATCCGGGGTTTTCAAGGTGCCGTCATAACCCGCCATCCGCTTTAAATTTGTCTGGTTGCCTTCTGAAAATTCATCGATTTCCGAAGCTTCCTCCGGACCCCCGACTTGAATCACTTGGTTTACGATGGCCGTGAACGCACTTCCTGCCGACACTGAAGCGAGGAATATTGCCATCATAAGGGATTTCATTCTCTTGGGAGCTTGCGTGTAGAAAAACTCAAGGGCTACGATGGAAACCATGACCTCTCCCGAGGTAAGAATGAGATAGGCAAGAATCTGCCAACCCACGTGCGGGGTTTCCCCGCGATCAATGGCTTCCTGGGACAACGAGACGACAACGAAGGAAACCGCCATCAGGAATAGGCCCGAGCCGATTTTCCGCAGAGGAGTAAGCGGAATGACTTTCTCCACGAGAGGATAAATGAAAAAGGTAAAGAGGGGAATGAGGACGAGGATAAGAAAAGGATTGGCCGCCTGAATTTGAGAAGGCAGGACTTCCATCCCAAAAATATTACGGTCCATTCTTTCGGCCTGAAAGACCAGCCGGCTTGCCGTTTGATCAAACAGGCACCAGAACATGCCCACAAACAGAACAAGCGGGAGTAATTTCCCGATCACCTTCATGCCGTCCTTGCTGACGAGCTCATTTAGGAAGGATGAACCCTTGGCCGGAATATGAGCAAATTCGTTTCTTCCCATCCAGAAGAATATAGTGGCCAAAACCATCAATACACCAGGCACGCCAAAAGCAAGGTGAGGTCCATGCCACTTCAAAACCCAAGGGATGAGAAGATTCGAGACAACCGCTCCGAAATTAATCGAGAAATAGAAGATATTGAAGGTTTTGGTAATCAGGTGCTGGTTTTTTCCACCGAATTGATCGCCGACGTGCGCCGACACGCAAGGCTTGATTCCGCCGGCACCCAGCGAAATGAGCCCCAACCCTCCAAGCAGCCAAAATTGAACGACTCCTCCCACGCCCATTAAAGCCAGGGAAAGGTGGCCGAGACAATATACGATCGAGAGGCTAACGATGGTTTTGTATTTACCGAAAAAAGCATCCGCTATGATGGCGCCGAGGAGCGGCGTAAGGTAGACCGCAGTGCCAAACCAGGAAACGTAGGTCGTCGCCTGTGCCTCGGAAAGGTTGCTTCCCCCCAACACTCCAAGGTAATTCGCGAGAAAAATGGCAAGAGCCGCCTTCATCCCATAGAATGAGAAGCGTTCCGCCGCCTCGTTCCCGATGATGTAGGGGATGCCTGGGGGCATACGGTCGGTGGAAACGGGTGAAGTTCGGTAGTCGCTCATAGCTTAGTTTTTCTCGGCCCTTTCCATCTTCCTTCTTCTCTCGATCTCCTCGTCCAAGTCACTCATGATGGCCGCCTTTTGCTCTTCGGATTCTGATGCTGCCGGATCGGGGCGGAAAACCCACAGGATACTGGAGGCAGCTCCCAGCAAGGAAAGGGCAAGCATCCATGGATTGCCCTCGTCCTGGAGGAAAAGCGCACAGGCGGCCAAGCCTGAAAAGAGGGAAAAATGAAGGATGGGAAAAATTTGGCTGGCCTTGGACATCTCGGGCAACAATACCCAACTTCCTCTCTTGACCAAGAACTTATTCTCGCAAAATCGCACCGAGTCCGTATATTCTAGACTTAATGCCCAGTATTTTTTGGCTTTATTTATTATGAGAACCTTTCCCTGCCTGCTTTTGCTCTCCCTTTGTCTGTTCGTCTCCTGTGAGGTTTCCCAGGAAGAAGTCCTGCCGGAAAACAACGAGACCGAGGCAAACGAAACCGCGGCAGTGGTAACCCCCGAGCCGGAGCCTGAGCCCAAACCGAAACCCAAGCCCGAACCCAAACCCGAACCCAAGCCCGAGCCCATGCCCGAACCCAAGCCCGAACCCACCAAGCCCCAATCGCCCGCATTCAGCCGGGAATTGCTTGCCGCGGTGAAGAACTGGACCAACGTCTCGCCCCACGTCTTCCCTCTCCGTTCGGTCAAGATCATGCAGGACCTGACCTTCAAGGCCTATTCCTCCAGCGGTCAGCTTATGGGATCCTCGCCCGTTCAATCCGGTCGGGAAGTGGTTGCCGTCAGACTCAAGGGCAGGACCCTCACCGTCTCTCCCTCGGTCGGAGCTAGAATGTACGCCCAGATAGACATAGACAAGACCGACTTCAAACAGGGAGTCGCCTACCTCTTCGAGATGCGCAAGGCGGCGACGGCCCGCTACCAGAAGGAAAAGGAGCGCAGGGCCAGGGACAAGGATTTCGCCCAGCAAGGCAGTTTGCCCAAGCCCTCCACCCGACCCGGAACCGCCTCATCAAAGACCGGCTCAGGGAATCAGTCGTCGGGTAACTCCCTCTTCGAGGACTTGCCTCAACCTGGAGACTTTGGTCACGGCAAATTCTGCATTTGCGGGGACTGCCGGGCGAAAAGATCCAAGTCGGGTTCTTTGAAATTGACTGTGGGAGAATAATTTAAGCTACTCTAAGAACTATCTTATCGAAAACATGAGTCCCTCTACTAAAAAGAATAAGAAAAAGACCATACGCGACGTTGAAATTGGTGATCACGTCAGGGAAACCTCCAGCTCGAAGGGCAAAAAGCGATGCGGTGAGGTTCTGATGATCCTCATGGACAACCCCGGCGACCCAACCTTGGAGTGCGTGGAGATTCATCCCGATGAGCTCACTCCACTCGAAAAGGGAAGCGATGGGCTCAAGACCTTCAAGTCCAAGCGCTCACGGCTCAAGCTTTATACGCCCCGTAAAATGCTCTTCAAGAAGAAGACCTTCGAGAAGGGTGACGTCGTCCGCCACAAGCGGGGCGGTTCTTTCCGCTACGGTCGGATCGTATGCTTCGTTCACCCCGACGGACTCTACTCGACCTCTCACGAGGAAGGATACAACGGCAAGGATCTTCTCGAGTGCGTGGAGATCGACAAGAAGCCCGGTCTCCTGCAAAAGATAGGTGCGGACGGAGAACCCAGCCGCTTCCAGGCTCAGGGGAAGGACTGCAAGATCATGAAGGTCATTACGACCGACTCGAAGGGAGAGGAGACCACCATGCACAAGCTCGATCTCTCCGACGAGGAAGAGGAGTCCTAAGCGGGTCCTACAAGCTTGGTCCCAACAACTCCAAGCTCTTCTTATTAAGCGAAATCAAACTCGGAAAGGAATTCCGATATGAGCAGCCGGTTTTCCGCAAACCATGAACTGATGCATCGAGCCAGAGGGGACCTCAGCGGCAAGTGGGGATTGTCCGTCGTCACGGTTTTGGTGGCTGGATTGATCGCGTCCCTTGGCGGCATCCTTCCCATTATCGGTCCCTTGGTTTTGAACCCACCGCTAACCATGGGACTGGTTTTGTTCTTCCTGTCCATTTCAAGGCGGCAGCCTGCCGAAATGGATCAATTGTTCAATGGGTTCAAAAAATTCGGCGTATCGGTCCTGGCAAACCTCCTCGCTTCAATTTTCATTTTGCTCTGGTCTATTCTGCTGATTGTCCCGGGAATTCTAGCGGCTTACTCCTATGCCATGATGTTTTTCATCATTGCCGATGAAGACTCCATAGGGCCAATGGAGGCGATCGCCAAAAGCAAGCGGATGATGAAAGGGTACAGATGGAAATTATTCTGTTTGCAATTTCGCTTCCTCGGATGGTCTATTTTATGTCTCTTTACCTGCGGCATAGGATTCCTTTGGCTTCTTCCCTACAGTTTGGTGAGTCATGCTCATTTCTACGATGAGATCAAAACCAGACCACAGGCATGATCCTTGCAAGGTTTGAGAACTCCGCCTAGGCTTGGGCGAAAAAGCGGTCCAGGTCGAACTTCCTCACCCGTACCGTCTTGTTCCCCTTGGTCTTGTAGGCGGGTACCAGAAACCTAAGTCTCTCCCCGCCCTTGGACTCGAACGAGAAGGCGATTTCGTCCCGATTCCATCTGGCGTAGCACCATTTGGCATGATAAGCCTGGAGGATGTAGGAAATCGCCTCCGCCCGGTTCAAATAATACTCATCCTTGATTTTCCTGACCATCTGATCTGAAGAAAAATCCAGTTAGCCTTTGGGCCGGTTGCAAGGCAACGCTCAAACTTACCGCCATGTTTTCGGCAGGGGTGGTGGATTGCCAGGAGAAGGCAATCAGGAATCGTAATCGCCCTTCTTGATCTTTTGGCAACTTGCGGGAGAAACACCGGCAATCTCCGAGGCCTGCTTGAGGGTATTCCCCGCTGCCAGCAGATCCTTCACTTGCGCTACGATCTCGGGCGTAATCTTTGCCCGCTTACCGGTGATGCCGAAACGCTGATAGAAGGACGCCTTGGCTATGGGAGGAAGCCCCTTGACGTAACATTCCAGATAATCGACGACCCCGCGGAAGACCTTTCTTCCGTCTTTCCTGCGGTGTCGGGCATGGTCTTGCTTGATCATCTCGTAAAGGGCGGACTGGTCGGCCTTGGAGGATTTTTTTTCTACAATCTTCTGGTCGATTTTCTTCTTCAGGGCTTCAAGGTCCCGAATGCTTGCATTTTCATCAATATTCATGGCAATCACTCAATAAATCTAGTAAAATACATATTTTTTACAGAATAGACTTATACTGTAAAGTGTTATTTTACCCCTATGGAATATCGATCCATATTCCGATATTGAATGGCCTCCAGCAAGTGCACCCTCCCAACGTTTTCCGACCCCTCCAAGTCAGCTATTGTACGAGAAACTCTCAAGATTCTGCCATAAGCCCGGGCCGACAGGGAAAGGTCCTTCATGGCCGTTCGCAACATATGCAAGTCAGCCTCTTTTACTTGGCAACAGGAATCGATCATACGATCATGCATTTTTGCATTACAAGTGATTGAATTATCCGCGAATCTCCGATTTTGCCTTTCCCTGCACGCCTCGATCCGGGAACGGATTAAAGACGAGGACTCCGCTTTTTCGGTGACCTGCAGATCCTCCACCCGAACCGGATGCGCATCTGCGTGAATATCGATCCGGTCAAGCAAAGGACCGCTTACCCGGGCCCGGTATTTTCGGATTTGGGGCATCGAACACCGGCATTCCCTGGAACGATCCCCCAAGTACCCGCATGGACAAGGATTCATCGCCGCAATGAGTGCAAATCGGCTTGGAAGGGTTACCTTCCCCGCGCTTCTCGAAATGGTTACCTCCCCATCCTCAAGTGGTTGCCTGAGAACCTCTAGCGCGGATCTCCTAAATTCGGGCAACTCGTCGAGGAAAAGGACTCCATTGTGGGCAAGCGATATCTCGCCCGGTCCGGGAATCGTCCCTCCCCCGATCAACCCGACCTCGCTAATCGTATGATGGGGCATCCGAAAAGGTCTCCCCATAAACCCATTACCCATGGACTTCACATCTCCACCAGCTGAATAGATGGTAAGGATTTCCAGGTACTCTTCCATCGAAGGGGACGGCATTATTGACGGTATCCTTTTTGCAACCATCGACTTACCAGCCCCGGGAGGTCCTAGCATAAGCATGTTATGACCACCCGCCACGGCGACCTCCACGGCTCTTCTTAGGTTGGTCTGTCCCTTGACCTCGGCAAAATCAAGACCTCCCGGATCCACCCGTCCCAGCCGGTAGGGACTTTGCGATTTTTCCATCGGAGTGGGTAGTTCCTCATCCGAGATCAAGGCAACCGCCTCTGCGAGTGACTCGACCGGATAGACCTCCACCCCCTCCACGAGGCAGGCCTCTTCCGCCGATTTGCGTGGAAGAATCACTCCCTTTTTGCCCATCTGGGAGGCCAGCATAGCCATGGAGAGCCCTCCCCTCACCTTACGAACCTTCCCCGAAAGAGCCAGTTCGCCCGCGATCAGAAAGTCTCGTGGTTTCTCGGAGGGAAGGAACCCCGTTGAAGCGAGGAGGCAGAGGGCAATGGGCAAATCGAAGGAGGCTCCCTCCTTGCGGAGATCCCCGGGGGCCAAATTTATGGTGACCCTGGTACGGGGAGCCGGATAACCCGTGTTGGACAGGCTTGAAAGAACCCGATCCAGGGACTCCTTCACGGCCGCATCGGGCAAGCCGACCAGGACGCAACGGGGCTCGCCCCGCTCACCGGAGTTTGCCTCCACCGTCACGGGGAGGGCACTCACCCCCTGCAGGGTGGCTGAGGAGGTTTCCGCTAGCATCTTGGGAGGGAGATGACGACGGAAGCCTCAGGACGGCCGTTCCTTGACAAGGGCCGATATGGAACGGAACTCCTTGTGCTGGGCGCTCTTTAGGATGGCGTAGAGAAGACTCTCCAAAGGGAGCAGGTGACAACCGAGCTTTTCCATTTTGCGAAGGGCCCACTCACCGTCCTGCGCCCTTCTGCACCCCACGCAGTCGACCAGGACGGTCACGGCCATCCCCCGCCTGACCGCATCCACCGCGGTGAGGTAGACGCAGATGGGAGTCTCGATACCGGAAAGCAACAGGTGCTCGACCCCATTTGCGGAAATCCATTCCTCGAATTCGCCACAGCCGAAAGCGGAAAAACTGTCCTTTGGAAAACAAGGAGCCTCCCCGCAGACCGTCAGGAGGCCCTCCTCGGTCGGACCGAGCTTGTCGGGCACCTGCTCGGTCAGGCACAAGGGCACCCCCAGGACGGTCATGCACCGGGCGAATGTCTCGACCGAGCCGGCCAAGGCATTTCGCTCCGCGACCGAGTCGAGCAACTTGGGTTGCAGATCCAGAACCAGCCCGGCCAAGCCGGCCGATTCCACTTCCTCATCTTCCCTCTTTTTCATGTTTTCCTCAGTAATTATGCAACCCTTCCCGCAAGAAGAGCCGATTGACCTTCTGCGGCGCAACGAATCCCTCCTATCCTGTTTTTGCCAAAGTAACGAGAAGAAATCTTTTTATCTCTTTTTTTACCAGAGTTTTTTTCGTCCGACGCAAATTCCGAATCGGCCCAAGCCCGCTTTCAAAGCCCTCGGGAGCTTACCTCAAAGAGTCTCTTGGGGATGGATTCACCTTGACTTAATACCACTCAGGGCAATTCATAGTAAGCTCAATGAGGTGGGCAGAACAAGTTATCGAAGACCTAAGCGGGAAATGTCGAAACGACCCTCGCTCATCCGATTGATTCATGCAAGACGGCGAAGCGCTAAACTCGAGACCTCCCTCTTCCGCAATGACCAGGAGGAAACTGCTTTTATCGTTGTCTCCAATCTTTTTTTCATCCTGCCGAAAGTTCCGATCCGACCCTAGCCTGATCACCATGCGCCCCAGGATTTTTCTCGAGGGAGCCGCCCCCATTCCCATCTTTGACGAATACGACTTTACCGGCGTCCAGCTGGGCACCATCGCCAATATCATGACGGAGAACCCCAGCGACCGGATGTATGCCCTTTGGTTTTCCTTCGACCGGCGCAGCGCCATGAACCTGCAGAAGGAGACCGTCCGCAACGTAGGCAAGCGCCTGCACCTCGTGATCGCAGGTGAAATCGTGGGGGTTCATCCCATCGAGGGAGGTATTACCAACGGAGTTCTTCCCTTCGTCCTCTCCGCCAATATGCCACAGGCCAATGCGGTCATGCTTTTCGAGCAGCTCAACACCTCGCTCATGCACATCCGGGCCGAGTACGAGGCAAAGAAAGGATAGGCGTGCGCATTACACTTTCATTCTCCGCCATCCTCTTCATCCTTTCCCTCCTTCTTCTTCCCTTTCTTCACGCGGCCAAACCCGCTTTCCTTCTCTCCTGGCCCACCCCCAACCCCGCCTTCGCCAAAGGCATGGGCTATTCCGCCTTCCTACAGAAGACCGGTCCGGACAAAGCCTATTCATCCGGTGCCTTTGGGTGCGTACGCAACCACGGCTTCAAGTTTCATGAAGGGCTCGACCTTTTCCCCGTCAAAAGGGACGGACGGGGTCGGGCCGAGGACAAGGTCTTTTCCGCCATGGGAGGAGTCGTCCGCCATATCAACCCAACCTCCTCCCACAGTGCCTACGGGAAATACCTCGTTCTCGAGCATACCCGGCTCGACCCGCCTCTCTATTCCCTCTACGCCCATCTCGCCTCCATCGAGTCCGGGCTTAAGGTCGGTTCGCCGGTCAAGGTCGCCCAAGTTCTGGGCAAGATGGGAAACACCGCTTCCTACCGTATTCCCCTTGACCGCTCCCACCTGCATTTCGAGATCGGCCTGCGGCTGACCGACGATTTCCAGAGCTGGTACGACAAGAAGCCCTACGAGACCAGAAACCGTCACGGCAACTACAGCGGCTTCAACCTGGTCGGCATCGACCCCCTCCCCTTTTACTCCGCCTACCAGAGGAAATCCTTCGCCACCCCCCGCGATTACCTCCGCTCCCTGCCCGTAGCGGCCAAGATCCGCGTCCGCTCCTCCCGGACCCCCGATTTCGTACGCCGCTACCCCACCCTCTGTAAAGCCCCGGCCAAGGGATCCGCCCCCATCGCCTGGGACTGTTCCTTCGGGCCCTTCGGCATCCCGTTGCGGATCGAACCGGCTACCCAGCCCCTCTCTTCAAAGTCGGCGAAGCATCAAGTCCTGAGCGTCGACCTCGCCACCCAGCAGAAGCCCTGTCGCAGGCTGGTCGAGAAAAAAGGAAGCCAACTGGTTCCGGCCGAGCAACTTCTCGTCTACCTTGAGCTCCTCTTCGGCACTTGAGCCCTTACCCGTCGCCTGCTTCGTAACCTCTCACGGCTTCGGGCACGGGACCCGGACGGCCGCCGTCCTCCAGGCGCTCGACCGGCAAGCGCCCGGGCTCAAGCTCGATATCTTCAGCACCCTGCCCGAATGGTTCTGGGAGGAAAACCTCTCCTCCTTAGCCTCCTTTCGCTCCCATCAGGTAAGGACCGACGTCGGCTTGGTCCAAAAATCCGCCTTCGAGCACGACCTCGATAAAACCCTCTCCGAGCTCGGAGCTTTTCTGTCCTTTTGCTGGGAAGATGTCGATCGGGCCCGGAAAACCCTCCTCGAAACCAAGCCCGCGGTCATCCTTTGCGACGTCTCCCCACTCGGGCTCTTCCTGGGCAAGGAACTCGGCATCCCCACCGTGCTCTTGGAAAACTTCACTTGGGACTGGATCTACGGGGCGTACCTAGAGGCGGATTCCCGATTCGGACCGTATATTGAGCAACTTGGGGAACTCTTTGGGTCCGCCGACCTGCGGATTCAGACCGAGCCCCTTTGCGAAAGATTGCAGGAACATCCGATCGTCCCTCCCATCTTCCGGGAATTCGAGCAATCCCCCGAAAGGACCCTTGAGCGACTCGACCTGCCCGCCGGAAGTCGCTACCTGCTGATCGCCACTGGAGGAATCCCTCATGAGTATTCATTCCTCGAGAGACTCAAGGAGCGCAAAGACGTTCATTTCCTAGTCACCGGAAGCTTTGCCCAACTCCAACGCGAGGAAAACCTGACTTTGCTCCCTCACCGCTGCGGCTTTCACTTTCCCGACCTCGTCCGGGCCTCCTGCGGGGTCGCAGGCAAGGTCGGATACGGAACAGTTGCGGAAACCTTGGGAGCCCGGGTCCCTCTCTTTGCCGTTTACCGTGAGAATTTCAGGGAATCCTCCGCTTTACGGAGCTTCGTCGAGGGAAACCTACCCAGCATGGAAGCCTCCCAATCTGACTTTCTGAACGGTTCGTGGATAGGACGCATGGATAATTTTTTGGCTCTTTCCCTCATAGAGAAAAGCGGGCAGGAAAGTGGAGCCTGCGAGGCCGCCAAGCTGACCCTTGGCATAGCCTGACCGTACCGCGGAGGCTGCATGCAGGTAAACTCTAATTTATTTTGTAAATCCATCCCAAAAAGGGTATTAAACGGTCGACTTGCGCTAATAGACAGATAGTAATCAACAAAATTATCCAAGGTCGGCAAGAACCTGCGGCAAAAGACTTTCCATTCCACACGCACATGAAAACGAAAATACGAATTCATTCACTTCCGCTAACCATGCTTCTGGCTCTCGCCTTCACCGCAGCCACCCACGCGCAGCGGGGCCCTCAGGACAGTTGGTATCTCGACAAGCAGTCGCTCGTAAACAGTACTCCGGGCTTCAACCTACCGACAGGGCTTGCCTTCTCTCCCAACGGAGACGCTTACGTCACAGATCAGGGCAACGACCGGATCAGCGTCTGGGCCGCGAATGGGGCATTCCGCTTCGGATTTGGGAAACACGGTACCGGCGATGGGGACTTCCGTGATCCCTTTGACCTCTCCATCGGGGACGGCGAAGTATACGTCAGCGACTGGTCCAACCATCGTATTCAGGTCTTTGACATGCAGGGGAAATTCCTCCGCAAATGGGGCAGCTACGGAAGCTCGACCGGCCAGTTCCAAAACCCCTTTGCTACTGCCCTCGCATTCGAAAACGGAACCGTTTCGGAAGTATTCGTGACCGATTACAATCGCCACCGCGTCCAAGTCTTCGACAAGAACGGTTCTTTTTTGAGAACCTTCGGTACGGCAGGCAACGGAGTGAACCAGTTTTACTACCCCACCGGCATCGCCTTTGGCCCTGACTCTCTTCTTTACGTCGCCAACCTGCACGGACAAAGAATCAAGGTCCTCGATCGCAACGGAACCGAAGTTCGTCAGTTCACGACGCCCGGCTATCCCCGCTCCCTTTCCTTCTCCGGCGACAAGCTCGCCGTTGCCATGGGCGACCATCACAAGGTTCTCGTCTACGACAAGAACGGCACCCTTGAACGCACCATCAGCAACGGCTCGGCCAGTTCCAATCCGGGTAGCTTTAATCATCCCTACGGCCTAGCCTTCGATTCATCGGAACGCCTTCACGTCGCGGACCGAAACAACCAGAGAATCCAAGTCTTCGACCAGAACCGCAGCTACCAAAGCGCCTATGGCTTTTATGGCTCGAACAGTCTCCAGATGCATGCCATAGCCCCCACGCCCGAGGGCACTTTCCTCATCGCCGACATAGCCGGCGACCGGATCCTTGAAATCGACTCCAACGCATCGCTCGTCCGGATCATCGCCTCCAGCGGAAACGCCACTGGCCAGGTGAACGACCCGAAGGATCTCGTCTTGGGCCCCGACGGCCGCATCTACGTCTGCGACACCAGCAACCACCGTATCCAAATCTTTGACCGCAATGGTTCCGCTCTTTTGTCCTTTGGCGCGTCGGGTAACGGAAACGCCCAGTTCAACCAGCCCAGAGGCCTCGCTTTGTCCCCGGACGGAGAAATCTTCGTCGCCGACAGCAACAACCACCGCATCCAAGTCTTCGATGTGAACGGAAGCTTCCTGAGGAAATTCGGTAGTCTGGGCAACCTCGAGGGTCAGTTCAACAACCCCATCGACCTGGACGTCACCGACGATGGGAACCTGGCCGTCCTCAGCTTCGGGAACAACCGGGTCATTTACCTGACCCCAGACGGGCAATATCTTCGGCACTGGAATTGCAGTGGCGGAACACACTTCCTTACGGATCTAAACAACGGCCTGATCGGCCTGAGCTGGAGCAACAACTTCGGGGTCTACGAGCATAGCGGCTCACGCCTCAAGTATTGGAACAAAGGCAACGGAACCTCCTCTTCCTTTACCTCGCTACCCGACGGAACCATTGTGATTGCCGACCGGGGCGACGACAAACTCCTCTTCTACCGCCCCACCTTCAGAACCGTGCGCGGTCCCGGCTCCAAGGAAATTCCATTTCCCGAAGTCGTCTCCGTCACCCAGAGGCAGGGGACCAACCACCTCGACGTCACCTTCCGCATCAACGATGCCGACAGCTCGCACGTGCAAGCCGCCCTGCTCGCCTTTGTGGACGGCGGCAACGACCTGTCCAAAGTCATTGTACCGAAAACCTTCGTCGGCTCGACGATCGGCAAACTCGACGCCAACGTCTCCACGAACCAGAACCACATGGTTACCTGGAACGCGGGGGCGGACTGGAACGTCGGCTTCGGCGAACTCGAGATGGCGGTCCTCGCCAAGGACGAGCGCGACCTGCTCAACCTCCACTTCCTCACCCTCCCTGCCACCGACTCGAACTCGACCCCGCTGAAGATCAACCGTTCCCCACTCGGTGACCCCGACCTGCTCGACCTCTGGTATTGGCAACTGGCCACGGGTGACCAGGGCATCTCGCACGACGCCGCCAACTCTTCGATCAGCATGCCCATTGACGCCAACTTGTCGGTCGGTTTCTCGCCCTCCTCCATTTCCAGTATCGTCCTCTGGCTCGACGCCAACGACTCCCAGTCCCTTACCCTCAATTCAAACGACGTCGTGACCTCCTGGAACGACAAAAGCGGCAATGCCCGCAACGCGGTCTTAGGAAGCGGAGCTCCCAAGCTTGTCACCGGAACCGGACCGTCGGGTTTGCCCGCAATCGAGTTCCGTCGCTCGGGAGGGGATGACTTCCTCAACGTGGGCGGATCTGCCTTCATGGCCAAGCACATGATCTACGTCTGCCGCAGCCCTCAAGCTTCCTGGAATTATTACGGAGGGGTACTCGGACATCAGTCCGGAAGAGGCTCGAATTACCTCGTTCAAAGCGGCCAGCAGCGTTTCTACTCCAACCGCTATCCGACCGCCGTCATGAAGAACGGAACCGACCTATCCCAGAGCAACGGCTTCAACCTTGGCACCTTGGACCAGTTCATGATCCTGGAGGTCGTGGTCGACGACCACAGTTCTTCCAACAAAAGCAACTACAAGGTGGGACGCAACGACAACTATTCGATGGATTTCGACGTGGTCGAGATTCTTGCCTTCAGTGAGCAATTGGGAGCCGAACGCGAACAACTGCTTCTCTACCTATCCTCCAAGACCGGCATTGGCGTCTCCGGCCTTTCCCTCGCTCGCGGCAACCAGACCACACCGCTTGGCCGCGACTACCTGCTCGAAAAGATGAACCTCCGCTCAGCCACCTCAGCCGAGGTGACGAGAGCCCGCGAAGGTTCGCTGCCCGGCAGCGTCAACCAGTTCAACCCCGACTTCAAGGTCGGTCCCGACGAACGTCCCGCCAAAGTCAATGAATACGGCTTCGACACGGGCAACAGCTCAGGCTTCTGGGTCGTACCCAAGTAAGAAAAATACCTCCCGGCAAGCCCTCCGACCAACCCAAGTAAGGTGGATCCAAACGACTCCAGAGGAAACAAGCGGACGCAAACCCGCCGCCCGTCCGGATGGATGGCCCTGACTCTCGGACTGGTGATCCTTCAACCCTGCTGGGCCGACCCGGTGACGCAGGAAATGCGAGATGGGGGAGTTTCAATCCGGCGATCCCTGAAGGTTATGGTCAACTTCGGCGGAGCCCGTCGCGTCGTACTCTCGAGCGATCCCGGCGGTCTCTTTTCCACTCAGGTATCGTACCCCGAGGTCAACTCCACCTTCAGCACCTCAAATCTTCAAGGGAGCAACGGGGGCTACGTATTTTCCCACTGGGAAGTCAACGGACAAAGACAGGCTGCCCCCTCCGGCATCGCCTATAGCCGCCTCACCGAGACCATGGACGTCGACAAGATCATTACCGCCCGCTACGTCCAAGCTACGCTGGACGTCGACTCGGACGGACTTCCGGACTGGTTCGAGGGACACGAATTCGGAACCCTTCAGCATTCCACCGCATCCGATCCCGACTCCGACGGGTTCAGCATCGCCCAAGAACAGAGCCTCGGCCTTAGCTCCGTGATCAAGGACGAAATCACCGAGGGCGGGATAGCGATCCGCCGCTCTTCCCTCATCCCGGTCAACTTCGGTGGAGCCCGCTCCCTCAACCTCTCGAGCGACCCACCCGGTCTGGTTCAGTCCCAAAAGAGCTTACTCGAGACCAACTCCAGTTTCATTTCGCCTCTTCTCGGGGGAGTGAACGGGGCCTATGTCTTCACCCATTGGGAGGTTAACGGCCAGCGCCAGTCCGACCCTTCTGGAATCGGTCTCAGCAAGATCACCGAGACGCTGGACTCGGACAAGACTATCGTGGCCAAGTACCTGGAGCAAAACGTCGATTCCGATGGGGACGGTCTGCACGACTGGTATGAAATACACCAGCTCGGAACCCTCGCTCACCATGGTAGCGACGACCCCGACGGGGACGGATTGACCATCGATTGGGAAATCCGCTTCGGGCTGAGCCCCTCCATTCCCGACCTAATGGGTGACGGGGGTGTCTCCATACGACGAGCCGGCTCCTTCAACCTCACGGTCATACCTACGGACAGCGACGGAGACGGGCTCAACGACGGCAACGAGACCGCCCTTGGCTCCAACCCCAATCTCGCCGATACGGACGGCGACGGCTTCGACGATTACGCCGAATGGCTTGCCGGAAGCAGCCT
>DLRY01000022.1 GCA_002500665.1 Opitutia bacterium UBA7876
CAAGGATGTGCCCGAGCGGGGCGGAGCAAAGGTCACGGCGTTCGATCTCAAGCAGGCCGGTGAAGGAAACCTGACCGATGCCGACGGCTTGCCTAAGACCCGAACCCCGGCCGACCGGCTATGGGAAAACCTGAAGCGTTTCCTGGACGACATCCTCCCCACCGCGGAGGATTGCAATGTTCGCCTCGCCCTTCATCCGGACGATCCGCCCCTCTCCAACCTGCACGGGCAGGACCGGATCATCACGAGCAACGAGGCCTTTGAAAGAGTCGTGGCTTTGGCCCCCAGTCCGTACAACGGTTTATGCTATTGCCAGGGAGCTCTCGCTCCGGCCGGGGTGGACGTGGAGGCAGGCATCAGAAAGCTGGCCCCCCATATTCACTACGCTCACTTCCGTAACGTATCGGGCGTTGCGGAAGATTTCAGGGAAACCTTTCACGACAACGGGGGCCTCGACATGGCTGCCCTCATGCGGGCCTACAAGGAGTGCGGGTTCGACGGCCCGATGAGGCCCGACCACGCCCCCTCGCTTGCGGGCGAATCGAACGAGACCCCGGGTTACGAGACGCTGGGCAAGCTCCATGCCATCGGATACATGAAGGGCTTGTACGATCAGGCGAGTTTTTTCGAAAGTTGAATACGATCCATCAAACAAACGACCACGGTATGAGGAAGTGTAAGAATCGATATGCCGAGCATGGCCTTGCCGAGCCAATCGAGCTGAATGCCTCGAAAGGTCAAGGGCATTGAGAGTATAAACCAAAGACCGACTAGGGCGAGTGCGGTCATAAGCCAAGTAAGCTGAAGCCACCTGGCCTTTACACGCAGGAAACGGCCCTCCGAGATATGCCTTCTGCCCTGGCCGTCGGTCCAGAGTATGCGCAACCCGTGGCGAAGGCTGTGCCATAGAGCGAAGTAGCTTCCGATCGCCCAGAGAGGAGGAAGAAGCAGAAACCACGCAAAAAGAACGGATGCTTCCACGAAATCGGTTAGCAAAGCTCGGCCCTCGCCGGACCTAAGGTTGAGGAGGCAGAACAGAAATTGCAAAACGACGAAACCGGTGGGCAGGAGTAAAAAAAGGATTTGATTTTCCGTAACCCAATCGAGCCGGACAAGAGTACCGCCTCCTTGGGCGACCATAGCCTCCAGAAACTCTCGATAAGTATCGTTCCCGAGATAGCCGGGCAGTAAGATAGGCAGGCTTCCACGAGCGAGAATATGAGCCCAACAGGCGGGTCCGGAACGTTCCAAGTACCCGGCTCCGTGAAGTTTTACTGATAGAAAACGATCTCCTTGACCCCAGTGAAAAATAGTAATGGCCAGGAAGAACAAAGCCGACGGAACGGGTTGATAGTTCCAGAAGGCCAAATATATCAGTGAAAGCACTGGGTAGGCGAGCAGAGTGGAAGCCTGAAAAACAAGCGAGCTCTTTTTCACCATGCCCCAGAGAAGCAGGTGATCGGCTCCACCATGAGGCATTCCGAAAACGAAAAGGCTCAGGTAGAGGGGCAGAAGTTGCCAGGCAATCGGCCAATCGGAGCTTAGGTATCCGAGAACCGACATGGGTAGGAGCAACCCGATAGTGATTATGTGCAGGACGCGAGCACAAGAGGCGGGAAAACCCTCTTTCGAGACACGGTCGAAAGGTATGGGATTCCATTCTATTAGCTTCATCAAGGTACCTTTCTCCATGCTTGCCAAAGACATAATCCCTGCATGACGAAGAGGTTGGTGAAGGCAAAGAACAATGCTTCCTCTATTGGTAGATTCCCGAAATCAAGGCCACTCCTGGTGATTGGGTTCAAAGACCAGATACCCTCGGCAATTGCATAGGAGTCGGCTAAACAGAGATAGAGGGTCAATAGGCTCCAAGGTACGATCCATTTACCAAGGGAACGAAGGAGCACCCGACCCCCAACAGACCACTGAAGAGCGAGAGGAGGAAAAGCCCAAACCATGATCAGACCCGCATAGGTTCCCTTTTCAATGGTCAAACAAGCAAGTCCCACCCCCCCTACGAGGGCGGCGGGCAACAAACCGAACGGGTTGAAGGACAGCCTTCCAAAACTTTTCTTTGCGGCAAAAAGAAAGAAGGTAACTCCAGCAAGCGCGGTCTGAAGAACCATGAAGCCATATTCCTCGATCGGAACGTATCCGAGCGTACCCGCAACGGCCCCTTCGGGGTAGGTCCATACGCCTCTCATGATGAGGTAGTTGTCCCAAGGCGTGGTGTAAATCAAGGCAATCAGGCAAAGAATGAGGATCCCTAGTACGGAGGTCCCGTTTATCCGCCCAAGGCGACTAACCAACAAAAGAACAACCGCAAAAGGAATTCCTACGAAAATCAGGAGGAATTCTAGATAATCCATCCAAGTACTAGGTTAGAATGGATCTGCTTAGGCAAGGAAGAAGGGCTCCAAGTTTCTTCCACTTACCGACCACAGCTCTTTTGTCGTGAAAGGTCTCGGGATTCTCCTTGATCAACTCTCCGATTTCACGGTACATCCGACCGGCCCATCGAACCACGATCCGTATACGCCATGGAAGGAAGGATATACCCTTTTCGCCGTTCAAATACCTTCTGTCCGCTTCTTGAAGAAGCCGCATTTTTACCGATGTGATTTCCTCGAGGGACTTTTTCGACTCCGTGTTTAGAAAATAAGATGGGGTGGGCTTGGTTGTGAAGTACTGGGCGGGTAAGTAAACCCGGTCGTTCTCGGCATCCTCACGAACGTCTCGACAGATGTTCGTCAACTGCATGGCAATTCCAAGGTCATCCGCGTGCTTAAGGGCCGTCTTATTGGTTACGCCGAAGATGGGGCAGGTCATCAATCCGATAGTACCTGCCACGCCATGGCAATATTCGATCAACTCGTCCATACTTTCAATCGCCACCCCATCCTGCTCTTTGAGCATTGCGCTCATAAGTTCCGTTAGGGGCGCCGAATCGAGGCCCCAACGGGCTTGAAGAAAACGATAATGGTCGAGCAATTCGTGAGGTTTATGCGTCCTCCACGACTCAATGGCATCCTTGAGCTTATCCAAATGTCCTTCATCCGCCCAATCGTCCAATGTCCGACAAACGTAGTACAGGCGGAAGATGGCCTCCGCCCGTTCGGCGGGAAGAAACAAGGAAGCCAGAGAAAAAGTTCTGCTCTTTGAACGAAAGAGTTGTTGAAACTCACTCTCGTTTGAGGGCCTTGACGGAGGGACGAGTTTTTCGACAACCTTTGCCGAAGAAAGCACGCCTGGTAAACCTGCGCCAGGATGAGTGCCTGCCCCGCAAAAATAAAGATCGTCCAATTCTTCGGACTTGTTGTGGAAACGGAACCACGCGGATTGAGTAAAGAGGGGGGCTATGGAAAATCCGCTCCCCCACAAAGTATTGAAGCGATCCTCGAAATCGTCGGGCGTAACGAAAAAAGATACTTCCAAGCATTTACCCAAGTCTGGAAGGAGGGTTGCTTCGAGTTGTTGCTCCACTTGTTGACGAACTTTTTCGCCAGCCTCCTTCCAGTCGACTTTCGCTTTCTTGTTCGGTACCGGGGCTAGAACGTAGAACGAGTCTCCCGAATCGGGAGACATCTGAGGATCGGTTGCGGCCGGGCGATGTAGATAGAGGCTGAGATCGTCTGAAAGAACCTTGTCGTCGTATATTTCAGCGAGCAACTCTTTGAAGGTCTCACCCATGATGATGGTGTGATGCTTGACGTCTGGATACTTCTTCGTGGTACCGAAATACCAGACGAACAGGCCCATGGAATAAGCCAGGTTATCAAGTCGGTCGTCGGTCCATTTTGATCGATGCCTCGAATTGATGAGTTTGCGGTATACCTTGGGTGGATCGGCGTCAAAGGCTAATAGATCGCATTCGGATTTTCCGCCATCGGAAAAGCGGATGCCAGCGGCCCGCCCTTCCCGCACGATGACTTCATCAACTTGTTTGTTAAGCACGAACTTTACTCCAACTTCTTCGGCTAACTTTACGACTGCTTTTACCAGTTCACCAGTCCCCCCTTTTGGAAACCAAATACCCCACTTGCGCTCGAGAAAGTGAATCAAGCAATAAATGGAGGTAGTCCTCATGGGATTCCCGCCAACGAGAAGCGGATGAATGCTGAAGGCCCTGCGGAGGAGATCGTGCTTTAGGTACTTGCCGACAAGAGTGTAGACTGAAAGATAACTCTTTAAGGAAAGCAAGGCGGGGACTTGACGGAGCATTACCCCAAACTTGTGAAAGGGTTGATCCGCTAACTTATCGAATCCAACGCTGAATATCCGTTTGGAGAACTCGACAAGCCTGCGGTAACCCTGACCTTCCCCTGGGGATATGCGGTCGATTTCCTGCGTGGTATGTTCCATGCTTCCGCCGTAATCAAGTTTCCTCCCATCGAAGAACTCGAACCTGTACCACGGTTCAACCTTTAGAAACTCAACATACTCCTCTCTTCTTCTTCCGAAAAGACTGAATAGTTCGTCGAATAGAAAAGGAGCCGTAATCACTGTCGGACCGGCATCGAATTTGTGTCCGTTTTTAGTGTAGACCTGAGCGCGACCACCCGGCAAAGGGTTGTTGTCGAAAACAGTGACATCGTACCCAAGCCTCCTCAGTCTCAAAGCCATGGCCAGACCGCCAAAACCTGCCCCGACGATATTTGCTCGTCGAGGAGGTTTGGTATAGGCGAGTTTGTTCACGGCACCGCCGGGCTAAGCGGTTACCCGAAGGGTGGGAGCAGGAGCGTCTACCTCGTTGAGTTTGACGAAGGAAAGAACTTGATCAGTAACAAGTTGGCAAAGGTCCTCGCTGAAGCAAGAAAGCCAGTCGATTGCACAACCGACGAGATTTGAGTGATAAGCAGCTATGTCTTGTTCGTAGTCCCCCGCATGGAATGTTCGGGTCGAGAGCAAGTGGTATATATTAGGACGCCCGTTGGCAATGTCCGAAGATGATTTCCTACCCTTCTTGAACCCATAGAAATCAGACTGATCATCGCGAATCTGGTAAGCAACGGCAAGATCGGAGAAACATTCGGTCAATGAGGCTGAATCCCTTGAGTTCAAGCCAGCGACTGAAGCTAGACAGCTAATGGGAAGCGCAAAAAGAGCACCCGTCTTGAGCTTGGCCATTTTGTGGTAGCGATCGACGATGCTGTCTTCACGGAAAAGGTCGAAATCCAATTCCTTACAAGCACCTTTCACTGCATGTAATACAGTCTTTGAGAGAATGGATCCCCATCGAGCTCGGCACACAGCGTCCACTCTTGCCGCAAAGGCAACGTCGAACGCTTTCGCAATAAGCAAATCTCCAATGAGCAAGGCTTTGGATTCACCGTGTTTTTTCCATATGGTTGCATGGCCCCTACGCTGTTCGTCGCGATCGAGAATATCATCGTGAATAAGACTGGCGTTGTGAAGTAGCTCGGTGAAAAGAGCTATTTCAGTAACAACGTCTGATTCAACGCCTAAGCACCTTCCGACTTCGATGCAAAGACCACCTCTGAATCCTTGTCCTGACCAGAAATATGGGTCGTCCAAAAACTCACGCAGAGTATCGTCTTGATAAAAGCAACCCCTGAGCCGTCGGTTAATACGGCTCAGGGGGTTTTGTTCCTTAACCATGGCGTGTAACCAGGTTTAAAGGGTTGTCAAGCAGTCTCGCTATCCGATGTCGCCGCTACCCATATGGCAAGACCGAAAGCAGCTTTGTTAACGAGGTCAGCAAGGTTGTAAACGATGTTGACGGTACCCTCATCAGTTCCCCCGCCCAAGTAACCGAGGTAGTAACCAATTGGGTATATGGCCCATCCGAATGTTACGATCGCACGGATCGTCTTGAATGCCTGCTGGCTTGCGGCGTTGCCGCTTGCATCGTTGATGGTAGAAGCCTCGCCTTTGAAAATCTCATAGATGATGTAGATCCAGCCAGCCATACCGACCACGAATCCACTAACCCTGTA
>DLRY01000083.1 GCA_002500665.1 Opitutia bacterium UBA7876
CCGGACCTCGATGTCGTCGAAGAGCCAGGGCGCCGGGTCCTGAACCCGTACGGTGAAGGAGTCCACGCCGTGAAAGCCGGGGTTGGGCTGATAGGAAAAGATGGTGGGGGAGGGCCCCGAGCCGGAAACGGACGCGGTTCCGTTCGATGCGGGCGTGACGACGCTCCAGGACAGGGCGTTCCCGTCGGCATCGGTCGCGGAGAGGGCTTGAGTCTTGTTGCCATCCGGATTGATCTTGATCGTCCAGAAGTCCGTCGAGCCCCATGACGGTTGCGTTTTGTCCCCGTCCGCGGAGGAACCCGAATAACCGGCCAGGAAGAAACCCCCGTCGTTGGTGGGAAGGGCGACCTTGCCGAGGTCGGTTGCGGATCCGCCGAATCTCTTGTCCCAAACCTTGTTCCCCTGGGCATCGATCCGGATCGTCCAGACGTCGTTGCCCCCGAGGTGGCTCTGGGTCTTGTTCCCGTCCGGAGGGGAGCCGGACCACCCGGTTATGAGGTAGCCCCCGTCGGGGGCAAGCGCGGCCCCGTAGCCTTCGTCGAAGCCGGTCCCGCCATAGGTCTCGTCCCAGATCACGTTTCCGTCGGCGTTGATCTTGACCACCCAGACGTCGCTTCCACCGATGGGGGCGGACGATTTGTTTCCGCTGGGCGAGGAGTTCGAAAAACCGACCAGAAGAAAGCCGCCGTCGGGGGTGGCGAGGGCAGACCTGGGTTCGTCGGCGCCGGTCCCGCCGTAGGCTTTGTCCCAGATCACGTTTCCGGCGGCATTGATCCTGACGGCCCAAAAGTCCTTGTCTCCCGCTCCCAGATCGGTCTTGTTACCTCCTGCCCCCGAGGAGGAATACCCGAGCAGCAGGAACCCGCCGTCGTCGGTGGCGAGCGCGGAATATGCGTAATCCCCGCTCGTCCCGCCGTAGGTTTTGTCCCAGACCTTGTTGCCGTTGCCGTCGATCTTGACCGCCCAGTAGTCTTGCTGTCCAAGCGGGGCGTCGCTCTTGTCGCCCCCGGCCTGCGAATTGGAATTGCCGAACATGAGATAGCCCCCGTCGGATGCTGCCACGAGGGAGGCCGCCGTTTCGTCGAGGGACCCGCCGTACCTTTTGTCCCAAGTCTTGTTGCCGTCGGCATCGAGCTTGATCGCCCAATAGTCGCTTTGGCCTCGTGAGGTCTGGGTCATGTCGCCGTCGGCGGAGGAATTGGTAGTGCCCAGGATGAGGTAACCGCCGTCCGGGGCGGTCACCACGCCGTGGGCTTCGTCGTTGCTTTCGCCTCCGTATCTCTTGTCCCAGGTCTTGTTGCCGTTGGGATCGACCTTGACCAGCCAATAATCGTAGCTCCCACGGATCGGTTGGGTCTTGTCGCCGTGGATGGGGGAGTTGGACTTGCCGATCAGCAGGTATCCCCCGTCGGGGGTGGAGACCGCGTCGTTGAATACGTCGTTTTCAAAAGCGCCGAAGCGCCTGTCCCAGGTGGTCCAGGAAGCCCGGCTGGAATTTTGATCGATGGTCAGGGTGAGCGGACCCGCTCCCTGGGTGATGACGGGGGCGTAGTTAGCCTGAAGAGCTAGGCCTGCAAAAAGACCCAAAAACAAGGAGAAAGCCCTGTTGAAGGCGAGGATGGAAGAAGGGCAAGGCGTTTGCATGAAGACTGGTATGAGCGATGGAACCTAGGAACTAGGTTTTAGGTTCTAAGGCAGGCTTATGCAAGCCATTTGTTTAATTAACATACTGAGGATCAGGTGGTTTGGGACATGGGACGAAGGAATCCACCGGATGAGCGGTACGCGCTTGAAAGAAGAGGTCTCCTCCCCTTTGCTTGTGGCATGAGAAGCTTTTCCCTTGTTCTTGCCGCCCTTTTCTCCCTCTGCGCCTTTTCGGTTGCCGCCCCAAGGCAGGGCGTTCCCAACGTCCTGATCATTCTGGCGGATGACTTGGGCTATTCCGACCTGGGTTGCTACGGGGGGGAGATCGAGACCCCCCACCTGGATGCGTTGGCCAAGAACGGTTTGCGCTTTTCCCAGTTTTACAACACTGCCCGTTGCTGGCCGACCCGGGCATCCATGATGACGGGCTACTATGCCCAGCAGGTCAACCGGGACAAGATCGCGGGCCGCAAGTTCGGGGGCAACCGGGGGGGGCGTCCGAGCTGGGCCAAGCTCCTGCCCGAGCTCCTCAAGCCGGCCGGTTACCGTTCCTATCATTCGGGCAAGTGGCATATCGACGGCAAGCCCATGCAAACGGGGTTCGACCGTTCCTACGACGTGAGCAACCACGGGTTTTTCCGTTTGAAGTTTCATTTTTTGGATGGGGTCAAGCAGGGCCCGACCGAGGTGAGTGATGATTTTTACGTGACCGATGCGATTGCCGATCATGCGGTGGAGATCCTGCGCGAGCATGAAAAGAAACATGCGGAGAGCCCGTTTATGCACTTTCTTGCCTTTACCGCTCCCCATTTCCCCCTTCATGCAAAGCCTGCGGACGTCGAGCGTTACCGCAAGCGCTACCGGGCGGGCTGGGATGAGATGCGGGCCAAGCGCCATGCCCGGCAGAAGGAACTGGGCTTTGGGTTCGGTGAACTCTCCGAGGTCGAGAGCAAGGTGGGACCGCCTTATGATTTTCCGGATGCTTACAAGATCTTGGGCGAGGGGGAGGTCAAGTATCCCGATCCGTGGGACGGATTGACGGATGTTCAGAAGAATTTTCAGGCAGACAAGATGGCGGCTCATGCCGCGATGGTCGATTCCATGGACCAAGGGATCGGGCGGGTGCTCGACCAGATCAGGAAGATGGGAGAGTGGGAGGATACGCTGGTTCTTTTCCTGTCTGACAACGGAGCGAGCGCGGAGATCATGGTGCGGGGGGACGGGCATGATCCGAAGGCTCCGTGGGCTTCCGCTTATACCTACCTTTGCTTAGGGCCGGGCTGGTCGACGGTTTCCAATACCCCTTTTCGGATGCACAAGACCTGGGTCCACGAGGGCGGGGCCTGCACGCCCCTGGTCGCCCACTGGCCCAGGGGGATCCAGGGAAAGGGGAGGATTTCCGACCGGGTGGGTCACGTCATCGACCTAGTCCCCACGGTTCTGGAGTTGGCCGGTTTGCCTGCCGAAAAGAAAACCGGGCCGGCCTACCCGGGGACGAGCCTGAATCCCGTCTTCAATGGGAAGGGAAAAGCCGAAGTGAGGGACTTGTGGTGGGCCCACGACGGACACCGGGCTTACCGCTCGGGAGACTGGAAGATCGTATCGAAAAAGGGCAAGGACTGGGAGCTGTACGACATGGGGGATGACCGTACGGAAAGAAAGGACTTGGCGGCCTCGAAAAAGGCCAAGGTGAAGCAACTTGCGCAAAGATGGGAAAAGACGGTGGATGGATTCATCAGGGATTTGAAGAAATGACGGTTCCCATGCCGATAAGGAAATCCGGCTCCCTTTGGTCCCGTGGGGTTGCAAAGCTTCTGAATTTTATTTGAATGATAATGTGCGCATGAAAGTTCGGTTGCTGTTAGTTCTTTTCGGTTTTGGGTTTTCTCTCGCCCACGCAGAGAGAAAACTGGAGTTTAATCGCGACGTCCGTCCCATTCTCTCGGACGCTTGCTTCCATTGCCACGGCCCGGACGAGAAGGAACAAAAGAGCGGTCTCAGGCTCGATCTGGAGAGCCATGCCTTCAAGCCGGCAAAGTCGGGCTTTCCGGCCATCGTGAAGGGAGATCCCGGGGAGAGCGAATTGATCGCCCGGATTTTCCTGCCTGAAAACGATGAGGAACACATGCCACCGCTGGACAGTGGAAAATCGATCACCAAAGAACAGAAGGAAATTTTGCGCAAATGGATTGCCCAGGGAGCGGAGTATCAGGGGCATTGGGCTTTCATCACCCCGGATCGCCCGGAGGTGCCGGTCCATCCCGGGGCCGGACATCCGGTCGACGCCTTCCTCACGACCCGTTTGAAAACGGAGGGGTTGAACATGAAGAAGGAGGCGGACAAGGAGACCTTGCTCAGGCGGGCGAGCCTCGACCTGACGGGGTTGCCCCCCACGCTCGAAGAGATGGATGCTTTTGCCAAGGACGTTTCGACAAATGCCTACGAGAAGGCCTTGGACCGTTTGCTTGCCTCACCTCACTTCGGGGAACGGATGGCCCTGGAATGGCTCGACTTGGCGCGATATGCGGACAGCAACGGGTTCCAGAGCGACGGGAGCCGGGACATGTGGCTCTGGAGGGAATGGCTGATCGGAGCCTACAACCGGAACTTGCCTTTCGACCAATTCACCATCGAGCAACTGGCGGGGGACATGTTGCCCGATGCGACGGAGGATCAGATTGTGGCGACCGGGTTTAACCGCAACCACCGTTTGAACGGTGAGGGAGGCCGGATTGTGGAGGAATGGTTCGTGGAGACGGTGATCGACCGCGTCGAGACCACGGGCACGACTTGGTTGGCCCTGACCATGACTTGCGCCCGTTGCCACGACCACAAGTACGATCCGATCTCCCAGAAGGAATTTTTCGAGTTCTTCGCCTTTTTCAATTCCAACGACGAGAGCGGGGTGCTGGCGGCCAACGGGAAAAACGGATTCAACACGATGCCCTTCATCAAGGTGGCGAGCGCCGAGCACAAGAAGAAACAGGCCGAACTGGAGGCGAAGCTGAAAGAGGCCGAGCAAGACGCCGAGCGGGCTCAAAAGGCGAACCTGACCGCTGCCTTCGAAAATTGGCTGGTTACGCAAAGAAAGGCGCACGCTTCCAAGAAGTACGAGCCGGTCTGGGTTTCCCTGAGCGGGGAGAGCGTAAAGAGCAAGGGTGGGGCGACGTTCACAAAGCAACCGGATGGTTCGTGGTTGCCCGGTGGGAAGAATCCGGTCCATGACGTTTACGAAATCGAATCTACCTTGGCGCCCGGCGCCTTTGCAGGGATTCTATTGGAATGCCTTCCGGACGCCCGGATTCCCAACAAGAGCCTCGGCCGCTACAGCAATGGAAACTTCGTGCTCACCCGCGTGGAAGCGGAAATTCGCCCAAGCAAAGGCAAGCCCGTGCCGGTCAAGCTGACCCGTCGGGTGGCGGACTATTCCCAGAAGGGGTGGGACGTCAGCTTCGTCAACAACGGGAACCGTAAAAATGGTTGGGCTGTGAGTGGACCGACCCGGCGCAAGCCGATCAAGGCCATGTTCCTTGCGGATTCTCCGATCAAGGTGTCGAAGGACGGTAAACTCGTTGTCCGGTTCTTTCACGAAACCCTCAACCAGCACAACATGGGACGCTTCCGTCTCTCTCATACGGCGGACAAGGGGGCTTCCTTGGAGGGCAAGCCGGGTCATTCTCCCGAAATTTCCTCTCTTCTGGCCAAGGCTGACGAGGCTCTGAAGCCGGCCGAAAGGGCGCAGTTGGAAAAGCATTTCAAAACGACCGCTCCCAACCCCGCGATCCAAGCCAACTCGAAGGTAGCCCAAGCCAAGAAGGCTCTCGATACTTTTAGGAGTTCCCTCCCGAGCACCATGGTCATGAAGGAAAAGGCCCAGCCCAAGGATGCCTTTGTCCTCAACCGTGGGGAATACGATCAGCCGACCGAGAAGGTGGACAGGGCTCTGCCCGCGGTCTTGCCCCCTTTGCCGGAGGGCGAGCCGCTCAACCGCTTGGGGTTGGCCCGCTGGCTGGTTTCGGGCGAGCATCCATTGACCGCACGGGTTTGGGTCAACCGAACCTGGGAGCGCTTGTTCGGGTACGGGATCGTGAAGACCTCGGAGAATTTCGGTTCACAAGCGGAATGGCCCGTCCATCCCGAGCTGCTCGACTGGCTGGCGGTGGAGTTCGCCAAGCCGAGCGTTTTGCCCAAGGTGGCGGGCAAACCTGCCAAGCCTTGGGACATGAAGGGAATGATCAAGTTCCTCATGATGAGCAGGGCCTACCGGCAGAGCTCGAGCGCGCCGGAGGAATTGTACCGCAGGGATCCGGACAACCGCCTGCTTGCCCGGGGACCGCGCTTCCGCCTGACGGGAGAATTGGTGCGCGACCAGGCCCTGGCGGCGAGTGGCTTGCTGGTGCCCAAGATCGGAGGGCCTAGCACCCGGCCCTACATGCCGGCGGGCGTCTGGTCGGAGACCAACCGGTATGGAAATTTGCGCAACTACAAGGCGGATGCCGGTGAGGGCCTCTACCGCCGGAGCGTGTACACCATCTGGAAGCGCACGGCGGCCCCTCCGTCGATGCTCCTGTTCGATGCCCCGAACCGGGAAACCTGCACGCCCAAGCGCTCCCGCACGAACACGCCGCTACAGGCCCTCGCTCTGATGAACGAGGTGACCTACGTGGAGGCGGCTCGGGCACTCGGCCAAAGGATGATGAAGGAGGGAGGGGATTCCGTGGAGTCCCGCCTGAAGACCGGATTCCGCCTGGTCACCGCCCGCACGCCCGATTCCGAAACCCTCGAGGTCCTCAAGACCGGGTTCGAGCGGCGCAAGAAGGAATTCGAAAAGGATGAGGAAGGAGCCAAGGCATTCGTCATGCAGGGCAGCTCGAAGCCCGATCCTTCTCTTCCCGCTACCGATTTGGCCGCTTACTCGGCCACCGCAAGCATTCTGCTCAACCTCGACCGCGTGATCACCAAGGACTGAACCCCTGCCAAGATGAACGACTTCAACAACCTCCTCCTTTCCAGGACCGACTTGAATGCGACTCAGGATTTTCTCAACCGGCGCGTCTTCCTGCGCAACGGGTCGGCAGCCCTGAGCGCCACCGCGCTCGCCGGCTTGCTCCCCCGGGATGCCAAGGCCGGACCAGGGCATGGGTTCCCCAACTTTCCCGCCAAGGCCAAGCGCGTGATTTATCTCTTTCAGTCGGGGGCGCCTTCCCAGATGGACCTGTTCGATCCCAAGCCCGGAATGAAGGAGCGCCATGGAAAGGATTTGCCCGACAGCATACGCAAGGGCCAGCGCCTGACCACCATGACCTCCGGCCAGAAGACCTTCCCCATTGCGCCAAGCATTTTCAAGTTCGCCCGGCATGGGAAGTCGGGCCAGTGGATGAGCGAGGTACTGCCCCACCTTGCCAAGGAGGCCGACGAACTGTGCTTCATCAAGTCGATGCATACCGAGGCGATCAACCACGACCCGGCCATCACTTTTTGCCAGACCGGACACCAGTTGGCCGGCCGGCCGAGCATCGGTTCGTGGCTTAGTTACGGCTTGGGCACGGAGAACGAGGATTTGCCCGCTTACGTCGTGATGACCTCCTGGGGAACAGGGCGTCCCAACGACCAGCCTCTCTACGACCGCCTGTGGGGAGCCGGCTTCCTGCCCACCCAGCACCAGGGGGTGAAGTTCAGAAACTCGGGCGATCCGGTCCTCTACCTGTCCGATCCCAAGGGCATCAACCGAAGGATGCGCCGGGATATGCTCGACGAGATCGCCAAGCTAAACAGGAAGGACAGACAGGTGGTGGGCGATCCGGAAATCGATGCCCGGATTTCCCAGTACGAGATGGCTTTCCGCATGCAATCGAGCGTGCCCGACCTGACCGACGTTTCCAAGGAACCGAAGCATATCCTGGACAGCTACGGACCGGACGTTCTCAAGCCCGGAACCTATGCGGCCAATTGCCTGCTTGCCCGCCGCATGGCGGAGCGAGACGTGCGATGCATCCAGCTCTTCCACATGGGCTGGGACCACCACGGCGGACTGCCCAATGCGGTCAAGGGACAGTGCCGGGATACGGATCAGCCGACCGCCGCCCTGATTGCCGATCTCCGTCAGAGAGGCCTGCTCGAGGATACCCTAATCGTTTGGGGCGGGGAGTTCGGGCGGACGATTTACTCGCAGGGCAAGCTGACCGCAACCAATTACGGGCGGGATCACCACCCCCGTTGCTTCACCGTCTTTTTGGCGGGAGCCGGGGTAAAGAAGGGTTTCTCCCTGGGAACCACGGACGACTACTGTTACAATATTACGGAGGATCCCGTGCACGTGCACGATCTCAACGCAACCATCATGCACCTGCTCGGGGTCGACCATAAGAAACTGACCTACCGCTTTCAAGGACGGGACTACCGGCTTACCGATATCCACGGCCATCTCGTCAAGAAGATCCTGGCTTAAGCGTTCTTGCATGGAAACGAATGCAAAAACCTTGGCTTGTCGCCTGATTTTATGGACCTGGGTTTTTCATCCGTGGTTTGTTTTTGCGGCGGAGAAGGAGGGTGCATCCAAACCGGTGGAATCGGTCTACCGGGAATCGGGCGAACTGGAGGAGGAACGTTCCAGGCATTGGGCATGGGCCGAGCTGAAGGATTCCGATCCCCCAGGGGTGAAGAATTCAAAGTGGATAAGAAACCCGATCGACCGGTTCATCCTTTCGAAGCTGGAGAAGGCAGGGATTGTCCCGAATCCCGAAGCGGACGAACGCATTCTCGGGCGGCGGGCTCATTTTAATTTGGTCGGCTTGCCCGACGTGGTGAAGGAGGAGGGCGGATCTTTGGACAGGATGATTGACGAGTTGCTCGAGTCCCCCCGTTTCGGGGAGCGGTGGGCCCGCCACTGGCTGGACGTGGCCCGGTTTGCGGAGAGCCACGGGTTCGAGCAGGACTACGACCGTCCGCACGCTTACCACTATCGCGATTTCGTGATCAAGGCATTCAACATGGACATGCCCTTCGATCAATTCGTCCGTTGGCAGTTGGCGGGGGACGAGATTGCGCCGGACGATCCATTGGCCATGAGCGCCACGGGTTTTTTGGGCGCGGGGGTTTTCCCGACCCAGCTCACGGAGAAGGAATTCGAGTCGGCCCGCTACGAGGAGATGGACGACATGGCGAATACCACGGGCATGGCCTTTCTCGGCCTGACCATCGGTTGCGCCCGTTGCCACGACCACAAGTTCGATCCCATTTCCGCGATGGAGTATTACCACCTGGTCTCCACTTTCGGTCAAACCATACGGAGCGAGATCGATGCCCCCATGGACACAGAACGGTATCGCGAAGATCTCGCAAACTGGGAAAGAGCGCGTGAGCCCCTGCTGGCGGCCCGGGAGAAATTCGAGCGGGAGGAATTGCCCGGGCGCTTTGAAAAGTGGCTTTTGGAGCCGCCGGAAAATCCTGATGCGCTCGCGGTGTGGGCGATTCTCGGAAATGCCGAGCCCAAGTCTCTCGACGGGTCGACCTTCGTCCCACAGGAGGATGGATCTTTTCTCTTGTCGGGCAAAAACCCGAGGGACGACCGCTGGGTGGTGGAGGCCAAGGTTTCCATGCCCGTCATCCGGGCCATCCGGATCGAGGCCCTTACTCACAAGTCGATGAAACGCAACGGGCCGGGCCGAGCAAGCAACGGGAACATTGCCCTGAGCGATATCCGGGTGTTCGCCAAGAAGATCGGAGAGGAGGGGAAGGGCAAGCCGGTCAAGTTGATCAACCCGCGGGCCGATCATCAGCAAAACACAGGTACTCTTTCCATCGCTTCCTCGATCGACGGGGACAAGCGGAAGACGGGCTGGGCTGTGGACGGGCAAATCGGGAAGGATCACGTTTGCGTATTCGAGTTCGCCGATCCGGTGGAGAACGAGGGCGGGACGGAATTTACTTTCGAATTGGATTATTTCGTGAACGTCAGCCACGTCATCGGAAGGCCCCGGTTCTCCCTGTCCTCCCAGTTGGCGCCCCCGCTCAAGGGGGAATCGAAAAGCGCCGAGTTGACCGCCTTGCTTGAGGCGGTCGGCAAACCGCGTGGGGTCGAGGGCATGGATGAAAAGAAAAAACGGGCGTTGGCCGAGAGCTACCGTTCCATCGATCCGGAGTGGATGGAGTTGAATGGAAAACTCTCCGCTCATGAGGCAAAAAAACCCGTTCCCCAAAAGATCAGGATGATGGTCTCGAGCGAGGGTTTCAAACCGATCAAGCATCATGCGGACGGCAGAGGCTATCCACACTTTTACAAGCAGACCCACTACTTGGACCGCGGAGACCCAAACCGGAAAGGGGAAGTGATCGGACAGGGCTTTCTCCCTCTCCTCATGAGAAACGGAAAATCCTCAGCCCATTGGCAAAAACCTCCGCCAGATGGAGCGAGAACCTCACGCAAGCGACAGGCTTTGGCCAATTGGTTGACTGACGTCGAGCATGGGGCAGGGTATCTTTTGGCCCGGGTAATCGTGAACCGCTTGTGGTTGCATCATTTCGGACGGGGGCTGGTCGCCACGCCCAATGACTTCGGCAGGCAGTCGGATCCGCCTAGTCATCCCGAATTGCTCGATTGGCTCGCATCCCGCCTGATCGAGAACGGCTGGAAGCTCAAACCCTTGCACAAGTTGATCCTGTCCAGCGCAACTTGGAGGCAGGCCTCGCAGTATCAGGAGCAAAAGGCGGGCAAGGATCTGGAGAACCGTCTGCTTTGGAGGTTTACCCCGAGGCGCCTGGACGGGGAGGTCATCCGGGACTCTCTTCTCTCGGTCTCGGGCCTGCTGGACGAGACGATGTACGGGAAGGGTACCCTGAACCAAAACAGCCGCAGGAGGAGCATTTACTTCATGATCAAGCGCAGCAAGTTGATCCCGGTCATGCAATTGTTCGATGCTCCGGAACCGTTGGTCAGCCAGGGACGGAGGATGAACACGACCATTGCTCCGCAGGCCCTGATGTTCATGAACAGCCCACTCCTCCGTGAATATGCGGCCAACTTCGCCCGCAAGCTGGAGGCCGGGCCGGAAGGTTCCCTAACGGTTAAGGTGGAAACCGCTTACCGGCAGGCGCTCGGTCGCCTGCCCGATGCCGAGGAAAGGGAGGCCGGCCTATCCTTTCTGCAGGCCCAGCAAGACTCCTACCTGCAGGACAGGCAGGGGAACCCCCGCTTGCTCGCCTTGACGGATTTTGCGCAGGCTTTGTTCGGACTCAACGAATTCTCATACCTGAGGTAAGATGATGGACGGTTCCAAACTTATGCAGTCACCGGAATTCTCAATGAACCGACGGGCCATGCTGGGCCGATGCGGAATGGGGTTGGGCGCTCTCGGGCTAACTGGCCTTTTGCATGACGAGGGGTTGTTGGGTGCGTCGAATCCGTTGAGCTCGAAAGCCCCGCACTTCCCGGGCAAGGCGAAGTCGGTGATCTGGATCTTCGTAAACGGCGGGCCCAGTCAGGTGGATACCTGGGATTATAAGCCGGCTCTCGAGAAAATGGACGGAAAGACCATGGAGGGGTTCGACCGGTTTACGGGCTTTTTCGCAAATGCGGTGGGTGGGCTCATGAAAAGCCCATTCGAATTCACCCCGCGCGGGAAATGCGGCAAGCCCGTTTCGGAGATTTTTCCCTACCTCGGCGAACACGTCGACAAGATGGCCTTCATTCATTCCGGACATACCGAGTCCAATAACCATAGCCCGGCCTTGTTCATGATGAATTGCGGGGTTCCCCGGATGGGGTTTCCCTGCGCGGGCTCTTGGGCTACCTACGGGCTGGGTTCGAGCAGCAAGGACTTGCCTGCCTTCGTTGTGATGAGCGATCCGCTC
Organism: Opitutia bacterium UBA7876; assembly: GCA_002500665.1. Classification (GTDB taxonomy): domain Bacteria; phylum Verrucomicrobiota; class Verrucomicrobiia; order Opitutales; family Seribacteraceae; genus Seribacter. The sequence goes on from DLRY01000083.1 coordinate 11,494, forward strand.
GGGCGGGGGTTACCCAAGGGGCATGCCGCGAACTGGGGGGCGGGCTTCCTGCCCAGCGTTTATCAGGGTACCTACTTCCGTCCCAAGGGCGACGCCATCGATAACCTGCACAGGCCCAAGGAACACGATCCTTCCCGCCAGCGCCGGCAGCTCGACTTGATGTCCAATCTCAACCGGATGGACCTCAAGAGGAATCCGTTCGAACAGGAACTGGCCGCAAGGATCGAGAGTTTCGAACTGGCTTACCGCATGCAAAGCTCCGCGCCCGAAGCCCTGAACGTCTCTTCGGAACCGGAGTACTTGAAAAACCTTTACGGTCTCAACCAGACCAAATCCAAACACTTCGCCGCCCAATGCATGATGGCCCGCAGGCTGGTGGAGCGCGGGACGCGCTTCGTCCAGATCTACTCGGGCGGGATGGCCAACCAGCGCAGCTGGGACGGTCATTCCGACATCAAGGGGAACCATTCCGGCTTCGCGGCCGAGACGGACCAGCCGGTGGCGGGGCTCCTTACCGACCTCGACCAGCGGGGCCTGCTGGATGAAACCCTGGTCATCTGGGCGGGTGAGTTCGGACGCCTGCCCGTTGCCCAGAAGGGCGGCAAGCCCGGGCGCGACCACAACCCGCACTGCTTTACCGCATGGCTGGCGGGAGGCGGAGTCAAGGGTGGCGTCTCCTACGGGGAGTCCGATGAAGTCGGGCACAAGGCTGCGGTGGACAAGGTTCACGTGAATGATTTTCACGCCACCATCCTGCACCTGCTCGGATTTGATCACCTCCGGTTGACCTACCGCTACGGAGGAAGGGATTTCCGCCTCACCGACGTTGCGGGCAAGGTGATCGCGCCTATCCTAACCTAGGCGGCAACGGGCTTCCTCGATTCCCCGGAGAGCTTCGCCCGCCTGCAGGTTGAGGGACATGGCGCCCTTGGGGCTCATGCATTCGCGCGGGTTGATCCTGAGAAAGGTTCCGCCGGAAGCCCGCCAGGCCTCCTCGCAGGCGGTGCGGACGGTGGGGATGGAGGTGCCGGCTCCCATCTCGATTACCGACAAGCGGGGGCCGGCGCGAAGGGTCGTCCAGTCGCGGATTCGTTTTCCCTGTTGGCCGGAACGGCTCGAGTCCCACCCCCAGTCCGAGAACATGAGGATATTGGGACGGGCCATTCCCCCGCATCCGGGACAGGAGGGGAGAGGCTCAAGGGCCCGCAGCGTTTTCTCGTCGACTTCCACCTCGAGGTCATCCTCTACGGGCCAGGGGTCTTCGCCGCAGGCTTCAAGGCATTGAAAATGCATGAGGGAGCCATGGCACTCGTAGATTTCCTTATCGGAGAATCCGGCCTCCTGAAAGTGCCCGTCTACGTTCGAGGTGTAGACGAAGGAGGAGAGGCCGAGTTCCTCGATCCATTTGAGAAGGATGGAGAAGCCGTCGTGGGGCCTGGTTTTGCGGTAGAGGCCGAGCCGGTGTCCATAGAAGCCCCAGGCCAGGCCGGGGTCGGAACGGAACCAGCGGGGGTTGGCCATTTCCTCGAAACGGATACCGAGACGGGCGAGGGGCGGGTAGGCCTTCCAGAAACCCTCGGAGCCCCGGAAATCGGGCAAGCCGGAGTCGACCCCCATGCCTGCTCCAGCCCCGATGAGGAGGGCCTCCGAGCCGGCAAGGGCCTCCGCAAAGGAGACGATGGTTTCGTTTTGCCTTTGGTTCATTGCAGAATTGTGTGGATCGTGTCTTTTTTTCTTTGTATAGTGTTCCTTGCCAATGTTTCATGCCCTTGGCTCCCAACGAACTAACCTTGAAACACAAAAAGGATATCCTTGTCACGGTTTTCCTGACCGTCATTCTCGGGCTGTCGGGTTGCGTGCCGGTTCCGTCTCCCGCTCCTCTCTCCGACGCGAACCGAAGCGCACGCCTCGATGGGTTGCCCCTTGACGCAGAGGTCCTGGCCGAGCCAGTCACCCCCCAGTTGGAGCAATCGGGCGGGTTGGCCCTCTCTGCAGACGGCACCTTGTATTTTGGGAACCACCGAAAGTCGGGCGTGGTCGGAAAGTATGCCCTTGGCAAAAACAAGGAACCCGAGAACTTCATCGATCTTACGGAATGGATTTCCGCCACGGGAGACGTCGACCTGCGGGTGGAGGGGCTGCGCCTGGATGACGAGAACAGGCTCCTCATTGCGGAGGCGGGTACGGGAAAGCTCCTGCGGGTTTCCCCCGATGCCCGCAAGCTCGAAGTCTTGGCAGATTCCTACGACGGGTACCGTTTCGCCACGGTCAAGGACCTGGCCATCGGGGCAAACGGGGATCTCTATGCCAGTTCTCCATACTCGGGTACGGTCTACCGGATCCGTCCCAAGACCGGATACGTGGGGATCCTCAACGAGGACCTGGTCCGGGTGGAAGGACTGGCCATCAGCCCGGACGGCAAGCGCCTGGTGGCGGCCGAACCGGATGCATCCAGGGTGGTGGTCTTCGACATCCCCGATGAGCTGGTAACGGTTTCGTCCTGGACGCTGGTTGATTTCTCACCTTCGGGCGTGGAACCGAGGGGCTTGGCTTTCGATGAGAAGGGCCGCTTGTTCGTGGCCTTGGGCGACCGCAGGGAAATCCGTGTCTTCGACCTCGAAAAGGGGGAAGAACTGGTCGTGTACGATGCTGGAGGCTCGGCCGAGAGCCTGACCTACCGGGACGGATCCCTCTTCGTGTCGGGGGGCGACAGGATACGCCGGTTGCTACTGCGCGACTAGGGCACGACCTTCATTACCCCGCGCATGAGGATGGCGTGGCCGGGAAAAGTGCAGACGTAGGGGTAGTCGCCCGGCTCGGGGGCGGTAAAGGAGATCTTCTCGGTTTCCCCGTGGTCGAGCATGGTCGAGCCCCAGAGAATCTTGTCGGTGTCCGGCTTGAACTGCTTGGCGAATCCGTCGGCTCCCATGTCTACGGCCATCTTGGCCACGGCGTCGGCTTGGCCGGGCTTGACGAAGAGCAGGTTGTGGGGAGGAAAGTCGGGGTTTTTGAAGGTCACGGTCACCTTCTGCCCGGTCCGTACGGTGAAGGACTTGACGTCGTAGACGAGCTTTTCCTTAACGCTTGAAATGGTGACCTCGACCTTGTCGCCCTCGGGGGCTCCGGCATCTTTGAAACCCGCTCCACCCACCTTCATGGCCACAGAGTAGAGGCTTTTACGGGCGGTCACGAAGAGGGTCTTGCCGTCCTCACCGCCGAAGCAGAGGTTGGAGGGACGCTCGGGGAAGGGGATGTCCCCGAGATGCTTGCCCTTGGGATCGTAGACCTTGACCTTGTCGGAGGTCAGGTAGAGGTTACCCCTGTTGTCCATGGCCAATCCGTCCGAGCCCGAGTCAGCGAAGAGGGTCTTGTTGGAAAGAGCGCCCTCCTCACCCTCGTCGACGTCGTACCGGAAGGTTTTGCCAGCCCCATGGTCGGCGACGTAGAGGTGCTTGCCGTCAGGGGTGCCGAGGACGCCGTTGGGGCGCTTCATGTCGTCGATGACGCGGAAGACCTGGTCGCGGTAGGGTGTCACGTAGTAGACGTGCTCTCCGTCCTGAGAGAGATCCTTGTTGCCGTAGTTCGGGTCGCTGAAAAAGATGCCGCCGTTGGGATGGACCCAGAGGTCGTTAGGCTTGTTGAAGCGCTTTCCGTCGAATTGGTCGGCCATGAGCTCCTTCTCACCGCCGTCGTCGTAGAAGGACTGGATGGTGCCTTTGCCCCCGAGGCAGGCCACGAGGTCCCCCTCGGGGGTAAAGTAAAGCCCGTTGGCTCCCCCCGAGTCCTTGAGGAAGACGGAAAACTTCTTTGTCTTGGGGTCCCAGCGGTGAATCCGGTTGTTGGGGATGTCGGTGAAGAAGAGCATGCCGTCCGGGCTGGCGGCGGGGCCCTCCGTGAAAATGAAGCCGTCAGCCAGTTTTACGGGCTTGGCCCCTTTGGAAACGAGGGAATCGAGCCCGCCTGCGGATTCCTTCCCGTGGGCGGGGAAGGAGGAGGCAAGCAGGGACAGGAAGAGTGGCAAGGTCTTGTTCATGATGCTTCGAATAAGGATCGTGGATCGGCATTGCAAGGATAGGTGGTCTTGAGGAACCCCGAGTGAGCCCTCCCGGCCAATAGCGACCGGAACCGGAATTATCCCCGCCTAGAGCTTTTTGGCCCAGAATTGTTCTACGGTCTTGGCCGCGATCTTGGCATGGTTCTCCGGGGAAGCAAGAACTTTTCCGAGTAGCTCCCCGTTGACTACGTTGTGCTGCTGGTGAATCCAGAGGGCCTCCAGGAAGTGGTGGGCATGGGCCTTGTTCTTGGCGTCGAATTGCTTGAGCCACTTTTCGGTTTCCCTGATCACGTCGTCGGTGTTGCGCTCGCTCAGTTCGATGCGGGCCCGGTGGCGGACGACGTAGGTCGGATTCTTGAGGTGATCCAGTAGGGCGGGGATGGGCTCTCCGTCGATCTTGACGGGCTTCATGAGCGGACGGCCCTTGGCCGTGATCCGGTACACCCGGCCGTGGGTCTTGTTGCGGTTGGGGTCGCGGATGTTGTGCTGCATGTGCCCGACGATGACGTTCTGCCAGTCGGAAACGTAGAGGGCTCCGTCGCCCCCGATCTCGATGTCGGTGGGGCGGAAATTGCGGTCCTTGGGAGAGACCATGAGGTCGTCCACGGCAGTGCCCTGGCGGTTTCCGTTGCCATCGTCGGCTAGGGTATACTGCTTGATCCCGAGAAAGCCGATGGAGTTGCAGATAAGAAAGTTTCCATTGTTCTTGGCAGGGAAGTGGGCACTGGAAAGGACACCGCAGGAGGGAACGGGCCGGACGGTTTTCTTTAGCAGGGACTGCATCTTGAAGCCGCCCTTTCCGTCGGGGCGGACTTGGTAGGCCCGTCCGCCGGTCCCGTCGGTGGCGTAGTGGTAGCCCCAGTAGTCGAAGCTGATCCCGTGCGGGTTGGGGCTGTTGTTGGCGTGGAAGGAGTACTCGAAAGTACGGGGGTTGAAGCGGTACATGGCGCTGTTGCCGTGCTTTTGCGGCCCTTTCCAGGGAGTCTCGACGTTGGAGACGTGGAAGACGCCGCGCTGGTAGTATATGTGACCGTCGGGGCCGAAGATCAGGTTGTTGGCCGCATGATGGGTGTCGGCGGAGTCGATCCCGTGCATGATGCGGATGCGGACGTCGGCCACGTCGTCCCCGTCGGTATCCTTGAGGTAGATGAGGTCGGGGGCGGAGGCCACGATGACCCCGCCGTTCCAGAACTCGAATCCGGTCGGGTTGTGAACCTTGGCGAAGGTAATGGCCTTGTCGGCCACTCCGTCGCGGTTCTCGTCGGGAAGGATTACGAGGGCGTCGTTCATTTCCTTGAGGGGCTCCCACTTGGGGTAGGTGGGCCAGGCCGCGACCCAGAGCCTTCCTTTTGTGTCGACCGCCATCTGGACGGGGTTGGCGATCTCGGGAAATTTCTCCTCATCGGCGAAGACGTTGATCTCGAGGCCTTCCTGCAACTGCATCTGGTCGGCGGTCTCCTGAGCCTTCAGGTACTTCACGGAGCCTTCCTTCTGGGAGTTGCTGCTCTTGGACTTGCCTCCCACGTTGGACTTGACGGCGATGGGGGCGGGGACGTTGGAATCGTCGGCCACGATGGTCTTGCCCTTGGCCGCGGAATGAACGACCTTGTCGCGGTTTGTGGTCATGACGTCGATCATGGCGAGCTCGTGCCAGAGGACCTCCTTGTTGGACTGGTTGTCGACGAAACGCAGGCCTGAGCGCCCTCCCCAGACGTCGTTCCCGTCGGTTGCCCGGTAACGGTTGAACCAGTGCCAGTTCTTGTCCAGTACGGCCCTCCTGGTTTGCTCGAGGTGAGCGTGCTTGACGGGAGCGTCCTTGCCGAAGACGGACTTGAGGATCATACGCGCAAGGTGGTCGTTCCCCTCGCTGGTGAGGTGAATCCCATTGAGGGTGAGGTGCTCGTGGCCGTCCTCCGGATCTCCCTTGGAGCCGCTGGAGGGGCGGTTTTGAGCGAAGAGCTTCTGGGTGGCCGCGAACAAGTCGACGTACTCGAGCTTCTTGTCCTTGGCCACCTTGGCGGTCACCTCGGTGATCTTCTTGAGCCTTTCGTTCTGCTCCTTGCCGTCGGGCAAGTTGGGTGAATTATGGTTTTCGTGGGCGATGGGGGAGAAGAGGACGATCACGGGGGCGGATTTGCCGTTGTACTTCTTGCCCAGGGTCTCGTCCACCCACTTGCCGAGCTTGGTCCCGTAGTCACTGGGGTTGTCGTCCCATGCCTCGTTGGCCCCGAAGAAGGTGAGGATGACGTCGGCCTTGGAAATCTCCAGGTAGGTGTGCGGGTCGATGAAGCCGCGGTTGCGGGGTCGGTTGTCGATCTTGTCGCCGCAGAATCCGTGGTTCCGGAAGGTCAGCTTCCTGTCTGGCATGGCGAGCTGGGCGTAGGTCTCGAGCCATCCATGGTGTTGCATGCGCTCGGCGAGGGTGTTGCCGAGCAAAACGATGCGTTGACCGTTCTTGACCTCGAGGGCTTGGGCGTCTTGCGGGAAAAGGACAAGAACCCCCGCGAGGAGGGCAAAGGCGTTGAGCATGAAAAAGCCGGCTCGGGCTTTTCGCGGGATGGAGGGCGAATGAATCATTGCAAGGTTGGGACGGCCGGGACCGGGATTGTTTTGGTTGTAGGTGTAGGGGTTTCGTTGCTAATGAAGATTAAAAGGGAAGGAACGGCTCATGCTCAAGAAGCAAAATGCGTTTTGCGCCCTTTTGGATGTGAGGGAGGGGAGATCCGGATCCGGTTATTGAATTGAGCTTATAAACTGAGGTTGTCAGTCGGATGAGGTTTTTCACAAGCTTTTTCCTTTGGTGATAACTTCTCTTTGACTTGAGAGGCGCGGTCTTCAGTTTCAAGGGAGGTAAAAACCTAAGTTTAATTATGGATGAGGAATTTCTTCACTTGTTTGAGGAGTCGCCTGCATTGCGGCTCATGCGTGGTCGTCTAGGCTCCTTTGTGGTTGGCTTCTTTTTGAAGACCTTCAAGCAATGGGGGGTGGTCGAGGCGTCCGAGGAGGAACTCGGAGCGACCTTGGCCGAGCACATCGAGCAGATGAGGGAACTGGAAGACTTCGATGCCCCCAAGCGCCTTCCTCAGGAATACCTGGACGAATGGTGCGACGAGAATCACCGTTACCTGACCAAGGTTTATGATGAGGAAAAGGAGGAGTACGTCTTCCGCTTGACCAGGCACTCGGAAAAGGCCCTCAGTTGGCTGCAGGATCTGCTCGCCATGCAACACCGTGGATACGCCACCACGGAGTCGCGCTTCAACCGTATCTTGCTTGAGATGCAGAACCTTTCCCAGGGCGTAAATGCGGACCCCGAGGCACGGATCAAGGAACTGGCCCGCAAACGGGACGAAATAGACGAAGAGATCCGCAGGATCCAGGAAACCGGGGAGGCCCCCATTTTCGGGGAGGACGTCATCCGCGACCAAGTCTACGACCTCTCCGACTTGGTGGAGCACTTCCTTTCCGACTTTCGGGCCATCGAGGAATTCTTCAAGGATCATGCCCGTGAAATTTCCACCCTCTATGCCCAAGGGGAGGCGTCCAAGGGGGATATCGTGGAGCACGTCCTGGATTCGGACGAGGAGCTGCGCTCCTGCGACCAGGGCAAGAGCTACTTCGGTTTTCGAACCATGATGACCAACCCGACCTTGGCACGGCAACTGAGAACCTTGGCCGAGCAAACCTCCCAGATTGCCCGCAAGCGGGGACTCGACCCGAAAAAGACCTTCCTCAACCTTGGGGACAGGCTTTTCGGGGAGGCGGGCTCGGCTCATGGAGCCTATGGCCGCATCAGCCGGAAGCTCAGGCAGGTGGTGGGGGAGCATTCCGGTGGCGGCGGCAGGTACGTCAGGGATACCCTTTCGAAGATCAGGCGTCAGGCCTTCCGCTTGCGGGAGCAACCGCCCGAGGACTGGGATTTTGAGATCGAGATCCGACCTCAGTTGTTCGGCCTTATGGAGGCCGAGTTCTGGGAACCCAAGGCCGTCGAGCCCTTCGCCGCCATCACTTCCTCCAAGACGGAGGACCCGGAGTGGATGAACGAGATTCTTCATTCCGTCGGGGCTCCTCTCGACCTGGGGAAGTTCCGAGACCGCGTCGAGGAAGTCCTCGACGAACGGGAGGCGGCCAGCCTCTCGGACATGGTGGAAAGATACCCGCTCGAGCGTGGAATCGTAGACGTCGTTTGCTACCGCGTGATCGCGGGCGAGGACAGTCGCCACTCCATCCTCCGGGACGAAATCGTAAACATTGACCTAAACCGCCCCTCCCAGCCCCGCTACGTGGAGGTGGAGCAACTAGTCTTCCAACGCTAAAGCCTATGAATCCAGCCATTACTCACCGACACGTCATCGTGCGCCTGCTAAACGGACCCATCTACCAAGAGGACATGGACCTCTGGGGCCGCCTCGGGGCCGAATGGGATAAAATCAAAAGCCACTTCTTCGAGATGGGCATGGAGGTCGCCCGTGACGATTCCGCTGGATACGCCTACATCCGTCAATGCGAGGAGGAGGCCGCGGAAGGGGAGGAGGGCTGGGAAGACGAGGCGGTCGCTCCCTTGCCCAGAGTACTTCGCAGGACCCGATTGTCTTATCACCAGACTATCTTCATGGTTCTTCTGAGGGAGGAGTTGATGCGCTTTGAGCAGAACCAGGAGGAGGGAGACCACCTTTATCGCTCGGCTCTCGACCTGAGGGAGATCATGGTGCCCTACTACCCGGAATTGCACGACGAGAAGAAGGTTCACCGCCAGATTTCCGCCCTTGTCTCGAAATTCGAGGAATGGGGGATCCTCAAGAAGGTGCGCGACCGAGACGATGGCCTTTACCGGGTGGAAAGAATCATCAAGGCGAAACTGCCTCCGGAAAAACTGGCAGAGGTCCGCGACCAGATCAAGAGACGCTTGCCTGAAATCGACGAAGAAACGGAGGATGAAGATGCTTGAATCCCAACTTGAACTAGAATTTTCACCGGACAAGTCCACTGCCGGCTATCGCCTGCACGAATTGTCCGTACTGAACTGGGGAACCTTCCACAAGGAGGTCTACTCCATGCGCCCGGACGGACGGACCTCCATGATCACTGGTCGGAACGGCTCTGGCAAGTCGACCATCGTCGATGCCCTTCTCACCCTGCTCGTCCCAAATCGCCTCCGTAACTACAACGTTGCCTCAAGCCAGGCCGGGAGCCGGGAGAGAAACGAGCGCGACTACGTTCTCGGGGCCTATTCCGAAATTCACGACGCGACCACCGGCCAAGGCCGCAAGGAGACCCTCCGCAAGCCCGGGGAATCCTACACCGTCCTGCTTGCCTGGTTCTACAACGAGGCCTACAAGACGGACGTCTCGATCGCCCAGGTTCTCTGGTGCCTGCCCAGCGGAAAGGTGGACAAGATCTATTTCGTGGAGAAGAGAAAGCTCTCCATAGAGGAGGACTTCAACGAGCTTGGTGACGTCGACAACATCCGAAGAATCATCAAGGAGCGCGGTTTCGCATCCTTCGACTCCTTCACCGCATACCACAAGAAGTTCGAGTCCATGCTCTTTATGGACACAGACCTGGGGAACCGTTCCCCCATGTCCATCTTCAACCAGGCCGTCTGCATCAAGGACGTCAAGGACCTGACCCAGTTCATCAGGGAGCACATGCTTGACGACGGGGGCTCCAAGGAGAAGCTCCTCGCCCTGCAGGAGCGCTTCGACGACTTGCGCAGCACTCACCGGCGCATAGAGACCGCCGCTTATCAGCTCGAGCAACTCGATGAGATCCGCGATACTCATGGCTCCTTCCTCGAGGCGGCCGGTGAACGCGATCATGCAGTGGCCATCCATCAGGCCACCGAGCCCTTTTACGCCCAGTCCGAGCTGGACCGCCGCACGGAATGGATCGACGAGCTAAAGCACCAGGAGGAAGCCGAGCGGGCCCGCCTGAAGAGTTCCCGAACGGAAGTCGATCGATTGCGCGAAAAGCTCAATCATCTGGAGCGGGCCTTGTCCGACAGCGACGAGAACCGCAGGCTCGAGCAAGTCGGGGCGGAGATGGACCGGTTGCGCGACAAGCGCGAGGTCGTGACCAAGCGGGCGGCGGTCTTCGAGCGCCACCTTTCGTCCTGGGAAAAAGGCTCCGTGGTCAAGGAGGAGGAGCATTTCCTCACCTTGCGCCGCGAACTGGACTCCCAGTTGCCCAGGCTTGAAGCGAAGGTTGCCGACCTGGATGAAAAAATCCCCGAGATTTCCTACGGGTTGCGCAAGGCAAGCGAGCGCGTGGAAACTCTCGAGGACGAGCGCAGCTTTCTGCTGGAGGCGAACTCGAATGTTCCTGCCGAGATCGCCCGCCTGCGCAATGCCCTCGCATCCCATCTCGATCGTGACTCCGGCGAGTTGCCTTTCGTGGGGGAGCTAATACAAGTCGTTCCGGACGAGGACAAGTGGACCGGTCCGATCGAGAGGTTGCTCCGTTCCTTTTCCCTAACCGTCGTTCTTTCCCCCAAGTTGGCCAAGGAGGCGGAAAGCTATCTCGAAGAAAACCACCTCGGCGAGAGGCTGGCCTTCGTTTGCCCCCAGCCCGATCCTAAGGAGCCCAAGCTCCATGACGACTCGGTGGTGGCTAAGCTTGCCATCCGCTCTGAACTGGAGGAGATTCGTCAGGTCTGGCTTCGTTCGGCCTTGGCGGAGCGTTTTCCGCACCTTTGCAAGGACAAACGCGACGCTTCCTTTGCCAAGTGCAAGTTCGCCCTCACCATCGACGGACTCGTCAAGCACGACGGGGTCCTGCGCGAGAAAGACGACTTTTTCTTCCTCGAGGATGCCACCAACTGGGTGATGGGCTGGGACGTCGATCCTAAGCAAAAGAACCTCGATGACGCCCTGGCCAAATGGCGCGATGAAGTCGACCAGGCGGGCCGGACCGTACGGGAAGCCGAGTCGGAAAGGCAATCCTACCGCGTGAAGCTGCGAGCGGGAGCTCAACTGCAGGCCTGCGCCAATGAATTCTCCGATATCGATCACGTTGGCTTGGGTATCAGGATCGCGGATCTGGAGGAAGAGGAACGGGTCATCGTGGGCGGCTCGGACGTCCTCAAGAAACTCAAGGAGGACCGTGACTCCGCGGAGCAAAAGCTGGAGGAAGCCCAGACGACAAGGGATGAGGTCCTTCAGCGGATCGGGGGCGTGGAAGCCCGGGCGGAAAGGAACGATTCCAGAATTTCCTCCCTCAAGGCTCTCCTGAAGGAAAGCATGCTGGAGTTCATGTCGGCCGAGGCTGAAACCGATGAAGCCGAGGAAGAGGAAGCGGAGAAAAGGCTGGAGACTCTCTTCAAGGATATCGAGAAGGAATTCGGAGCCGCCCCGGATGAGCCCGACCAGATCGAGGAGGCCGCCCGAACGGCGACCCATAAGCTTGAAAAGAGAATCCATAAGCTCGAGTCGGGGATGGACAAGTTCCGCGACAAGAACGTGGCCGCCATGCAGCGCTTCATCGGGGATGCCCGCAACCAGGCTTTTCGGGACGATCTCACTCTCCATCTGGAGGAAGGATACAACGACGATACCTATTCCTCCTTTGAGAAAATCCGCTCACAGATCGAGGATGAGGACCTGGCCAAGAACCGGGAGCGCTTCGAGGAGCTCCTGCGGGTGCAGGTGCCGGAGGAGGTATCTGGTTTCAGCGAAGCCCTGGAATCCCACCGTGACCGTATCCGAAAGCGAATCAACGAGCTCAACGAGCACCTCTCGAGGGTTACCTTCGACCGTAAGGAGGGAACCTTCATACAGCTCAAGTTCGAGGATGCCGGTGATGATGGGGTGCGCCGTTTCAAAAAGCTCAGGCGCCATGCCCTGGAGGGAGATCTCGAGGCGGACGACGAGGACGAGCGCCGGCGTGAGCGTTATCACCGGGTCGAGCAATTCCTGGCCGAACTGGAGCAGGATGCAAACTGGACGACCCGGGTAATCGACGTACGCAACTGGTTCCGTTTTCGGGCCGACGAATTTTACAAGGAGGACGAAAGCCTAAGGCAAAGCTACAGCGGTGCGGCGGGTAAGTCGGGCGGCGAAAAGAACCGCTTGGCCTCGACTATTCTGGCCACTGCAATCGCCTACCAGTACGGAATCGACGTCGGAGGGAAGCAAACGGAAACCTTTCGTCTCGTTGCGGTAGACGAGATGTTCAGCAAGACGGATGACGAGTTTTCCCAGTTCCTCCTTGATTTGTTCAAGGAATTCCATCTCCAGTTGCTCATCGTTCAACCCTTGGACGCAAAGATCCACGTGGTGCAGAAGTACGTCGAGCGCTATCACGTCGTGGAGCGCAGAGACGGGCTTTCCTTCGTTGGCGACCTGAGCGTCCGTGAATACCTCGGGGACCAGTTCGCCGGGGAGGAGGGCGACTCGGTGGAGGAAGAGACGGACGAGAAGGTGGAGGCTGAATCCTAAGCCCTTCCTCCCGTGCCTAGCAGCCATCCCTTCGCAGATCTTGCCATGGCGGGATCGCATCCTTGGCGACTATCCTAGTGGAATGAGCGAATACCTTCCCGATCCATCCCGCTACGACGGAAGAATGCCCTACCGCAAGTGCGGTCGCTGGGGCCTGAAGCTTCCTGCAATTACCCTGGGTTGCTGGCATAATTTCGGAGGCGACGCTCCGACCGACAAGCAACGGGGGATGATCCATGCCGCTTTCGACGCAGGCATTACGCACTTCGACCTGGCCAACAATTACGGACCGCCCTACGGATCGGCTGAGGAAAACGTAGGGTCTATCCTGCAGGACCTACCCCGCGACGAGATCCTCATAACCAGCAAGGCCGGTTACGACATGTGGCCCGGCCCCTATGGCGAGTGGGGTTCCCGCAAGTATCTGCTGGCTAGCCTCGACCAGTCCCTTAGAAGGATGAAGGTGGATTACTTCGACCTCTTCTATTCCCATCGATTCGATCCGGATACCCCGCTTGATGAGACCATGGGAGCCCTCGACACGGCCGTTCGCCAAGGCAAGGCGCTTTACGTTGGGATCAGCAGCTACTTGCCGAAATCGACACGCGAGGCTCATTCCATCTGCACGGCAAACGGACTTGCCCCGCTGGCCATTCACCAGCCCAATTATTCCATGCTGAACCGCTGGGTTGAAAATGGCTTGATGGACCTATGTGGTCAACTTGGCTTGGGCATGATCGCATTCTGCCCGCTTTTTCAGGGTCTGCTGACGGAAAAATATCTCGAGGGAATACCCGATGGCTCAAGGGCATCCCTGGAAAATTCTCCCTTGCGCAAAAACGAGGTCAACGACCAAAATCTCCGGGTTATCCGCGAGCTCAACGACCATGCCCGGGAACGTGGACAGAGCCTGGCCCAGATGGCCCTTTCCTGGGTTCTTCGGGACGAGCGCATTACCAGCGCTCTGGTCGGAGCCAGTTCCACGAAGCAGATTCTCGAGAACGTCAAGGCCGCCCGTCAAACCGAGTTTTCGGCGGATGAGCTTGCCAAACTCGACCGAATCCTGGCCAAGGCAAATCTTCCCAAGTCACTCTGGGCGGGCGAGTAGGAGAGGGCGGTTCTTTACCGCAACCCTGAGGAGCCGGGCTGCATTGCGCCGGGATCCACGGAGCCCGTTCTGCCTGCCGAAGCGTTTATTGGAGAGGCCGTTTCGATCGAATTGGTCGAGTAGTTGAAATAATGAACCTGCCCGTCCTTCACTGGAAAAACGTAGACCCAGTTCTGGAGATTCCATTGGTAGAGGAAGGGATAAAGATCCTTGGTGGACCACGCCCACCCTCTTTCCTCGGACCACGCCCAGATTCCTTGGGTATCGTCAGCAATCAAGTAGAGCCAACCGTGATGGGAATGATAGATCCAACCGTTGTCGAAACTCCTGTAGAGACCGAACCAGCTGTTTTGGAACCATCCACCTTCCAAGGGTACCGAGTCTTCTGCTAGAAGAGAAAGGGCCCTGGCGATGGGCTTTCCACTTTGTTGCGGATTCCCTTCGAGCGTAATCTTTCGAATGTTGCCCAAGATGGTTTGGTCTTGTCTTTGGGCATAGGCCCTGAAGTAAAGAACCTGATGGGAACTCGTCTCGAAACTGGAATTGAAAGTCCCTGAGCTTTGCCTTTGAGCGGAAACATTATGGGTTAACGGATCATTCAGTGCAATTTGCATGTTTGTAGAAACCAGAAACCCAACCTGGATCGGATGCCATTCAGATTCGTTTACATCAAATAATTGACCGCTTAGAATCATGGCGGATTGCCCCAATTGATGACCGATCGTCTTGACGTAGCCCATTTGATAACCTGGTCGCTGCGATTGATAACCAGTGCCAGGAGTTTGGTACCCTCCTCCGGCGGTCTGGTAGCCACCTCCCCCTGATTGATGACCGCCCCCTCCAGTCTGGTAACCGTTGCCGCCGGTCTGGTATCCCCCGTCACCGGTTTGGTAACTCCCACCACCCGTCTGGTAACCGTTGCCGCCGGTCTGGTATCCCCCGTCACCGGTTTGGTAACTCCCACCACCCGTCTGATAGCCGTTGCCGCCGGT
>DLRY01000088.1 GCA_002500665.1 Opitutia bacterium UBA7876
TTCGTGGACTTCAACGACTACGAGGGCTTCGCCAGCGAGCGGGGAAAGGGCGCCTGGGCGGAGATCGACCTGCGGGCGGTCAAGGCACGCTACTTCCGCCTAAGCCCTCAATATCAGGGGTGGGGTCACCTCTGGGGCGAGGTCGAGTTTTGGGAGATCGCCAACTAAGACCGCGAACCTTTCTCGGGCGAAACCCGCTCGATCCGTTCCTTTTTCAGCCGGCCGTTCTCCTCGCGTAACCGGAAGACTTCCCAGATAAGGAAGACGTTAATCAGGATGGAGACGGAGAGAACGATGGAAATCTTTACCTTGAGTCTGGTTTTCATTTCTAAGAGGGATGCCGGTAATCATGGTTGAGCGAATCGCCAAGAGGGCAACCCAATTGTTTCCTTTGTGGTCGGTCTTGGTGGGCATCCTCGCCTTGGTCTGGCCCGAGAGCTTCCTGTGGTTCGGCAAGGAAACCATAGACATAGGCTTGGGGGTCATCATGCTGGGTATGGGCATGACCCTTACGGCGGATGACTTCATCCGGGTCTGGAAGGAGCCCAAGGTAATTGGTCTGGGGGTCTGTTCGCAGTTCCTGATCATGCCGGCATGGGGCGCCTTGGTCGCTTATCTGATGGGTTTGCCCCCTCAGATGGCGGTCGGCCTGATCCTGGTCGCCTCCTGCCCGGGCGGAACGGCTTCAAACGTAGTCGTCTTCCTGGCCCAGGGAAAGGTCGCCCTTTCGGTCAGCATGACCCTGGTCTCGACAATCGTGGCGGTCTGGATGACGCCTCTGCTGACCAGTTGGTATGCGGGGCATTACCTGCCCGTGGATCCCTGGGCCCTGTTCAGGGGTATTCTCTGGGTGGTGCTTCTGCCCTTGACCGTGGGTGTGGTCTGGAACCGTTTCTTCCCTCGCTCCGCCCACAGGGCATCGGCTTATTCTCCGCTCGTTTCGGTCCTTTTCATTCTTCTTATTGTTGGGTTCGTTCTCGCCGCCAAGAAGGAACTGATTCTTGCGAATTGGGAAGTACTCACGGCCTCGGTCCTGGCGTTGCATTTCGGTGGCTTCGCTCTGGGGTACGCAATGGCGGCCCTAACTGGTTTGGCGAGGGACGAGCGACGTACCCTCTCGATTGAGGTGGGGATGCAGAACTCAGGGCTCGGGATGGCCTTGGCGAGCAAGCATTTCGCAACGTTGCCCATGGTTCCGGCCCCCTGCGCCCTGAGCGCGGTGATACATTGCCTGATCGGTAGCTACCTGGCCATGAGATGGAGAAAAGAACCGGCTGACAAGAGGAGGGAGTGATTGTCGCTTGCCTTCCCGGGTACCCTCGTTAGAATCGGCGAAGTGAGCCCTGAGGAAGATCTCCCACCACACATCCTGTCCCCAAAAGTTCACTGGGAAAGGGCATCCGGCTATTTTGCCCTCGAAATGTACGAGGAGGCGAAGCGGGAAATCCGCGCCTTGCCCGCGGAGGAACCATGGGGTAAGCAGGCGCGCATCCTGACCTTGGGCATCCACCAGGAGAAAGAGGAATGGATGGAGATGCGGGAGGTTGCCAATGGGTTGAGACGGGAATTCCCCGAGGAGGAGGACTGGTGGATATCCGATGCCTATGCGACGCGCAGATGCGAGTCGATCGAGGCGGCGAGGGAACTGTTGATGGAAGGGTTGGCCCGGCACTTGGACAGCGCCATGATCCGTTACAACCTGGCCTGTTACGCTTGCGTTCTGGATAGCCCGGGCGAGTGCATGGACTTTCTTAAGGAAGCGGTGGAGAGGGACGAGAAATACAAGCTCTTGGCGGTGGAGGACGAGGACTTGAGCGAGGTGCGCGAGGCGTTGCTCAAGATGGGGTGGGGAAAGGCCGAGGTTTGATGGGAAAGGCGGCCTTTACGATCATCGAGCTGCTGGTGGTTCTAGCCATTATTGCCATCTTGGCCGCTTTTTCGGTGGTCAGCTTTCACCATGTCCTGGAGGACCGCAACCGTAAGCAAGCAATGGTCGAACTGGAAGCCCTGAGGACGGCTTTGGTCTCCTACCGTTCGGATTACGGGGGATACCCCAAGTGCCCTCAGGAAATCTGCACCCCGGGCGAGTGCCTTTTTCTTTCCCTAGCTGGTTTCCATAACGTGAAGGGTAGCCTTCAACTTCCTCCCTACAGACCCTTGGTTCCACCCTCGATCTTTGGTTACGATCTGTCTTCCTTCGATGCGGCCGAGATCCCCAACGTATCCCACAACGAGGGGAAGTCACTCATGCTTTGGCTCTCCCAGACCCTTGACAAGGACGTGGCCTTCCTCGACCCTTGGGGGAGCGAGTACGTCTACGAGTACCCCAGAAAAGACGGGGACAAGGGATACCTCCTTTTTTCCATGGGACCGGATGGGAAGACGGGCGAAGGCTTCGACGGAGACGATGTAAAGTAGGTTCTCAGGGATCCTCCGTAACCTGCTCGATGAGACGATCCCTTATTTCACGAAGGGGGGCCATCTCCGGTCCGTCCGGGTTTTCATCGATTAATTGATCGATGTCCTCGAGAGCCCGAGCGAACCTTCCTTCGGCATAGAGGGCCATTGCCCGTACCGCTCGCATGTAGTTGTCCTCCGGGTCGATGGCGAGGAGCGCATCGAGGTAGCGCAACCGGGCCTGGGGATCGAGTTCCCTTTCCGCGGAACGAATCAGGTTGCGCAGCATGCGGGCTATGATTTCACGCTTGGAGGAAGGCTCGAAATCCTCTTCTGTGAGCGCAACTCCGCTCAATTCCTCCGCCTCTTCCCGCGAAACGATCTTGCCCCCGAAAGGATCGATGAGGATTTCCTTGGCCTGCCCGTCCTTTCCCTTTGCGGGTTGTTCGCGGTACATGGCGATGAAGTGTCCGGGCAGACCGAGGCCGCTGACGGGAAGCTCGAGCCGGTTGGCCAGCTCGATGAAGAGTACGGAAAGGGTAATGGGCAAACCTTCCCGGTCGTCGATGACCTCGTTCATGTAGCTGTTCGAACGGTGTTGGTAGTCCAGGGTGCTTCCATGGAAGCCCATCTCCTCGAAAAGCTGGGCGACGAGGACCTTGAGCTTCTCCTCGCCGCTGGCTTTGTCGGGAAACTTATTCCTGATCCTTTCCGCCAGCCGTTCCGCCTTGTCGAGATAGGTCTGGAGATCGAAGTGCTCGTTGTCCAGCCGGGCGATGAGAAGGGCGGAGCGGAGCAAGTCAACGGCCCGTTCGTCCTCGTGGGCAAGGGAGTGAGTAAGCTCGGAAATGATCAGCCGTTCGCGCACCTCTCGGGAAGCCTTTCTTAATTCGTCGGCCTTTCTCTCCAGCTCGACGGCATGGTCGAGAAGGGCCTGCGGGGCCTGTTCGCCCTGGTCCACGAGGCCGTTAACTTCATAAGGTCGAATTCGTCTGCCCTCTTTGAGAGAATTAGTCAAGCGGCTGATTTCCCTGAGTAAACGGGGGGGGATTTCGGATTTCTGGAAACGCTTCGAATGGCGGAAGCGTCGGAACTCGGCGCCCGGCGCCCGGAACTTGCAGAGTCCGACGTCGCCTTTCTTGAAAGTGAAGTCGATCAGGTCGATGACCACTTTGTCGTTTACCGAGCAGATGATCCTGCCTTCCCCGTCGAGCCTTACCCGAAGGCGGTTCCATTTACCTGGCAGGTAGGCGTCCGACTCCACTGTCTTGAGGATCGACCAGGTAAAGACGTTCGGCCCTTCGAAGCAGGTCAGCCGGAGGGACCCGTTGGTCGGATAGAAGCCGTAGTGCCTTTCCTTGTCCTTACCGTGAAAGATCAGGCCGGCGGCTCCGCTCTCGTCTTCCAGCCTCACTTCAACCTCAAGCTCGTAGGGAGCGTCGTGAACGGGACGTTGCGAGAGGCAGACGGTTCGTCCCCCGAAGCCGGACCCAAGCCCATTGGCTGAGATGATTCCGGCCCTTTGCTTCCAGGCGGCTCCCATGACCGCCTTCCACTCGAGCCCGTCGAGGGCGCCAATGGTGAGCCATTTCGACATGGGCACGGGGTCTTCCCTTTCCATCAGTCTCTCCAGGGCGTTGGAGGGAATCCCGAAGCCCATCGCTCCACCCGACTTTATGGCCAGCATGGCGATGACCTTTCCTTCCAAGTCTAGGGTGGGGCTTCCGCTGCTACCCGGCTCGATGGGAATGGCGACCTGGACCATGGGGCGCCCGTCGCCTTCCTGCAGTTCGCGGATGGCGGCGATTACGCCTCGGCTCACGCTGTGGCTGTAGCCAAGCGGGTTGCCTAGGGAGAAGATCGATTGTCCCGGGGTGATCTTGTCGGAATCTCCCAGCGTGAGGACGGGAAGATCCTTGGCATCGATCTTGACAAGGGCGAGGTCGCGGTCGCGGTCAACGGCGAGAATGCTGCGGGGCCGAAAGGTCTTGCCGTCGGCGAAGCGGACGGCGAAGTCACGATGCTCCCCAATGACGTGAAAATTGGTCGCAATGACGCCGTCGGGACGGACCACGAACCCGGTTCCTCTTCCTCCTTCCCGTCCCAGCCGATCAACGCTTTCGATAACCACGACCGAGGGCTTGACCAGCTTGGCTAGCTTCTCGAAGTCCTCCGCATCCCGCTTGGCGAGTTCAAGGTCGGAAAGGATGGAGGCATTGGCGTCCGGGCCTTTCGCGACCACCGGGGATACCGAACACGCGCTGAGGAGTAAGGAGAGGATCTGATTCCTTGGGAACATGATTCCATTAACTTCGCACCGTCCCCGAAAGTCAAGTTTCGCTCGCCCCGATATCTTTATTGCCAGGCAAGGGCGGAAAAATTTAATTATCCTACTTAATTCCCCCTTAACCCACCAGCATTATGATCAACCTATCTCGTAGAAAATTCATCGGGGCCTCGACCTCGGCCTTCGCCTTCCAATTCCTGCCCTCCCGGGTGTGGGGAGCCAACGAGCGCATCAACGTAGCCGGCATCGGAGTCGGCGGAAAGGGGACCGCCGACGTCGCCAGCGCCGCGAAAGCCGGAGCCAACGTTGTCGCCCTTTGCGATGTTGATACAGAGAGGGGAGCAAAGACCATCAAGTCCTTCCCCAAGGCCAAGGTCTATGCCGACTTCCGTCTGATGCTTGAGAAGCAAAAGGACGTCGATGCAGTGGTCATTAGCGCTCCCGATCACATCCATGCAGTTGCCGCCATGGCCGCCATGGACCTGGGCAAGCACGTCTACTGCCAGAAGCCCCTGACCCATTCCATCCACGAAGCCCGCATCCTCACCGAGGCCGCGGCAAAGAACAAGCTCATCACCCAGATGGGCAACCAGGCCCACGCCGGCGAGCCCATCAGGCGGGCCGTGGAATTGGTCCGGGCCGGCATCATCGGCAAGGTGACCGAGGTGCACGTCTGGACCAACCGGCCAATCTGGCCCCAGGGACTTACCGAGCGTCCCCCTAAGGAGAAAATTCCCGAGAGCCTGGATTGGGATCTCTGGCTCGGGCCGGCTCCCAAGACCCACTACAGTTCCAATTACGTTCCCTTCAAGTGGAGGGGCTGGTGGGACTACGGAACGGGAGCCCTGGGCGACATGGCCTGCCACATCATGGACATGCCTTACTGGGCCCTCGAGTTGGGCCATCCTCTTTCCGTGGAGGCGAAGCAAGGAGGCAATACCGAGCTTGCCGGCCCTAACTGGTCGGTCATCAAATACCAGTTTCCCGCCCGCGGACCGCAGCCCCCCGTGACCATGACCTGGTACGACGGAAGGAAGAACGGCCAAGCGAACCTCCCTCCACGCGAGGTCGCCGGCGGACAGGACCTGCGCGGATACGAATCGGTCCTCGTTGGGGACAAGGGAACGATGGTCTTCAACCGCCGTTCTACCAAGTGGAAGATCATCGGGCGCGACGGGGACGAGATCAGGCAAATCGAGGAATCCACTCCGCAAAGCCTTTCCCGGGTCGAGCAAGAGGGAATCTCAACCAACGACGCCAATCACGTCGAGTGGCTCGACGGGATCAAGGGAAAGGGGGAGCCTCTTTCCGCATTTTCGCTGGCCGGACCGTTGACTGAGACGGTTCTTCTGGGCAACCTTTCGGTCAGGACCGGCGAGAAAATCGACTGGGACGGCCCGGCGATGAAACCCAGCTTGAAGCCGGCGGAAAAATACGTCCGCAGGAAATACCGCAAGGGCTGGTCGCTCTAGTGTCCTAGTGTCTGGCGATGCCCCTTTCCGGAAGAATTACTTCGGCAGAGCGGCTAGGTACTTCTTGAGAAGATCCTCGGTTACGGACGCTTGCTGATCGAATTTGGCCTTGAAGGCATCGAAGGAGGCCTTGCTTGCCCCGTGCTTGACCTTGGCCTCGGCGAGAGCCTTTTCCTTTTCGGCGAGGACTTGAGGGGCGCTTTCCCTGAGCTTGAGGGCTTCAAGCACTCCTTTCCGGGCGGCTACGACTGCGTTCTCGGCATCCGTCACTTCCTGTTGCTTTTGCGCAATGCGGTTCTCGGTGTCGCTCAAGTCCTGCTTGAGCAGGGCGATGGTCTCGTCGAATTTGGCATTGGCTTTGGATAAGACGGAATCCGCTTCCTTGGCGTCCGCCTCCTTCCTGGACATCGAGGCTAGCTGGCCGACTTGATCGATGAATGCGGCCTTCTTGCCCCTGGCCCGGATAATGGAAGACATTTCCGTTTCCAAGGTGGATACGGTTGCGTTCCTATCGACCACCAGTTTCTTGGCCAGCGCAATTTTTTCCGGTACCTGACGAAGGGATTCACCCGCCGCCTCGACGGCCTTGGCTGCCGAATTCATGAGACCGTCCGCTTTGCCGAGCAAGTTCTGCAGTTCGTTGAATTCGGGCCGGAGATCGTTCAGCTTGGCAAGCTCTGCATGCCTGTCGAGGTTGATCAGTTCCGCCTGCCAGCGGGCCACTTGCCTGTCTGCCGAGTCGAAGCCCTTGCGCGCCTCATCCAGTTGGGCGGCCGGTCCCTTGAGAGCTTCCCGGGCGGCTTCGAGAGCCTTCTGGCTCGCCGCCAGAGCAGCCTGGGCTTGCGCCCCAGCCGTCTTGGCCTGACCGTGCAGGGCGACCGATTCCTTGTGGACCTTGCTTCCGGCTTGGGTCTTGGACTTGGCAAGGGAAAGGGCTTCGCTGGCTGCATCTAGGGCCTTGGCCGCGGCGTCGAGGCCATGGGTGGCGGACGCTACGAGCTTGGCGAACTTATCCATCTCCGCCTTGTGGCGGGCTGAAGTATCCCTGGCCTGGGCGAATGCTTTCTCCATGGCCGAAAGGGCTTCCTTCTGCTTGTTGAGGGCATCTTGGAAGCTCGGGTCGTCAGCGTTGCCGCTTGCCGCCTCCTCGGTCTTACGGTGGGCTTCGTGGAGGGAGCTTACGCGCTCGGAGCGGAAGTTCGCCCTCTTGGTCCATTTCTCAAAGGAACGGGAGTGGGAGAGGTGGCTTTGCTTGGCCTGGGCGAGAGCTTGGGCCTTGGAAACCTTGTCCTTCTGCATGGCGGCCTGGTCGGCGGCCTTGGCCCTTTCTTCCGATTGGGCCTTCTGGAGAGCGCCGAGAGTTTTCTGCATCTGGGCGGTGGCCGTAGCGAGGTTCGCCTCGGCCTGCTTGGCCTTGGCTGAGGCGTCCGCCTGGGTATTCGCCGCCTTCGCCTCGGCCTGGGCAAGGGGAGTATGCTTGGCTTTGGCTGCCGTGAGGGTCTTTTGACGGTTTTCCCTGAGCGTAATGGCCCTGGACAAGCGGGTGGAAAGGGTGGGGGGATTGCCGGTGAGGGAGCCGATTTTCTTTCCGTCTACAGTCTGCCACACGGCGATCTGCCCGGACCAGTCCCCGGCTATGATACGGGATCCGTCATGGGTGAGGCGGGCTTCCATCGCGATATCGGGAAAAGTTCCCAAGGTCTTGAGGGCCTTGCCTTCCCCGTCCCAGTACTTGACCGTCTTGTCGCGCCCGGCGGTGACGATCTTGCCCTTGGTGTCGTAGTGAGCCGAAAGCGTTCCTCCGCCGTGGGCCGTCCAGGACTTGAGCTGCTTGCCGTCGATCATGTTCCAGATTCGGGCGGTTCCCTCCTCGGAGGAGGACAGAAGGACGTTGGAGTCCGCCCGCCAACTCAAGTCGGTGACGGCTTCCTTGTGGCCGTCGAGGGTATAGAAGGCGTTGCCGGTGCGGGCTTCCCAGACGTGCAGGCCGCCGTTGCGGTCGGCGGTCGCGAGCAGGATGCCGTCGGGGGAAAAGCGGACTTGCGTGACCCATTCGGAATGCTTCTTGATCTGGTAGAGGACTTCCCCGCTGACCAAGTCGTAGACCTTGACGATCTTGGAGGGGCTGCCGATGGCCACGAGAGACTGGTCGGCGGAAAGGTCGGCCGTAAGGATGGCGTCGTATTCGTCGCCCAAGGTCAGTATGCGCTTGCCGGACTTGAGGTCCCAACCGGCGACTTTTCCGCTCTTGCCGCCACGGCCTCCGCCTGCGAGGACGATCTTTCCGTTGCGGCTGAATACGAGAGATTCGATGAATCCATCCGGGTAGGGCAGGATGCCTGCCAGCTTCAGGGTCTCGGTATGGTAGAGAAGGACCTGCTTTTGGCCGGCGATGGCAACGAGGGGCGACCAGGGAGCGGTCGCCATGGCGGGAGCCGCGAAGGCTCGTTGGGAAACGACGCTGGGCTCCAGGGGCAGATACTCCGGCATGGGAGGAGGACCATCCGGTTTGCCGATGAACCCCGAGCCGAGGGCCAGGTTGACGGAAGATTTTTTCTTTTGCATCGGCTTGCCCGATGCAGTGGGGAGAAGGCCCTGGTCGATCCACAGCTTGATCAGAGCGAGCTTGTTATCGGCAATTTTCTCTCCCCTAGGCGGCATGTGAGGTTCTTCCAAGCGGGCGGAAAGCAAGTATATAAGGCTGTCGGAGGCGTCCCCCGCGACAACCGATTCTCCTGAGCTTCCACCGGCCAGGATGCCGTTCATACTGGTCAGGTCGAGCCCTCCCTTGGCCTCGTCGGGGTTATGGCAGGAGTTGCAGGATTCCTCGAAAACGGGAAGTACGTCGTCTTGGAAATTCGGCTTCTCCGGGCTAGCTCCCAAGGGGAGGAGGGAAAGAGCGGGGGAAAAAAAGAAGACAGGCTTGAGCGGAAGATTCATGGTGCTTTCGCGCTTGTCCGGACTAATGATTGAAGATGAATTCCTTGGAATTGAGAAGGGCCCAGAAGACATCCTCGAGCGATTCGGCGGGCGACTCGGAGCCGGCCAGTGAAGCCAGGAGATTGGCCCGTTCGGCTGGCCTGGGTTTGCGCGAGTAGCAACGGGCGTAGAGGTTGTCGAGGATTTGCTCGGGATTCTTGCCGTCCTTAAGAAGGTTGCGGACGACCTTACCCTGCCGGATACGGGAGTTGGTAGCCTCGCCGTTGAGAAGATGAAGAGCCTGGGACAGGCTGGGTTCCATCACCACCTCGCAGGAACAAACCGTTTCCCGGGTGGCCCGGCCGAAGGTGGTGAGGAAATAATTGCTCACCCTTCCGTCGGCGATCTGAATCGCCTTGGCCCCGAGGGGCAGGCCCTGAAACTTGTTCTTGGTTTCCGTGACCTGGGAAATGACGTCGAGCAGGACCTCGGCCCTGAGCCTTCGAAGGTGGGATCTGGCAAAGTTCCTCAGGTCGTCCTTGTTGGACTCGGTAGGGGCGCTGGAGAGCTGGTAGGTGCGGGAATTGCAGACGTCGCGGACGAGTTTCTTGAAATCGTAGTCGTACTCCGTGAAGCGCCTGGCCAACTCATCCAGAAGCTGGGGATTCGAGGGCGGGTTGGAAACCCGGACGTCGTCAACCGGCTCGATGATTCCCTGGCCGAAGAAATGGGCCCACACGATATTGGCCAGGTTACGGGCGAAGAACGGATTTTCGGGCGAGGCCAGCCAGTTTGCTAGGGCTACCCGGCGGTCGTCGCCCCTCTTGAGCTCGGGCGCGTCCCCGCCGAGGAACTTGGGCGGCATGGGTTCCTTGTGGACTGGGTGGTTGATCTCCCCGCTCTTGCGGTTGTAGATGATGGACTCCCGGGGGTCGGCGGCCCTCTTGCGGCCGATCTGGCTGAAGAAGGAGGCGAACGAGTAGTAGTCGTCCTGAGTCCACTGGTCGAAGGGATGGTTGTGGCACTGGGCGCACTGGATGCGCATCCCCATGAATACCTGGGCCACGTTTTCGGTGATCTTGAGGTTGTCGCGCTCCACTTGGTAATAATTGGTGGAGGGGTTGACGAAAGTACCGCCGGTGGAGGTGAGCAACTCGCGGACGATCCGGTCCATAGGTACGTTGTTGGCGATCCTGTCCTTGAGCCAGTTGAAGTAGAGGAGGGTAGCCTTATAGCTCATGCCTTGGTTGTCGTCAGTCTGGATCTGCAGAAGCTCGGCAAACTTCATGACCCACATCTCGGTGAATTCCTTGCGCTCAAGCAGGCGGTCCACGAGCTTGGCCCGCTTGTCGGGGGATTGATCCGCCATAAAGCTGTCGTAGGTTTCCCGGTCGGGGAGGACTCCCGTTATGTCGAGCGCGACCCTGCGGACGAACACCTCGTCGGAGCAGATTTCCGAGGGCGTTATGCGGAGCTTGTGAAGCTTGTCGTGCACGAGGCCGTCGATGTAGTTGTTGGCGGGGACGACGGGCTTTTGGTATTTAAGGTTCTCGGGGATGACCACCACCTGAACGCCGACTGTGAAGACATTGAACCGGGCCATCACGAAGGCCTCCCCTCTCTTGCCGGCCGTTATGAGGCCCTTTTCATCGATGGAAGCCGAGACGTCGTTGCTCGACTGGAATACGGTCAAGGGGGTTACGTCGCGGGTGGTGCCGTCCGAGTAGTGGGCCAGCACGGTCATTTGCTGGGTAGAGCCATTGCCTTCAAGCAGGGCGTCTGGGGGGAAGAACTCGATCTTCTCGGGCTTGGCCACGTCCTCGGGATCATTGGGCACGCCGTCCCGGAGCCATCCGACGAGTGTCTTCCAGTGCGAGCTTCCCTTCTCGAAGAGCTTGCCCCCAGTATGGGGCACGGCCCCAATGGACTTTTCAACGAGCATGCTTTCCTCGGGAATGGCAAGGTTGATGCGGCGCGTTCCCTCCTCCCGCGTGATCCGAAAATGGTCGCCTTTCGGGTCGTATCCGAAGAGGGAGAGCATGAACCGATCCTGTCCCCTGGCCGACCCATGGCAGGAGCCGGAGTTGCAACCGGCCTTCATAAAGACGGGCATGACGTCGAGGTTGAAGCTGATGGGCCTCTCGGCGGTGGCTTGAACCACCTCTATGGGAATGGTCTTCTGCAGGCCACGATAGGCGACCCTAAGCTCGGTCTTACCGTCCTTGATCGGATAGAGTGTGTGGTTCTTCCACTCGGCGGTACCTTTTTCGAGGAGGGTATAGTTTGATTCCGCCGTAACGTCTAGGGTAACGTCGTCGTCGAAGGTAGCCCTAACGACGATTGAATTGAAGTCTTCCTTGGTTTGTAGCTTTACCAACTGGGGATAGGCGTCAAGCCGGACGAGTTTCCTGCCGGTCGGTTGGACCGCGACTTTCTCCGTTGGGGCTTCTTGGCCGATTCCAACGGTGGCTTTGGGGTCATTGGTCCGGTTTTCGTCGAGATGCGGAGCAGGTTTTTTTTCCAAAGGGTCCGCTGTGGGAATGGGCGTTGATTCAGTTAGTGAAGTCTGGGCGGGGGATGGCTTCGGCTCGGCCTTGGGAGGGATGGGAGCGGTTGGTTTCGGCTCAGTGGTGGTTGGAGCCGGATTGGGATTGGCTTCGGCCGCCGGGGCAGAGGGCCCGGGGTTGCCGAGCAGAGCGAGGGGGAAAAGAAAGAGGAGAATTTTCATGCCGGGTTCAGTTCGAGCCTCCCTGGGCCGAGAGCCTCAGTTGTTCCAGCCTGCTCAGAGGTTTTTTCTTGGCCGGAGCGGGTTTGGCCTCGGCGACTTCCTTGGGCTTTGGTTTGGCCGGCGCCTTGGGCTTGGGGGGAGGGTTGTCGAGGCGGATCTGGCCGCCTTGCCCGACGGTATGGGTGATCAGTTCCCCCGACATGGGCACTCTAACGAAACAGAAGAGGTTTTTGGTCAAGCCGGCCCGGGCCTTGTCCTCGGTCTGGATGGGGAAACTGAGCTGGGAGGTGTTGGCGTCGAACTCGATCTTGGTAGTGGCGGAGAACGGGGGCAGGCCTTTCAGTTCGGCAGTGGCCAAACCTTCGAAGGGTCTGCGCACGTTGAGGTCGCAGATCATTTCTCCCTCCTTGCCCCGTTGCACGGCGGCCATTTTGATTTTCATGGAAACGAAGGGTTCCTCGACCCTCAGGTCGATGAAGTCGGAGGCGACTCTCCAAATACCGCCTCCAGGCGCTCCCGTTTCCGCTTGTACGCCGATTTTCCACGTACCCAGGGCGGTCCCTCCATTAGCGGTCAGGGCATAGTAGCCGACCGACTTGCCCTCGGCAATGCTGATGGAGCTTTTGGCACCGATACCGGGCGGGCGCGTGAGGATGCGCACGGTGATCGCCTTGGTGAAGTTGGCGTCCCGGACGATCTCGACCTTGATGTTTTGCGAACCGCTCCTTACAATGGGGTTGACCGGCTGGTGAAGCTTGACCTTGAAGGGGATGGGATCGACGACCGCAACCGCGAGGCGGGAGAGCTTGGTGTCATAGTAAGTGCGGTTGTTGGGAGGGCCGTAGACGAGGGCAACGTCGTGCTTGAAGCCCCCCGAGACCTTGACTTTCTTCTCGGCGTTTTCGTGGACGAGGCTCAGGTCCACGAGGGATTGCCCCAAGGGGGCGTCCTTGGCGGCGCGCAAAAGGATGGGCGTGCTGGTGAAGGCTCCGTTGACGGGCGGAGCTTCCATGGTTACGCCGGCGGGAAGGTTGCGGGCCAATATCTCAAGGTCTCCACTGAAGCTCTTGCGGCTTATGTTTAAAGCGGTGGCTACTTGGTTCCCTCGCGCTATGGGGAGCATTTGCCGGGTCTGGGTGTCCCGGTTTCGAAACATCGGGATGGACGCGGAAACTTCGGGGGCGAGGCGATGGGTTTCGATTCGATAGACATGCCTTGGGCTTCCCTTGCTCAAATGATCCGTGATTCTGAGCAAGTATTCTCCATCCTTAGGGAAAGTGTAGGTAAGAACACTGTCCGGCCCGTTTGAGGAATCGTCGTTGCCGACGAGTGACTTGCGCTCTCCGTCGTAGAGAGTCAATACCGGATCGAGGGGAGAGGCAACCGCCCGGGCCATGGCCCGAATGTAGTATCTTTGTCCCTTCTTGGCATGAAACCGAAAGTAATCGATGTCACCGTCCTCCTGAATGATTCCGTCGAAAGCAAGGGGGAGGGCCAGCTCGGTTGCGGTCGCCACCTTCCAGCTTTGGTTTGGCTCGGCCTCGCGAACGGATGGAAAGGAAGAGACGCGAATTCGGTTGGGACTGGGGGAAGAAAGGTTGTTTTCAAGGTGGTGGTAGGCAAAAACGTCGTCAATGGGGTCAGCAGGCAAGGTGATCTTAGCCTTGAAATCTCCCTTTGCATCACCAATGAAACTGAATTCTTGAGTCTTGCCCGCCTCCCCGCCTGCTGGAAAAACGACCAAGGGACGTGGAAAGCTTCCAACGTGAACTCGGTAGTTGAAATTTCCGGATCCTTTGTAGGATGAATCTCGCACTTCGATGCGGTAGACTCCGTCGGTCGGAGCGATTACGCTCAAGGTGCTGTCCTGCAAAAGCAACTCGGTGTCGTCAGAGGTGGCGAGCTCGAAACGCGCTTCGTCGAGAACCGCGACGTAAGGATCGAAGAGGGCTCCCGACAAACGGATTGCCTCGACTTCGACGCTGATTCGTTGGCCCTTGGAGGCATTGATTTCAAAGTAATCGACGTCCTCGCTCAAAATGACCCCGTTGACCGTGGAGTTGAGCGAGATGGGTTGCGCCTCGTCGAAGGCGGAATTGGGTTCCTCCTCCTTGACGTTGGGGTAGGGGCTGACCCAGAAGGTGTAAAGGTTACTGAGCCCCTCGTTGGTTCGGATTCGGAGCTTATGCTGGCCGAGAGGCGCGTCCTTGGCTATCTCCAGGGCAACCTTCAGGACGGTCGATTTCTCTCCCTCGATTTTGGTCGTCCGGATTCCCTCGCCGTAGAATAGAAACTCGGTCGCTTGGTCGAGCCTCTGTCCGCGGACGATAATCTCCTGGGTCGAGCCTGCCTGTCCGCCCCTGGGCAGGAGTGACGAAATGATGGGCTCGGTTGCAAAGAGGGTGCCGGCGAGCAGAAAGCCGGCAAAAAGCGAAGTAATCTTCTTCATGGGCACGGTATTTGGGAATCCCCTGGAGAACGCTTCTCGAGGAAACTCACGGTTGATGGAAACCCTCGTTGAACAAGGGAAGGCTAGGCGAGCAGTTCCTTGATGACCTTGCCACCGTCCACGATTTCCATGGGCCGGTCGCCGGGAGCCATGAGTTCCTTGTCGGCCACGATGCCGATCCGGTCGTAGACGGTAGTGGCCAGATCCTCGACGGAGAGGGGGTTTTCCTCGGGAGCGGTTGCGAATGCGTCGGACGAGCCGTAGACTTGGCCGCGGGTGATGCCGCCACCGGCGAGAACCACGCTGAAGACGCGCGGGTAGTGGTCGCGTCCGCTGTCCTTGTTGATCTTGGGGGTACGGCCGAACTCGGATGACATCATGACCAAGGTGCTGTCGAGCAAGCCTCTCTCGTCCAGGTCTGAAATGAGGGCCGCGAAGGCTTGGTCGAGTACCGGTCCCTGGTTGTTGAAGGCGGCCTCGATGTTCTGGTGGTTGTCCCAACCGCCGTAGGTCATGGAGACGAAGCGAACTCCGGATTCCACGAGGCGTCGCGAGAGCAACATGCGCTGACCCGCGGTGTTTTTGCCGTAGCGTTCCTTGATTTTGTCGCTTTCCTTGCTCATGTCGAAAGCCTCGCGGGCCTCCTTGGAGCTAATGAGTGAATAAGCTTCGTTGTAAAATTTGTCCATCGCTCCGAGGGCGTCGGATTTCTCCACCTTGCGGAAGTGTCCGTCTACGGTGTCCAGAAGACTGCGGCGCTTGGAAAAACGGTCGTCGCCTATGCCGTCGGGAAGGGAGAGGTCCCTCACCTTGAAGTTGTCGGAGGACGGATCGGAGCCCAAGCCGAAGGGACCGTAGGAGGAACTGAGGTATCCGCTGCCGGCGAACTCATTGGGAACATTGGGTACGCAGACATATGGAGGGAGGTTCTTTCTCGAGCCGAGCTCATGGGAAACGACGGCCCCAAAACTTGGGAACTTGACGGCAGGGCTGGGACGGTAACCGGTGAACATGTTGTGGGTGCCCCGCTCGTGGGCGGCCTCCCCATGGGTCATGGATCGGCAAACGGTGATCTTGTCGGCGATCTTGGCCGAATGTTTGAAATTCTCGGAGAAGCGCACGCCGGGAATCTTGGTCGGGATGCTCTTGAAGGGACCGCGGTACTCGAGGGGAGCGTAGGGCTTCGGATCCCATGACTCCTGATGGGCCATTCCGCCCGGCAGGTAAATGTGGATGACGTTCTTGGCCGGCCCTTCCTTGGACTCGTAGAACTTCTGGGCTCCGTGCGCCTTCATCTGCAAAAAACCAGGCAGGGTCAGTCCCAGTCCCCCGATGAATCCAACGTGCATAAACTCGCGACGCGAGAAGTGATTCGGCAATTCAAAGCATTTGTCGTTCATGATGTTTGGTTCCAGCTGAAGTTACAGTTTATTCGTTTAGTATATTGCAAAGTAATATCTGATCAAGCGGGTTTTAACCCTGTTTTTTTATATTTTTTGACGGGGGTAATTTAAGAAATTTGCAATTATATGCGAGTAAAAGTGTTTTTAAAATATAAATAAACACTAATGAAATAAAAAACTTGCAATGCACTTTAAATCTCCTACTGTCCGTCTGCGTAAGCATGGCAAAGGGCAAGACAGTGACCATAAGGGTGCCTGAGGAGACTTTCAGCGAGATCAAGGACGTTTGTTCCGATCTTGGTGACGCCTATAATTTCAACCAATTCGTCAACCAGAGCCTCGGGGCTATTCTCGAGGTCATCAAGCACGATGGCGAGGACGTACCAATCCCCAGGTTCGCAATGATGGCCCGCTTGATGAAGAACTACGAGGAGGGCAACTTTACCAGTAAGTTGCCGCGTGAGGGGAATCAATGACGGTAAAACGGGGTGATGGAACGGGGAGCAGGGCCGAGTCGGCCTACTTCGCCTTGGCGAGGCTGTGGATACCCACTTCGATTTTCTTATTCTTTCTACTTTGTATCTTCAGTCGAGACGAACTCCTCGCCCGTTTTCTGGGCAATGCATCCATGGTCGTCCGGCAAACCATCGAGTATGGTTCGCAGATTGGGCTTTGGCTCTCCGCCGCCTTCCTTGTCCAGAGGCTGATTACGGTCTTTATCTGGGATGGGTTGATTTCCGGAATTTCAGGCCGTCCGATACCCAGGTTGCCCAAGGACTTTACCGGGATCATCGTATTCTCGATGGCGGGGGTCGGGGTTCTTTCCACTGTCTTCGATCAGTCGGTCACCGGTATTTGGGCTACTTCCGGGGTTTTCGGAATCGTCGTGGGCATTGCCCTCAGAAACGTCATTCTCGACGTCTTTATCGGGTTGTCCATGCACGTTGAGCAACCCTTTAGGATCGGAGACTGGGTTATGGTGCACCAAAACCGCAGGGAGACGCACATTATCGGTCAGGTCATCGAGATCAATTGGCGGACGACCCGTCTCAAGACCACGGCAAAAAATATGGTCGTGGTGCCCAACAGCAAGATGGGGGAGGTAATCCTCACCAACTACATGCAACCCAAGCCTCACTTCCGGCTGGAGCTGGATTTCGTGCTCGATTACTCGATTGATCCCGACCGGGCCATCCGGATCCTGGAGGCAGGGGTCCGGGCTTTGGTCGACGATCATCGGATCATTTCGAGCCCTGAGCCGGAGGTCAGGCTGGCCGAGGCTCTTGCGGATGGGCAACGCTACGAGGTCCGTTATTTCATTCTGCCGGTCAACGTTACGCCCAAGGAATCGATACACCTGGTCAACAAGAGCGTGGTCGAGCACCTTGCCCGGGCCGGGTTCACCCCGTCCATGCAGAAGGAGCGTATTTTCGTCGATCAGGCATCCAGTCTTCCCTTGCTTGGGGACAAGAACATGCAGAACTTCGACCGGGTGATCGAGCAGAGCGACCTCTATCGGGTTCTCGATGAACCGGGTAGGAGAAAGCTCCTCGCAAAGGTTTGCCTGAAGAAGGTTTGGCCGGGAGAAGCCCTTTATCGTCAAGGCACTCAGGGAGATAGGATGTTCCTTCTCCTGGAAGGCTTGTTGAGTTCGATATACACGCTCTCGGGTTACGAGGGGAGCGCCAAGGTCGAGCAGATCGAGTCGGGAAGGCACTTCGGTGAGGAATGCGTGCTCGGAGAAAACTCCAGGTCCTCGACCATTACGGCGGTAACTGAGTGCGTGCTGCTTGAAATCGAGAGGCAGGTCATCAGGGACTTGGCTTCCGAAAACGGGAAATTGCTGAGCTTTCTCAATACGGAGATGAACCTCGGCCATGAAAAAATCTTAAAGAGCAAGTGGGGGATGAAGAAGAAAGGCGAATCCAAGAAGTCGGATGAGAGGAAGGAGAACGTGGGGCGTTCCATCCAGACCTTCCTGACCGATCTTTTCCCGTCCTCCTCCAACAAGGAGACAACCTGATCATGAGAAGAATACTATTCGTTTGCCTGTTCGGCTTAGCTTGGACGGGCTTTTCCTATTCCAAAGAGAAGGAAACGGAACCGTTGTCCGAGCCCGAGATGACGTCGGAGAGGATACGGCTCAGTTACGTCGACCCGGCCCGCTGCTCTCAACTTCTCAAGCTTTATGGAGTGAACGTCGGCGCGCCGGACGCGCCCGTCGACCCAAGCAAACTGCCCGTCGTGGTGCCCCTTCCCACGACCAAGTTTCACGAGACGGTACCCGACCACGAAAAGGTCTTTCCCCAGACTGAGGTCGATCCCATCAACGAACTGCTCCTCTTTTACGACCCTACCTTGCCCGAGGCGGCGGGAAGGATAAGGAGAATCATCAAGGAACAAGTCGATTTGCCCGCCCGCAAGATCATGATCGAGGCCATGGTTCTCGAGATCTCCTCCCAGTCCCTCGATGAGTTGGGGGTTCAATGGGATTTCAACAGGGGGCGGGATACGATATCCTCAGCCAATTTCGTAAACTCCCGGCTCGATGGATCGAACCCCAACGGGACGCTCAAGCTCGGTAGCATTGCCTACCCGGCGGATGTCGATGCCCAGCTCGACGCGACCGTTACGAACGTCTTCGCCGAGTTCAACGTCCGCCTGAAGGCCCTCGTTCAGGATGGATCCGCCCAAGTCCTGTCGCGCCCAAGCGTACTGACCTTGGATAACCGAATGGCCTACATCAACGTTTCCGAAAAGATTCCCATTGCCAACACCAAGTTCGTCAAGGACTACGTCAGCGCAGTGGACTTCAGGGAGGTCATGGCGGGGATCGAGCTGGCGGTCAGGCCGAGGATCAATCAGGACGGCACCGAGGTATCCCTGCAGATCAACGCCTCCGTTTCCGCCCCCGTCCCCGGGAAGGACCAGGTGGTCAGGGGTATGAGCGACGTCGTTCTGGCCACCGCTCCAACCCTTTCCATCCGGGAGGTCAAGACCTATGCCAGGATAGCCAACGACACCCCGTTCATCGTGGGGGGGCTGATTGCCAAGGATTCGGAGCAGGTGCTTAAGAAAGTTCCGGTTCTCGGTGAGATTCCCCTGCTTGGAGCGCTTTTCCGGTCCAAGAACGAAAAGGGCCAGAAACGTGAAGTGATCATTGTGATTACGCCTTCGGTCCTTCCCGACGAGAGCCCCTCGCATGAGGCGATGCCCAAGGACGAGGACCTTTTCGACCGCTTTGGGCACCGCCTCTTCCGCGATGCCTACAGAATCCGTTCCGAGGACACCTTCGATCTTCGCTACCTGACTGAGAACAAGGGTCTGCGTCGCTTGCAGGAGGTTGCCGATAGGATCGTCACCGATCATCGCCAGCTTGAGAACAGCTATCCCTACGAAAATTTCGCTAAAGGAGCCGTACCGGGGGAAGGCGCCCTCGTCCGTAGGCAAATCTATGAGGTTCTAAAGCGTCAGGACGCGGCCAAGGTTCTGGATCGGGAGAAGCTCATTTTCTTTCGCCGGGACGAGGCCCTCGGTTCGGGTTTCAAGGTTCGTTTTCTGGCCGATTACCTTAGGCAGGAAGCTCCCTTCGTTTTAACCGAGAAAGGGGACGGTCGAGCGGTGGGCCTTTGTTTCCGAATGACCCGTGACGCGATGGGGGCGGAAGAATTACTGGAGGAACCCGTTCCGGAAATTAAGGTGGTTTCCTGTCCTGATGAACGAAGCTGGAGACAGTTGCTCATGGCTTCCAACAAGAGCAAGGGTTGGAAAGGACGCAAACAGGTAATATTTCTGCGCCACTTGGGGGACCTCGAGCGTCTCAAGCACGCCGTGCTGATGAAGAAGATCATTTCCCTGAATACCGCCGACTACATTCTCAAGCTAAAGAATTTTACGAGGGGGAGGCTCCTGCGGATGCCGACCGTGCGGGAAGAGGACGTTGAGTTGATCGATGCGGACGTCGCCACTTGTTTTTACCATTCCGAGCTTTATTACCCTGCTCTTCAGGAGGCCCTACAGATCGACTACCAGGCGTTGCGCAGGGCATTGGAAGGAAGCCCTTACGGGAAGGGAATCATTCACCCCTGATGCAGTAAAAAGAACCATCCTTAATGGTCTTTATAAGAACTTTAAAATCAGTAATTTGAAGGTGTAAATTGGCTTATTAAATGGGGATTGGGTGAGCCTCCTGGATGTGACTGGCTCCGCTGTATGTGTAGAGAAGAACCACCGCCTTTTCTCCGACTAAGTCGACCTTGGAATCTGCGGCCGGGGCGCGAGCGGCGAGAAGATTGGGCAGGGCGAGGTCTCCATGACCCAGTCCCCCAACCCGAAGGAAATCCCTGCGGGAGAAGCCTTCGCAATCCCGGTTCGCCCCGGTCGCAGTGTTGATCCTCGGCATGAACAAAGACTGCCTCTTTTCTTCTCCAAGGTCTCATTCGGTCCCATTGAACGGGAGACGCCTTTCCCGTTCCAGAAAAAAAACCTCAATTCACCCCCTTATAACCTAAGGTTCGCGCTTTCCGTCGGACTGTGCACTGAGTGCGGATTTATGATGGAAATTAGTGCTTCGCATAAATTTAATACGCAAAAACACGCATTGTTACGGTTGCCAAGGCGACAAACTCCACCCAAAGTGGGTGCATGCTCGATTTGTTCGGGAAAAAGTATGGGGGAAGGGGAATGGGAAAAGGACTGTCCCGGAGGGACATCCTCCGCATTGGTTCGATTGGGGCGGGGGGCTTGGCCCTGCCCGATCTTCTCAGGGCGGAAAATTCTTCTGCCATCGGTTCCTCCGCCAAGTCGGTCATCATGGTTTACATGGCGGGAGCTCCACCCCATCAGGACCTAATCGACCCGAAGCCCGATGCGCCCAAGGAGGTCCGTAGCGTCTTTGGTCCCATCCGCACAAAAGTGACGGGCATTCACGTCAACGATTCCCTTCCAATGATGGCCAAAGTGATGGACAAGTGGACGGGGATTCGGACTATGGTCGGGGCACCTAGCGGAAGCCATGATTCCTTCATGTGCTATACCGGTCGCCCGGGTTCTTCCTTCTTCAACAGGCCCTACCCTAAACCGCCCGGAAACTGGCCCAGCATGGGATCCTGTCTTTCCAAGTTGATGGGCTCCCGAGTCAAGGGTCTCCCGGCTTTCGTCGGCTTGGCCCCCAAGGCCGGACATCCACCCTACGGTTCCCCCGGCGAATCCGGTTTCCTCGGGGTTTCCCATAGTTCGTTCCGACCGTCCGGTCCTTCCTCTTCCGACATGAAACCGGTTTGCGATGCCGTCCGCATGGATCGCCGTCAATCCCTCCTCACAGGATTCGATTCTTTCCGCCGATTCCTGAGTGCGGGCAACGACTTGGAGCAAATGGACACCTTCACCAAAGAGGCATTCGGTGTGCTGACCTCCTCAAGGTTGGCCGAGGCTTTGGACCTGGAAAAGGAGAATCCCCGGGTCCGGGAGCGCTACGGTAAGGGAGATTCCAAGAACGTCGGGGACGGCGCTCCCCGCAACAACGAGCATTTCCTTCTGGCCCGCAGGCTGGTGGAGGCCGGCGTACGCATGGTCACACTCAACTTCGGTCGCTGGGACTTTCACTCAAACAATACCGCCGGTGTCAAGGGGCATGCCCCGATTTTCGACCGGGGCCTCAGCGCCCTTATCGAGGATCTGCACGAGAGAGGCATGTCCGACGACGTCGCCGTGGTGGCTTGGGGCGAATTCGGCCGTACGCCCGTAGTCAACAGGAACGGTGGTCGAGATCATTGGCCCCAAGTCGGTTGCGCCTTCGTCTCGGGAGGACGCATGAACCATGGCCAGATGATTGGCAAGACCGATTCCAAGGTAGCCGAGCCGGTCGACAGGCCCGTCCATTTCGGCGAAATTCACGCCACTCTTTACCATCACTTGGGGATCGATCCCAACACCGTTACTCTGAGCGATCTGTCGGGCCGTCCGCATTACCTGGTGGATGGCTGGAAGGCCCTCCCCGAACTGGTCGGATGAGTTTTACTGCAAGCGCTAAACGAGACATGAAAAAAACCTATTTTATAGCAGCCGTTCTTCTCCAACAAGCCCTCTGGGGAGCGAATTTCGACGAGCCGACCGAGATCAGGGTCCGGCACTCGGCGTACGACGCGAAAGAGCTTGTCCTCAAGGGAGTGGGAGCCAGGGGCCAGCTTGTGGTAACCGGGCTTTATCACGACGGGGACGAGCGCGACCTGACCCGCATGGTCAAGGTTACCTCCCAGCCCGCCGGCGTCGTCGAGGTCTCTTCGGACGGTTGGGTCAAGCCGCTGAGCGACGGGGAGGCCATCCTGACCGCCACCGGTCCGGGCGGAACCTCTTCCACGGTAAGGGTCAGGACCAGTGAGTCGGGCAGGAACCAGCGGGTCAACTTTCCCAATGAGATCACTCCGCTCTTCACCAAGTACGGCTGCAATGGGGGAGGCTGCCACGGCAAGTCCGGGGGCCAAAACGGCTTCCGCCTGTCCCTGCTCGGTTTCGAACCGGAGGAGGATTACGAGTACATCGTCAAGGAGGGCAGGGGACGAAGGATCTTTCCCGCAGCCCCCGACCGTAGTCTTCTGCTTACCAAGGCTACCAACGAGACCCCTCACGGGGGTGGTTCCAAGATCACCAAGGGATCGCTCGACTACGAGTTGATCAAGTCTTGGATCGCCCAGGGAATGCCCTTTGGAGAAGAGGACGATCCGGTGCTGGAGCAAGTTTCGGTCTACCCAGCCCAGCGAGTGCTGGACATGAACGGCGAGCAGCAGCTTGTGGTCACGGCCAAATATTCGGACGGGAGCCTTAAGGACGTCACCCGCTCTTCCATCTTTGAGGTCAACGACGAGGAAGTAGGCGAGGTTGATCTCAACGGCCACGTCAAGGTCTTCGAGCAACCCGGCGACTTAGGCGTGATGATCCGTTTCCAGAGTAAGGTTGCGGTCTTTCGGGGCATCGTACCCCTCGGGGCGCCGGTGGATCATCTGCCGGCCGTCGCTAACTACGTAGACACGCACGTATTCAAAAAGCTCAAGGCAGTGGGAATGCCCCCGTCCGAGATCAGTACGGACTCCACTTTTTTGCGCCGAGTATCGCTCGACTTGACGGGACGGCTCCCGTCCCTCGAAAAAACCATGGCTTTCCTCGCGGATAAGGATCCGGCGAAGAGAGACAAGCTAATCGACGAGCTTCTGGAGGGTCCGGAGTACGCCGATTTCTTTGCCGGCAAGTGGTCCGCTCTACTGCGCAACAAGCGGAGCAAGACTTCCTATCAAAGAGGCAATTTCGCCTTTCACGGGTGGATTCGGGACAGCCTCCACCAGAACAAGCCCTATGACCAATTCGTGCGCGAGGTGGTGGCGGCATCAGGGGAGATCGAGCAGCATCCGCCTGTCGCTTGGTACCGTGAGGTCAAGACGGTTCAGAACCAGCTCGAGGACGTGGCCCAGTTGTTCCTCGGTACGCGCATCCAGTGCGCCCAGTGCCACCATCATCCCTTTGAGAAGTGGAGCCAGGAAGACTACTACAAGTTGTCCGCCTTCTTCTCCCAAGTCGGGCGCGAGAAGAGCCGTTTTCCGGACGAGGACATGATCTTCCACAAGCGAGGCCAGGCCAAGGCTACCAACAAGAAAAACAACCAACCCGTCCAGCCGGCCGGCTTAGGGGCGGAACCCCCCGAACTTCTGGTCGACGACGACCCGAGGCACGCTCTCGTAGACTGGATGTCCCAGAAGAACAACCCCTTCTTCGCCCATACCCTGGTTAACCGCTACTGGAAGCATTTCTTCGGTCGCGGGCTGGTCGATCCCGAGGACGACATGCGGGAGACCAACCCCTCGGTCAACCCGGAACTTCTGGAGGAACTGGCTTCCCGCTTCGTGGCCGGCAACTTCGACATGAAACAGCTCATTCGCGACATCTGCAAGTCCAAGACCTATCAGTTCAGCTCCGTGCCCAACGACTACAACGCGAAGGACAAGCACAACTTCTCCCGCCACTATCCCCAGCGTCTGCAGGCGGAGGTCCTGCTCGATTCGATCGACGACCTGACCCTAGTCCGCACGGGCTTCAGCGGCTTGCCGCCGGGAACCCGGGCGACCATGCTTCCCGACAACAGTTACAACAACGGTAGCTACTTTCTTTCCGTATTCGGACGACCGGACAACGCCAGTGCCTGCGAGTGCGAGCGCTCGGGTGACGCCAGCCTCGCCCAAAGCCTCCACCTGATCAATTCCAAGGATATCCAGAGCAAGCTTTCAAGCGGGTCCGGACGAGCTCAGAAACTGGCCAAGGACAAGGAACGAACTGATGCCGAGAAGATCGAGGAGCTTTATTACGTCGCCTTTTCCAGGCCACCCAAGCAGGAAGAGCTCAAGCTTGCGCTCGACTACCTCAACCGTGAGGTCGAGAACGAGAAGGGGGAAAAGGGGCCAGCCGACAAAGGCAAGTCTTATGAGGACATCGTCTGGGCTCTCTTCAACACCAAGGAATTCCTCTTCAACCTGTAGCGTGTAGTTTCCTGCCTCATTTTTTGGGGAACCTGAAACCCGATTGATCAAACCATGTTTTCCTTGAAGCGTCTCGTCCTTACCTTTCTTCTTCTTTCCCCAGGCCTGGGACTTGCCGACCAGCTGCCCTCCGCCCTGCTCGACTCGATCTATCCGCCTTCCGCAACTCGCGGAGGAAAGATCGATCTGACCGTTAAGGGCAAGTTCCTCGAGGGAGCCGATCTGCTCCAGTTTTCAAACCCATCCCTGAAAGCCTTTCCCAAGAAGGACGACGCGGGCGAGGTCGTGACCAAGGTATTCGAGGTGGAGATACCGGGCGACTTGGCCATCGGGCGCTACTCGGTTTCCGTCGGGGGCGGTAAGTTCGGCCTTTCCAACGAAAAATCCTTTATCGTGAACGATCTTCCTGAGATTTCCCTCGGAGAAGTTGCCGACTCGATGGATTCGGCAAAGGAAATCAAGCTTGGCCATACCGTGGTCGGATATACCAAGGCATCCCGCTACGGCTGGGTGCGCCTGTCCCTCAAGCCGGGACAAACGGTCGTCGTGGAGTCGGAGGACCATCATACTGATTCCCGGTTTTCCCCTTGCCTGGCGGTTTTCGACGGGGAAGGGCGCAAGCTGGCCTCATCCACCCGGACCGGGTTCCTCGTCTTCACGCCCAAGGCGGATGGGGAGTATTTCATTCGCTTGCATGACTTCCTTTTCAAGGGGGGGGAGGATTATCTCTTCCGGGTTACGGTCAGCGTCCGTCCCCGCATCCGTTTCGTTAACCCTCCCCTGGTTCGCATCGGAGGAGTTCAGAAGGTCGTCGTCTTCGGTTGGAACCTCCCCGGTGGTCTGCCGGCCGGGATCGACCTGCCCGGCCAGCCACCCCTGGAGCGCATCGAGGCAAGCCTGAGCCTGGCAAGCGAGAAGGAGATCGTCGACCCCATCCAGTCGCGGGACCCTCTTGAGTCGACCCAGCGCCACCACGACTTCCGCGTTTCCTCCCCTGCCGGAGCTTCGCTTCCCTTTTCCCTCGCGGTTAGTCCTCAGGAGTGGACGATGGAGAAGCCCGATAGCGAGGAGACCGTTCAGTTGACCCCTCCTTGCGAGTTCGTGGGGAGCTTCTTTCCCGCCCGCGATCGGGACCGTTTCCGCTTTGAGGCCAAGAAGGGAGACTCCTTCCTCATGGAGATCCATTGCGAGCGCCTGGGTTTTTCCTCCCATGCCTACCTCCTTGTAGAGCAGGTCACCACAAAGGACGATGGAACCGAGACGCGAAGGACCATCGCTCAGTCGAGCAAGACCGATCATCCCTCGACTAGTTCCTTCATCTATCTTTCCTCGCGTGATCCCTCCCTCCGCTTTACCGCTCCCGCGGACGGGACTTTCGAGGTGCTGGCCTACGATATGTTCAGCCTCGGCGTAGATCCCTTCAAGAGCTACCGCTTTTCGGTCCGCAAGGAATCGCCCGACTTCGCCCTGTTGGCTCATCCCTTGCTCCCACCACCAGTCAGCAACAACCAAAGCCCGCTCTTTGCCCGTTCCCCGACCCTCCGAGCTGGCGAGAGTATGCCTATACGGGTTGCGGTGGACCGCAGGGACGGTTTTGAGGGGGAGATCAAGCTCGCCCTCAAGGGACTGCCGGAAGGGGTCGCTTACTCTCCCTCGGCAATTGCCGAGGGCCTCGATTCCGTCGTAGTCGTCCTGACCACGGATGAGTTCAAGGGCGACCGTCCCTGGAGCGGGAAGTATTCGATTACCGGGACGTCCGAAGTAGGGGGCCGGGAAGTGACCCGGGCCTGCAGGATCGCCAAACTTTGCTGGAGCCACTATGACAACCAGTCCAAGATCACGCAGTCCAAGCTCAGGATGAGCGCAGAGGGGAACCTGGCCATCCTACCCGGCAGGGAGGCTCCCCTCGACCTGATGGTGAACTGGAAGAAGATGTCGGAGCAGAACGCGGAACTGGTCGAGAAGGCCCAGAAGGCGATCAAGTCCCTCAATGAATCGGAGGCCAAGGCCCTCAAGGCTAAGGAGGCGAGTGAGGAAAGCCACGCCAAGTCGTCCAAGTCCATGAAGGATTTCCTTGCCAAGAAGGAGGAGAAGGAAAAGCGGGCCAAGCTTTTGACCGGCACGGAGATTCCGAAGTACAAGGAGGCCCTCAAGCTGGCGGAGGCAGAATTGAAGAAGGCCCAGACGAAAAAAGCCGAGAAGGATCTTCCCCCCGAGGCTCTCGCAGCAACCGAGCAATTCCTCAGCAAGGCCAACGATAGGCTCGCCAAGACCAAGGCCGAGGCGTCCCGTTTGGCCGCGGAGGAAGCCCAGCTTGCAAAGGAGCTCAAGTCGACCTTCTCCGCCGCCGAACTGAAAAAGCGCCAGCTGGAACTGGCCAAGTCGGAAGCTGAGCTGGCCAAGAATTCCTTCTCCTGGAAAAAGGAAAGGGCCAAGCTGGCTCATCGGACGAAGGTCCTGCAAAGGGCCAAGGCCAAGGCCTCCGAGCTCGCCGCCAGAATGAAGGATCCGGGCAAGGAACTTCTCGTGCTTGAAACTACCCTAGGAGGTGCCCTTACCCTGCCTGTTTCCATGGAGGCCAGGGACAAGAGTTTCGCCACCCCGACCAAAGTGAGGGTCATGGGCTCGACCGCCGCGGACAAGATCAAGGAGATCACCATCGACCCGAAGAAGAAGAAGGAAGGCGACCTGGCCATTAACTTGGCCGAGGCGAAATTTTCCGCGGGTGAATTTCATCTAGTCTGCCTGGCCAGGGGGAAGGGGAAGTACAAGCTCTACGATGAGCTCGAGAAGAACGCCACCGAGAAGAAGGCCAAGGAGGTGAGCGAGCTGCTGGCCGCCGTCAAGAAGGAGGCCGATGAAGCTAAGAAGAAGGCGGACGCAGGGAAAAAGGACTTGGCGGCCAAGGAGACCGAACTGAAGAAATCCGTCGCCGCCCTTGCAAACCTGGAGAAGGAGAAGCTGAAATTGGCGACCGACCTGAAGAAAGGGGAGGAAGTCTTGAGCAAGGCTCGGGAAGCCCTCAAAAAGGAGGAATCCGGTGAATCTGCCGACGAGGTCAAGGTGCAATCCCTGCGCAAGGCCGTGGGCGAGGCGGAAATGAAGGCCATGGCCCTTAGGGAGAAAGGCGGGCTTTTCTCCAAGGACAAGCTGGAACCCGCCAAGGCGGCCGTGGATAGACTCGCCAAGTCGGTCGAGGACTTTGGCAGGCAGTTTGCCCGGGCGGAAGCCGGACAAGCCGAACTGGCAGGGAGGGTTAAGAGCCTGGAGGAAAAAAAGAAAAAGACCGATGCTCGCCTCAAGGTGGTCAAGGACGACTTTGCCAAACCCAAGGACACCAACCTCGCCCATTTCGACCTGCCCTTCGTGCTTCGGGTGAAGAAGGCCCCTTTCGTTTTCGAGGAACTGCCGGTCCTGGAGCTGAAGCCCGGCGAGGCTTACCTCTTGCCCGTCCAGGTTGACCGGGACGACGATTTCGAGGATCCCATCACCCTCAAGCTGATTTTGCCCAAGGAACTCAAGGGCGTGACCCTGCAGAGCCAGAATATCGAGAAGAGCGAATGCCTGGGGGAAATCAAGCTGACGTCCAAGGCCGAGGCCACTGAGGGCAAGCACACCTGTACCTTGGAGGCAAGCTTCAGGTACAAGAACCAGAACCTGAAGCTCAGCCGCTCTTTCGATTTGACGGTTCTGCCTTCCCCGAAGAAACCAAGCTGAAGACGTGAGCGGACGAATTTTAACGAGCCTTTTGTTTTTATTGCCCCTCTTCTGCGTCCCCGCGCGAGCCGAGCTCAAGGTCGATGAAATCAAGCGGGACAAGCCGGTCGACTTTCAGGAGGAAATTCTTCCCTTCCTTCGGGCCAATTGTCTGGCCTGCCACAACCGTACCCGCTCCAAGGGGGAAGTGGTCATGGAAACCCCCGACGACATTCGCAAGGGGAACGAGGGTGGACCCTACGTGGAAGCCGGTAATGCCGAGGAGAGTTTCCTGTTTCAGCTCGCCGCCCATACCGACGAGCCGATCATGCCCCCGGCCAAGAACAAGGTTGGGGCCAAGAACCTGACACCCGGCGAACTTGGCCTTCTCAAGCTCTGGATCGACCAAGGAGCCAAGGGAACGATGCGGGCCCGCCAGCTCGTGACCTGGCAAGCCTACCAGCGTGAGAATCCCCCCATCTACGCCACCGCCGTCAACAGGGGAGGGCGCTTTGCGGCGGCAGGCCGGGGCAACCGCATCCATCTCTACGACCTGTCCCTCGGATCGAAGCAGCCGCTCAACCTGGCTGATCCTTCCCTAGCCAAGTTCGGCTTTTACGGCAAGGAGGACGCGGCTCACCTCGACGTGGTCAACTCGCTGGCCTTTTCCCCGGACGGAGAGACCCTCGCGTCGGGCGGGTACCGTGCGATCAAGCTTTGGAAGAAGTCCCCTGCGACCCATCGGAAGGGACCCAAGCTTCCCCTCTCCCCGGGCGAGCGGCTGGCCCTGAGCGCCGGCAACGACTGGGCGGCCAGTTTCGGGGAGGGCAACGGCACCGTGCTATGGAGCCTGCCGGACTGGAAGAAGGTCTGGGAAGTCGGACGGGATGCGGGCCTGGTTACGGCGGTGGCCATCGATCCCAAGGCCGGGCGAATCGCAATCGGGAACAAGGCCGGTAAGCTTTTCCTTCATGGCCTGGGAGACGGCAAGCTCATCGCCGAGGGGAACTCTACCCATGCAAGCCCCGTTACGGCCCTTGCCTTTTCCCATGGCGAGACGCCCTCTCTGGTCGCGGCTCGCGAGAATAAGCTGATCGAGGCCTGGCCCTCCTTTGCCGGGGACGGAGGGACGGTCGACTGGGCTCCCCTGCGCGAGTTCAAGGGACATGCCGCGGCCCCTAACCACCTAGCCTTTCACCCCGCCGATGAGAACGTCTTCTTTTCCGCGGGGGAAGACTCGAGCGTGCGGAGCTGGAAGTTCAGGGAGGGGAACTTGGTGAAATCGGTGACCGGGCTTGGCCCCGTCAAGTTGTTCGCCCTTTCCCCGGACGGCACCCGCTTTGCAGTCAGCGGGACGGCCCCCGGGGCAAGCC
The DNA here is from genome assembly GCA_002500665.1 of Opitutia bacterium UBA7876. Lineage (GTDB taxonomy): Bacteria > Verrucomicrobiota > Verrucomicrobiia > Opitutales > Seribacteraceae > Seribacter. Next base: position 29,247 of record DLRY01000088.1, read on the forward strand.
TTTGGGATTTCGACACGGGCAAGAAGATTACCGACCTGAAGGGCAACCCGGCGAACTCCCTGCGGTCCGGCCAGGCGGAACGGGAGCTGACTTTTGCAAAGGGGGAGCAAACCTACTTCAAGGGCGAGGTGAAGAAGCGCTCGGACGAGAGAAAGAAAGTCGAGGACCGGCAAAAGAAGGTGGAGAAGGACCTCAAGGATGCGGAGGCCAAGCCGATAGCCGAAAAGAAGATGGCCATGGAGAAAGCCCGATCCGAAAGCGAGGCGGCCGGCAAGGACCTGGAGATGAAGGAGGAGTCCCTGGTCCTCGTGGGGAAAGGCGTTCCCGAGGCCGAGGCTCTCGAGAAAAAGAGAGCCGAGGAACTCAAGAAGCGGATTGCCGCCCTGGTCGATCCGGAAAAGAAGGAAAAGGCGGCGCTCGCAGAGATCGCCAAACTGGAAAAAGCATTGAAGGCTCAGGAAGCCGCTAACGCCCAGGACAAGGTTGAGGAAGCCCTCAAGTCTCTTGAGACGGCCCGGGGCAAGTCCGATCTCGCGGTCAAGGAAGCCGAGCGCTTGAGAAAGGAAAAAAAGGTGGCGGAGGAACTTGCGGCCCAAGCCAAGCAGAAGCACGCTCAATCCAAGAAGGAACTGGACGAACTCAAGAAAGCCATTGCCACTGCCAAGGCCGACCTGAAGAAGAAGGACGATGCCTTGGTGAAGGCGGAAAAGGAATACCAGGATCTTGAGAATCCGAGGGTTCAGTTCGCCAGAGATCTAGAGCGGGCCAAGGAGGATCTGGTCAAGGCGGACCGGAAAATCAAGGATTACGAGGCGGCCGAGGCCAGGGCCGATGAGGAACTCAAGCAAATCGAGGAGTCGGCCAAGCAGGCCAAGGACGACCTGGCCGAGGATGCCAAGAGGTTGATGGTCTCCCTCTCCTTTTCCGGCGATGGGAAGACCCTCCTGACGCTGGACGATTCGGGGTTGGCAACCCTTTGGTCGGGCCGGAATGAGGGCAGGTGGATCGAGTCCCATCAGGTGCCCGGCAAACCGGCCCGCGTCTTGGGTTGGAATCAAAAGGAAGCGTGGATCCTGGATGAGGACGGTCATTTTTCAACCCTTGTCCCTAGTGGTGACTGGATCCTTGACCGGGTAATCGGGGGAGACCTGGCCCAGACGCCCATCGTCCACCGCGTGACGGCCTTGGCCTTCAGTGCGGATGGCAGGCTCTTGGCCAGCGGTGGAGGGGATCCGAGCCGGACGGGGGAGGTGCTCGTCTGGGACTTGGCTGAAAACGAGGCCATCCGACATTTTCCCGACCTTCACAGCGACGTGGTCAACTCGGTCGAGTTTTCCCGGGACGGCAAGCGCTTGGTCTCGGGAGGGGCGGACAAGTTCGCCCGCGTGACGGACCGGGATACGGGTGAGGAAATTCACTCCTTCGAAGGGCATACCAGTTTGGTTCTGGGGGCCAGCATGCAGGCCAACGGAAGGATCTTGGCCAGCGTGGGGGCCGATGGGGAAGTCAAGGTATGGAACTTGGTCAACGGCGACCGGGCGGGCAAACAGGGAGGCTACGCCAAGGAAATTACCTCCATCCGTTTCTTGGGGCTGACCGACCAGGCCTTCGTGACCACTGCCGAGAAGAGGGCGAGAATCCTGCGCATCCCCCTTGGCAACCCGGCCAACGTCCGAGACCTTTCAGGAGCGGTCGACGTCCTGCATGCGGGAGGCGTTTCCATTGGTGGGGGCGTCGTGGCGGCGGGTGGAGAATCGGGAGTTCTGCGCGTCTGGAAGGTGGCGGACGGCAAGCTTATCGCCAGTTTCGAGCCTCCCGTCACCGACGAGGTGGCGAAGGCCGCGGAGTAAGGTTTCCCTTCGTGACTTCTTCCTTCGCAAGCGGTGTGGCCAAAGCGGTCCTGCTCGGCTTGTTTTGCCTCCTGGGCTCTCATTCCCAGGCTTTGGGGAACGGAGGGGACGACATGCTCCGAAAGTACCTTGAACTACGGACTGCCGAAATCGAGAATTCCTTCCTCGGTGAGGTCGCGGACAAGGAGGACTGGATCAGGCTCAAGGAAGGATACAGGGAAGATTTGCGCTATATGCTCGGATTGGTTCCATCCCGTCCCCGCACCGAACTGCAGGCGACCGTCACCGGGAAACTGGAAGGTGAAGGCTTCGTCGTGGAGAAGCTCCACTACCAGTCGAGCCCGGGCCTTTACGTGACGGGCAATCTCTATGCGCCTAAGGAGCGCAGGAAGGGGGAGAAGCTTCCCGCCGTGCTCTACATGTGCGGTCATGGGCGGGTCAAGAAGGACGGAGTAAGCTACGGGAACAAGGTGCATTATCATCATCATGGGGCCTGGTTCGCCCGGCACGGTTACGTGTGCCTGCTCATCGACACGATCCAATTAGGGGAGATCGAGGGCATTCATCACGGTACCTACTCCAAGGATATGTGGTGGTGGGTCTCCCGTGGTTATACCCCAGCGGGGGTGGAGGCTTGGAACGGGATGCGGGCGATCGACTACCTGCTAACCCGCCCCGAGGTGGATCCCCGGCGAATCGGCGTGACCGGGCGCTCCGGAGGCGGCGCCTACAGTTGGTGGGTGGCGGCGCTCGACGAGCGGATCAAGGCGGCCGTGCCGGTCGCCGGCATCACGAGCATGCGCGATCACGTCGTGGACGGCTGCGTGGAGGGCCACTGCGACTGTATGTATCAAGTTAATTCAGCCCGCTGGGACTACGCCATGATTCCCAGCCTGGTGGCCCCCCGGGCGCTCCTCATATCCAACACCGACAAGGACCGCATCTTTCCCCTCGACGGGGTCCTGCAGGTACATGCCGGGACGAGGAAGCTCTACCGCATGCTGGGGGCGGGAGGCAGCCTTGGGCTCCATATCACCGAAGGGGGGCACAAGGATACCCAGGACCTGCGCGTCCATGCCTTCTCCTGGTTCAACCGCTTCCTGAAGGGACAAAACCCGCCTCTGCCTATCGACAAGCCGGCGGTCAAGTACTTTCAACCCGATCAGCTCAAGGTTCTTGACGAGATCCCGTCCGACGAGATCACTTCCCGGATACACGATTCCTTCGTTGCTCCCGCCCCCGCTCCCCCGGTTCCCGAGGATGGGAAATCCTGGGCCGAGTACCGGGGGAAGGTTCTTGCAGGCTTGGAGGAAAGGGTATTCGGAGCCTGGCCGCGAAAGAGCCCCCCGCCGGGCGCGAAGACGGATACGGATCTTTCTTACGGCGGCATCAGCCTTTCCGTCCACCGTTTCGTTTCTCAGGCGCCCTGGGAGCTTTCCCTCTATCTTGCCCATAGGGAAGGCCTCGATCGAAAAGAACTGGACCTGGTCGTTATGAATGCCCTCGACGAAGAGGGGTGGCAGGATTTTGCGGCCACCTACGGAAAGGTTTTCGCGGAAGCCTTTCCCAAGGGCCTCGAGCTCCCCGCTCACGACCCGGAAGCCCTCGAGGCCGAGCGGCGCATGTTCGGCAACCATAAGTGGGCCATGGCCTACGTGGCCCCGAGAGGGATCGGGCCGACCCGATGGTCAGGTGACGCAAAGAAGCTCAACCAGGTCAAGCGGCGCTTCTACCTCCTTGGCGAGACCCTCGACGGCATGCGGGTCCATGACTTGGTCCGCTCGGCCGGAGCTCTCCGCTCCATCCGTGGAATGAGCGGAGTTTCACTCTGGATGCAGGGTTCGGGCGAAATGGCGGCCAACCTGCTCTATTCATCCCTCTACGTTCCCGACGTCGCCCGCTTGGACCTGCACGATCTTCCCGCTTCCCATATGGACGGCCCAGCCTACCTGAACGTCCTGCGGATTCTCGACCTGCCCCAGACCGTTGCCTTGGCGACGGAGCGGACGCGGGTCGTCCTCTACCAACCGGGGGCGGAGTACGACGGTTTTCCCGGGAAGGTGGTCGAGGCGCTCGGGTTGGGCTCGAAGGCCTTCGGCGTGCGAAAGAGCCTGCCCGGAGATTAAGCGGCCTCAGGTCAGGCCTGCTATGGGCTTTCCGGAATGCAGCACCTGGGAAACCTCGGCCGGTATTCCCGCCGTGGAGCGAACTTCGCCGAGGTTGAGCAGGCGGTCCATGATGGTGGCATAGAGGTCGGGAACCAGGACCGGCATGTCCTCGGGTTGCTCCCCGTGCTTGTCGGAGGTACCGATGACGCGACCCATCTTGAGCCCCCCTCCGTAGAGCAGGAGGGGGGCGGATCCGGCCCAGTGGTCGCGCCCACCCTTCTTGTTGATGCGTGGACCGCGACCCATTTCCCCACAGCAAACGAGCAGAACCTTGTCCTGCAGGCCACGGGCTTCCAAGTCCCGGATAAGGACGCTGACGGCATGGTCGAAGGGCTTGCCGACGTAGTCCATGCCCTCGGTCATGGTCGCGTTGTTCTTGTCGGCGTGCATGTCCCAAACGAAATTCGTGGTTACGCTGATAAAGCCGGCTCCCCGCTCGGCTAGGCGGCGGGCCAGAAGAAGGAGTTTGCCCAAGGTGTTGACGTGGTCGCGGTAGCGCTCGTGGTTGTTCCAACGCTTGCTGATCCTGGAAAGGTCCATCAGTTTCGAGGTGTCGTAGCGCTCGATCAGCTTGGGGTCTTCCCGGCTGATCTCAAAGGCGTCGGCGACCCCTGCCAGGAGGGTATCGAAGGCTTGGCCGTGAAAGTGGTCGAGGCCACCGCCTTCCCCTAGTCGGTCGACCGTCTTCTTCCATTGGTCGACGGCCCCCAGGAGATGTCTGCGGTCAGATAGCCGGTCGGCCTCGAGACGAATTTTGAGGTCTTCCTTGAGGCCGCCGTCCCCACTCGGGGCGAAGGGCTCGAGGGCCGAGCCAAGGGGGCCGGTTGAGTTGAACTTGCCGAGGCTCATGATGGCCGGCATGGCTTCCGCCTCGACGGCCCGGGGATAGAGAATGACGTTCCTGGGCGTGCCCTTGCGGGGATGGCTTGACCCGGCCACCTTGGCGTAGTGGGAGCCGATATGGGCCCCGGATGAATGGCGCGAATCGACCAAGGGCTTGGAATCGTGGTTCCCGTTCTCGGTGGTGAAGGAGCGGACGATGGAAAACTTGTCGTTGAGCCGGGCCAGTTTTTCGAAGGTGGAACCGAAGGTGATGCCCGGAATGCGGGTGGGGATCTCGCCCGTCATGCTTCGTATTTCCGAAGGGGCGTCCATTTTCGGATCGAAGGTCTCGAACTGGCTGGGTCCCCCGTGCATGAAGAGGAAGATGACGGCCCGGTCCTTGACCAGCTTGGGGTTCTGCGAAAGGATGGAGCGGGCTTGGAGCCAACTGGGCAGGAAGGCGCTTCCCAACGCTCCCATTCGGAGGAAGCTTCTTCTCCCGACTCTATGGCTGCTCAAGCTAAGCATGAAACGAATTTATGCTCATTTTCTTCCTTTGTCATGCGGATTCTTTCTCTCGAGGAAAGTTTTTGAATTCGCCAAGTCCCGACCTTTAGGGTGATCGGGTACAAGGAAAACTTATCCCATGCCTTCCATCCTTACCGCTCCTCTGCTCCTTCATCTTTGCGGGACGCGGCTACGGGGAGACCATGCTTGGTTTGATGGGCAAGGGATTGGAGCTCAGCCCGTCTCGGGCATGAAGGTTGGAAGGATTACGCCCTTTACGGGCTGAGGTTCGCCAAGGCATTGGGCGAAGTGAATCTCGCAGTTTCTCGCTCCCCAGGAGTAGGCGGCCCGGACGGCGCGGGCGGCATCGACGGGGAGCAGAAAGACGGGACTGAGTCCCCGGAAGAAGTCGAGCTGGGCGGCGAGCAGGGAGATGGCGACTTCCTCGGAACGGGCCACTCCCGGGCCGATCATCCGGCTCCCCGGGTGATTGACCGATGAGAGGAAGCCTAGCAGGCCACCATCCTCATCCCGGCAAATAACGGTTTTCCAGATCCCGGCCGAATTCTCGATGAAATGAGAAAAATCCTTGGCCCGGTCCAGGCCTGCCAACTCGAGCTCGAGCTCGGTCATGTCGGGAACGTCGGCGGGAGCGGCCTCGCGGATTTCGTCCCCCGGCGGGTCGATTCCAAGGCCCTCCGCAGGTACTTCGAGGTAGAGGTCCTGAAAACTGAGGAAGGGCACGAAGCCTTTCCTCGTATAGAGGGAAAAGGAATCGAGGTTGTGGGCGCTCGACACGAGGCGCACGGGCAAACGACTTTGCTCGGCTTGCTTGATGATCCTTGCAAGCAGAGACCCGGCTACTCGTTGCCCGAAAAAGTCGGGATGGACGTTCATGATGCCGAGCGACAGGTGCGTGGAGCGGGGATGGTAAAAGCATGAACCGGCGATCCTTCCGCTCTCCGGGCAGACCGCGAGCAGGCAGCAACCGGGATCGAGAGCCTCGTAGACCTCGCAGAAAAGTCGGGCGTCCGAAGGTGGGCCGGAAAAGATGGCTCCTTTCCCATTGGCCTCATACCAAGAGTTTGTGGACTCGTGAATGAGTTCGGCCACGAGATCCCACTCGTCATCGCGCATGGGACGGAACTCGAAATTGGGCGGAGTGCCGGACATGTCGATCCTCAGGGTTTTGGCTTCATCTTCGCAAGGAAGGCTTGGCAGGAGAAGCCTACGAACATGGCCATGTCCTCATCGCCCGGAAGCACGATGACGGGGGAAAGATCCGGTGGGCGGATTTCGTAAGCCCGCTTGAGGCAAGCCTGCATGGCGGGAACCGCCTTCGCCGCCTTGCTGCCGAGCATTTCGATGGTGCGGGCGGCATGGGTAACCACGATCAGGTTCTTGTGCTCGAGCTCCTTGATCAGAACGGGAAGAGATGGTGCGGTCTTCCCTTTGAGGGCGAGGGCATTGGCGGCCTCGATACGGACCGAGGGAGAGCTGTCCTTGAGGGCCTCAAGTAGAGCGCCCTCCGCCTTTTCGTCGAGGTTTCCCTTCATCCCAGCGAAACCGATCGCTCCCCAGTAGCGGACGAGCTCGTTTTCGGACCGGAGGTTTGCGAAAAATGCCTTCTCCTTTCCGGAGCCAACTGCGGAGGCCGCCTTGCGGGCGGCTTTCAAGTCGATTTTGCCGGACTGTCCGACTTCCCACCCCGAGCTTTCCTGGAAGGCCATCCAGGCTTCGTACTCGGGGATGAATCCGAGGTCACGGGTCTTGGTTAGGTGCCGCAGGTGTTCTTTGCGCAGACGGGCGAGCACCTTCTTGTGGTCGGCCGACTTGACCAGGTTGTTGAGGTTGCGGGGATCCTTGCGGCAATCGTAGAGCTCCTCAAGGGGGCGGGTCGGCCCGGCGAAATGCCATTGGGCGTCCGTCATCTTGGCGCGGTCGGTGAGGCGGTAGAACTCATGCCGGATCTCACCAAGGTCCGGCCAGGCGGTGGCCTGGTTGTATCCGAGGTGTGGCATGTAGTTGCGGATATAGAGGTAGTCCCCGTCCCGGACCGAACGGGCCAGGTCGCGCACCTCGTCGACCCGGTCGCGATGCCCGTAGACGTAGCTTCGGGCCTTCGTTTCCCTAGGACCGAGAAAGGGTTTGCCCTGCATGTACTTGGGGATATCGGTACCCGTCAGGCTGAGTACGGTGGGTCCGAAGTCCACGAAGGCGACGAGTCGGTCGATGGTCTCTCCCGCTCCGGCGGGGGCGAACCTTTTCCACTTCTCGGGAATACGGATAAGGAGGGGGACGTGCATCCCGCTGTCCAGGAGGGCCCGCTTGTGCCTCGGCATGCCGGAACCGTGATCGGAATAGAAGAAGACGATCGTATCATCGGCCAGTCCGTCCTCCTCAAGTTGACTGAGGATGCTCCCAACCTCCTTGTCCATGGCCGTCACGCAGTCGTGAAAGCGGGCCACGGTTTTGCGCACCACGGGCGTGTCCGGGTAGTAGGGCGGGAGCGTTACCTTTTTCGGGTCATGGATTTCGTCGGCCGAGAGTTTGGAGCGAACCTCCTTCTCGAACCGCTCGTAGGGCCAGACCATGGACCGACTTTGGTGGGAAGTCATGAGGTTGAAAACGGAAAAGAAAGGCTTTTTCTTGTCCGGGCGCTTGCGCCAGTGAGCCTCGTTCGAGCTCTCGTCCCAGGAACTCCCGATGATTTCCCGATAGTTCCCCGAGTTGTAGTCGGTTTTGACGTTGTTGGTCGCGTAATAGCCTTTCTCGCGCAGAAGGGCGGGGAAGCCCTTCATGTAGGCCGGGACTGGGAAACCGGAACGCATTTGCTGGGTACCGAGGCTGGGAGGGTAGGAACCATGGATGAGGCATGACCGGGAGGGCGAACAAACGGGGGCGGAAGCGAAGGCGTGGGTGTAGCGTATGCTCTGCCTGGCAAGGGCATCGATATTTGGGGTGACGGCATCGGGGTGACCGTAACACCCGAGAACCGGACTCATGTCCTCAGCCGTTATCCAGAGTACGTTGGGTTTCCCTGTGAGAGAACCGCATAGGCAGAGCAAGAGGCTAAAGGCTAATTTGGACGGATGGTTCATGGTAGGGCATTGCATAAGTGTTTTCTGGTATGGGAAATCGTGTCTGCTTAAGGAGATAATGGAGTCTCAAATAATCAGGAGACTTGGCAAGCAAACAAGATATCCGAGAAAGCAGATAGGTCTTTTGCACGTAGGAAGACGACTAGAAGATAAAAGAATATCCAATTAATATCTAATTAAGAGTTTTAGGGGAGATTCTTTGAGCTTTTCTTGTCCCAAGTTTTACAATTCGAGGTATTAGATGATTTTGGAAAGTTAACCTAAATAACAAATAATTTATGATTTGGCATGTTTTAAGCATATTGTGCCTGTAGATTGATAGTTTTGAAATTACTCTAGCAACAGATTAACAATGCCTTGCGATACAATAACGCCCTCTATAAGGGTATTTAATAACGATCATTAAAAATATTAAAAAGCTAAAATAGGCTAAATAATTAGATTTAAATGAAACTAATAAAAGAATATAAGTCAATTAATGAAGCGCCGAGAGCTCTTTTCTTCCCATGACTATGAATGGCAACAATGATATGATGTTTTCCGCGATCAAAAAGAGGTTGTCGGACTTGTCTCCTACTTTGTGTCTTCTTCCGCGGATCGAATCCATCATCAATAAGGAGGATCCTACCCTTGAAGATATTCTGGGTACCTGTTCTCACGACCCGAAACTTTTGGGGAAACTGACAAGGAGGTCCGGTTTTGCAGGTTCGGAGGAGCAGTTTGCAAGAGATATACTTTTTAAGAAGGGACTTAGCTTCCTCAAAAGCTTGGCTATTCGGACCATGAATCAAGAGATTTTTCAGGTTCCGATGCCGAATTCTCATCTCAACCCAACGATTATAAAAAAGAGAAGCGTTATCCTTGCGCGTTTCCTCAAGAGTTATTCCGATGACCTGGCAGTAGAACATGATACTGCATACCTTTGCGGGCTTTTCTACAATTATGGTTACGTCTGCAGCGAACTTGCTTACGATTCTTTGGGAGAAGTAGTTACGCCCCATGCCGCTGATCCTAATCTCTATGCCGAACTTGCTTCAAAAACCCTTTCGGATTTTGGATTCGATGAGATCGTTACGGAAATGGTTTTCGATTCGAGCAAGGAACTTTTCGATACCCGTCTGCCCTTTGCTCATGCCCTCCTAAGAATAGCAAACGAAACCCTCGCCAACACAGAGATGACGAACGGTTCCATAGGTAGAGGGCCCAAACCACCAAGAGATTTGGTAGATGCCACCGGATTAAGGCTTCGCAAGATTTTCGCTACCTTGAAGGAGATCACCCGCAACTACGCCGGCTAGATCGATCGTCTCCTCTAGGTTTGCTCGGGTTCGTCAGCGGTTTCTCCGAGTAGCGAGGGCGGCAATTCCTTCTTCGCCTTGATTCCCATTCCTCGCAGTTTTTCGGCTTGTCCGACCAAGTTCCCGGGCCCGCTGGACAATTGTCCCATGGCCCGGGCTTGGGCTTCGGTCGCCTTTCCAAGGGCTTTCCCGATTTCCTCCATGTTCTCCACAAAACCGGCGAACTTGTCGAACAAAAGACCGGCCCTCTTGGCGATGTCGCCGGCATGCTTATTCTGTTTTTCCAGCTTCCATAGGTTGGCCACCGTCTTGATGGTGGCCATGAGGGTGGAGGAGGTTACGAGGATGATCTTGCGGTCGAAGGCGAACTGGTAAAGTTCGGGATCCTCCGCCAAGGCGGCCCCGAAGGCGGGCTCGATGGGGATGAACATGAGCACGAAGTCGGGGGAAGAAATTTGCTCGATTGATTCGTAGTCCTTGGAGGAGAGTTCATCGACGTGCTTCTTGACTGATAGGAGGTGTTCCTTGATGGCCTGCCTGCTGTCTTCCTCCTCCGTAGCCGAGACGGAACGTTCGTAGGCGGTCAGTGAAACCTTGGCGTCGACGATGATATGGCGGTTGCCCGGCAAATGGATGACGGCGTCGGGGCGTTGGCCCTCGTAACTCGACTGGAGGGAAAATTCCCGGTCCTTGACCAATCCGGATGCCTCGAGAGTTCGCTCAAGCACGAATTCTCCCCAATCGCCCTGCTTCTTGGAGTCTCCCTTGAGAGCGGAGGTCAGGTTGCGGGCATCCTCGCTAAGCTGAGCCTGCGATTTTTGCATGCCGACCAGAAATTCCCGAAGGGCCGCATGCTGGTTGGATTCCTTTTCATGGAGATCCTCCACCTTCTTGCGGAAATTACGGATATCCTTGTCGAGGGGGGCAAGCACGTTCTTGAGGTTTACCTTGTTGGCCTCGGTGAACTTGGCGCTCTTCTGGTCAAGGATCTTGTTAGCCAGGTTCTCGAACCTTTCCTGCATTTGCCCGGCGGCTTCCTTTTGTTCCTCAACCTGTCCTTCAAGCCTGGCCCTCAGTTCCTCGTTGAGGGTGGCGGTCTTGGTCCGCTCGATATCCGATGACTTCAGTTCCTCCCGCAGGTCGCCTTCCAGTGCGCGGGCCTTCTCGACCTCCTCGCTCAAGAGGCGGTTCTCGGTCCGGAGGGATTCCAAGGTGGAGGCGCCGGCACGCTGGCGCAGGACGAAGACAAGCAGGATTCCGAGTCCAATCCCGAGTCCCGCCAGTCCGTAAGCCAGTTGTTCCACGAAAGGTGAAGTTGATCGTGGTTAGGCGGCTTGTCAAGCTCGTGGCTAAGGAAAGCCAGAAAGGACGCTTGCGTACCCCGGTCAAGCGTCGGCTTGACCTCCGTCCTTACTTTCTTAGCAAGGAGTGCAGCCATGGGGAAATGGATTATTTTAGCCGGTTGCATTCTTCTCCTAGTGGGCGTTCTCGTCCACTTTGCCCCTGGTCTATTCTCCTGGATCGGGAAGCTTCCCGGGGATTTTCGCTACCAGAAGGGCAACTTCAAGTTTTTCTTCCCCCTCACTACAATGATCCTGTTAAGCTTGGCGTTGACTCTCCTGATCCGGTTCCTTGGGAAGTAGTTTTCCGTTGCTAAAGGCGAATCTGAGGGCAAGAATCGGGACATGGTGAAGTGGAGAGTCGGATTGGCGGCCTATTGCGTGGTCGTGTTGTACTTGTCGAGCATGAGTCCGGGTGACTTGCCGGACGGTCCGAAGGCGGTCTCGGACAAGCTGTTGCATTTCGTTGAGTATGCCTTTATGGGTTGCCTGGCTTGGGCTGGATTCGGGAAAGGAACGGGTGGATTCCCATGGGGCTTGTTCGCCTTCTGCGCCTGTTTTGGGATTGCGGACGAATGTTGGCAGGATTGGCTCGGTCATGCTCGTACGCCCGACGTTTGGGACGCTGCGGCCGATGCCGCGGGTTCTTTCTGCTCCCTCCTTCTTTGCATGGTCTTCTGGAAGCGCTAGGGAGGTTAGTCTGCTCTTTGGAGTCTTTCCTCTTGCCATGGGGACCAGGGTATGAAGAACGGAGGGATGAAAAAGACAGCAATCCCCTCTTCCCCGACTAATGATTCAATCTCGCGCCGCGCTCTCTTCAAGGGCGCAACCGCCGGCCTTCTGACCGGGGGGCTTGGAGGTTGCTCGGGCAAGGTGTCCGTCTCGGGAATTCTGGGCGAACCCGCTTCGGGAGCCAAGCGCGGAGTCCGCAAGGGGCGGATCAATCAGTCCGTCGTTTCCTGGTGCTTTGCCGATCACTGGAGCGTCCATGAAACCTGTGAGCAAGCAGTCAAGCTGGGTTGTAAGAGCGTGGAATTGATCGCTGCCGAGCACTGGCCGGAACTGAAGAAGCACGGGCTGACCTGCGCCATTGCAACCCTCCCGGTGGATGGCCCTCCCTTCATTAAGGGATACAACAACCCGGAGTACCACGATATGCTTCTCGAAGTCACCAAGAAGACGATCGACGACTCGGCAGACTTCGGTTGCCCGAACGTCATTGCGTTTACCGGCTATGCGGAAAAGTTTTCTCCCGAGGAAGGGGCCAAGAACTGCGTCGAGGGCTTCAAGAAAGTCGCTGGCTATGCGGAAAAGAAGGGCGTCACCGTCTGCCTGGAAATGCTCAATACCCGCGATGACAGCGATCCCAATAAGGGGCATCCGGGGTACCAGGGCGACCATATCGACTACTGCATGGACATCCTCAATGCCGTTGGCTCCCCAGGGGTGAAGTTGCTTTTCGACGTCTATCACGTCCAGATCATGGACGGTGACGTGATCCGGCGCATCCGCCAGTGCGGGGATATGATCGGGCACGTCCACACCGCCGGAAATCCTGGCCGAGGGGAGCTTGACGATACTCAGGAAATCAACTACCCGCCGATCATGGAGGCCTTGCTGGAAATCAATTACAAGGGCTTTGTGGGCCAGGAATTCATCCCAACCCGGGATCCCGAACTGGGACTTGCAGAGGCAGTCGAGCTTTGCGACGTATAGCCCGCCCGATCTTTCTCGGTTGCCCTTTCGATCCCTAGTCGCTAGGGGTTGGATTGGCGGAAGCGGTAATGGAGAAGAGAAGTTTCATAGATCTTTTTTGCGGGGTCGGCGGGTTTCGCCAAGCCCTTCAGTCCCACGGTCATGGTTGCGTCTTCTCATCCGACGTCGATCCCGACGCCCGCTTCACCTATGCCGAGAATTTCGGGGAGGAGCCGGCAGGGGACCTGACGCGGATTCCGGGGAAGCAAATCCCCCCCCACGACGTTCTTTGCGGGGGCTTCCCCTGTCAGCCCTTCAGCATCTCGGGAAACCAAGGTGGATTCGAGGATGCCAGAGGGACCCTCCTTTACGAGATCCTGCGCATTGCCCGGCATCACAAACCTGCCGTCCTCCTTCTGGAAAACGTCAAGAATTACCTTGGGCACGCCAAGGGGCGAACCTTGTCGATTACCATCGAGCTACTTGCATCGCTTGGCTATGAGGTTCACTATTCCGTACTGAATGCCTCCCGCTACGGGGTGGCTCAGAAGCGTGAGCGTATCTATTTTGTCTGCTTCCGCAAGGACTTGGGCATATCCGATTATCGATTCCCCGAGCCCACGGACCAGGACGTCGCGGTTGAGGACGTGCTTCTTTCGCCGGCCGACCCGAGGCTCAAGGAGCTCGTAATCGAGCGGGAGGACCTTTTTCTCTCCTCCGAGTTCCCGCAGGAACGCGAAAACCGTCCCTTGCGCATCGGCACCGTAGGCAAAGGAGGCCAAGGGGAACGAGTCTACAGTCCCAAGGGGCATGCAATTACACTTTCCGCCTTTGGGGGAGGGATCGGCGCGAAGACCGGCATGTATCTGGTCGACGGGCGCGTCAGGCGGCTTCACCCCGAGGAGTGCCGCCGCTTGATGGGCTTTCCCGAGGGCTTCCGCCTTCATCCGCGTCGCAACGTCTGCTACAAGCAATTCGGCAATTCGGTGGCCGTCCCGGTGGTTCGAGAAATCGTCGCCACTATCGACCGGTTCCTCGATGGGCAATCCCGGCGGGCCGCATGACCCGCTGGTTTTTTCGATGCATCTTCAGCGCTCGGCCAAGAACACCTTCTTTTGCCTCCTTGGGTGCGCCATCGGAGACTTGGGCGCGATCTACCTGTTCCAGGAATATCACTCGCCTGAAGGAATCCCCCGTGATCTCTGGAGCCTCGTCTGGATCACGGCCATGGTCTCGGGAATCGTGACCAGCGTGATTCTAGAAACCTTCATCCTTTGGAAGCAGATGGGGCCTAGGGAAGCGTTTCGCACGGCGATAGGCATGAGTATGATCTCGATGATCCTCATGGAGGCTGCCATGAACCTCGCGGACTATGGAATGATGGGCGAACCAAAGATCACTTTCTCCATTCTACCCGTGACCTTGGGCTCCGGTTTTCTCGCGGCCTGGCCCTACAACTACTGGAGGCTGAAGAAGCACGGCAAGTGCTGCCACTGAATCCCGCCAAGAGGGCCCTTGTTCTTTCCTTGCCCTCCCTCGGCGGAAGTGGATAAGCTTGCCGGACTATGAAACTTCTGCACCGCGAGGATGTCATCGAGGCTGGTTACGATCTTCCGAACACGGGTCTTTGCGCTAATATAGGGCAAGCCGAGCTCGAGGAATTGAAGTTCGGTGGGGAGTGGGTTCTGGCCCAGGACGAGACGGTGGTGGCCGATGGGCACGAGCAAAGATATCTCTACATACTGGTTGCCGGCGACGTGGCCATCTCAAAAAAGAACGACCAAGGCAACAGCCAGCAGATCGCAACCCTTGGCCCCGGCGCGGCTTTCGGGGAAATGGCTTTCCTGGGAGGGGGCGTTGCGTCCGCGGACGTGCAGGCCCTCGGTGAATGTATTCTCTGGCGATTCGACCATGAGCGCATGCTCGAGTTCATCGGTGAGCATGGCGTGGCGGGCGGGCAGCTGTGCCTGAACGTTGCAAGCATCCTCTCGGGCCGTCTGGTTGAGGGGAACAAGAAGGTATTGGATATGGGGAAGGAACTGCAGGGTTCCCTTGCTCAGCTTCAGCAAGCCGCATCCGCTGGAAGCCAAAAGGATCAGGCTCTTCGCCAAATGCAGGGCAAGGTCAACAACATGCAGAACGCGTTCAAGGGTAGCGAGGTCAAGAAGTCGGGAAGCAATTGGCTTGCCGTTGCCGCCTGTACCGTTGCCCTTCTGAGCACCCTTGGGTTGGTAGGCCTGCTGCTTTCCAGTGATGATTCCGTTGAACTGGAAAACGCGAGCCTGAAGAGCACCCTCAAGAAGATGGAGGCGGACGAGGAATTCTTTACCAGCAAGAAGGATCAGATGGAGTCGGAAATCTCTCAACTGGAGAAAGACGGAAAGTCCCTTGCCTTGCGCAACGAGGAACTGGCCGAGCAGATGGCTTCGAGTGAATCCCGCTCCATGACGCAGATTCAAGACCTACGGGAAAAATTGGGAAAAACGGAACGGGAATTATCCCAAGCGAAAGACGACCTCGTTCGCGCTCAGCCGGCTTCCTCCGCCCAGCACTCGCCTACGCCCTCCGCGCCCGTTATCCCTGCCAAATCCAAGGTGGAGGAAATCCTGGCTTGGGCGAGCAAGAATACGACCCTCGTCTTTCCGTGTGAGATCCAAGTTTCCCAAAAGGCCATTACACTTCAGGACAAAGATAAGGTAGCCTCGATACCTGTGGCCGTGGGAGGCCGGTTGCGCGCCCTGAGCTATTATCCGTCCTCCAAGCAATTCATCGTCGTGGCCCAACCGAACAGCAATAAGTTCCTGGCTACCCTCCCCATCACCAACTCGACTTTCGTGGAAGCGGTGAAGCCTAAATATGAAAAGTATGCCAAGGGTGATGGAGCCGGAGCCGGCACCCAGTTGGCGAACCCCTTAGCCCCCAGGCCCAAGCCACCAACTCGTCTTTCCTCGCAGTTGCCTACGAGCGGTTCAAGCGTCCCCTCGAAGACCGGATTCTCTTCAACCGAAGGAGAACCGAAGGTAGCCAAGGGGCGAGCGAAGAACCCCCAGAAACCGGAAAACGTACTTGATCAAATGCCGGCCAAGCCCGCTGGCGGCAATGTCAAGAAGGTGGATACGAGCGACCATGGCGCCAATTGCGTGTGCAAGGATTGCCGGGTAAGCAAAGTGGGGAAGGGGGGGAGCCTCTTCCAGTTCGATCCTTAATCCCGGTCTCCGGGAATGGAAGGCATCTCCTTGCCGATGTGGGGTTCCTTTCTCCTGCGGGCAAGTTCGACCTGACGGTTCCGTTCGCGCAAGCTTTCCCTTTTTTCATCCGTTAGGCCTGAGTTGCAGCGGGGACAAGAGACGCCTTGCTCGTAATCCGGTGAGGCCAAGTCCTCTTCTTTGAGCGGCCAACGGCATCCGAAGCAGAGCAAAGCCTGCCCGTCCTCAAGGCCGTGCCCGACGGAGACCTGATGGTGAAAGACAAAGCATTCCCCTTCCCATTGGCTTTCCTCCGGATCGGTTTTTTCCAGGTAGTTGAGAATGCCGCCCTTGAGGTGATAGACCTCATCGAATCCCTTAGCCAGAAGATGAGAGGATGCCTTCTCGCACCTGATTCCTCCGGTGCAAAACATGGCGACTTTGCGCTTGGTCGACTTTGCGAGGGAGTCCTTCACGAATTGCGGCCACTGGCAAAAGGTTTCGGTCCGGGGGTTGAGGGCGCCCTTGAAAGTGCCCAACTCGACCTCATAGTCGTTGCGCGTATCCACCAGAAGGATGTCGGGATCGGCGAGAAGTTCGTTCCAGTCTTCCGGTTCGACGTATTCTCCCACCCGTTCCGTGGGATCGATCCCGGGTACGCCAAGGGTGACGATTTCATCCCTTACCGTGATCCGTAAGCGGTAGAAGGTCTCACGGGAGGTGAGAGACGTCCGGGCCGGCATGTCCGCGAAGCGGTCGTCGCAACGAAGACGCTTCATAAAGGCGGAAATTCCATCCTCGGTACCGGACAGGGTCGCGTTGATGCCTTCCTGCCCGAGGATGATGGTGCCGAGAATTCCTTCGCTTTGGCCCAGTTGATCGAGACGAACCTTCCACTGTTCGCAATCGGGAAGATGCGTGAAACGGTAAAAGGTGATGATAGTTCGTTCCATTCGGTCCGAGGACTTTAGCGGCAATGTACTTGCCCAGCCAGTTGAAAATCGGTCGGGACGGTTCGGTGGTTCCTTAGTCCGTAACCTCGATGATTGCCTTCAGGACGCCGGAGTCGGGCTTGATCAGGGTGTCGAATTGCTTGGCTACCTGGTCGAAACCCAGTCGATGCGTGATCCACGGTGCGGTGTCTATGGTTCCGTTCTCGATAAGACTGATGATGCGGGGGAAATCCTTGGGCAGGGCGTTCCGAGAGGCGAGCAGGTTCATTTCCTTGCGGTGCAGGGCGGGGTGGACGAAGGAAAGTTCCTCGGTAGTGATACCCACGTAGACGAGGCTTCCGGTATGGCCGACGTAGTCGAGAGCCCCGGACATTGAGCGCGGGCTTCCGGTGGCATCCGTTACCACGTCGAAGAGATTTCCGCCGGTGATCTCACGGCATTTTTCCAGCTCCGATCCGTCCCCCTTGAATTGGACCAAGTTCTCGATGCCATAGGTTTGCCGGCAAAACTCGAGCCTCTCGACGGACATGTCCATGACCGTCAGGGTGGCACCGGTGAGCCGGTTGAATTCAAGGGTCGACAGACCGATGGGCCCGGCCCCGATGACCAGAGCGTGATCCTCTTGGCCGGGGTTACCGCGATCGGATGCATGACAGCCGATGGCCAAGGTTTCCACTAGGGCGAGCTGCTCGTAGGAAAGATCCCGCGAGGGATGGAGCTTGTCTGCCCGGATAAGGGAACGTTCACAAAGGCCACCGTCCATCATGACTCCAAAGACCTTGAGTTTTTCGCAGCAGTTTCCTTGCCCCTTGGAGCAGGCCCGACAGGTTCCGCAGTTTAGGTAGGGCTCGACTGAGCAGCGGTCGCCGGGGGATACGTTTGACACGCCTTCCCCGACCTCGAGGACTTCCACCCCCAATTCGTGACCGGGTATACGTGGATAATCGAAAAAAGGAAACTTCCCCAGGTAACAGCTGACGTCGGTGCCGCAAATTCCCATCCGGGAAGTGCGAATGAGGGCTTCCCCCTGACCGGGGCTCGAGGGTTCGGTAACGTCGCAGGCCACGAACGATCGCGGTTCGACCAGTTGCAGAGCTTTCATGGCTTGGCGGGAATCGGCTAGGAAACCTCAAGCGACTCCAGCAAAAAATGGGCCATCAGGGATGCCCCGTGAGAGCTGGGATGAACTCCATCGCCGGCCCAGTGGGAGGGAGGCGCGAACTTGATCGCTTCATCGAACATGTACTGAAAGGGGACGAAGACGGCCCCGTGGGAATCGGCCAATTTTTTAGAGGCGGCCCGGTACTTGTCGAACTCGGGAAACCAGTTGTCGTTGACGGCCCCGCACTTTAGGACGAAAGGCTCGCAAATCACCAACTGTACCTTGGGGAGGGCTTTCCTGGTCCGCTTGAGCAGGGCGTCGAGATCACCCTCATAGGTCTTGACCGTTCCGTCGTACCTGCCGTTGAGGCCATGCCAGATGTCGTTGACCCCGACAAGAATGCTCAGCACGTCGGGCTTGAGATCGAGGCAGTCCTTGTCCCAGCGGTCGGCCAGTTGGTGAACCTTGTTGCCGGAAATTCCTCGGTTGTGGGCGGTAAGCTTGTGACCGGGGTTCGAAACAAGAAGCTGCGAGGCTGCCATCCAGGCGTATCCCTTGCCAAAGGATTTCTGCTCGTTAGGCTTGGGATCCTTCTTGTTGCGGCCGGCGTCCGTAATGGAGTCGCCCTGGAAAAGAATAACGCTTCCTTTCTTGAGGGTAGCTTTGGGCTTCCCGGCGTGATGAGCTGCCTTGGAGTCGGAAGCGAGCGACGACGCGATGCCCGCAATGGCGGTGCTGCCGAGGACTTGCCTGCGTGAAAGACGAATTGATTCGGACATGAGGATGTTGGAAGACGTTTTGCCTCTTGAATCAACCTTGAAATGTCGCAGGGTACGATCTTTTGGTCCTTGATCAATTTGCGAGGTGATTTAGGATCAGGGTATGACTCCCGAGGATTCGTTTCGGCAACTGGGCCTGGCAATGCCCCCGCCTCCCAAGGCGGCCGGCCTGTACAAGCCTTTGCTTGAGAAGGATGGCCTCGCATACTTCTCGGGACATCTTCCGGTCCTGCCCGATGGATCGATGATCTTGGGTAGGCTGGGTGAGTCCCTCGGCGTGGAAGAGGGAGCTACTGCGGCCCGTCAGGTCGGGCTGAACGTCCTTGCCACGGTCAGGGACGTCCTCGGCTCCCTAAACCGGGTGGAACGGGTGGTCAAGTTGCTGGGAATGGTCAACGCCACGCCGGAATTCGTCCAGCATCCTCAGGTAATCAACGGGTGCAGCGAATTGTTCCGCGACGTCTGGGGCAACGATCTCGGAGTGGGAGTGAGGAGCGCTTACGGCGTTTCCGGCCTGCCCGCGGGGGCCTCCGTCGAGATTGAGGGTGTACTCGCACTTTCTCAATGAGCTGGGGGAAACGGGCCCTCTGGGTACTGTCGGCGATCTTCCTGATCATCGTTCTTTGCCTGGTTTTCCGCAAGCCGTTGCTTACCGGTTACGCAACCATTTTTGAGGTTCACAATGCAACCAAGGGAGCGGATGCCCTTGTTTGTCTTTGCGGAGGGCGGACGACCAGGATCCCCGAAACACTTAGGCTCTGGAACCAAGGCTATGCCCCATTGGTATGGGTTACCGAGCAGAAGAACATGAACCGGGAATTTTCTAACCTTAATCAGAGCAACCTAGGTTTCGCTCGGGGGGTCACCAGCAGGATGGAGTTGAACGCGACATGGGACGTCATTCCGAGCCTCGGTGACGGAGCTACTTCGACCTTCGACGAGGCCGAGGACGTTCTGGCCTACGGTCGGGAACAGGGCTGGAAGCGCATCATCATCGTGACTGACGAGTACCATACCGGGCGGGCCCTCTATGCTTTCGGGAAGGTCTTCGAGGGGAGTGGAATCGAGGTGGAGGCAGCGGGCGCTCCCAATGAGATTTTTTCCCGTGAGGATTGGTGGTTGTCGGATAGTGGAATTTCCGCCTATTTCCTCGAGACGATCAAATACCCGGTCTATTTTTTCTGGGACTCCGAGCCGGAACTGGTGAGGAACGACTAGGCCAGGATTTCCTTGATCGGCTTGGGCTTTCCGCCGAGGAAAGAGGGGCGCCCGGGTAGGCGTCTGATTTTCGTTCCGGTCATTCCGAGAGCTTCGGCGATGGTGGCGTGCAGGTCCTTGGGTTCGAATTCGGGGAAGGGATCCCTTCCCGAATCGTCGGTCTCGCCAACTGCTATTCCTCCCTTGATTCCTCCGCCCGCAAGCATGGCGGAAAATCCGTTTGGGTGATGATCGCGTCCGCCGTTTCCCTTTACCTTAGGGGTCCGCCCGAATTCGCTGGTTACCACGATCATGGTAGAATCGAGCATCCCGCGGTCCCGAAGGTCGGTCATCAGGGATGAAACGGTTCCATCCAGTTCGTTGGCAAGGTTGGCGAGGTTTCGAGAGCCGCCGTGCATGGAGTCCCAACTGCGGCTGGAAGTGACCTCAACGTAGCGGACGCCACGCTCGACGAGCCGGCGGGCTAGAAGCGCTCCCTGCCCGAAGGGATGATTACCATAGCGGGCCCGCAGGTTTCCGGGCTCGCGCATAATGTCGAAGGGCTCGGACATGTCCCCGGACATGAACTTGACCGTCTGGTCGTAGAAGTCGGAATAGGCCTTCACTTCATCGTGAGGAAAATAATGGGCGAAGGAGGAGGAGAATCCCTTGGCCAGACGTACTCTCTTCTCGAGCTTGGCTTTGTCGATCTTGGGAAGAAGATCCTTGATTCCGCGGGCGGCGTTGCCGATTGGAAGGGGACTATAATCGGGAGGAAGGAAGCCGGGTCCCGGGTTTCCGCCTGCAATGATCACGCTGGAGGGAAGAATCGGATCGGACTTGCCTAGGAACATCTGGGCCCACGAACCGAGCTGGGGATGGGTCATGCCCGTCCTCTGACGGTAACCGGTGTGCATGACGTAACGGGCCTGGGAATGAGCCCCGGTCTTGGTCGTCATGGAACGAATGACGGAGAGGTCCTTGCCCT
The DNA here is from genome assembly GCA_002500665.1 of Opitutia bacterium UBA7876. Classification (GTDB taxonomy): domain Bacteria; phylum Verrucomicrobiota; class Verrucomicrobiia; order Opitutales; family Seribacteraceae; genus Seribacter. The sequence continues at coordinate 50,232 of DLRY01000088.1, forward strand.
GGGCGGCCAGCTTGGGTAACTTGTCGGAAAGCTGCAAATCGGGGCTCTGGGTTGGGATGGGCCTGCTGGGCCCCCCGAATTCTTGGGAATCCTTTGGGTCGAAGGTGTCGATCTGGCTCATTCCTCCCCTCATGTAGAGGAAAATGACTCGATCACAGGGCGCCTTGGCCGACGGAGCCTTGGGCTTCTCCGCCCCGAGAAGGAAACGTGGAGCGAGGCTTACTCCGAGCGTGGCCTTGGCGACCTGGAGCAGGAAGGCCCTGCGGGTGGATTCGTCTATGGATTGCAGGAACTCTTTCATGGCGTGAACTTTACTTGATGAAGAAAAACTCGGGTGTGTTGAGAAGGGCCCATATCAAATCCGAAAGATCCTCCTCCGATGATCCTGTCTGGGCGAGCAGTAGTTCCTGCTCCTCCTTGTTGGGGAGCCGGTTGAGGATACTGAGGAAAACGACTTCGGCTTGCTTGCGGGGATCCGAAACCGAACGGACTTTGCGGAAGAGAAGAGAATCGCGGCTGGTCAGGACCTCGGTTGGAAAACCGTTCATTAATTCCATCAACTGGGGAACGGATCCTACGCGGTTGGAGGCCCCGACCACGAAAAGCCTTTCCGATTGCCCGAACTTTCTGAGCAAATGACCGGAGGGGGCCGGCTGGGGAAGCTCGGAAGCGCGGGCCAGGATAAGGTTGTTCTTCTTTTTACCCGTGCCGGATGAGATGCTTACTCTTTGGTTTCCGTAGGACGAGCTCTCATCATTCCCGTCGATCAGGATTTCCTCCCCGTTGCGCGAGTCGACGAGGCGGTACTTGCCTTGCTCCACGTTCTCGATGAATTCAAGCGCGGACCAGCCGTCCCTCACTTCCAGCAGACTTGGCGGAGCCGGCTGACGATAACGGAGCGGGTCCGCGACCATCAGCGTTACCAAGGAGTCCCAGATTTGCTCGGCCGACATGCGACGTAGGAGGGGGCCGGGGAAGTGGTAGGGCTTCCGCTCCTCCAGCTGAACCCGTGAGCCCATGCGGTTGTAGGCCTTGGAGTGGAGCACGACCCAGGAAAAGGCCCTCAAGTCGAACTCAAGGGCGACCATGACTTCGGAGAGGGTCTTCAGGAGTATGGGGTCGGAGGCCTTTTCAAGCTCTACGTTGTGCAGAGGTTCGGCTACGCCGCGGCCGAGGTATCGGGCCCACATGCGGTTGGCGATGGCGAGGGAAAACCAACCGTTTTGAGGGTTAGCCAGCCAGAAGGCGAGCTGCTCGCGCAGGGGGACGTTGCGGGGACCCCCGAGCGGTCGGCCCACGATGAAGGCAGGCTTCACGAGGTCGCCCGGCTCGGCATCGTCGTACTGGTAGTCGTCGGGAAGGGGCAGGTTGGATCCATCGTCGTCGAAGACGGCAAGTGTTTTTCCCTCGGCCAATTTCTTGAAGTCCCTGTGGAATTCGCTGACCTTTCCGGCGGTATTGCCCGTTCTGCCGTACTTGGACCTTACGGCTGAACTGAAGCGCGGGTGGTGGAAGATTTTGCGTTTCTCGGCAAAGATCATTTTCCTATCCTTGTCCTTGGCCAAGTCCTGTCCCTGGCCGATTTCGAGTTCCCCCAGGTAGGAGGCGAAGGAGTAGTATTGTTTTTGCGTCCAGTCGTCGGAAGGGTGGTCGTGACACTGAGCGCAGGCAATGTCCTTGGCGAGGAAGACCTTGGTCATGAAGGCGACGTGATCGAGCTTCATGTCCTTGTCACGAAGGTGATAGCCGGTGGCGGGGTTTTCCCGGATCGAACCGGAGGAGGAGATCATCTCGAAGACAAGACGGTTGTAGGGCTTGTCCTGATGGATCGAGTCCTTGAGCCATCCGGAGAAGCGCTCGGAGGCGGATTCCCCTCCGGTCATCTTGGTCTGGATGCGAAGAAGATCGGCAAAGTAGTTGAAGGTGTGGCTGACGTAACCCTCGGAGGCTAGGAGCTTGTTGATGAGATAGGTTCTCTTGCTGGGCCTTTTGTCGTTGGCGAAATGAACGAGTTGCTCGTAGGTTGGGATGGTACCCGTGAGGTCGACGTATACCCGCCTGGCAAAAAGAAAATCGTTTAGAGTAGGGTTGTAAGGCAGTTTTTCCCGGGCCAGCACACGGTTGATTCGGTCATTGATCGCCTTTACGCTCGATCTCATGATACCCACTTTCTCATTCGACGGGTTGAAGGGGGCGGGTTGGACCCGCTGGGCCGAGGCGAAGGAAACCCAAAAGAGGAAGAACCCGATTAACGAGGTGCGATGCATGGGATGGAAACGAATTCAACCAACATAGGCTTAATTTCCGCTAAAATGCAAACACGGGTACGACGGAGTGGCCAAGAAGACCCTCCGAAAAAGGGAAAACTGCGTTGCTCCGGGTGAGTTGCCCTGTTGAGAAGAGCCCCGGGTTAAACTTTTTCCGGAACCACGAATGGAGCCCGGTAGTCGCGGGTCAGAAGCTTGTTGGCCTCCTCGTCTCCCTTGATGGTCTCGGTCTTGGCGTCGAACTCGAGAGTCCGGCCGACAACGTAATCGGTGCCCTCGAGCTTGAGCCCGTTTTCCTTGAGGTGTTCTTTCATCCGCTCGAAATATTCCGAGGCCTTCTTGTTGTTGGCGAAGGAATTGGCCTTCTTGTCGAAGCCCTGTTTCTCTCCGAGTTGATAGGAGACGTTGGCCAAGTGGCACAGGCCGCTGGAAACGTGGCCCTCGTATACGTGGGCATTGAGGTGCTCGGTCTTGCGGTTGCGGACCGCTTGGATGAAGTTCTCGAAGATATCTCCCTTGCCCCGCTCGGCCAAGGGGCTCTTGATGCCGTCGAGGTCATAGCTATGGGAGGTCTTCTGGGAAGCCTTCTTGTCAAAGTAGACGTGGTTGGAGACGCCCATGTTGCTCTTGCCGGACAAGCCGCGCACGTCGAAGACGAGGAGAGATTCTCCGTAATCGAAGATAGACAGCTGGGTATTGGCCGTCTCTCCCTGATCTTCGTACCCGAAGCGACCCCCTACGCTGACCACACTCTTGGGCCAGCGGGCACCCGGGATCATCCAGCGCGCGATGTCCATCTGGTGGACGCCTTGGTTGCCGATGTCCCCATTGCCGTATTTCCAGAACCAGTGCCAGTTGTAGTGAACGAGGTTCTCGTGGTACTTCTCCTTCTGGGCGGGTCCCGTCCAGACGTCGAAATCGAGCTCGGCGGGGGGATTCTTGGCATCCTTGAAGCCAATGGAACCGCGACGTTTGTGGCAGGTGCCGAGTGCTACCTCGAGCTTACCGTTCTTTCCTGCGGCTATGTCGCGAGCCAGGTCGGCCCACCTCTGGCTGGCTCGGTTCTGGGTGCCGTGTTGGACGATGCGCCCGTATTTCTTGGCAGCTTCGACCAGCTTGCCTCCCTCGAAGATATTGTGGCTGAGAGGTTTCTCGACGTAGACGTCCTTGCCGGCCTGGCAGGCCCAAATCGACATCAGGCTATGCCAGTGGTTGGGGGTGGCGATGGAGATTACGTCCACTTCCTTGTTGTCCATGACGCGGCGGACGTCCTGAACGCATTCGGGGGTGTTCTTAAACTTGCTTTCGACGAACTTCCTTCTTCCATTGTAGAGGCGCTGGTCGGGATCCACCAAGTGGGAAACGACGACGTTCTTTTGCCTGCCGTGGCTACCAATGTGGGAACCTCCTCGTCCCTTGATGCCGCAAACGGCTACGTTGACGCGGTCATTGGCCCCGATGACCTTTCCGGACGACTTCGTGCCGCTGATGGTGAAGGCCCCGAATGCGGTGGAGGCGAGGGCGGACTGGCGGATGAAGGATCTTCTGCTTTGATTCATGACTTTGGCTTTATGGGTTTTTCGGTTTTTGTTTTTTAAAGGTCTTGATTCGGATCTTTCGGTAGTGGCACTCGAGCGCGGGCCCGCTGTGTATCTGCAGGCCCAACCTGCCGTCAAGTGGAATGTCCTTTTCGGCCTCGGTGAAGTCAACCGTTTGTTTGCCGTTGAGCCAAATTTTAATGACGGGTCCTCTCGCCAGAACCCTCAGACTGTTCCATTGCCCCTTAGGGTTGACCCATGAATTGACCTTTTCCTGGGGGGCTTGGGCGAGCATTTTTCTTCTACGGGACTCATCGTAGAGAAACCCCCAGATCGTGCCCTTGCTCCATGAACCTATGTCGCATTGGTAGCCAATCATTTCGTGGTGTTTGGGTATCCTTTGGCTCCTGAACTGCACGCCGGCATTGTTTCCTTTTCCGACCAACTTTGCATCGAAGCGCAAATCAAAGTCGGCGTATTCCGTCTTGCTGACGAGAAACTCGTTGTTGGGAACCTTTTTGTCGAGAAAACCCGCTACGATGGCCCCCTTTTCGACGCGGAAGAACTCCTTCTTCCCTTCCCATCCGGAGAGGGTCTTTCCATCGAAAAGAGAAACGAAACCATCCTCTCTTTTCTCGGCTCCGCAGATGCCGAGGGTAAGAAAGAGAAGGGGCAGGGCGGGGCGAGCTTTCATGGTATCAGTGGTCCGAGGCCTCGCCGGCCCACTTGGGTATGCGGATTGCCTCGACCATGTCCTGTATTTCTCTAGGGGGCGGTGGCGTAAGACTGCTGACCACGAAGGCGACGGCGAAGTTGATCAACATGCCGATAAAGCCAATGCCTTCGGGCGAAATGCCGAACCAATATTCTTTGCTATCCGTAAGGAATTGGAAATAAACGATATAAGCGAGGGTGAAGCTGATTCCAGCAATCATTCCCGCAATGGCTCCCTCTTTATTGATTTTTTTGGAGAAAATCCCCATGATGAGGGTCGGAAAGAAGGAGGACGCGGCCAGGCCGAAGGCAAACGCCACGGTTTTGGCAACAAAGCTGGATGGTGGGTTGATCCCGAAGTAGGCAGCCACGAGGACGGCCGCAAGGGAAGCCAAGCGGGCATAGAGCATTTCCTGCTTATCCGAGATGCCCGGCTTGACGATCTTTTTCATCAAGTCGTGGGAGATCGAGGTGGAGAGCACGAGAAGCAAGCCGGCGGCGGTGGATAGGGCTGCGGCTACGCAACCGGCCATGACCAGTGCAATTATCCATTTGGGCAACCCGGCCATTTCCGGGTTTGCGAGGACGATTATGTCCCGGTCGTAATAGACTTCGTTCGGGGAGGAAACGATCTTGTTGGTCACCAGTCGCGGGCCGTTCTCCGTCCTTCTCGAATCATCGAAAGACGGTTTTCCGGCAAAAACGTCCCCTGCCCGATACTGCATGATCCCGTCTTCGTTCTTGTCGACCCAGGCGATCATTCCCTGGCTTTCCCAGTTTTTGAACCACTGAGGGGCATCCTGATATTTTTTCTCGTTGATTTCCTCGATGAAGTTGGTCCGTGCGAACATCCCGAGGGCAGGGGCGGTCAAGTAGATGATGGCGATGAAGCCCAAGGTCCAGTAGGCGGATTTCCGCACGGCCTTTACGTTCTTTACCGTAAAAAACCGGACGATCACGTGCGGAAGCCCGGCCGTTCCGACCATCAAGGCCGCCGTAATGCAAAAAAGATCAAGGGTATTCCCGGACCCCTTGGTATATTCATTGAAGCCGAGGTCGGTGGAAATCTGGTTTACCTTATCCAGAAGGGGCTGGCTGTGCTCTTGTCCCTCCTTGACGAAGTCACCGATCAGGCCGAACTGGGGAACGACGTTGCCAGTGATGATCATTGATATGAAAATGACCGGAATGGTGTAGGCGAAGACCATCACGCAGTACTGGGCGACCTGGGTGTAGGTGATGCCCTTCATTCCGCCCAGTCCGGCGTAAAAGTATACGATTCCGCCGCCGATCAGGACGCCTTGCCAGATTTCGATGGCAAATAGTCGTGAAAAGACGATTCCCACCCCCCTCATTTGCCCCATGATGTAGGTCATGCAGATGAATATGGCGCAAATCACGGCCACCATACGTGCGGCGTTCGAATAGTAACGGTCGCCCACGAAGTCGGGCACAGTGGCTTTGCCGAATTTGCGCAGATAAGGAACCATCAGTGTAGTGAGGAGAACGAATCCGCCCGTCCATCCCATGAGGAATTTCGATGCTCCATACCCAGCGGCGGCGATCCCGCCCGCCATGGAAATAAAAGTGGCTGCAGACATCCAGTCGGCCGCGGTAGCCATCCCGTTGGCAAAAGGAGACACGCCCCTGCTTGCGACGTAGTATTCCTTTGTGGACCCTGCTCTGGACCAAATCGCAATTCCGATGTAAACGCCGAAAGTGATTCCGATGAAGATGAAGTTCCAAGCCGTTTGGTCCATTAATCCTCCTCCTCGAAACCGTGTTCCTTATCTAGCTTGTTCATGAAGAAGGCATAGGCGATCAAAAGAAGCACGAAGCAGAAGATCGAGCCCTGCTGAGCCATCCAGAACCCAAGAGGGGCTCCGCCGACACTGAATTGATCGAGCTGTTCCTTGAAAAGAATACCACAGCCGAACGATACCAGAAACCAGACCAGAAGAAGGCATCCGACCAGTTTCAAATTGGCCCGCCAGTAGGCTTTTGCGGAGTCGCTAGGATCGCTCATGGTAAAGGGTAAAAAGGGTTTCGGGTTCGAAAATGGCAAGAATTCAACGAAAACATGGTTTCGACAAGAACATAATTTTAGGTTTGGAGCCTTTCGGTCGGCAGCGCAGGAGCCGTTCAAATTGCTTGCCAACCGGTCTCATATGGACAAGCTTGAGGCAATGCCCGCTAAAATTTTTCCAAAGGAGGTCGATAATGAAAAAAAATCCTCTTTCCGCAACTCGGATC
>DLRY01000070.1 GCA_002500665.1 Opitutia bacterium UBA7876
TCGCCTCACCTACAAGGACGGCGAGCGAGTCATGAGACTAACCCCCTGACAACCCCCAAGCCTTGACCCTTGCCCGAACAACGAACTGGATCGGTAAATGAAAATAATCCTACTCTCCCTCTTTGTCTCTCTCCCGCTTTTGGGAGCTGAACCAAAGGTGGTTAGCTTCGACAAACTCCAGCATCGAGGGAGGCTCACTTACATTCCAAATCAGGACACCCCATTTACTGGCATAGCGGTTCGTTTTTATCCTAATGGACAGAGGGTGTGGGAAGAAAACTACAAGGACGGCAAGCTGGACGGGCTTCAGACTATTTGGTACGAGGGCGGGCAAAAGAAGGCGGAAGGCATCAACAAGGACGGCTACCCGCACGGGCTTTGGACTCAGTGGTATCCTGATGGGCAGAAGAAGTCGGAATCAATCTGCAAGGACGGCAAGGTCATGTCAGCCAAAGTTTGGAAACCCAATGGCGAAAAGTGTCCCGTGACTGGTTTGAAGGACGGGAATGGGCTTCTGGCTCTTTGGCATGTGAACGGGCAGAAAAGTTCGGAAGCAAAATTTAAGAACGGCAAGCGGGAAGGGCGAATGATTTACTACAACTATGATGGGACGGAAATGGGTAGCATCAAATACATGGACGGCGAACGAATCTACGACTTCGACTAACCCACCGGCACCCCCCCCCAACCCTTGACCCTCGTCCAAGGAGGCGCTTGGACCGGGGGGCATTCCAAGATCGGGAAAAGATTGTAAGAGGCTTATCCGTAGATTTGCGCTAGGATGGCGATGTGATGAAAGCTTCTTTATTCGTTCTGTTGGTTAGCCTCACCCAAAGAGGCGCATCGGGTAATGAATGGTCCGCAAAAGAAATTCGACTGGAAGCATTGGTTTTGTAGGCTTTGGCTCTTTTCTACGCTTACTTGGTGGGGATATCTCGGTTTTTTGTGTTGGAAGGCAGATATGATTTTAGACGTTGGATTTCTGGCGCTTGCTCTACCCATGACTGTCTTTTTCGTAGTGGGGTTTTGCGTAATCTTTTTTGGAGACCCGTGTGAGAAGAATCGGAAGCGGGAGTTCAGGTTGGCCAAGCGGGGGGTTGCCTGGGCTCAGTTCAGAGTTGGGGTGAAGTACGAAGATGGAAAAGGAGTGTCCAAAGACTACAGGCAAGCGTTCATGTGGTATCGTAGGGCGGCCGAACAGGGATATGAGGGTGCTCAGTTCAACCTTGGAGTGATGTACGAGACGGGAAGGGGGGTGCCCAAGGATTTGGTCCAAGCATACGCATGGTACGAACTCGCCCAAGCCCAAGAGGTTGAGAACGCCAAAGAGTGGAGAGACGAACTTGAGCTAAACGCCAAGGAATTGGCAGAGGCCCAAGCTCTATCCGCACAGATTCACAAGCGGATCGAAAAGCGAACGGGAAGGTCTAATCCTCGTCCTCAGGCTACCTCGAACCCTTGACCCTCAACCAAGTAGGCGCTTGGATGGAAGGATGAAGGCTTTCATTTGCAAAAGGTGCGGAGTGGAAGCACGTACGAAAAAAAACCTTCCGCCAGAAGGATCGTTATGCCTTCGCTGTTGCTTAAACTCTTTGAGGTTCAAATCATACGTAATCTTTGGTCTGCTCATGGTTGTCGCAGTTGTTTACGAGGCTTACAAGATGGGCTTGCTTCGCCTTGATTCTGGACCCTGAAAAACCCAACTGTTGACCCTCGCCCAAGGAGGCGCTTGGATCGAGGGCATGAAAGCAATCCTACTCTCCCTCTTCGTCGCTCTGCTCATGGTTGGGTGCAACGGAATGCCCGGTGCGCACAGGCCCCAAGTAGGTGACGCGTCTGACACTCCCCCCTCGACGACTCCCAGCCCCTGACCCTCTGGAAGTGCTTGGGCCGTCCTCTGAAAAACAAGACACACCTACTCTAGGGCATCATCATCGGCATCCTTTCAACTCTGCGTTCCCGATTGCGCTCTCCGGCTTGCAGTAAGGCGGCTTTCCGTATTTGAGTGGTTGAAAAATGAAAGCAACCATCTTCACTGCATTTCTCTTTATTTGCACGCAGGGTTTGCAGGGTACCGAGATTTTAACGGTTTTGGGAACGGGTGAAGCAGGTTTCTCAGGTGATGGCGGCCCGGCTACCCAAGCCAAAATACGCGGGCCGTTCGGGGTGGTGCGCGGTCCCGATGGATGCTTTTATGTTTGTGATACCTATAACCACTGCATGCGAAAAATCGATGCCAATGGGGTTGTAACCACGGTGGCAGGAAAGGGCGGGGAGAAGGGGTATGCCGGCGATGGCGGATTAGCAACCGAGGCTTTGTTGAATGAGCCCTATGAGGTACGGTTCGATCAGGTGGGGGATATGTATTTTGTGGAGATGATGAATCACGTGATCCGAAAGGTCGATGTGAAGACGGGTAAGATTTACACAATTGCAGGGACGGGAGAGAAGGGCTTCAGTGGCGATGGAGGACCTGCGAGGAAAGCCAAGTTCAACCGGCCGCATAGCATACAGTTTGGACCGAAGGGTAATTTGTTCGTCTGTGACATAGGGAATCATCGAATACGGATAATCGATATGAAAACGAGAACGATTTCCACTTTTTCAGGAACTGGAAAAAAGGCGAAAACCAAGGATGGCGGGAAAATACCCGAGGTCGATCTGAAAGGGCCGCGAGCGATTGACGTGGTGGGGAATACCATTTGGCTGGCTTTGCGTGAGGGAAATGCAGTGTACCGGCTGGAATTGGACAAGGGGACGATTCATCACGTGGCGGGAACTGGGAAGAAGGGGTTTACCGGAAATGGAGGACCCGCCAAAAAGGCAACGCTTTCGGGTCCGAAGGGGATAGCCGTAGGACCAAAGGGGAATGTTTATCTGGCCGATACTGAGAGCCACACCATTCGCATGATTGACCTGGAAACGGGTAAGCTCGAGCTGATCGCAGGGGATGGCAAGAAGGGAGATGGCCCGGAGGGAAAGGATCCGAAAAAGTGCCGGATGGACCGTTTGCACGGAGTGTTCGTGGATAAGGACGGAGCCATCTA
>DLRY01000073.1:0-95742 GCA_002500665.1 Opitutia bacterium UBA7876
GGTTCGCTTGAGAATGTCGATGAACTTGCCAAGCATCTCGGTGCATTTCTTGTCCCGCAAGCGGTTGGCATCCGTGCGGGTCGGAGAGCCCCCGTAATGGCTGAGGGCGTGAGGATCGTAATTCATGCCCATGCTCTTGATAACCGAAGCAACGGGCTGGCGGTAAGAGACCACCGAGGTCTGCTGAGCCTGCAAAGCGAGGGCGATCAATTCGTAAGTGAGAAGAATCTCAGCCTCACCCTCAATCCCTTCGCCGGGAGCCTTGCGGTCCGTCTTGGGTTTGGGCCTCTCCGCCCACTGAGCGTCCTTGACCAACCCCAGTTCGACTTCGCGAATGGATTGAAAGTATTCGTCCAGCTTGTCCCGGTCGAGCGAGCTGACTTTTCCGTTGAGGGACTTCGCATCCGAGAGCACCACGTCGAGGATGCTCTTTTTCTTGTTCAACCTGGCCTCCCGTTCCTCCGGATTTTCGCCCGACTGCCCGAACAACCGGGCGTAAAGTTCGACCGGTCCACGGGTACCGGCGACCGGTTTACCCGCTTCGTTCCAGGCCAGGGACATGCCCTTGCCGTGACCACCGGCATTCTCTTCCTTACTGGCCAGGACCAGAGAATCATAGCGTTGGTTCTTGCCCAGTTGCTTGCCCGCCAGCAGGTCGCAGGAAATGGAGTTGTGAAAACGCTTGCCCGGCGTGCCCGTGACGTTGGCGCAAGTCAGGTAGGAGGTACTCCCTCCATGCGGATCGGTCGCTCCGAGGTTGGTCAGGTTCTTGATGATGCTAAAGTCCTTCTTGTGACGCTCCAACGGGGAGAGACCCTCGGTCAACTCATCCAGTGCGCCCGCTTCGGTGGGATAAAAAGTCTTCTCGGTGAAGCCATAGCCCACCCCGCAAAAGATCATCCGGGTGGGAGGCTTCGCCAAAGCCGGGGCCGCGGAAAGAGGGTTCATGCTCTCGAGCCAGGGCAAGGCAAGCAAGGCGCTTCCGGAAGCAAGAAAGTTGCGACGCGTGATCGATGAATTTGCCGGTTTTTTCATAGGTTCATTTGGTTTGGAAGAGTTTGCTTTGCACCAAGTTGTGGATGAGGGAACGGGCCCGCATGTCTTCGGTCATCAACTGCTGGGTCAAGGCATCGAGATCCTCCCCATCGGAAAATTCCACCGTACGGCCCATTCCATAGCTCGCCGTTCCTTCCACCAAAGAGCGGGCAAGCTTGTTCTTGTTCTCCATCAGGAGAGACTTGAATTGTTCGAAATCATCATAAGTTTTCCCTCCCGGCAGGGTTCCTCCCCGTTCGATCTTCTCCATCCGTTTGCCCACCTTTGCATCGTCACGCCACAAACCGACTGCGTCAAAGCTTTCCAGGCCGTATCCGATCGGATCGATCTTGGCATGGCAGGATGCGCACTGGGCCTTGGACTGGTGGAGTTCGATCATCTCGCGGACGGGCAGGGGTTCCTTCGATGCATCGGTCAACTCGGGCACGTTGGGGGGAGGGTCCGCCGAGGGGTCGTTCAGAAACTTATCGAGGACCAAGGTTCCTCGAATAATCGGTGAGGTCCGGTCACCGGTCGAACCCATGATCATGAAGGCGGTTGTCCCGATCAGACCTCCGCGGGGCGATTCAGGCGGAAGGTTCACCTTGCGGAAGCCCTGGCCGTCCACTCCCTGGATTCCGTAAAAGTGAGCCAACAAAGGATCAAGCATGGCAAAGTCCGAATCGATCAGGTTCCCCAAAGAGAGGTTTTCCTTCACCAAATGCTCGAACAAACGAATGGGTTCCTCACGGGCGGAGTAGCGGACCTGCTCGTCGAACATGAGGTATTCATCCGGGTTGACCGCGATGTCGTCAAAGCGGTGCAGTTCGAACCATTGGCTCATGAAGGAATGATAAAACGCTTCCGCCCTCGGGTCGGTCAGCATTCGGTCCACCTGCCTGGTCAATTCATCGGGATTGTTCAAGGTTCCCTTCTTCACCACCTGGTGGAGGGCTTCGTCTGGTGGAGCGCTCCAAAGAAAATAGGATAGCCGAACCGCCAGTTCGCGAAGCGTCAGGGGTCTGCGCTTCGTATCCGCTCCCTCCGCCTCGCTCAGATAAAGAAAGCCCGGAGACGCCAAGACCACGGCGAGGGGATCGACCAGGGCTTCTTCTGCCTCAACCCCGGATTTTCTTCCCTGCACGTAAAGGTCGTTAAGCTTCCGAAGAAAAGCGGGATCCATTTCACGGCGCCGGAAAGCTTCGCGGGCAAAGGAATCGATCAGTGCCTTGGCTTGCTCATCAGTCCGTTCGACCGGCTGGTTTCTTTTTGGAGAGGGCCCGCTGGGAAAAGCCAGTTTCTCAAACAAGGTCGGCTCTCCGTAAAAGGGCCCCTCCACTTCCATGCGGTCGACGAAAATGCTCGACCAGTCCCCATAGGGATCGACCTTACGGACGTAAGCCTTGCCGTCAATCATCTCGTTTCGTCTCTCCATGATCTGGAACCCAAAGTGGCTGGACCCGTGCAGGGGCTGGTAATCCAGTTCGATCATCTCGTTCTCATGGGCCGTCCCGTAAATCCTGAGCGGAGCCAACACCCGTCCCTTGTCGTTCACGCTGACGAAAGTCCGCGACTCAGGCGGTTCCTCGTTGATCCCCGCAAGCAAACGAACCTTGTAGGCGCCCCGCGGATCATAGCCATGCTTGACGATACTCGCCGACCATCGACCACCCGCCCGCCGGGTCAAATAGAGTCCCTTGTCGATCAGTTCGCGTTTCAGGTAAGCCGCCGGACCCGCGGATCGCTCGGCATGAAAGTTCAGGTAGAAATGGAGGCCTCTTCCGTCAAAGGGCCGGTCCTTGGCATCGAAATTCAAAGGGAATCCGTCATCCTTGAAGGTCTTGCCCGCTTCGAGGGCGGCCACCACTTCCCGCCACCTTTCCATCCGCTGGCGATAACGATCGCGAATCTCCCGGTTAGCCCGGACCTCCGGTTGCTCCACCTGTATCTTGAGAGGCTGTCGCCCCTTGTTCCCCAAGGCCAGGGCATCCGTCACGATTACCCGGCCCATCTCGAGGTATTTTTCAAAATGATAGGAAGAAAAGAACTGCTGGGAACCGATGGTGTCGAAGGGGTCGGCGGGATCGTCTTCGGGCAGGGTGTCCGTACGCACCCGAAAACCGAACAGGCTCTCGATGCTGTTGACGTATTCGCGTCGGTTGAGCCTCCGCATCGCGACCTCCCTCCCCTGATCCGAAAGATGCCTGCGGGCATCCTCAAGCTTTCCCGTCAGTTCGGCCAGAAAACCGGTCAGTTCTTTTTTGCTCGGTTGCGGTTCATCTTCAGGAGGCATGTCCCCGGCATTGAGCGTATCGAGGACGTCCTGCCAATGGGCGGCGATCGAATCGTTGGACAACTCGATGGACAACTCATCCAACCGGAGCTTGCCCTTTTGTTTCCGGGGACCATGACAGGCGATGCAGTGCTTCTCGAGAAAACCGGAAACGAGCTGCCGGTTCAATTCAACCGGATTGGCTCCGGAACTCCGAGGGAAGAGCGAGGCCACCGCGACCGCTAGGACTAGGGGCACGACCCGAAGCACCCGGGCTGATCCGGTGCCGAAAAACATGCTCAGGGCCCTTCCTCGTCCCCTCCGGGTTTCGATCCGGAGGGATCTTCGGCCGGCATTCGCACGAAAGAGGAGACCTCCCGCCAGGGAGAACCGGTTCCCTCTTCGCCATCCTCCCCCACCTTGCGAAGGAAGATGGGCTTGACCTTCCAGTGACTCGGGGGACTGGGGGCTCCACGCTCGGTGAAACTGAAGATTCTCACCATCTCGTAACCCGGCAAGACCACGAACTCGCTTACCAGCATGGCGGCGCCGGAATCCGCTCCGAAGACGAACTCCCGGTAACTCGTCTGGGGCAATTCGAAGGAACCGTCGGCAGAGGTGACGGCCTCACCGACCTGGCATCCCTTCAGAGGTTGACCGGACCCGGCGTCATAGACCTTGCCCGTGAGCTTGGGCCGGGAAACCCGATGGGAAACCCCACAACCCCAGAGGAAGAAAAGGACGAGGACCAAGGCGAGCCTGCCCGAAAGGGCCAGGCTCTTGTTCCGCTCAAAAGACGACATGGGCATGTCCACTTAAGCCAACAGATCACTCCCTTGTTGTCAAAAGGGTTCAGCCCGCTTTTCCGCCTTTGCCCGGAATAGACGCGAGGGACTCCTGCAAGGATAAATGCGGTTCAAAAAAAGTTTCTTACTGGAAATCCGTGGGAAAACGGTCAAGAAGAGGTGATGCCTTCTTGTCTTCTCATCCCGATTGTCGCGCTCACAGCCTGTTTCGGCCTGCATGCGGACAAGCCCGATGCCTGGAACCAGTTCCGTGGTCCCAACGGGTCGGGGGTCCATGCCCAGGCTGGCTTCAGCGTACCCTCGAAGGAGGGATTGCGATGGAAAACCGCCGTACCCTCCGGTCTATCCTGCCCGGTTCTATCTGTAAGCAAGATCTTCCTCACGGGGATCGAGCAAGGACGACTGGTCACGCTCGCCCTCGACAGGAAATCAGGCAAAATCCTTTGGAAAAGAAAGGCTCCGCAAGTGGAAATCGAGAAGTTTCACGAGTCCGCCGGCCCAGCCACCCCTACCCCATTCGTCGACGAGGACATGCTCTTCGTCTACTTCGGCTCATTCGGCATGCTTTCATACGACCACCGGGGCAAAGAGCTCTGGAGCAAACCTCTGCCGACACCGAAGAGCCTCTACGGGACTTCCTGCTCTCCCATCGTCGACGGCACACTGCTCATTCTGGTGACCGACGACGACAACAACCTTCCCAACAGCAGGGTCAGTCGCTCTCGTATCCTTGCCATCGATAAGAAAACGGGCAAAACCCTCTGGGAAAGGCCCCGGCCCTTCCACCGAAGCGGGTGGTCGACACCCACCATCTGGGAACATGACGGCGGCAGGGAACTGGTGGTCCTAGGGAACGGTTCCCTACGCGGCTATTCTCTCCCTGAGGGGGAGGAGAAGTGGCAGGTGGACGGGTTTTCCAGGGAAACCATAGCCCGGCCCATGGCGGGAAAGAAATTCGTTTTCGCCTCTGCCTCAAAGCTGGGCGGATCAGCCGATCTCAAGACTGATCCCGCGCCCTTTTGGGAGGCAGTCATCAGTTTCGACGCCAACGGCGACGGAAGACTCCAGCGAAAGGAGATGACCGGGCATTTCACCTTTCCTTTCCGCCCCCAACTTCCTCCCGGCCATCCTGGCTACGGCCTACCCCTGCCCAAGGATCCTGCCAAAAGGAAAAAGAGGCTGGACGGGATGTTCTCCTGGATGGACAAGAACAGGGACGGGTTCTGGGACAAAGACGAATTCATCGCAAACCTGACCATCGGACGGGGGAAGCCCCTGCTGGTAGCGGTCAAGCCTGGAGGAAGCGGAAACGTGACCGATTCCCACCTCGGGTGGGAATTCAACAAGGGCATCCCCGAGGTCCCATCCCCCATCCTTCACGAAGACCGGGTCTACATGATATCCAACGGGGGCGTCCTGACCTGCGTCGACGCTTCCAAGGGAGAAATGATTTACCGCAGAAGGCTGGAAGGACGCGGCCAGTACGTATCCTCTCCCGTGGTGGCTGGAAACGATCTTATACTGGCCTCCGAGGAGGGACTGGTCTCGATTATCCGCACGGGGGACGAATTCAAGGCCATCGGCCGGTATGATCTGGGCGAAACCATCGAGGTAACGCCCGCCCTCGGCAAGGATACTCTCTTCCTGAGAAGCAAGAATTTCCTCTGGGCCTTCGGCAAGCCCGGTAGCTAGAGAGCGCTCCGTCCTTCCTTCTCCGGATAACCGTTCCCCAGGGAATGAATGAAGGCCAGGAAGGAGGCGAAAAGAAAAAGAGCGACCAACTGGTGGACCACGGGCAGCAGGATGCGGAAGTCGATGATCAGCAAAATAGTCGCGACCCCGAGCAGGAACTGGACCGTGACCAGTCCGACGATACGGCGGAGCCATCTCCCCTGGAAATCGTCGAGGGATTTCGAGCGGAAAGCCCACCACGCGAAGGCCAGCGTGGCGAGGAAAAGCAGGGTGCCCATCCATCGGTGGATGAATTGCACCGAGAACTTGTCCTCCAGAAAATTCTTCCAGAAGGGCGACAGCCCGAACAAGCCCTCGGGCACCCATTCGTTCTCCATCATGGGAAAGGTATTGAATCCGTAACCCGCCTTCATCCCCGAGGTAAAGGCGCCGTAGGTGACTTGCAGGCATAGCAGGGCGAGCAACAGGCAGGCAAGTAGGCTCAACCTTCCGGGCGGAGGAGCCCGACGGGTCGGAGCCCGCAGATCCCGCAACATCCACCAGCCGAGCCCGAAAACGGAAAACGCGAGTCCTAGGTGGGCCGCCAAGCGGAAATGGCTTACCTCCGGGTTGCTGACCAAGCCGCTCTTGACCATATACCAGCCCATCAGCCCCTGCGCCCCCACTAGGAGCACGAGGACCAGACCCTTAACCCTAAGGGAGCCATTCAGCTTGCCCTTGAAGAGAAACCACAGGTAGGGAAGCAGGCAGAGCAAGCCGACGATCCGACCCATGATCCGGTGCAGGTATTCCCAAAAAAAGATGTCCTTGAATCCAGCCAAGTCCATACCGAGGTTGACTTTCCGATACTCGGGCGAGGCCTTATACTGATCAAATACCTCATTCCACTGGGTCTCGTTGAGTGGCGGAAAAACACCCATCACGGGCCGCCAGTCGACCATCGAAAGGCCCGATCCGGTAAGGCGCGTGATCCCTCCCACCACAAGGATCGCAACCACGCTGGCGCAGACACATTTCAGCCAAAGATCCAAGGATTGGCTCGTGGAGGGAGCTGGTAGGGTTTTTGGTGATGACATCGCTGATGGTCTCGACGGAAGTTTCTGAAACCATACTAGCCACCATTGGGATTCCCGCAAATATTTCTTACCCGGGCGGAGGCGGAAACGTGCCTCAATCGAGGATCTTCAGTCGCAGATCCTTGAACTCGGCAAGCATCTTGGGGTTGTGCAACTGGAGCTGGATCATTCCTTCGTGAAGACGTTTCTCTTTGGGCAGGCGTTCCGTAAACTCCGCCGAGGTCTTTCCGTTAATGACGAACTTGAAGTAATTCCCAAGAGCGAGAAGATGAACGGAGTTCCACTCCCCCTTTCGAATATCCTTTTCTTTCAATCCGTTCTCGATCGCCGTAATGGTCGGCTTGTCGTTCTTGTCGATGACCAGGCTATCCCCGCGAAAGCAACGATGCTCCTTGCGTCCAGGGGTATGAAAATCCCAAGCCCCCATGACTTGCTTGCCCAGGCCGATTGCACCCAAATCCGCATGGTAGCACTGGAAGTCCCTCTTCCCGGTCTGGTCCCTGACGGCCCGTATGCTCACCCCGCTGTTCGCTTTGGATCCCGTAAGCCGGTAGCTGAACTTCAGCTCGAAGTTTCCAATTTTCTTGTTCTCCGCATAAGCAAGGTAACAACGCCCTCCCTTGTCTCCATCACCAAGGATTGCGCCATCCCTGACAACCCATGCATCCTTGGCCTGAGTGGAAACCGGCGTCCATCCTTTCAAGGTCTTGCCGTCGAAAATCGGGACGAAGCCGTCTTCGGCCCCATTGGCGGTCCCCAAGGCAAGGGAAAGGAAAAGAATGGCCGGGCGGAGGATCTTGTAGGTCGATTTCATTTTTCTGGGTTTTCGGTTTCGTCCGCCTTCCCCAGCAGGGTAAGGTAGCGGATCAAGTCAAGAAGTTGCTGGCGGGACATGCCCGCGGTCAAGCTGGAAGGCATGGCGCTGCCCAATTTCCTGACCGAGCCCACCTGATCCTTCCGCAGAGTAACGAGGGTTTCCTCGGCTAGCCGGCGAAAGGCGACTTGGTCCCGACCGCCACTGCGCTCGTAACCCTGCATGACCTCCCCGGACTTAGTGGTAATCTCGAGAAGGGTGTAACCTTCCTTCACCTGCCGAGCGGGCCAGAGCAGTTCTTCCACGATGCGGTCGGCAGCGAGTGTGGTGCCGATGAAAGTAAGGTCCGGCCCTACCACGCCCCCGGCGGAACCGATGCGGTGACAGCCCACGCAGGAGGCGGCCAGCAGCTTACCACGGCCGGGGTCCCCTTTCTCCCGGGCCATGCGGACCAGTTCATTGAGATTCACGCGATCTGGGGAAAGATTTTCGCCGCCCGCTCCGGCAAGAGGAGAAAGAAGGTCGTCCAGGTCCTTGCTGAGGTGACCCGAGGAGTAAAGGGACTGCAGAAGTCCGCGGGCCGATGATCGATCAGGAGGGGAACCACGGAGAGCCTCGAGGAGGCTGCGCTCCCCCGAAGGCCTGGAGAGAAAGGCCCGCAAAAGAGTATGGGCATTGCCTTGGTTGAGCCCTCCCTCCGCGATCAGGGAAGCGGCCCGCTTGGCCGCTTCGGAAAGATCGGTCAGGCACATCGCCCGAATGGCCGAAACCCGGACTCCGGGAAGGTTTCCCCGGCCGGAGAAACGGGCAAGAATTTCGGGAGCCTCGGTCGACTTCATTTGGGCTAGGGAAAGGAAGGAGGCGGACCGCAAGGCGAGGGAAAGACTCTTGTCCCTGGCCTTCCCGGCAAGCTTCGGACCAAGCTCCCCGACCGACCACAACCCGGTCAGAATCAGGGCTTGCCGAGTTACCTCCTCGTGTCCGGAATCAAGCAGGGGGAGAAGAAGGACAGGAAGTTCTCCCTTCGGCTTGACGGTTCTTTGCATGGCCTCCTCCACGAGGCGGGAAAGAAGGATGGCATGGGTATCGGCATCGTATTGACCGCGTGGAGCGAAGGCCGCACGGTCGAGGCCATAGTCTCGGAATTCCCTAGGTCCGCCCAGTGCGAGCAGCGAAAGCATGGCCCCTAGGCGCTCCTTCACGGAGAGATCCCCCGATTCGGCGACCTTACGCAACCGGCCAAGGGCGTCCCTGCCGCCCGCCCGGCTCAGAACCGCCGCGACCTGGGACGAATTGCGGAATACCAGGCGGCCTTCGGCGAAAGCCTCTTCCCAATGGGGCTTCAAGTGATGAACGGCCTGGGTAAAGGCATACTCGATGGAGCGGTCCATTTCCCGCTCACTCGCCAGGGCCGCGACCTTGATGGAATTCATCTGCGGGATTTGACCCGCGGCCAGCACCGCTTCCATGCGCACGCGGGGATTCTCATCCCGGGCGAGGAGGGCCAGCAAGTCGAGGGGTTCCCTGATTCGGTCGGCCCACCTGCCCGCAATCCGCGCCGCGAGAGCCCGAGCGCCGGGAAGGTCGGATCGGGCCACCCTACGGAGCAGATCCTCGCTCACCATCTCGATGGTGGAAAATGCGAGGAGGGCCTCCAGAAGATGGCGCTCGCGCCCCTTCTGGTCAGGGTCGTCCAGCCCAAGGGCCCATTTTTCCATGCCGGGCAATTCATCCTCGAGGCGGGTGGGTTCGAATCGGTTGGAGAGCTCTCTTTTGGCCTGTCCTCGGGTCCAGGAGTCGGGAGCCTTCAGGCTGTTCAGAACCTCACGCAGAGGGGCATCCGCAAGTTTTGGAGGGCGAAGCGGGGGGCGCGGGGAACTGATCCGCCAAATCCGGCCATGAGCCTTGTCCCGGCGAGGGTCGCGATAGGCGTCGTCCTGGTGACAGATGATGGAATTATACCAGTCCACGACGTAAATGGCTCCGTCAGGACCGAGGTTGACGTCGACGGGACGGAAGTTGCGATGGGACGAACGGATCAGAGGCTCCTCCCATTTCAACTTGAACCCGGCCCCGTCATCGGACAGGGAAAAGATTTTTACCCGGTTGGCCTTGAAGTCGCCGGTCGCGAACCTTCCCTGCAAATCCCCGGGCAAATGTCCGCCATCCATGTAGCCTATTCCGCAGTAGCCTCCTGGGTTGCCGATCCTCGGGAGCTTCAGGCGGTTCTGGGCAGGAACCTGGCCGGGAGAAAGACAGGAAACCCCACCCGCCCCATCGACGACGAACATTTGTCCCCACTCGTCGAAGGCCATGCCCCAGGGGTTGGCAGGGCCCATCCAGTTGTCGAGGAGCGGATCCAGACGCAGGGTTCTGGGCCGGAACCTGTAGATGCCAGCCAAGTAAAGGTCGCTCGATCCCAGCGGGGTCTCCACCCGGGACTCGATCCCATCACCCTGCCCCATGAAGAGGTCTCCCTCCGGACTCCAGGCAAAGGAATTGATGGTCTGGTGCGAATCCCCACTGCCGAATCCGCTCAGCAGGACTTTTTTATGGTCGGCCCGGTCATCCCCATCGGTATCTTCCAGAAAAGTGATCTTCGTGCTCTCAGCCACGTAAACGCCTCCGTCTCCCAGCTCTAAGCCGCTGGGGATGTTCAGCCCCTCCGCGAAGACGATCGACTCGTCGGCACGACCGTCTCCATCGGTATCCTCGAGGATGAGGATCTTGTCGTTGAAGACGTCCCCGGGAAAAACGTGCGGATAGGCCGTGGTCACCGAGACGTAGGCCCGTCCATTCGGGTCCCAGCGGACGGCCAGGGGATTGGTCAACCCCAGCTTCTCGTCCGCAAAGAGGTTGACCCGCAGGCCATACCCGACCTCGAAGGCCTTGGTTTCCTTTTCCACGTCCGCCGATTCATCCCCATGCAAAACCTCCGGCTCGGGCCGGTCGTGCCCCGGGTCGGGCTCACCTTTTGCCACTTTGCGGATTCGTTCATCGGCCCCCTCGATCAAGGGAAGCAACCTTTTCCACTCCTCCCTGAAGGGAACCTTCCCCCTGGTGAACTGGCGTCGGGAATCGTCCCCGTACAGAAGCTTCCAGTTGGCCGGTCTCCAATAATCGAACCAGAGCCGGTTCTTCTCACGAACCGCCTCGCGCAGAGCCTTGATTTTCCCGAGCGGAGGGACTCCAAGGCCCGCCCTTTCCATCCATAGGGATGCGGCTTTTTCATGGGCATCCGCCCTCAAGTGCATCCCGTTCTCGGTCCATCCCCGGGGTCCACCCGTGAACAAATCGACGAAGACTAGCTTACGATCACTCGCCATCTCACGGATCTTTCCCACGTAGAGCGAAAGGGTTGGGTTATGAACCGTCAAGTCGGGCAGGAGAGAACTCGCGGGTTTCTCGAATGCCAAGGGGGTTACCACCACGACTTGCTTGGCCTGCTTCAGGTAATCGTCAATCAAGCGTTCGTAGGCCTTGGCAAAATCATCCAGCCTTTCCTCGCCCTCCATGGACTCGAGCCGGCCGAAGCAGGCAATGACCATGCTGACTTTTTCCCGTCCGAGTTGCTCGACGCGGTCGCCGAACCCATTTTTGCGCCATCGCTCGATCACCGAGCCCTGACGGTAGACGGTATCGGCATCCCATGACATATCCCGGAAAACGGGCTCTTGCCGGACGAAGGCAAGGGTCAGCATGGCCTCGAGCGATCCGTCCTCCTGGGCCCGCCCGACGTCGGTTCCGCCCACGAAGGCAACAACCTCTTTCTTGCCGAGGGAAAAGTTGGCCGCGGGCAGGATCGTTCCCGCGGACAGGAAAGCAAGCAGGGGCACAAGCTTCGTCTTCATTTTCCTAGTATGGCTGGCCCGCAAGCCCGACTACCTATGGGTTTTCGAACTTCCAAGGCCAGGGCTTGACCTTGGCCCGGGTCGCCCAGGCTTCCCACTTGTCCTCGAGGGCCTTGGCGATCTCGGGCTTCTCCTTGGCGAGGTTCCTCGACTCTATGCGGTCCGCGGACATGTCGTAAAGCTCCCACGGACGAAGGCTGGAGGGACGGCCGGTACGCCCGTATCGGACTAGCTTCCAGTCCCCGTCCCGGACGGCGCTGTTGAGGTGGTGCTCAAAATAGAGGGCGTCCTTGCGCCTGAGGTCGCGTCCCTTGAAGGCGGGAACCAGGCTGACTCCCTCGAGGGGGTCGATATCATGGCCCCCGAACTTCTTGGGATACTCCAGACCCGAAATCTCGACGAAAGTGGCCATGAGATCGATCAAGTGGCCCGGCTGGTGATCGATTTTGCCCCGCATCTTCTTGCCAATGCCCTTGGGCCAATGGGCGATTAAGGGGGTTGCTATTCCGCCCTCGTGGGCAAAGTGCTTGTACTCGCGGAAGGGGGTGTTGGAGACGTTGGCCCAGCCGCGCCCGTAGCCAATGAAGGTATCCTCGGGACCGGCCATCTCACCGGGCCCGGTTCGCAGGGGCCGGCCGTCGCGCGTCTGCATGGGGGGCCAGATCTTCCTCTGCAGGTCGTCCGGGCCCATGGGCTCGTATTTCGGATATTCTTTCTTGGGGGCGTACCGGCCATAGCCCTCGGCGCAACCGCCGTTGTCCTGCAGATAGAGGAAGAGGGTATTCTCGAAGCGTCCCTGCCTCTTGACCTCCGAGACGACCCGCCCGATTCCCTGATCCATGTTGTCCACCATGGCGGCGTAAACCTCCATGTTCCGGATCTCCCATTCCTTGTGCGGGGTCCGTTCCCAGTCGTCCGAAGCGGGGGAAAGCTTGGTATCGGGGGCAACCAGCCCGAGCTTCCTTAGCTTCTCCAGCCGGGCCTTGCGGATGGGCTCGAAGCCATCGTCGTACTTGCCCTTGTATTTCTCAATGTCCCTGGGAAGGGCGTGCATGGGCCAATGAGCGGTTGTATAGGCGAGGTACAGAAAGAAGGGCTTCTCGGCATCGGACTTTGCATGGTCCTTGAGGAAGCTCACCGCGTTGTCGCTGATGGCATCGGTATAGTAGTAGGTCTCGGGCTTGTAGTCCGGATCGTTGACCGGGGTGATATAGGTATTCTCCCGGCAGAGGGTGGCCGGATCGTAGAAGCTTCCAGCCCCTATGATGGTCCCGTAGAAGCGGTCGAAACCACGCTGGCGGGGCCAGTTGTCCTTCGGACCCTCGGGACGGACGTGCCTGGTGACGTGCCACTTCCCCGACATGTAGCTCTTGTAGCCGGCGAGGCCCAAAGCCTCGGCGATGGTCAGGACGTTGCGCCCGAACTCCCCCCGGTAACCGGGCAACTTCTGGTCTCCCGTCATAAGCCCGATGCCAGCCTGGTGCTGGTACAGTCCGGAGAGCAGGGACGCCCTTGTCGGGCAACAGCGGGCGGTGTTGTAGAACTGGGAAAAGCGCAGGCCGTTCCCAGCCAGTGCATCAAGATGAGGAGTCCGGATCTCCCCGCCGTAGCACCCGACGTCGGAAAAGCCCATGTCGTCGGACATGATGAGCACAACGTTGGGCTTGCCCGGGGCAAGCAGGCCAAAGAGAAAGGGAAGGAGGGGCAAGAACGAACGCATCATCCCCAAATAGGAGCGGTTTCATACCGATTCCAGCAAGCAAGAAATCTCATTTTTCGGTTTTTTCTACTTTCCGCAAAATTTCAATCATGGTTAAGTTAGTGGGTATGAAGGTCTTCCTCTTGGCTTTGCCCATCTCCGCCATGGTTGCCCCATGGCTGGGCGCGGATGACCCGCAGCTTCAGCCGGACCGTTTCTTCTCGGACGAGGTATGGGCCAAGGTTGGAGAGGCTTCCTGCCTGGAATGCCACCGGGAAGGCGGGGAGGCGGAGGATAGCTCATTCATCCTCCGGCAAACCATCCTCCACCAGGGCGAGAGCCTCCAAAGGGCCAACCGCGACAACTACGAAGCTTTCCGCAGGATGGCCCGACCGCGCAAGGACGGCCCGCCCAAGCTGCTCCGCAAGCCTGTGGGGGAAATGAACCACGAGGGACAGGAGGTCCTTACTCGAAAATCAACCGCCCACCTGCTGCTTGAGAAGTTCGTCCGCAACCTGCGCGATGGAGAGGAAACCCATGAGAAAACAGTCCCCCCCACGCCTTTCTTCGACGGGGTAACCATGCTGGACGACCAAAGGCTGCTCCGTCGCCTCACCCTTTCCCTGTCCGCCCGTCTTCCCCGCCCCAGTGAACGCGACGCCGTACGCAAAGGCGGCCTCGACGCAATCAGCGCGCTGCTCGACCAGGTCATGACCGAGGATGCCTTTTACGAACGGCTCAAGGAAGGCTTCAACGACGTCTTTCTGACCAATGGCTACGACGGAAACGGGGAGCTCATCCTCTCTTACAACCATTTTGAGAAGAGCCGCCAGTGGTTTCACAAGTACGATCTCTCCCACATCAAGGACGAGAGGGAGAGAAAGGAAGCCCTCTATGCCATGACGCGCCGATACCGCAAAGCCATCCGCGAGGAACCCCTCGAACTAATCGCCCACGTGGTACGCAACGACAAGCCGTTTACCGAGATCATGACTGCGGATTACATCATGGTCAGCCCTTACTCGGCCCGGGGATACGGCATCTTCGAGACGATCAAGGAGCGCTTCAAGAACCCCGACGATCCCTTCGAGTACCTGCCAGCCAAGCTTCCTGCCCTAAAGGCGAGAAACGACAACCCGGTCAACGCGCCCCTGGTGCAGGAATCAAAAAACGGTTTTTATCCGCATGCCGGAATCCTCAGCACCTTCCAGTATCTGCGCCGTTACCCCACCACCGAAACCAACCGCAACCGTCTGCGGGCCCGCATGTATTATCAGCATTTCCTCGGCATCGACGTCATGGAACTGGCCGACCAAGTGGCGGATGCCGCGGCCATCGACTCCAAGTACGAGACCCCTTGGATGGAAGCGGCGGATTGCGTGGTCTGCCACCGCACCATTGATCCGGTCTCCGGACTCTTTCAGGATTTCTATAACGACGAGGGACACTTCGGTCCCCGTCGCGATGGCTGGTTCAAGGACATGTTCGTTCCCGGGCTGGAAGGGGACGACCTCCCGAAGGAAGAAAAGTGGCGCTCCTTGCAGTGGCTCGCCAGGCGCACGGCCAAAGATCCGAGGTTCGCAATCGCGATGAGCGAACACGTCTGGTACGTCCTGACCGGGCGCAAGGCCCTGCGCCCTCCCAAGGATATCGAGGACCCCTTCTTCACCGCCCGGAGACGCGCCTACAAGATGCAAAGGCTCGAGATTGCGGAGGTCGGCAAGCGCTTTGCGCAGGCCGGGTTCAACCTCAAGCTGGTCTTCAAGGAGCTGGCCAAGTCTCCCTTCTACCGGGCGGACGGTCTGGATGCGGTTACCGCCAATCCCGAACGCAAGGCCGAACTCCACGATCTGGGGGTAGCCAGGCTTCTCGCCCCCGAGCAGCTGGAGCGCAAGATCGGCGCCATCTTCGGAACCCCATGGGGAAAGCTCAAGAAGGAGATGGAAATCCTCTACGGTGGCATCGACTCGCAGTCGGTCACCGAACGCCTCGGAGAACCAAGCGGAGCCATGGGAGCCATCCAGCGCATCATGGCCAACGACTTGTCCTGCCTGCACGTGGTGGCGGATTTCGCCTTGCCTGCGGCCGAGCGAAAGCTTTTCCCCTCCATGGAAAAGGATCTCTTTCCCGGGGTCAGCCAGGCCACCGACCTCAAGATCCGCAAAGCCATCGTCCACCTACGGGAGCTCCTCCTGGACAAGAGCGAGCCACCAGGCCATCCCGAGATCGACCGGGCCTTCCGGCTTTTCGAAACGATCATCGCGGAGGCGAAGAGTCGCGATGATCTCGATAAGCGCGAAACTTATCATTGCGGAAGGATCGACGGCAAGCAGGTCGATGATCCTCATTATACGCTGCGGGCCTGGCGGGCGGTGGTGACCTACCTCCTCCGCCATCAGGAATTCCTCTACGAATGACCATGAGGCGTGATTTTCTGAAATTTTGCGCCCAGGCGGGCCTCGGGCTCTCCATCCCGGTGGGAGGACCTTCCCTGCTTTCCGCCAAGGGAAGGGAGCCCGAGCCCTACGACGGCCCCTACTACGTGGTATTTAATGCCTCGGGGGGCTGGGACACGACTTATTTGATGGATCCGAAAGGGGTGAACGAAATCAACCGCCTGTACAAGGAGGACGATATCCTGACCCATGGGAAACACAAGTACGCGCCCACAGCCAAGCAGGTCGAGAAAGGCATGAGCAACGAGGATTTCTACAAATCCTATGGAAGCGAACTGCTCGTCCTCAACGGCCTGGACTACTCCATCAACAACCATTCGCCCTGCAAGCGATACATGGCGACCGGCAAGCTCGACAGCCTGGCCTACCCTACCTTCGCCGCCCTTGTCGCCGCCTGCCGGGGACCGGAGACGCCCCTCGCCTTCCTCACCTTCGGGAACTACTCGGCCACCGGCAACCTGGTCCCGATGGCGAGAATCCCCTATCTGCCCTCTCTCAACCTGATTGCCAAGGCTGATTCCATCAAGGGAATCGAGCGCCTTCCCTACCATGACGACTTTGCCCAAGGCCTCATCGAGAAGGCCCTCGACGAGCAAGCCGCCACCCCTTCGGCGCAAGCCCAATTGCCTCGGGCGGAACGTTCCCGCAGCATGCTCTACGCCGCCCAGTCGAGTTCCAAGGCCCTCAAGCGCGTCGAGGCGGAGGTGAGCGACGAGGTCGGCAAGGTGAGGCTCCACCGGCAATCCGAGATTGCCTTGTCCTGCTTCAAGGCGGGGGTATGCGTCTCGGCCAATCTTTCCATCGGGCAATTCGACAGCCATGCCAAGAACGACCGCGACCAACTGAAGCTCATACCCGAGTTCCTCGACGGGATCGACTACCTTATGAAACGGGCCGAAGAGCTGAAGATCCGCGACAAACTGGTCGTCGTAATCCAAAGCGAAATGGGCCGGACACCCCACTACAACAAAGGGGACGGGAAGGACCATTGGTCGGTCGGGTCGATCATGTTCATGGGCAAGGGCATCAAAGGCAACCGGGTCATCGGGGAAACCGACGACGGTCAGTTCCTCACGCCCGTGAACCCTCAAAGCCTCGCCCTCGACGAGGACAAGGGAATCCGGGTTCGACCCGAGCATCTCCACCTGGCCCTTCGCGAGCACGCGGGCATCGAGGACCATCCCTTAAGCGGGAAGTTCCCCATGAAGGTTTCCAAGGAAGAAAGGCTCATCAACCTCTTCGGGCAAGCCTAGGGGTTGCGGAAGGCAGAGGGCTTTTATTGCTTTGCCATATTTGCGGGAGGCGCAAACCTGTCTGCTCTTCTTTCCTCATGCTCATCTTATCCAACGTCGGCAAGCGATTCGGCCCGAAGGTTTTGTTTCGGGAGGTTTCCCTACGACTGATGCGCGGGGAGAAGCTCGGGCTGGTCGGCCCAAACGGAGCCGGCAAGACCACCTTGTTCTCGATCCTCCTCGATCAGAGCGAGGCGGATGAAGGGAAGATCGAATGGGAACGGGGAACGCAAACCGGATACCTGCCGCAGGAGAGCGCCCCAACGGGCGAGGAAACCGTCCTCGAGCTGGCCAGTTCCGTCACCCCTGAACTGAAGGCCGTCCAGGAAACCCTCCGGACCCACCCTGAAGCTGACGACCCCACCCGGTTGGAAGCTCTCGAGCGGTTCGCCGAACTGGAAGGATATACGCTGGAAGCCAAGGCGAAGAAAGTCCTTTCGGGCCTGGCCTTCCAGCAGGAGGATTTCGAGAAACCCGCCCGCACCCTAAGCGGAGGATGGATCATGCGGGCCCACCTCTCCCGCCTGCTTGTCATGGAGCCCGATCTACTCATGCTCGACGAGCCGACCAACCACCTCGACTTGGAGACCCTGGGCTGGTTTCAGGACCGCATCAGGAAATTCCCGGGATCCCTGCTGACGATTTCCCACGACCGCGAGTTTCTCAATGCGGTCTGCGACGGGATCCTCGAGATTCGTCACGGCAAGGTTTTCCGCTACCAGGGAAACTTCGACAAGTACCTCGTGCAAAAAGCCGAGCGCGAGGCTCAGCACGAGGCCGCCTACCGCAACCAGCAAAGAGAGATCGCCCACCACGAGGACTTCATCAGGAGGTTCCGGGCCAAGGCATCCAAGGCATCCCAGGCCCAGGCGCGGATAAAGCTTCTCGATAAGATGGAGCGTATCGAGGCTCCCCAAAGCGACGAGGCTACCGTCGCCTTCCGTTTTCCCCAACCCCCGCGCAGCGGGCAGCGCGTAGCCACTCTGTCCCAAGTAAGGCAAGCCTACGGAGACCACCTGGTCTATCGGGCCCTCGACCTGGAGGTGGAAAAGCAGGAACGGATCGTACTGGTCGGGCCGAATGGGGCCGGCAAGTCGACCCTGCTCAAGATCCTGGCGGATCTCGTGCCGATCGAAGACGGCAAGCGTGAACTCGGACACAACGTCGAGGTGGGCTATTTCTCCCAGCAGAGGGTGGACGTACTCGACCTCGAAAGAAGCGTTCTCGACGAAGCCATGGAGCGTGTTGAAAACACCGTTCACGAGCAGGAAGTCCGCACTTTGCTGGGGGCCTTTCTCTTCAAGGGGGACGACGTCTTCAAGAAGGTAAAGGTCTTGAGCGGGGGAGAAAAAAGCCGCCTCGCCCTCGTCAAGCTTCTGCTCTCGCCGCCCAACTTCCTCCTTCTCGACGAGCCCACGACCCACCTCGACATGCCGAGCATCGACGCCGTCATTCAGGCCCTCAAGGACTACTCGGGAACCCTCATCTTCGTGAGTCACGACGTTCACTTCATCCGGGCCCTGGCCAAGCGGACCATCCGGATCGAGTCGGGCAGGATCACAAACTTCGCGGGGGACTACGACTACTACCTCTGGAAATCGGGGGCGGCCTCCGCTCAGGCCGGACTGGTGGAGGGCCTGCGGGATGCCCGTCCCGAGTCGAAGGCAAGGCCGGGCGAGCGGGCAAAGCCCCTCAGCGCCAAAGAGAAGAGAAGAAGGCGGGCCCGCGAACGCGACGAGCGCAAGGCCGAGCGGATCAAGATCGAGGATGCCGTTCGCAAGCTCGAAAAGGAAATCTTCCGTCTCGAGGAAAAACAGGAGGAGATCAACGCCATGCTTTCGGACCCACAGTCCTATGGGGATTCCGAAAAAGCCAAGGAACTGAATGAAAAAGCTTCCAGCCTTGCCCGGCAGCTCAAGGAAAGAAATTACGAATGGGAGATCGAGACGGAAAAGCTCCTGGAGCTCGATGTCTAGAAAGGGGATTCCCTCCCGACCAAAAGAATGGGCGGGA
Source organism: Opitutia bacterium UBA7876 (assembly GCA_002500665.1). Classification (GTDB taxonomy): domain Bacteria; phylum Verrucomicrobiota; class Verrucomicrobiia; order Opitutales; family Seribacteraceae; genus Seribacter. Next base: position 19,007 of record DLRY01000073.1, read on the forward strand.
AAAAGGAGCGGCATGAGAGCTTGGCATTGAGCGTCATCCTCTTACAAAGGTCGGATGACTTATCTGAAATACTTCAGCGCCTTGACGGTTCTCACCGCCATCTGCCTGCATTCCCTGAACGTTTATCCGGTGAACATAATCGTTCACATGGTCGGAGCATGCACCTGGAGCGTGGTGGGTTACGTCTGGAAGGAAAACAGCATTATCCTGAATTTCCTGCCCCAGGTTTTCATCCTGGGAGGAGGGTTGGTCTATAACAATTTTCTCTGACCCGCCCAAGGCAGGACTAAGGGGACGTACGACCCGGTTCAGGCCCGCGCCAAAAGGAGAAGTTCCTTGAGGCGCTTGATATCCGTGCAACTGGTCTTGGCAATGAAACCGCGGTTATGGGTAAAGTGGACGTCTGGCTGCTGCTCCAAACCGGAAAAATCAAGAACCGCGCTATCGTCGTATCGGCGCATCCCGTATCCCTCTCCCCTCCCGTCGGGGTAGACAAGGGCGACGACCTCTTCCTCCATTCCGAGTTCCCGGACCCGCCAGGACAAGGCGCCGGAAGCATCCTCAATCGAAGGATCCGTCCGGGGAACGAACATCGCCTTGACGCCTTGACCGCCCTCCTCCAGATCCCAAACCTGCTCGACCTTGGCGACTTGATCCATCCGGGCCCTCAAGTTGGTGACGTAGGCAACAAGATCGGCCCCGATCATTTTCATCACCTCCCACACCGGTTCACCCGAATGATGTTCGGAATTCCCGGCAAAAGCCCGTAAAAGAGTGACGTCGAGCGGGGAGTTCAACTTTGCCATGGACTCGCGGTCCACGCCCAGCCAGTCGGCGGTATCGTTCGGCCCGCGGCAATCAAACCATTCCGCTGTCTCAAGCCACGGGCAAAATTCCTTGGCGTCTTCGTAGATTCCCATTTTTTGCAAAACCAAAGACAAGGAACAGGTCGGATCCGCGTCTCTTGCGAACTGGTGGTGGTCGAAATTATTGAGGTCCGGCTCATGCCGCTTTCCGACGTCCACCACCGCCACACAAGGGTCAGCCAGTTCCTCCTCGCTTGGATCACGCCGATAGATCGAAACCGGAAAGCTTGCAACCAGAACGGCACAGGCCAAAAACTCATCCTTATGGGCGCCGCCGGGATGAGTGATGATGATGCGGAGCATGATATTTCCTTGCAGTAGAACGGGCCGACAAAGCACTCCAAGGACAAATAGTCTTCCCTAGCCTTTTTTCTTCTTGGGAGGTGGTTTTTTTCCCTTGTTCCAGAGGATATGAGTGCCCGACTTTCCCGGGACGATGATTTCTTTCCACCCGTCCTTGTCCAAGTCCGCCGTAACGATATACAAGCCCGTACCCGCTTGCCCGGTATGGACGATCTCCTTGCGGAAGGATACCTTGCCGTCTTCCCCCAATTCAGGCTGGTAACGGGCGATCACGATCTCGTCCTCCGCCCCCCGATCCTTTCCACTGTGCGCGTAGTAGCGCTTTCCGGAAATGATTTCGGGCTGGCCATCTTTGTCGAGGTCGTCCCAGGCGAGGGCATGCATCTGGCTGATTGTCTTGTCAATCAGGTGGTGCTTCCAGGCCGTGGCGCCGTCCTTACGGGGCTCAAGCTGCTCGTGGTAATGGAGGCCGTAGTTGTGCCCGTCCCCCCAGATCAGGTCTTGCCGGCCATCCTTGTTCAGATCCTTGACGAGAATGGGGCAACTGGCCTTGGGGAGGGTAAATTCCTTGCGCCATTTCCATGGTTGGCCAAATGGATTCTTGGCCGGCCGTTCATACCAACCCTGCATGAACACGATATCCTCGTGACCGTCTCCATTGATATCCCCAAAGCCCTGACCATGACCATTGCCGGATTTTGAAACCACGCTCTTGGTCATGGTCGGTTTGCCATCCTTCTTGGCGAATTTCCAGACCAGCATGGGGTTCTTGTTGTTCCAGCTGTTGGCGACGTACTCGGGCGTCCCGTCCCCGTCCATGTCCCGCAGAAAAATCATCTCGTTGTGCTTGTAGCCGGTATCCATGAGGACGTGTTGAGTCCATGAATCTTCGGCGAGCAACTCCTCCTTGCCCGGGTTCTCGAACCAAAGCACGGTTGAAAGGGTGAACTGTCCGGCGATTACGTCGAGGTCGCCATCCCCGTCAACGTCATACAGATAGTCTCCATTGTCCTGCATGTAATCCTTGCCAAAGGGCTTGATGGAACGGAACTTGACGGGCTTCCATTGCGGGTTGAGGTAGAAGCGCTCGCCCGCCACCACGTCGAGGTCGCCATCCCCATCGAGGTCGCCAACGGCACAGGCCTCGACATTGTCCTTGTGGAGCAATTGGGCCTCGAAGCGCAAAGCGGACCAGGCAATACATTGAAAGAAAAGAAAAAGCAGGGATACGAATAGCTTCATGGTTGGTGCTGAGGTAAGGTAAGGACTTGTCATCATACGTCGATACATCTTTTAGCGAGAGCTCTCCAGGGGATTCGAAAGAATTATTTAAACAGTTCAACCAAAACGGGTCGATGGTCGGACGCCAGTTTTTCCTCGATGACCTGATGCTTGAAACGAGAGAAACCCAGGTTCCTCGACATGACGAAATCGATTTCAATCTTCGGAACCTTTGATGGAAAGGTATTCGTACTGGAATTTGCCAAGATTTGAAAACCTGCATCCAGAAGAAGTCCTACCGAGTCCGAACCTCTCCCCGAATTGAAATCACCCGCCAACACCACTGGACTCGCTTTCTCGCCCACTGCCTGCAAGAGGGCCCGGCATTGGTTCGAACGCAGGGTCTCCTTCGTCCAGTCGTGATGGATGCCGAGCAAACGGATTTCGCCCCAATCCTTGCCGGGATTCACACGCACCTCCAGGGCGCATCGAGGCTCGGCTCCGCGGGGCAGGACGTGAACCTGGTGAAAAGTAACGGGAAACCTGGATAAGACCGCCATGCCGTATTGCCCTCCCTGAAAATTCATGAATTTGCCGAAGCGTCCCTCCATTTTCAAAACCTCGGCCAACTCTTGGGTCAAGTCGATGGACCCGCTCCTCGAGCAGTTTTTGTCAACCTCCTGCAAGGCGACGAGATCCGGGGAGAGGGAACGAATGACTTCGGCAGCTCTTTTCCAATCCACCCGGCCATCCATTCCCCGCCCGTGCTTAATGTTGTAGGATAAGATCCTCAAGGACTTTCTTTCGACGCGAGGATCATCCTTTCCAAAAAGCAAAAGGCTCGGACCCAAGACCAAAAAAGCAATCATCCAAGCATTTATTGCTTTGCAGGATTTGGTCATCGTTAAGTCTTTGAAGGTGGTGGATGGACAAATCATCGAAGACCCACGCTCGGTTCGCAAGAGGATAGTTCCCCGGGGCGCAGAGGTGATCCCCTTATCGCATCTCGACCGAGCAGGTACCGAGACCTCCCCGGAAGTAGCTGAACCTGACTGCGTGATGATCGGTCAGGAGGGACATGGGTACCGCCGAGTCGGCCAACCCCTTTGAGATCATAAGGGCGGTCAGCCTTTGCCCGAGAGGGTTGTCGTGGACCCCCGCCTGCCAGATCGAGACACGCTCCGCCCGCCAGGTCTCGATCGGTCCCACCGTCACCGCCCGGTCCGGCACCAGGGAAAGATTCCCGCCACCGGAAGTGCGGGCGTTCTGGGCAAGGGTTATGGGATGAAGCTCCACGACCCTCGTCCCCAGCCTGCGGTATTCCTCGGGACTCGGTGGTTGATCAAGGTAGGCGCCCTCCCTCTTGACGGGATCGTTGAAGGCCCAGTGCTTGACGTCCCCTTGCCCTCCCTGCATGACCTTGCAGCGGACCCCTTCCCAGGACGCGGAGAATAGCTCGGTCCGCTCGGAAGGGAAATGAAGGTTTTCCTCGGGGATGGGATTTTCGAAACGGTCGAAACAAAGTTCGCGGTCAGCCCGCTCGAAGGAAAGGGGATGGGTCGTCGGTACGGCCTTGCCGTCCTCGCCTATCCACTCATCCATGCCCCAGAAGTGGGCCGGGCCCAGTTCCAGACCAAGGTCGTTGACCAAACGGGCGACGAGTGGGAGTTGCTCGGTCGGGCCGATCGGGCCGCAGATACCAACGGGGTTGTCGGGGGTAGCCTCCCGCCAGGCCTCCAGGTATTCGAGAGCCTCGGCCAGGTAGAATTCCTCCAGGGTATCGTAAAGGACGACCTCAAAGCCGGGACGGGCAAGCTGGAGCAGGTCCTTTTCGTCAAGCTTTGCGGCATCCCGGATCAACTCGTCGTCCAAAGTGGTATAGTCCCACCACTCGGCTGAAACCTTGGAAAGCTGCCGGGCCATGAGAAGAGGCTACCGAGCACCTCCAGGGCAAGGGTAGTGAAAGGAATCCAGCGCTTTCGCGAGAGGGTTGAATCCGGGTTCCGAGCCAAAGCCCATATGGCTGTGCCTTCGCCAACCCTCGGCATGAATGCCTTTACGGACAAAGCTCCCCACCTCGAGGGAAAGATCTTCCATGGTCTGGAGATAGGAACCCAGCCTCTGCGTCCGGTCGAGCCATTCCTTCTGGCTGGCATGAGCCGCGAGGGCTTGGCGTTTGGTCTCGAGAACGGAGCCCGTTTCAATGACGAAATCCGGTTTCACGGGCTTGCGGAGTTGGTCGATCAGCATATGGGGCATGGCATGGTAGACCGCGGTCTCGCCCTCGATATGCTCCTCAACCGGGTCGGTAAAGAAATTAGGGATCTCGCGGGCAAAAGCGGCCGACACGGCGAGCCTCGACGCAATCATATGGTCCTCCATGTAATCCTGAGGAGAATGAGTCAGGACGATTTCGGGATGGGCATGGCGGATTACCGCGGTCACCTTCCTAAGGTTTTCCGCAGAATAGACGAGTTCGAGGTCGTCGGAAATACAGGGGTGGAATTCCGCCCCCATGATCTCGGCCGCCTTGCGGGCTTCCGCTTCCCGCACCCCGCGTATCTCATTGGGTCCCAGGCTGACCGCCCCACAGTTGCCCGAGCAAAGAAGAAAGTAATGAAGCTCGTATCCGGCCTTGGCGAGAAGGATCATCGTGCCGGCGGCCATGAACTCAACGTCGTCGGGGTGAGCGAAGATGGCTATGGCCGACTTTTTCATGACCGTAGCCTCTGCTTCTCAACGGGGCAAAAAGCTGCAACGGTCGGCCTGCTTGCGGTCGAGCAGGACCACCTCGTAATCCATTTTCTTCTTTCCGAAGGTGACCCTCATAAGATGATGACCCGCCCCGCTCATGCCTGGCTTCTGCAAGTACCAGCGATCCGCCTTGGGCTTGCGCTGAGGCACGCCCAAGCCGCCTTCGCCAACGTAGACGATCCCGTCGGGGGACTGTTTTTCATCACGGATGGGAACCGTCCTCTTGATGACGTGCCCGTCCGACTCGACTACGAGGTCGAGGTTGTATTTCTCAAATAAGGGAACCCAGAATTTCTTGGCCGCTCCCGGACCCTTGACCGCGGGCCATGCCGGGCGATGGTACTCGGCCAGAAGCCAGCGAACCTTGGGGCGTAGACCCGAGAGAGTCTTGTCGAGCCAGGCCCGTTGCTCCCCGGCGGCGCTGATCTCGCTGTTAAGGGTAACCAGAGCTACCTGGGGCGACACCATGGTATGGTAGTAGTTTTTGCCGCTCCCGCCGGGAACGTCGAAAATCTCATCGTACAGAGGGCCCCCGTCATGGTTGCCGCGGGTCGGGATAATCGGTAGGGCCTTGCCCGAACCGGCCACCGTCAACTCGTGCTGGCTCATCCACTTGGACCATTGGCTCCAGCTTTTTCCGCTCACGATGTAGTCGCCCCCATGGGCAAAGGCGATCACCTGTTCGTCCTTCCCCGAGAGGTCCGCCATTAATAGGTTGACCTGGGCCCGGGCATGAACCCCGGTCCGGGAATCACCCCCGAAAAGAAGCTTGAACTCCCTGTCGTCGGAAGGGGCCGTGGTGAAGTGCATGAGGGGCGAGCGCTTGCCGTCCGACTCGATCACGAACTGGTAGGCAGTGGAAGGCTTCAGACCGCTTAGTCGGGCATGGTGATAGTGCTCGCCGTCGCCCCCCGAGTAGGGACCGTTGCGCTGGGGTTCGATCGTCATGCCAAGGTCGCCTCCGGTCGAGTGAAGCCCGTAGCGGACGAGATGGCTCTTGCCCTTGCCGGCCGTGGTCCAGGATATGGTGGCGCGAGTGGAAGGCTCCTTGGTCCAGATGACGCGCCACTGGGAGGGACCGTCACCCTTTACCGGGGCCAGTCCCTCCATCTTTTGCTCCACGAATGCCTTCTCCAACCAAGGCGTCTCCGCAAGGAGGGGGGAAAAGAGAAGCAGGGTCGTTAAAAGCAGTGAGGAGAAGGGTAGAAGGTTCATGATGGCTTGTCTTTGGGGGCTGATGATTTCCAGTAAAAGTACAAAAGGAGGGGAATGCCGCCGTTGCAAGCCCTTAAGGCAAGGTCGTACCAGTGGTCCCACCCGTACGCGGTCATGCGGCTTAGCGCGGTGACGAAACCCCAGGCGGCCATCCACAGGGCCACCGTTCGAATTCTCCGACCGGGCAGGAGGAGGAGGGCGACTAGGATGAAGTCCTGGATAGCGATCACGGGCAAGGCAAGCAGAGCAAAAGCTTCGCGCGAGGCATAGGCGGAGGGATCGTCGCCCAGGAAGAGGTCAAGGGTTCCTACGATCAGGTCGATGAAGGAGGGCTTGAGCCAGAGGGCACAGAGGCCATGCCCCAGAAAGGTGCCTGCCACTCCCCAACGCAGGATCCATTCGATCCGCCCTTCCCACGCCGTTCCCTTGCGGCTAAGCAACAGGATGAGGGCAACGGGGGCAAGGTAGCGAGCGGCATGGCCGTAGGGATCGGTAGCATGAAAGGGGTTCCCGGGATTGACCACCCACGAGAGAATAGCCAGAAGGAAGGACCAGCCGCCAAGCAGGGCAAGGAGGGAAAAGTCGAGCCGCCGGGTGGGCGAAGCGGGAGCCGGGTTGAGTAAACCAATGACGAGCAAGGCGAGGCAGGCCAGCCAAAGGAAGATGCGCACGGAGTCGTCGAGGTTGGTCACGAAAGGATCACCCATGGAGGCCAGAAGGAAGGAATTGAGCGATGACGGGGACACCAGCTTGGCCGCGTAGCCAAGGGACTGGACCACGATCAGGATACGGAGAAACCAGAGAAGGCGGGGAGTCATCCGGACGGTGTCGGTGGGTTGTTCATGGGTAGAATTCAAGGATCACTGCCTCCTCGGGGCGCTCCTGCCGCTTTGCTTGAGCTCTTCGAGCTTGGCCTTCAGTTTCTCCCTGATGAAGGGTTTCTTGAAATACAGGTTGTTCGTCTCCCCAGGGTCTTCCCTGAGGTTGTACAACTGCCCGGATGCCTCCGGGGCTTTATCCGGCAAGGCGTATTGCTTGAGGCCCCATTCCCCGTCCCGGCTGTAGTTGCTTCCCCCCGACCCCTTGTGGTCGAGGTACTTCCAGTCGCCCTGGCGGATGGCAAGGGCCAGGCTGATGGTCTGGTGAAGGGTGAATTCACGCACCGGCTCGTCCGTCTCGCCAAGCAGGACGGGCAAAAGATCGAAGCTGTCCTCGGCCGAATCATCGGGTAATTCCGCCCCCACGATTTGGGCGCAGGTGGCCATCAGGTCGGTCAGGCATACGGTCTGGTCCGAAACGCTCCCCGCCTTCACCTTGCCCGGCCAGCGAGCCAGCATGGGCACGCGATGTCCACCCTCCCAGTTGTCTCGCTTGACGCCCCGCCAAGGCCGGGCCCCATCATGCTTATGTGTCTTGCGCATATTGATGACGGTCGGCACTTCCGGCCCGTTATCGCTGGAGAAGACGACCAGGGTATCCTCGGAGAAACCATGTTTATGGAGTGCCTTCATTAGTTCCCCCACAATATGATCCATCTCATGAATGAAGTCCCCATGGGGTCCCGAATCAGTCTTGCCCTTGAACTTCTCGCTTGGGAAGGAGGGGAGGTGAACGGCTTGCATCGAATGAAAGAGAAAGAACGGCTTGTCCGGTTTTTCCTTCTTGTGGCGCTTGAGAAACTCAAGGCTTTTCTTGAGAAAGACCTGATCGACCGCCTCCAGATCGAAGTCCGGGGCGATCATGCCCGGGCGGTTGTCCCGCGAGTAGGGATGCTTCGGCAGGGGGCCGCGGTCGACGATGCGGGTGGGCGGGACTGGAATGCGGTTGCCCTCGACGTAGGCGTAGAGCCAGTCCGTCGTCGGGCAACTGGCGGTGCCGAAGAAATGGTCGAAACCCCGATCAACCGGTCCACCGTCGATGGGGCGGGAATAGTCGATCAGGCGCACCGCATCCAATCCGTTTCGGTTGATCGGCTTACCCTTCTTGTCAAAGGCGGTCAGCCCGACGTGCCACTTTCCGAACATGGCCGTCTCATAGCCCTCCTTACGAAGCATGTCCGGCAAGGTCAGGCGGTCCGGTGTGATCAGGCAGGGGCCCCCTACCCCCGTAAAGACGCCACGGTAGTTTAGGCGGAAAGCCATGCGTCCGGTAAGCAAGCTATAGCGGGTAGGCGTACAGACCGTGGAGGGGCTGTGGGCATCGGTGAAAAGCATGCCTTCCTTGGCCAATCGGTCGAGGTGAGGGGTGGGAATCCTGGATTGCGGGTTGTAGCAACCGACGTCACCATAGCCCAAGTCGTCCGCCAGGATAAGAAGGACGTTGGGGCGCGATTTCGCAACAGCCTCGGCTTGGAAAAGAAAAAGGGCCGCCCAAAGGGAAGCCAGGCGCAAAGTTGCCGAAAGTCCTTTCACTGGATGCTTCATGCTCATTCGTTCCTGCCCTTGAGTATTCGCTTGTTTTCGTCCTCGAGCCAGGCAAGGGCCGCCGAGGCGACCAGTTCGTGGCCACCTTGGAAAATCGTTACCGTTGCGGAGGCGGATGTTCTTCGGAAAACGGGAACTTTCCTTCCAAACGAGGAATCGGTGATTTCACGGACCAGGGATTCGGGAACCTTGGCCTTCTCCGTAAAGTAGCCGATTTCCTCCATCGACAAACGGTCTTCGGCCCTGGCGACCTCGTTAAAGGCCAAAAGCGAATGGCTGATGGGAACGCTCCCCTTGTGTCCATCGAGAATCCCGGCGTTAATGGACAGGTTCACACCCTTGGCCCGCTTGAGGAAGGTCAGAGGGGAACGGTTGACGTACTCACGGTCGACCTCTGGAGAGGAGCCCGGAACCCCTCCGCAGGAAAGCTCGATATCCCTGGCGTACTTCAGCCTTTTCGCCTTGCACTCCTTGTGCCAAGCCCGCAAGTCGGAAATCGGGACCCAAGCGGAAACGCCTGCCCACAAGCCGGGCCTCTTGCCGGCCATGAGGAGGGAAGCGTAACCTCCCCCCGAAGTCCCGAGCAGAAAAACCCTTTTCCGATCCACCTTGGTTTTCCTGCAGGCAAATTCCACCGCATCCACGATATCGCTCACCACCAAGGCAGACCCCGTTGCTTGCGGTCTGCGGTTGGGTCCCCGGAAATCAGGATGAATGTAAGCCCACCCTTTCTTCACGCAATAGTTCTCAATGGGACGGTGCAAAGTTTGCTTCCAGTTTGCCGACCAGGAATGAAGAATGACGACAAGCGGAACGGGTTCGGAGGAGGATGGAACGAAAAACCTAGTCCATTGCAAACTACCGTCGGACGAACTGGGCACCTTCACCTCGGACACCCCTTTGGTTTTGCCATGCGCGAGAGTGTACGAACAGACCCAACAGACCAAGCCAACGGCTACAACCAGGATACGAGGAGGAGGCATGAAGGGGAAATAAGGCATCATCCGTTCATGACCCGAATCGAAGGTAAAAATCAACGCTTTTGTGAGCAAGGAGAGTGAATTCGCCCGACCGGATGACGGGGCGCCGTCCATTTCCCGGAGACGAAACGGGTCACTTCCCCCAGACGTGCGAGCCCTCTACCAATTCCCGGTAATGGGTCTGTAGCTTCTTCTTAAGCTCGGCCAGTTTGACAGGGTTGGCTTTCGCCAAGTCCTCCTTTTCCCCGACGTCTTGGGAAAGGTCGAAGACCTGAAAGTCGGATAAGGTGGCCCCTTTGACCTGGTCCGCATTCCGGGAGTCAATCGTCTTCAGCTTGCCAATGCTCAATTTCGCCAACACCTTCCATTGCCCGTCGCGCATAGCGACGCGACGGTTGTTGAGGGCATTGTAGTAGACCCAGACCAAGGGCTTTTCCCTTTTGACCGGCTTGTCTTCGAGAGCAGGCAAAAAACTTGTCCCGTCCAAGGCCAGGTCCTTCGGTGGCTTTGTTCCGGCCAACTCGCAGAAGGTGGGCAGGAAGTCGAGGGCTGAGACCACCCGACCGCTTACCTGCCCTGGCTCGATGCGGGCCGGCCACCGCATGATGCCCGCGACACGAAACCCTGCCTCTGTGGTCCAGAGCTTCATTCCCCTAAGGGGATCGGCAACTCCGAAGGAACGGCCTGACCTCGGGCCATAGCGCAGAAGGGTCTCGGGTCCGTTGTCGGACGTAAAGACAACCAGCGTGTTTTCATCGAGCTTCATGGATTTAAGGGTCTTCATCAATTTGCCCACCGCGGCATCGACGTTGGTCACGTTGGCAAAGTACTGGGCCTGGTTGAGGTTCTTGGCCACACCGTCGTATTGGTTGACCATTTCCTTGGGCGAAGCCACCGGTTCATGAGGTTCGTGAAAGGCGACGTACAGGAAGAAGGGCTGTTCGGCATCCCGGGCCTGTTGTTTCTTCAGCCAGCCCAAAGCCTCGTCCATCACGAGCTGACAACTAAACCCCTTTAAAGGCCCGACCACCTTACCGTTGCGCACGAAGTTTTTTGGATTCTCATGGGACGGACTGGCGTTGTTCTGGGTCCCGAACCAATGATCGAAGCCGGCGGCGTCCGGCTGAGGCTGCTGGGGTGAATTGAACTTCCCGTTGCAATGCCACTTGCCCGACATGCAGGTTGCGTAGCCGGCTTTTTTCAAAAGATGGGGGATGGTTACCTCGGAGGTCCGCATATGCACCCCCCGACCACCGGGAATCCAGTCGTATACCCCGGCCCGGTTGGGACTGCGTCCGGTCAGCAGACCGACACGCGAGGGCGAGCATACTGGAGCCGATGAATAAAAGTCGGTGAAACGGATGCCCCCCTCGGCCATGCGGTCGAGGTGAGGGGTCTTGATCTTCGGGTGCCCGTAGCAGGCAAGATCTCCGTAGCCCAGATCGTCGCACAGGACGACCACGACGTTGGGTCTTTTCCCCTGCTTGGCCTGAGCCTGCAGGAAAGCAAGGATGAGGAGGCAGGGAAGGACGAGGGACCATAGGGTAATTTTCATTCCGTCATAGAAAACCAGAGCGGTCGAAACGTCGCTACGAAATTTACCTCAAAGACAATTTCCTTGATTAAGTGGTGATTTTTTCAATGAATCGTTCCCTTTCGCCTTCCCCACGAACCCCTACCATCCCACTCATCATGAGCCTAAGAAACAGATCGAAAGTCGAAATCGGCGTCGTCCCCACCCACCTCAAGTTCGTCGGGGCCCTCGCTCCGGACGAGTCCGGGAAGCTTCCCCGCACCCGCTCGGGTGATCTCAAGGTCGTATCCGGCATGCGACTGCTTTGCCGGACCTCTCCGGTCAAACTGAACAACGTCCAGATCACCCTGTTTCCGGGTACCGATTCCAAGGATTTGGACGATATGTTCAAAGGGTTTCGCTCCCTCAGGCTCAACGTCCACCTAATCATGATGGTAGGCGGCGCCAACCCCCTCAACCACAAGGACGAGGATGCGGTGGTCGACATGCTCAATTCCGGCCTTGCGGTTGCCAAGAAATACAAAGTCAAGCACGTCTCCTCCACTTCCTTCGAGGAATGGCTGGCCGGCAGGAAGCTTTCGGGAAAAGCCTTTGACAATGCGGTCAAGCAAGTGATCAACGTCCATGCCCGATGCTTCAAGGAAAGCGGGTTGGCCAAAAGCTCGATCGAAGCCTGGCACCTCGAGTTTCTGCGCGGAGTCGAATTTCAGAACTTCACCAACGCGGCCAAGGCCGCAACCGTGGTCAAGGGAATCAACAAGAAGATCAAAAAGAAGTTCTTCAAGGTCATGATCGATGCCGCTCATTGCGGAGATTCCGATCTTACCATGGAGGAGAATGAAAAGGTCATCAAGGACTTGGCTAAAAACGATGCTCTAGGAATCTTTCATGCCTCCGCCAAGACCACCCGCGGATGCCTCTCCACCGACGACGGTTGGATCGGGGCCTTGCTTGCCGCCTATGCCCCGACGGGCAAGCTCAAGCACGTCTTCGTGGAACTCTTTCATCACCAGGATCCGGCGCTTGCCCCACTCCGCAAGGCAGTCAAGGGACACGGAGTCAACACCACGGACGGGCGGACCTACAACAAGGCGGTGACCGACGGTATCATCGACGTCACCCATCGTCTAAACAACTTGGCGGCCCGCAAACTGATCGCCTAATCAAACGAGCGACCTTCAGTCGATCATGATGGGCAAGGCATCCGTAAAGGGTAAGCCCGTCAAGGGCTCGCTTACGCCCCCCCTGCTTGCCCGCTTGGGCGCATCCTTCGAGATGAACGAGGCCGACCGGGCCCGTTTCAACGCCATGGCCCATTCCGATCTCAGCCAGATCGCCCTCAGTCAGGAGCTCAAGGCCAAGGACGATGGGCATTTCAGCCATCGGGTCACGACCAAGGGCATAACCAACCAGGAGTCAGCCGGGCTTTGCTGGCTTCATGCCTCTCTGAACCTTCTGCGACCCAGGGTCATGCAAAATCTTGGCCTGGAAAACTTCGAGTTCTCCACCTCCTACCTGCAGTTTTGGGATCTTTTGGAAAAAGGGAATCGATACCTCGAAGGCATAATCAAGATGCGGCAGGTCGATCCTCTCGACCGTACCTGGAAAATGCACAACCAGTGGATTGCCGGGGACGGGGGATGGTGGGGATACGCCAAGGCCCTGATTGAGAAATACGGACTGGTCCCCGCTTCCGTCATGCCCGAGACGAAGAACAACAAGGACACCCGCGTCATGAGCAAGGTACTGGCCGAACTACTTCGCTCTAAGGCGACGGAAATCCTGAGGGAGAGCGATCGGGGTTCCAAGGAGAGGGCCCTGCGCAAGATCAAGGAAGAGGCCATGGAAGACGTCTTCCGGTTTCTCAGCCTGAACCTGGGGGTTCCGCCCACCGAATTCGAGTGGCGCCACCAAAAGAAGAAAGAAACAAAGGTCAGCCCTAACAAGTGCGTGAAACAAAACCGGCTGACGGCCCTAAGGAAATATACCCCACAGAGTTTTTTCCGGGAAACCGTGGGTCTCGAGCTTTCCGACTACCACTGCCTGTTCCATGCCCCAGACAGACCCTTTGGCAGGCACTACGTGTTTGAGGAACAATACTGCACGGTGGGTGCCGACGAAATGAATTTCGTTAACCTCGATATCGACGCCATCAAAAAGATTTGCCTCAAGGCAATCCTCGCCGACGAACCGATTCCCTTCGGGGTGGATATGGGGATCGATCAGTCGACCAAGCACGGCTTGATGGAACACAAGCTTTTTGACTACGAGTCCTTGTTCGGAATCAAAATGGATCTGACCAAAGCGGAGCGGAAGCGACTCTGCGCTCCGCGGGCCGGGCACATGATGGCCATCATCGGAGTCGACATCAAGAAGAGGGTCCCTCAAAAATGGCTCATCGAGAACAGCTGGGGGGACGACAAGGGCCAAAAGGGACTCTGGACCCTCTTTGATTCATGGTTCGACGAGCACGTCGACCACATCATCGCACACAAGAGGCATATTCCCAAAAAAACCCTCCGGATCTTCAAGGAAAGGCCCTTAAAGCTACCCATCTGGTATTGGGACTGAGACTCCCGTCATCCGCTCGGGAGTAAGCGGAACACTTTCTAGAATTCCGCTTCCGTCCAAGGAGCCACGCGGGCGGATTCCTTCTTGCGGTAATCGGAAATTTCTTGCGCCGAAATTCCGTCTGCCCGATTGCCCCAGGCGTTGCGCACGTAAGTGAGTATGTCGGCCAATTGCTCGTCCTTCATGAAACCGTGAGGGGGCATGATGGGAGGGACCCCTTCCACCAGTTCCCCATTCACCTTGATCGGACCCATGAGTCCATGAACGGCCACCCCTATCACACGGTGGACATCGCCCAGCACCCAGTCGCTCTTGGCAAGGGTTGGGGCCATGTTGGCCAAACCCTTCCCATCGGCCTGGTGGCAGGCTCCGCAAGTAACCTTGTACTGGTCGCGCCCCTTGCGGTAGGAACCGAGTAAATCCTTGTCCTTCTTCACCCAGTCGGCCTCCTTGTCCTTGTAGGTCCTTACCGCCCGAGAGGGGTATCCCTTTTCGCTCAAGGCTGAGGAATAGGAAACAAGGGTGGCGGGAGCCTCACGCTTGGCAAGCACGGCGGCCAAAGGCTTGAAGCCATCAGGAAAAAAGTCGGACAAGCCCTTGGATTCACCGGCCAACCGAAGGCCGGTCATGGCGAGAAACCAGTGCTCCGACCCGATGGCCCCGCGGACAGTCTTCTCGTCGAGCTTGCCCAGTCCGGCAAGGGTCCACAGAGCATGAACTCGACCAAAGGCCGAGGCTTTTTCATTACCGGCCAGTTTCACGACCGCAGGAACCAGGTCGGTCTTGTCGCCCTCCACGATTCTCTTCTGGGAGCGCAGGCGCCACCAGAGGTAAGGGTGGGAGAGGCCCGCCACCAAGTCCCTGGGCGGATCGATATTCTTGTGATCGTCGGGAACGATTCGATAAATGCGTCCCAGGCCGATGGGCTTATCGAGTTTGCGCGCGGCCGACTGGTTGCGCAGGTAGGAGGTCAGAAAGCGCTTGTGCTGGATGACCCCACGGTGGAAATCGACCAGGTAAAGGCATCCGTCGGGACCCATCGAAGCGTTCACCGGCCGGAAGCGCTCGTCCGTACTGGCAAGAAACTCGCGCTGCTTCCAGACCGCATCGGGATAAGTCTTGTGGAGGTATTTATCGGACAAGGGAAAGGGTTTCTCGGGAAGAAAGGCGCCCACCGTATTGGTGCCGGGAGACATCGAAAAGACGGCGCCCTCCCATTCCTTGCCATAGGCCCCGTGACTGTGTACCGCCAAACCGCTGATGGTGGTCACGCTGGCGACGCGCCCGTCCTCGAGTATTCGACCTGGCTTGTAGTTGCGGTTGAGGGCGGTGTTTGGCCGGATCCCATAGACCCTGTTGGTAGGAGCCGGGACCGAGCTTCCCTTGCTCGGCCACTGCCGATCGTAGGTCGCCCAGTCGACCTCGAACCATTGGCTGTTGGAATTGAAGTAGAGTCTTCCGTAGGCGTCCGACCCCATGCCCCACTGCCCCCTGCCCCGGGCCGGCATCTGGACGACCTTCCCCCTCCGCCAGGCCAGCTTGCGGCTGGACTTCGAGTTGTACATCCAGTTGTCCAAGGCAAAGTGAAGGGCGTTCTCGGCATGCTCGATGTTACCGTGAGCCGAGGTTGCGAAGTCCATGAGCTTGGTCTTCTCGTCGCATCGGAGATCCCCGTCCTTGTCCTGGCAGAACCACAGGGCACCCGACTCGACCACGAGGACCCCGCCATCGACGAAGGCAAGGCAGCGCACGTTGATCATGTCGTCGACGAAGGCAGTCGACTTGTCCATTCTTCCGTCGCCATCTGTATCCTCTAGCACCATCACCCGGCTCTTGCGCTCTTTTTCCCCAGTGCCGTCCAAGTCGATCATGTAGGTACGCAATTCCCCCACCCACATCCGCCCGTCGTCGTCCCAGTCCACGAAAACGGGATCCTTGACCATGGGCTCGGAGGCTACCAGTTCAACCTTGAAGCCAGGGGCCACCTTGAACTTGGCGAGGGATTCCTCGGCAGAGAAGACGGGCACCGGGTCTGGCGACCATTTCTTCCAGTTGAGCGAGGCAAGGAGATCCTTGCTCTCGCGGCCATCGCCTCCCTGGGCATGGACGATGGAAGCGCCGCACAAGAAACACGCTAATAGTAGAAGATGGGATTTCATGAGCCTCAACCTACCTTCAAAAGGGCCGTCAGCCAAGCCCGGATCACACCTTCGAGCAGGATTGGATCATCGACCCAGCGAGCGTGCATATAGGAGGATCGACTGAATTTGCTCCTCGTTGAGAACGCCCTCGTAAATCGGCATGCCGGCCTCCCCATTTACGGCGCCCTCCGCCACCTTGGCCGATGGGTTGAGGATGGATTCCCTTAGGTAGGCCTCATCGGCGGTCACTACTTCACCCGTGGTCAGCTTGCGCTTGGAACCGAACAGACCCAGCCAACTCGGCCCGGTTCTGCCTTCCCGCGTTCCGTCCACCGAATGACAACCGATACATCCCAGCTGGGCATAGAGAGCCTTGCCCTTCTCACGGGTTGGCTGGGGCGGACGCTGAGCGACGGGTTGCGAACCATTGATCTTCAAGTCCACCCGGTCGTCGGCAAAGCCTTCCTTCTCAAGGGAAAGCCTTCGCAGTAGGTGAGCGGTGAGGAAGGTCTTGTTCCTGATTGGGGAACCGTCTTGGAAGGAAAGGTCGTAGGAGACCTCGATCTGCATGACCTCGCGCATGCCGGGCACGCCAAGGAAGACAGTCTTCCTGTCACGGGAGAGCTTGACCGATGAAAGGGGCCAGGTCTCGGTTCCCGCAGACCCATCGGGCTTGTAGTTGGGGGAGCCGTACTTGGGGGTGCGCTTGTAGTTCCAGCCGCGCACGGAGTAAGAAAGGACTTGAGAGGCCTTTTTCTCATCCAGGGCGTCGGCGAAGCGCAGGAGGATTCCCCGCCGGCCGGAACGGACGTCCACCGGGACGGGCAAGACCCTTTCCGGTGCGGGACTGACGCGTCCGAGGAAGGTTTTTCCCTTGGCTTTGGTTCCCCAGATATTGAAACCGGTCAGGTAGAGCAGACCGTCGATCGGATTAACAGCGCCCTTGAGGAGAGGGTCGTCCAGGGCCAACGGCAAGGGGGTGACCCCGCCCTGGGAAACGAATTCATCGGAGTCGGGGTGAACCTGGAACAACCTGGGCGGGTTGAAGGAAAGCAAGACCGGCTGATCGGAAAGCCCGCCCATCCTCGAGTTGCGCATCCAGACTACGGCGGCTGCGGAACCGCATTCCTGGTGAGGAATCCACGCAAGGGGAGGGCTGACCAGCCGGTCCTTGTCCGCAACGCCGTTCGGATGACCGTAGAAGGAGCCTCTCTGGAGGAAGACAAGGGGGGTCGAGGGAACGAAATGCCCTTGCTGATCGGTCACGACGACCTGTTCGGTAAGAGGATCATAGCCCAGATAGGGCTGGCGAAACCCGTCGGCCAGGGACGTGACCTTGCGTCCATCTGCGGAGATACGCAGGACGGCTCCCGAAGAGCGACCGATCGTACTTCCCGTCTGACCGGGCTTGCAAACGAGGAAACTCCCGTCGCTCATCACCTCAAGGGCGGAGGCGAATTCCCGAGTCTCGGCGGTCTGGTCGATTTGCGAGCAAAAGAGTTCGTGATAGTCCGCCTCGCCATTGCCATCGCGGTCATGCAGGCGCCAGAGCCCATTGCGGTCGAAAACGAAGATTTCCTCGTTCCTCAGGCGCAGACCGAGCGGCTCGTGCATACCGGATGCGAAACGCGTCCAATTAACCTGTCCGGAACCGGGACGCAGGCCTTCTCCCATCCAAACGTCCCCATCGAAGGTGACCAGGGCCAGACGGCCGTCCTTGAAGAAATCGATTCCAGCCGCCCGAACAGCCCGCCCGTAGGGATTTTCAAGAGGCAGGGGAATTGGCTCGAACGCAAGAACGCCCCCTTGCTTTGGCCCGGCGAGGGAAACACGGACGCCGTCCTTCCACCGGCGACCATCGGTTCGGCCGAAACGGGCCGGCTTCGCTGAAAGAGGAAACACAATGGAAACGACCTCCCTCTCCTCGGATGATGGAAGCAGGCAAACGGCATGTCCATCGAGCTTCTCGACCCTGCCCTTGCCCTGGCAGGAAAACTTGGAAAGGGCGGTGTCCGCTTTTTCCAGGACGAGGAAGAGCGCCTTCTCGTGAGGCTCGATCTCGAGCCTTCGGATCAAACCGTCCTTGCCCAGGCGAATGCGTTCCCGCACCAAAGTTTCGCCAATCGAGTACTCCAGCTCGAGGGGGTAGCGAAGGCGAACCCCCTTGAAACGGGCCACCTTGGGATCGAGCCCTCCACGGCCTACCTCCTGCTTACTCGGGTGCAAGGCACGGGGATCCGTAAAGCCTGGTTGCCCTAGGCCCACCCCGGGATAAAGACCATTCTGGAAAAGAATTTGACCCTTGGGGCGGGGAAGAGCTCCCTGCCCGCCCCCAACCTTCTTCAGCTCGTAGGGATAACTGTTGACCGACATGCCGGCGTTGTGAAAAGGAACTCCATCGGCCTTCCAAAAGGCCGCCACACGCAACAAGTCAACGTCATAGGCGAGGTAATGTCTCTCGCCCAAGGGCAACACGAGGGCCCGAGGAGACAGGTTGTTCTTGATTCCACCAGACCGGGCATCCAACGCGCAGGAGAAGAAGGGAAAGTCTTTCTCGATCCATTGGTTCCAGGGCGGGACCCGCTCCTTCTCCTTCCCTTGTACGAAAGCCGCACCGAGGCAGATGAGAAAGGGAAGTCCGAGCCGGGCCCTCATCGACTATTCATGCTCATTAGGCCCGTGGTATCGGTCAGGAAGCGAGATCAACCCATTTCCTATCCTTCCAGGACTGCAGGCCGGCCTCGGCCAACTCGACCCCTTTGGCACCCGATCGAAGGTCGTAGGGGAAGGCTTCGTCGAGGGCGACGTGGCGAAGAAAGAGTTCCCACTGTACCTTGAAGGCGTTGTCGTACTCCTCTTCATCGGGAACTATAGTCCAGCCGTCGTAGAAGTTGATGGGTTGGGCGACGTCGGGGTTCCAGACCGGCTTGGGAGTAGCGCTCATTTCCTGAACCCGGCATTCCCGCAAGCCAACCACGGCCGACCCCTTGGTCCCGTCCACTTGCATGACGAAAAGGTCGTCCCGGCGGACGCGGACGGTCCACGAACTGTTGAACTGGCAGAGGATGCCATTCTCCAGTTCCATGGTGGCGTAACAGGCGTCATCCGCCGTGCAGGCGTAGGGTTCTCCCTGCTCGTCCACCCTCTCCCCAACGTGAACGGCGCCCCGGCAGGAAAGGCTGCGGATGGGTCCGAATACGTTGTCGACCAAGTAGCGCCAATGACAAAGCATGTCGATGATGATGCCCCCGCCGTCCTCCTTGCGGTAGTTCCAGCTGGGTCGCTGGGCGGGTCGGTTCGCATCATGGCCGGTGAATACCCAGTACCCGAACTCGCCCCGCACGGAAAGAATCTCACCGAAGAACCCTTGGTCGATGAGGGCCTTGAGCTTTAGGATGCCGGGCAACCAGAGCTTATCCTGCACGACCCCGTTCTTGATCCCCGCGTCCTCGCAGACTTGGGCGAGACGTAGGGCTTCCTCCGTGGTCACCGCAGTGGGTTTCTCGCAATAGACGGCCTTGCCCGCCTGGGCCGCCATCTCGACGAAGCGGGCCCGGTGCAAGGTCGAGCTGGCATCGAAAAAGATTTGGTTGGACGCATCGGCAAGGGCTTCCTCAAGGTTGGTGGTCCAGCGCTTGACCCCGGTGCGCTCGGCCAGGGCGCCGAGCTTCTGCTCGTTGCGACCGGTGAGGATCGGGTCGATGACGATGACCTCGTCGGGGGAGACCTTCACGCCCCCTTTGTCCCGTATGGCGCAAATGGAACGGATGAGGTGCTGGTTGGTGCCCATGCGTCCGGTGACCCCATTCATGATGATTCCGAGTTTGTGTTCTTTCATAAATAATCAAGTGTGTTGCAGGTAGGCTTCCTTTATGGCCTCGAGTAATTCCCCCGGAGGACGATCCCACCAGCGGTCGGAGAAGACCTCCACCTCGATCATACCCCGGAAACCGTTCTCCTCAACGATTGCCCGGATACCACGCAGATCGATGCATCCCTCACCCATCAGACCACGGTCGTTAAGCAGGTCGCCGGTCGGGGTCATCCAATCGCAAACATGGTAGGCGAAGATGCGTTCCGCTTGGGCGGCGCGTTTGGTTTGCTCCTCCAGGTCGGGATCCCACCAAAGGTGATAGACGTCGAAGGCAATGCCCACCAGCGGATGGTTCAATGCATCGCATGCGTCGTTCGCAGAGGCCAAGGTATTGATGGCAGAGCGATCATCGGCATACATCGGGTGGAGGGGCTCGATGGCCAACTTGACCGCGAGCGATTCGGCAAGCGGCAAGGTGGCCGCAATCCCGTCGGTGATCTGCTTGCGGGACTCCGTCAGGGACTGGCCGGGCACCGCACCGCATACCAGCACCACGAGGGGGGCCCCGAGGGCGGCGGCATCCTCGATGGCCCGCTTGTTGTCCTCAATCGCTTCCTTACGGGACTTTTCCTCCAAGGCCGGGTAAAATCCTCCCCGGCAAAGAGAGGTGACCTCAAGTCCGGCGGCCCGGATACGGTCGCCCGACTCGGACGGATTCCGTCCTTCCAGCCATTGCCTCCAGACCGTAACGCCGGAAACACCAGCCTCGGCGTAGCGGTCGACCGCTTCCTCCAATTCCCACCCCTTGGTGGTGATTGTATGGATGCAAAGACGCGAAAAATCGCTGAGTGGAGCGGCTTTCGTCATGGGAGAGAATAGTGGGGAATATCCATACGCTCGGCCATCCGAAGAGGGCGAAGGAGAGCTTCCCGCATGCGGGTACGTTCATCCCCCGGACGAAGATCCGGACAGTCAGGGTGAATCTCCGCCGAGTCGATGATCCCGAGAATCTTTAGAATCTCCGCCGTGCTGTGCTTATAGGCAGCGGCACTCCCGTCTTCATCAAGCCGGAAGACCGAATCCTCCAGAGATTGAAAGGCCTCAAACAATTTGTACACGCGAGAATCGAAAGCGTCACCCTGCCAGTACTTTTTAGCGGCGCATATTAAAGGGCAGGCGGAAACTCCGGCTCCGATCAACAGGGGCAGACCCATACGTATGGCGGAAGCGATACCGAAATCGTCTCCGCTGTGGGGAACGAAATCCAATTGGAGGTCCCGACACATGGATGCCCAATACAAAAAATGGGGCTCGTCCAAAGTGGAAATCTTACCACCCGTGAATTTCTGGTGAGCGGCCAACTGATGAAGCAACCAGGGCTCGAAGGGTGTGGCCCAAGGCACGAAGGCGGGCTCGAGGGCATGGACCAAAGCGGGAACCTCGATCTTCTCGGCAATCTCGAAGTAAGCGTCCCGCCTTGCCTCCGGATCCAGGGCATTGAGGGCCTGCGAGGTCATGATCATCACTTCGCACGGAGCGTTGGCTTGGGCGATCTCGAGGTGAGGATGGTAACAGGCCGCCTTGAATTCAGTGGGAGAACCCTCGACTGCAGTGATTCCGCTGATGAAGGAGTCCTGAGGATAAAGCGAGCGGAAGCGGCGGATCACCTCGCCGTACAGTTCGTTGGAAAGGTTGAAGACGAAGCCGGTATCGGCATTGAGGACGAAAAGGATCTCCACCCCGAAGGCTTCAGCGCACTTTTTCATCCACCGGAGCATTCTCTCAAAGCTACCCCAGTCGGGTCGACCGTCCTTGAAGGGGAGCAGGGCCGCAACGCAGAGACGCGTCCGAGAGGAATGGTCGGCCAGTTCCTCCTCCCGGGCCCGGGACCAGACGGTTTCGGACCACGGTGTGGAAGGCGTCAGTTCGGAGGGATCGGAAATCATTGAGACTGGAGAAAGACCGACTGCGAAAGGCACGGAGTAAATGAGCTCGATGGGATCATTTGCCGTGCTTGGCACCGGACTTGGCATCGGCCAAGTAATTCTTGTTTCTGGATTTCAGAAATTCAATAAGGTTACGCAGGTCCGAAGGGGATAGCGTAAGCCCCAGCGGGGGCATGGCGGAAACGGGAGGGGAAATGGTAAGGACCTGATCCTCACGGACGGCAGCCTTCTTGCCGTCAGGGGAAATGACCGTAACGACTCCGTCCTTCTTCTCGGCAATTCGCCCGACCAGAGAAGTGCCCTTGGCCAGGGTAACGCTGGAAAGACCATATCCTGGAGTGATCTCGGCACTTGGGTTAACCAGGGACTCGAGCAACTTGGAGGGATTCAATCGATCCCCGACCAGGGAGAGCTCTGGGCCTTGAACGCCACCGTCTCCACCCACCTTGTGGCACTGCAGGCAGGCGCCTTGGTTGCGGAAAACCTTTTCCCCTTCGATCGGGTTTCCTCCCACCAAGCTCAGGGCATGCACGCGGCCAGGATCGCCGGCGGCATAGGTCGCCGCAACCTGCTTGGCTTCCGGAACGTCGGACTGAGAAAGGATGAGGTATAGATCGAGCCATAGTTCCGGTCTGAGTTCAAGTTCCCGGTTCTTCCAGAGCTCAATGACCTTAGGGGCATCCTTGAACACAAGACCTGCCAGGATGGAGCGGGCCACGACGAATTCATCCTCCTTGAGAGCCTTCATGGAAAGGCCGAATCCACCATCCAGTTCGCGATCGATCAGGTAACTGAAGGACGCGGCGCGTACTAGTTTGTTCGGGTCATCGGTTAACTTAAGGATCAGAAGGTCGTCACCCTTGTCGCTCTTGTCGGCCAACCCCCTTAGGTTCGCCACCCTGACTTCGGGATCGAGTTCAGCGTCAAGAGCCTGCTTGCGAAGAATCTTTGAATCGAGGGAGAGCCCGGCCTTGCCGGCGAAGGAGGAGAGAAGAGAGGCTAGCTTAGGCTCCTTTTCTTTCTCCAGAAGCACCTTGATGCGGTCCCCTATCTCATCCGCAACCTCCGCCAGGCTGGCCGATGCGACGGGAACGGGTCGGTAGTGACCGAGCACGGGATCGGTATCAAGCGGGACCGCCCAGCGGGCAAGAGCCTTCAGGGCAAAGGCTCTGAGTTCGGTGGACAGTTCTTCGTCGGCCACGAATTCGGCCAGCCTGACGGCCGACTCAAGGGCACCCGTCCTGTAACAGGCCCCGACCACCCTAGCTTGGTGGTGAAAGGGAAGATCCTCGAGGTTCTGCTCGATCAACAATTGGCCCGCCGGGCCATCCAAGGCCGAGGTGTCGTATACGGCGAGGACAGCTTCGCTGCGCACGGTTTGCGAAGAATCGGAGAGAAATTGAGCCAATTCGGGGCTGGAGCGGCGTCGAAGGACAAGGACGCACAGAAGACGCTGCTCGACGCTCTCTGACTTGGCGAAGGCGGAAAGCTGGTCGTCAGCGGCAACCCGGTCAAGAGCCGACAGGATGGAATGACGGATCGTGACCTCGAATTCCTTGCCTTGGTTTTTCGCAGCCAACGCAAAAAGAGCCTTTACTGCCTCGGGTTCTCCCTTGGGAGCAACTCGGCCAAGGGCAATCGCGGACAAGGAAACAACACGGGAGGAGCCGTCGGCAAGTGCTTTCAAGAGAGCTTCTCGACTCTCGACGACCATGGAGTCGCCCGAGACCCGGGCGGCGTTTGCCCTAACCTCTGGGTTATCCGAGGAGAGGGCGGCAACGATCGCATCCGAGGACGCCTTCCTTCCCTGACGATACAATTGCCCCAAGCCCCAAAGAGCATGAAGACGGGCCAATTCATTTTTTCCCTCCCGACCTGCAACCTCGGCGAGAACCGGAATGGCTTCCTCACCCTTCTCGACGATGGCGAACTGGCTGGCCTGGCGTACTCTCTGGTCCGGATGCCCAAGAAACACTACGAGTTCCGGAATCGAGCGGGCGGCAAAACCCTTTTTGAATATACGGGCAGTCTCCGAACCGATTTCCCTCAGAACCGGGTCCTCAGGTCGGAGAACTTGAATGGACCCATTCTTGTTGACCGACCAACCTCCGCCGTAGTCGGCGAAATAGAGGTTTCCGTCATACCCATGTTCGACGTCGGCTACGGCCACCCCTTCCATGAAGACGGATTGTTCCTTCAGTTTGAAGGCCGACCCATTGGGGGACAGCGTCACCTGAAGGACGTTGGAAATGTTGGCCGCGCCACGATAGTTGGTCATTAGGAAGGTATCCCGCAAATCCTCGGCCACGCTCATTCCGCTGAGCCAAGTCACTCCGGAGGGCCCGTTTCCCACATGGGCGAGGGGAGGATAAACCCATTGCGGCTGATCCTCTGTGTAGGTCTCGAACATTTTCTGCCCCACCCAAACCGACTTGGCGAGACGGAAGTTTCCCCAGTCGAGGGCATTCGCGTAGTGGTGTGGCGATTGGTGGGCCATGTCCCAACCCGAGTCGGAGTTGTCCAATACGTAGACTACGCGGGCCTTGTCCCCAATATCACCCGTGTTGTCGAAGGTAAAAAGGTTGCCATGGTTGTCGAAGGCAAGTTCTTGGGGGTTTCTCAGACCATGGGCATAGACTTCGAAATTCGACCCGTTGGAATCGCAACGGAAGACGGCCCCGCGACCTGAGGCCTCGTGCACCCCACCTTTCTCGTCGACGACGTGAAAGCCCCTGTCGCCGATAGTAAAATAAAGACGGCCATCGGGACCGCGGGTGATCCCATGAAGGTCATGGCCGATGAAGGATACCCTGACCCCAAATCCGTTTACGATTTTCTCGTTGGTATCGGCCACCCCGTCGTCATCTGGATCGGTCAGCATCCGAAGAGCAGGAATGCAGGTGAAGTAAGTAGCGTTTCTTTCCGCAAGAATGGAAAACCCTATCCCATCGAGGGGCTCCTTGAAAGCATCGGAAAAAAGGCTCCTGTGGTCGGCTACGCCGTTTCCGTCCCTATCCTCGAGGCGGATGAGCCGATCCGGAAACTGACTGTACCATGCCCGGTCGCGCTTGTCCGCGTGTCTGTCGTACATGGCAAGGCGATCTTCCACGGTACGAGAACGAAAATCCCCACGTATCATTTCCCGGGCCCGACGCAGATCGGGAACACCAAACCAGAAGCGGTTCGCCTCGGCCACGAAAATCCTGCCCAAAGGGTCCATGTCCAGGCTCGCGGGGTTCTCAACATGGGGATAACCGACCCAGGTATGACCGACGTACCCTGCGTGGTTTACCTTACCTCGGAAGGGAGCGGACTCATTGGGCAAGGCGGGCATATCCTCCTCAGACACCTCAAGCGGGGCGGCTTGAAGGGACGATACGAAGAGGATAGGGGCAAGTAATTCCTTGAACATGGAGAAAATAAGTTGATTTGTAATGCTAGTGCCCCAAGCTATCAAGCTCAAGAAGCTCTTTTGTTTCCATTCCCCTTTCCCATGCCCATCACCACCCAATCCCAATGAAACCTCAATTCATCCTCTGCCAAGCCCTGGTCTGTCTTTCCCTTGCAGCCCAGGAGGATCCCGTCTCCACGACGGCCAACCAAGGCCGCTTCCCGATTTTCGAGGACTCGTCGGCCAGTCCCGAGATCAGCAACTTCAAGGCCCGCCTCTACTACGAGGCGAAAGCCGATTCCAAGTTGCTCCTTTCCAGCGGACACGCAGTGTTTTTGCCAAAGGGAAAGCACGAGGTTTCCCTGACCTACGAGAACCCTCTCGCGGGCAACTTTTCCATCGAGGCGATTCTAGACGGCAGGAAGACGAAGATTCTTTCCTCAGGCTCGCAACCTGAAAAGTCGATTAAGCCCCGACTCGACGTCGACTTCACGATCTGGGCCAAGTTCAAGACCACCGGCCAGGGAACGATCTTCGCCAACTGCGCCCCAAGCGGACCCTGGACTGCTGGGGGGAAAGCCCTTCTGGTCCGTGGATCCAAACTCGTCTACGACATTGGATGGCTAGGGGCCATCGATGGAGGAAGATCGGTCAATGACGGCCGGGAGAAGATCGCCGTAGTGCGTTCGAAGTCTAAGAAAGTGGAGCTTTTCATAGACGAGAAAGTGGTCGCATCGCAGAGGAATTTCTTCAAGCCCGACCCCCCAATTCACGTCTTCAAGATCGGGAAGGGGGCGGACGACTTCGCCACCCCGCTCAGCAACGGCGCCGTGCTTGATCTCAAGTATTGGAAAAGCGCCCTACCGGACAAGGTCGTGTCCGGGATAGTCTCCGGCGACCTTCTGGATGAACAATTTCCCGCCAGCGATTATTCCATGGGTTCGGCAAGCAGCGTCAACGGGATCACCGGTAAGGGCTTCGCCGGGACCGCGACCACCCTCGAGTTCTCCGACCCCAAAGCGGTCAAGGTCCTGGAAGCCTGGGTTCAGGAACTCGGCACGGCCGACCATGCGGAGGAAATCTCCGGGCTCGATCATTTTGCCTTGGAACGAGGGAAGAAATTATACGAGGGCCTATGCATCACCTGCCACGGAACACCCGAGAAGGAAGGTTCCCTCCCAACGGCCCTGAAGTTTCATTCCGGAGAATTCAAGAACGGTTCCGACCCTTGGAGCATGTTCCAGACTCTCGACAAGGGCTACGGGCAGATGATCCCACAGCCCCAGTACTCCATCAAGGACAAGTACGCGCTCATCCACTATATCAGGGAAGGTCTGGTGAAGGAGCACAACCCCAAGCAATACTTTGAGGTGACCAAGGAGTACCTCGCCTTGTTGCCGCCCAAGCTCTCCAGTTTCAAGGAAAAAGTCATCGCCCTCGCCGAGGCCGGTTCCAAGCCCTACCAGAAAATGGACTTCGGATCCGCCCTCTTCTGGACCTACCAGGTCAACAAGGGAGGCTCGCCTTCCTCATGGAACATCGCCCAGAAGGGAATCGCCGTCCGCCTCGACCCTGGGTCCGGCGGCATATCGCGGGGGAAGGCCTGGCTGGTATACGACGAAGACACTATGAGGGTGGCGGCCGCCTACGAGGGCGAGTTCGTGGACTGGCGAGGCATTGCCTTCGACGGCTCCCACGGGACCCACACCTCGATCAAGGGTGATCCCGTTCTGCTTTCACCGGACCAGCCGGCCTGGCGAAACCCCAAGACCAAGGACTGGGAAGACCTCCGCATAACCGGCCGGGACGGACGCAGGTTCGGCCCTCTGCCCCGCTCCTGGGTCCAATACCTCGGCCTTTTCCCAAACGGCGACCGCAATGTGATCCATTATCGGGTCGGTGACCGGGAAATCCATGAATTGCCCGGACGCATCGAGTACGGAAAGGCCTCCATTCTAACGAGGACCCTGCGCGTCGGACCGGGCAAGGACGACCTTCTCTGCAGGCTTTCCCCTACCGGCGGCAAGGCAAACTTTCACCTCCAGGGCGCCGACTCGGCAACGCTTCTTGAGGAGGATGGGTTCACCTGCCTGCAAATCAAGTCATCGGGCAAGGAAACTCTCCTTACCCTCGGTTTCTCCCTTGCCGACCAAGCCATCGTTGCGAGCCTTCTGCCCGATCCCGTCGATCCCCTCGTCCTGACCAAGGGCGGGCCGCCCCGCTTCGGCAAACAAGAGGTGGTCACCAAGGGAAAAAAGGGGAAAGAAGAAGATCCCTTTGCGGTCGACGAACTGACCGTCCCCAACAAGGAGCAAAACCCGTGGAATTCCTGGATGAGGCTGGGTGGGTTCGACTTTTTCCCGAAGAATCCCGACCGGGCGGCAGTCTGCACCTGGATGGGCGACGTCTGGCTTGTGGACGGAATCTCGGGAGACCTCGATAAACTGACTTGGAGAAGAATCTGCTCTGGGCTTTTCCAACCCCTTGGGCTCAAGATCATCGACGGCGTCATTCACGTCGCCTGCCGGGACCAGATCGCCCGGTTGCACGACCTCAACGGCGACCTCGAGACCGACTGGATCGAATGCTTCAACAACGACCATCAA
Organism: Opitutia bacterium UBA7876; assembly: GCA_002500665.1. Lineage (GTDB taxonomy): Bacteria > Verrucomicrobiota > Verrucomicrobiia > Opitutales > Seribacteraceae > Seribacter. The sequence goes on from DLRY01000073.1 coordinate 46,772, forward strand.
GTAACCGAGCATTTTCACGAGTTCGCCATGGGGTTGCAGGTCGACGGTGCCGGCAACCTATACTACGCCAAGTCCGCCCGCCATGCCAAAAACGCCTTGGTTCCCCACCACGGCACTCTCCTGAGGGTCTCGCCCGACGGGGAAAGGACGGATATCGTGGCCACCGGCTTCCGGGCCGCCAATGGAGTCTGCCTGAACCCGGACGGCACCTGGATCGTAACCGACCAGGAAGGACACTGGAACCCGAAGAACCGCATCAACTACGTCAAGGAAGGCGGTTTCTACGGGAACATGATGGGCTACCACGACGTCACGGACTCTTCCGACAGCGCCATGGAGCAGCCCCTGGCCTGGATTACCAATGCCTTCGACCGATCCCCCGCCGAGCTTCTCTGGGTCCCCGAGAACGGTAATTGGGGCCAATTGAACGGGACCCTCCTCAACCTCAGTTATGGATACGGGATGGCCTACGTCGTCCCGCACGAGGTTCTTGACGGGCAAGCCCAGGGCGGTCTTTGCGCATTCCCAATCGACCGCCTGCCGAGCGGGATCCACCGGGGGCGCTTTCATCCCGTGACCCATGCCCTGTTCACGGCGGGCATGTTCGCCTGGGCGGGCAGTCAGCGAGGCGACGGAGGCCTCTACCGGATCCGCAGGACGGAGAACCCCGCCTATATGCCCACCCAACTGGAGGCTAGGAAGAGGACGCTCCGCATCCGCTTCAGCGACAAGTTGCCCGCGAGGGGTACCTTCCGCGTCACCACCTGGAACCTGAAACGCACGAAGGGGTACGGATCCAGGCACTACGACCTGAAGAATCTGAAGGTGGCGGGCTATGCGGTCCGCAACGACTGGCTTGAACTGGAGGTGCCCGACCTAGCCCCGACTTGGTGCATGGAAATCAACTGTGAATTCGAGAACGGGGTCAAGCGGGTGATCCACAACAGCATTCACCACATCCCGGAGGGGATTCCCCCCCTCCCTTGAACTCCATCGCCATGCACTTAGGCAAGCCGGTCCTCCCCCCTCCCCTTGACCCGGGATTCCTTCCCGCATCGGTTTGGATCCGCGACTTCCACGCCCTGATCGATGAATCCGGGCAGAGCGTCCCCTTTCGCATCGCCCTCCAACAGCCCAATGGGTCCACCATCACCCGGGAAGGTAAGCTTCTTGCAGAGAACCACCCGCAAGCCGGGCTCAACCTCCTCCACGTCGAGCGCCTTCTGAAGTTCATGCTCTGGTCCGGGGGAGGGAGTCGCTGGTTCTGGGATGGGCCCAAGGAGATCGGTGCATCCCTCCAAAACCGCTTTTGCGATCATCCATGCGGCCGGTTCGACCGGGACTTCATGGCCAAGGTCTACGGGGAACCCTTTTCCGGAACCATCGGGAGCGCGATCCCCGAGCCCCTGAGGTTGGCCTCCCCCTTGGGCCGAAACCTCGATGGCTGCCGCATCGGCTTCGACTTGGGCGGAAGCGACCGAAAGGTAGCCTCCGTGATCGACGGCGAAGTCGTCTTTAGCGAAGAAACACCCTGGGACCCCTATCACCAAACCGACCCCGAGTACCACAAATCCGGAATCCTGGACTCGATCGAGAAGGCCAAGGCTCACCTCCCGAGACTCGAAGCCATCGGCGGAAGCTCGGCCGGGGTGTTCGTGGATAACCGTCCCAGAGTCGCCTCACTCTTCCGGGGTATTTCCGAATCCGATTTTACGGAGAGGATCAGTCCCCTTTTCATCGAGCTCGGGAAGAGCCTTGAAGTCCCCCTATCCATCATCAACGATGGGGAAGTCACGGCCCTTGCCGCCAGCATGAGCCTGGAACGAAATGCCGTTCTGGGTATCGCCATGGGAACGAGCGAGGCCACGGGTTACGTAGACCCCAAGGGACGAGTGACGAGCTGGCTCAACGAGCTGGCCTTCGCTCCCGTCGACTACTCGTCCACCGCCCCTGCAGACGAATGGAGCGGAGACGTCGGATGCGGGGCCCAGTATTTTTCCCAGCAAGCGGTCGGACGCCTGATCCCCAAGACCGGCCTGCCCATCGACCCCGCCCTCGGCTTGCCCGAGAAACTCGAGTGCCTGCAGGGATTGATGGCGGAAGGCAGCCCCGAGGCATCCTCCGTCTACAGGACCATTGGAACCTACCTCGGGTACGGGGTCGCCCATTACGCCTCCTTCTATTCCCTCTCTCATGCCTTGATCCTCGGCCGCGTGACCACGGGTGAAGGAGGAGCCGTCATTCTGGAGGAAGCGGAAAAAGTACTCGCTGAGGAGTTTCCCGAGCTGGACGAAAAGATTGCCTTCCACCAACCCGACGAGAAAAACAAGAGGCACGGCCAGGCCATCGCCGCCGCCAGCCTGCCTGCAACGGGACAAACCCAATCATGAGCCAAAACCCATACCTTGAATACGCCCGGAGCTTCCGGCGGCTCGCTGTCGAGGGAAGAGACCTGCCCTTCGGAGGGATCCCCAAGCCCGAGAAACCAAAACTGGACGACGACGCCCCCGTTGCCCTCATCCTCTCCCCCCATCCGGACGACGAATGCGTCATCGGCGGACTGGCCCTCCGCCTCCTTCGCGAGAGTGGCGTTCGCATCGTCAACGTCGCGGTAACGCTGGGCAGCAACCGAGCCCGCCAACAGGAACGCCTTAATGAGCTTCAGGGGGCATGCGACTGGATTGGATTCGAGCTCCAGGAAATCATTCCGGGGGGGTTGGAATGCGTCACCCTGCAGACGAGGAAAAATGACCCCAAGCAGTGGGAAAGATCGGTCGACCGGCTTCGTGAAATCCTAGACCAATGGTCTCCACGGGCTGTTTTTTTTCCTCACGCCACGGACTGGAACGGTACCCACGTCGGGGTCCATTTCCTGACCGAGGATGCGCTCCTGCGCCGACCGAAAGCCGACACCCTCCTCATCGAGACCGAATACTGGGGACAAATGCCCAGCCCCAACCTGATGGTCGAGAATACGCCCGAGGAAGTCGGAGATTTACTGGCCGCCCTCTCCCATCATGAAGGAGAGTTGAAGCGCAATGCCTTTCATCTCGGTCTTCCCGCCTGGATGCAGGACAACGTCAGGCTTGGCTCTGAAGTCGTCGGGGGCCAGGGTGCGGAAGCTCCCGATTTTGCCTTCGCCACCCTCTACCGGGTAAGCCGCTGGGCCAATGGCCGGGCATCTCCAGCGTGGGAGGGAGGCAAGCTGCTTCCCAGCGGTGGAGACAGCCGAGAGGCCCTTTTCCCGAGAAAAGCCTAGACGGCAATCACCTCAAGGCTTTCCTTGCACGGGCAGGAACTGGACGGAGTCCACGACTACGTATTTCCCTTCGGTGCCCGAGGTACCGATGGTGACGGAACCACCCCGCCCTTTCTCGAAACGGAATACGCCCAAGGGCCGGAAGAGCTTTTCGATCGGGGCGTGCTCGCACTCGTTGACCTTCATAGTGGTTTCCCCATCGGCATGACGGATGGTAACGGGCACCCCATTGGCCCGCCGGACGTTCGAGTTGTGAGACATGCGCACCTCATAGCTTCCCCCTTTGGGCAGGTCCGGGGTAAAGGTGGCCGACTTCTTGCCCTTGGCTTCCTTCATGTCGTGAATGTAGCTCTTGCCAACGAAGGGAGGCGTATGTACGGAGTGCTTCCATTGCCCGACAAGCTTCGCATCCACGTCGTCCACGACGATCCCGGGCAAAGCCTTGGGGTCGGGCTTGATGAAGCGGATCATCTCGGGCTTGTCCACCTGGCTGGTCTTGGGCAAGGAAGGACTCTTTCCTTCCCCGGCCGCACCTACAAGGGCAAGGCAGAAGACGGGCAAAATACGGAACCAACAATGGATTACCCCTGAACGGTATCCCATCACTTCTTTCTCTTGTGACCGAAGAGCCAATTGAAGAACTCGGGCTGGCCGTAAGGAACCCTCCCGGCGTCATGCCCCTTGTCCTCAAAGACAATAAGCTCGGCCTTCTTGCCACCGGCTTTCCCAATTGCCTTCATGATCATTTCGCCGCGGTCGGCCGGGACCACCCGGTCCTTCCGGCCGTAGTAAGCGCGCATGGGGAGCTTGGCCAGGTTGCGGCCCCAGAGGTCGAGGTCCTTGGTCACGTCCTTGGGACCAAGCGGGCCAATGCCTCCGACCATGGGAGCGATGGCGGCAAAATGCCCGGGGCGGTATCCCGCCCACATGAAGGTCCCGTATCCACCCATGCTGTTCCCGGTCAGGTAGACCCGGTCGGGATCGACGGGAAGCGTTTCAAGCAGGTGAACAAGCAGAAGGTCCAAGTCCGGGACCTGCCAACCGCCTTTACCTTTTTCACGCTTGGGGCTCCCGGTTGCCTGGGGGGCCACGATCAGGGTCTCTATCGATGCCCTCTGCAAAGGTCCTAGTAAGGGAAGAATTTGCCTCCTTGGTTTCTCGATCTCCAAGCCTACCCCACCGCCTCCATGAAGGTAGATGAGCAAAGGCAATTTGCCCTTAAAACCGGCCTTGGGCTCCCCGTAGACGCAATACTCGGGGTTGAGGGAAATCGTTTTCTTGGCCTTTGCCTCGGGAAGGCGTTCGATCCTAATACCGTCGTATGGCTTGGAACGCTGAGCCGAAACACCCGTCGCCAAGACCATAACCGCAAGGGCAAAGGCTTTGGCTGGAAGTAATCTTGTTTTCATCCTTGCATGGTTTCCAATTGCCGGCCCAATGGCAACGCATCGTTTATTCCTTTTCTTCTTCCGCTTTGAAGACTCCGTCTATGGCGAGGCCAATTTTCTCGAGGGCGCCCTTGTCAAGCTCAGGCCATCTTCTCTTGAACTCAATCTTCCCAAATGCGAAGGAGGCTCCGTAATGGAAAGTATCGATCGAATGGTCCTTGGAGAGCTTCTTCATCAGGGGATTCAGTTCGCTTCCCGCAGCCCAGTCATTGCCCATGACCAGGACGTGAGGTTTCCGGTCTCCCCAATCCGCATAGGACTCATAAATGGCATGCAGACTATGGGTGAGTTGTTTTTTCGAAAGGATCCTCTCGTCTCCCCAGATTTGATATCCGGATTTCCCCGTCCGTCCTTTTTGGGTCGGGCTCCATGCAATGATTAGGGTCATTTCATGAAGGTTTTGCCTGGACTCCTTGCCGAGCGAGAAAGTCCGGTAGATCGGAGGCCTGGGGTCGGTGGCGAGGGCAGGGATCTTCCCGTCCTTAATCTCTTTGCGGGCAAAGCCGGAACCTACGGCGAAAAGAGAGCTCGCGGCAAAGAGGAGGATGAAGGAAAGTTTTTTCATAAGCTTTTTTTCATTGGAACCAGAAACGGATTTCGGAGAAAGGACAGGAAAGCACAAACAGCCCTCAAAGTCGTCACGCCAGAGTCAAAGGAACGTCAAAAGAACGTCAGGCGATCAACTCCCGAATAACCTCGCCGCCGAACTGGCTGAGTTGCTTGTGACGCCCGGCGTGGTAGTAGGTCAATTTGTCGTCGTCCAGACCAAGCAGGTTCAGCCAAGTAACGTGAACGTCGCGGATATGGTGGACGCACTCGACGGCCTCGGCCCCGATCTCGTCGGTAGCTCCAATGGTGTGCCCGGCATTGATCCCGCCGCCGGCAAACCACATCGTCATGGCCTTTGGGTTGTGGTCGCGACCATAGCTTGTACCCCCGCCCCTGATGCCATTGTCCGGGGTACGTCCGAACTCACCGCACCAAACCACCAAGGTATCCTCGAGCAGACCGCGTTCCTTAAGGTCGCCAAGCAGGGCGGCGATGGGTTTGTCGACGGAGCGAATAAGCGAACCGTGAGCCCGCTCAATATAGTCGTGACTGTCCCAGTTCCCGGCATAGGCCTGGACGAAGCGAACCCCCTTCTCCACTAGGCGGCGGGCCAAGAGGCACTTGCGGCCGAAGGAATCCGTCTTGGAGTCCCCAATGCCATACGCATCCTTGGTCTTTTCGGATTCGCCCTTCAGGTCGAGGATGCCCGGCACTTCCATTTGCATCCGGTAAGCCAATTCGTAAGAGGACATCCTGGCATCGAGCTCTCCTTGTTGCGGGCGGGCCTTGAAATGTTTTCCGTTGAGCTTGGCCAGCAGGTCTAAATTGTTGCGCTGATCCTTGCGGGTAATTCCGGGCGGGGCATGCAAGTCGAGAATCGGACTGCCTTCGGGACGCAGGGGAGTGCCTTGGTGATCGGCAGGCAGGTACCCGTTGGACCAGTTGGAGGCTCCGCCCTGCGGATAGCTCGTCCGTGGAAGGACTACGAATCCGGGCAGGTTGTCATTGAGCGTACCCAAACCATAGGTTACCCAAGCCCCAACTGCAGGATCGCCGCCAAAGCGGTTGCCGGTGTTGACGTGATAACAGGCCGTAGGGTGGTTGACGGACTCGACTTGGCAACCGCGGTAAAAGCAGAGGTCGTCCACCCGTTCCTTGAGGTGTTTCCATTCCGCCGAGACATCCGCCCCACAGGTGCCGGCCTTTATGAAATCGAAGGGGCTCTTGACGAAATAGCGCTCGCCCGAGGACATGGCGCTCTCCTTTTCTCCGCTCCGATTGAACTTCTGCAAGTGGCGCTTGGCCAGTTCGGGCTTGGGATCGAAAGTATCGATGTGCGATGGCCCGCCTTCCATCATGAGAAAGATGCACCGTTTTGCCTTGGCCGGGTGATGCACTCCTTGCTGGGACGAGCCCTCTGCTTGAAGCATGGAGGAAAACGCCAGCGAACCAAGTCCCCCGCCCATGCCATAGAGGGCTTCGCGACGGGTCAGGCTGGCGACAAGGTTCGGGCTTCTGCTTTTCATGAGAAGTTTTCGATCTAATCAAGATAGGAAAATTCGTTCAAGTTGAAGATTACCAGACAGACGTGGGCAAGTCCTCGTGTCCTTGCATCCACCTCACTACCCTGCAGATCAGGCTGATAGGATTCGAACACGGGCAGAAGTTCCCAAAAGTCATAGGGTTCGCCGGTCTTCTCGGCCATCACGGTACGTTTGATTTTTTGGAAATAGGTCCTGGGAACGGGCGTCTTTTCTTTCTCAGTTGCTCTGGCCTGCTTCCAGCGTTCGATGCAAGCCGACAGCTCGTCCGCAGAAGCGGAACGCCCGAGGGCAAGGGCAAAGGCTCTTTGAATGACGGCCGGTTCTTTCTTCCTCTCTTTCAGGAGGCGAGCGGCAAAGGCCAAAGCCCGATCATGGACCTCCTCCGCGTTCAAAAGGGTTAGTGCTTGTGGCGCCACGGTGGAGCTTTGCCTGAGTTCGCAGGAATCATCAGGCCCCGGCTGGTTAAAGGTCTCGAGGAACGGATCCCTCAAGCCGCGGATTTTCTCCGCATAAATCGTTCTCCTGTTTCTTTGGCTGGGCAAAGGGTCCGGCTCATAGACCGACGCGGTCCCGCCCATGATTTGGCGCGGCTGAAAAGCCACCTCCGGATTAAGGTCGGGCCGGGACGGAATGCCTCCGACCTTGGGATTCAGTTCCCCGCTCACCGCCAACATGGAATCGCGGATTTCCTCAGCAACCAGTCGACGCGGAAGAAAGCTGGCATACAATTGTCCCTTGGGATCCTTCTCGTCGAGAGATTCCGGATCCGGGTGAAGGCTACTGCGACGGTAGGTTTGGGAGGACAGAATCAAGGCATTCAATTTCTTGACCGACCATCCGTTCTTCATGAACCAATCGGCCAAGTAATCGAGCAACGCTGGATGGGTGGGCAACTCACCGGTACCTCCGAAATTGTTGGGGTTGCCCGCGATCCCCCGTCCGAAATGCCAGGACCAGATACGGTTGACCATGACCCGGGCGGCAAGGGGGTTTTTCTCACTCACCATCCACTCGGCAAGGGCCAACCGCCGCTTGCCCCGACCTGCCGGAAAAGAACTGGCTTCCATGCCTCCGAGGGATTCCGCGGCGCTCAGCCCACCCGGCTTCACGGCATCGCCTTGGGAGTAGACGCTGCCTCCGTCGTAGATAACGTCCGGGTCGAGGTAGCCCTTGCCCCAAGGATCCTGAGGCATCTTCAAGCGGCCTTGAACGTTTTTCATTGAAACGGTTTTGCCGGTAAAAACGGAGTGCGTGACCGGCTCAATACGATCAAGTTCGATGCGGTGCCGGATCAGATTCTTAAAAATGCGTGATTGTGAGGCTTCGTCACCGGGGTCCAGTCCGTTGTCTCCCACCTTGGCGGTACCGGTCTCCGCCTTTTTCAACCGATTGATCTTTTGGGACAGTTCCTTTTTTTGGCGCTCGTAGCCGGCTATCTTGGACTGGGTCAGGGACCGGAAGCCTGCGAAGCCATGCTTGGACTCGGAGGGAAGGAAAGGCGCCTTGCGCTCGGCAAACTGGGTGGTCGAGAAAACCGCCATCATTCCATAGTAGTCGCGGGTTGGAACGGGATCGAACTTATGGTCATGGCACTTGGCGCATTGCATGGCATGGGCGAGAAAGGTTTGGCCCACCGAGTCGGTCACGTCGTCCAGCCACATCTGGCGGGTTTCCTTGAATACGCTCATGCCCGTCTGTTCCCATGGGCCCATGCGCAAAAATCCTACAGCCACAAGGTTCTCGGGATTATCCGGATCCATCTCGTCCCCCGCGACCTGTTCCTTCACGAAACGGTCGTAAGGTTTGTCACGGTTGAAGGAGCGCACGACGTAGTCACGGTAACGCCAGGCATTGGGGCGGGCGTAGTCGTTGGCAAACCCGGCGGAGTCGGCATAGCGCGCAACGTCCAGCCAATGCCTCGCGAAATGTTCCCCGTAATGAGGAGTGGCCATCAACTCTTCGACATGACCAAGGAGCGAGTCCTTGGATTTAGCCAACTCGCGCTCAAACTTGGCTGCCGCGACCGGATCAGGAGGCAACCCGGTCAATCCGAAGGACAGGCGACGATACAATGCGCGGGGGGATGCATCAGGAGCAGGATCAAGCCCGGTTTCCTTGAGTTTACGGTTCACGAACCAGTCGACAGGGTGTTCGCTCGCAGGCACGTCCTCAACCTTAAGCGGCCGGTAGGCCCAAAGTTTCCCTGTCTCGTAGCGACGCTTCTGCCATTCCTCGGACAAGGCCTTGGAGGTAGCCACTTGTTCGCCCTCGGCGTATTCCTCCTGGATGCGGGCTACGCGATCCTCGCTCGGCCAAGGCGCTCCCTCGTCGATCCAGTCGCGAATCGACCAAGTCTCTTCCCTGGTCAACTTGTCCGCTTCCTTGGGGGGCATCTCCATGTCCTCCTCCACCCGGGTGGTTAGAATATAGAGAAAGCTTGTTTCTCCCTTCCCGGGAATCAAGACTTCGTCCTCGTACGTTTCCCCGCCGAGGAGAAGCGATTCGCGCGTACGCATGTCGAGGTCGCCCTTGATCTTCTTCGGGTCATCCCCGTGGCAAGCCATGCATTTCTGGACGAACAAAGGCTTCACCTTGAGGGCAAAGAGCTTTTCACCTTTCGAGAAGTCAGCGGGGTAAAGGCCTTGGCCGAAGCACATAAGCATACATGCCAGCGTTACGATTAACCGAGTCATTTCCAATTCAACTCTTTCAAACTAGAAAAACGGCACCAAAGTTGCAAATGCTTACCCACAGAGGTGGGGGAATTCAGTCGCTCGGGCGTCGACCGCCCCTCACTTAAGGTGGCGTTCGAAGTGCCGGTCCGCCGCATCGATCATTTGGTCAAACCACACTTGCTTTGTCAGGAAGCCGTGCGGCGCGCCTTGAATGATCTCAAGACCCGAAGAAAGACCGATTTCAGTCATGCGCTTTCTGAATTTAGTCGCCCGGGTGCTCTCGTCATCCGTCTCCCCGGTTATGAACAAACAAGGCGGATCGTCCTTGTCCAGGTGTTCGAGGGGGGAAGCCAGGCGATAAGCCTCCGGGCGTTCGTCCTGAGAACCACCCATGAATTGTTTCCATATCAGGCGTTCCCGGGATATTTCTCTGGTGCGGTCGGAAAGAAAATCCGTCTGGGCACCCATCGGCACGGCCGTCTGGACACGGCTGCTTAAGGAAGAGTGCCCACCCTTGCCTTCCAGTTCCTCAACCCCATGCGAGGTAGCCAACAGAGCGGCCAAATGCCCTCCAGCCGAGGATCCAATTGCCCCAATTCCATCCGGATTGATGCCATAAGTCCGGGCATTGGCCCGCAGGAAACGGACCGCGGCCTTGCAATCTTGAATGGCGGCGGGGAACGGGGCCTCTCCACTAAGACGGTAGGAAATGGTGGCCGCAACGTAACCGCGGGCAGCCAAGGCCTGGGCAATCTTGGTGTAATTCGCCTTGCTTCCCTTCGCCCAGCCTCCCCCATGGATGCAAACGATCGCCGGCAGTGCTCCCCACACGCCTTTCGGCCGGTAAAGGTCCATCTCCAAAGAACGATTCCCATAATTTGCATAGGTCAGATCCAACTTGGCGTTCAGTCGATCCAAGGTGGATTGCGGCACATGCTGTTTTAAATCCGCCGAGGCGGAAACTTTCACCCGACCGGGAGGGCGGGCATCGGCCAGCATTTCCTCTTGAAACAAAATGGACATTCCACGCAGCTTGCGAACCATCTCCCGGTTACGAACGAGTTTCGACTCACCAGGGTCGGTGGACAGGTCGTACAGTTCCAAGCTTGGATTCAAATACATCTTCCAATTGCGCCAGCGCACGGCGGACAAGGCGCCCTGGCTCCCGTGATAGAAAAAAGCATCGTTGTATTCGTGCCGAAGAATGATCTCTTTCCATTCACTACCCGGGTTCCATGTACGCCTCAATGGAACGTCTGCATTCAATGATTTCTTCATGCCCGGGGCAGGAACGAACTTGGTTTTACCCTTAAGCAGGGGGACAAGGTCACGGCCATCGACGACACGGCTTTGGGGAACCTTGATTCCCGCAAAGGTGGCAAGGGTGGGATACCAGTCCATGGCCCGTGTAACGGCGGATGACTCCAGCCCAGCAGGCAATCCAAGTCCCGGTCCCCATGCGATGGCGGGCACCCGGATGCCTCCTTCAAAAGTGGATAGCTTTCGTCCCCGGATTTTCTGCTCCGGGTTTCTTCCCGGTCCCCGTCCGTTGTCTGATGCATAAATGACCAGCGTATTGTCCGCAATTTTCAATCGTTTAAGCGAATCAATGACTCGTCCCACGTTGTGATCGAGTTCCTGGATGGCATCGCCGTATTCTCCCCATTGGGAACTACCCTTGAATCTTTCGCTCACCCCGAGCGGGACGTGAAGCATGGTATGGGGCAGGTAGAGGAAGAAGGGCTCTTCCTTATTGCGCTCTACAAAAGCTATGGCTTCGTCGGTGTAGAGCTTGGTCAACTCGTTCTCATCCGCCGGACGCTTCACGACCTTGCCCTTGCGCATCAGGGGCACACCGCCTTTGTTCTCGAAGAAGACCGTCTCCACGGGGTCGAGGTTGTGCAATAAACCGAAGTAGTGGTCGAAGCCCTGGTTGCGGGGAAGAAAGGGTTCATGAAACCCGAGGTGCCATTTTCCGATGCAGGCGGTCTTGTAGCCATTGTCCTTGAGCAGTTCGGGAAGGGTCAATTCGTCGGGATGAATGCCCGTTGGGGAATCCGCCCGGTGGACCCAGATTGCGCTGCCCACGCGCCGCGGGTAGCAACCGGTCAACAGGCCCGCCCGAGAGGGGCTGCAAATGGGAGCGGCGGCATAGTAGTCCGTAAAACGGATGCCTTCCTTAGCCATTGCGTCAATGCGGGGGGTTTTCACCTCTGTGGCCCCATAACATCCCAGGTCGTAGTATCCCTGGTCGTCGACGAGAATGAAAATAAAGTTGGGCTTCGTACTTTCTGCCGACGCCCCAATGGCCGACAGACCAAGGACAAAGAAAATGAGTGTTAGTGATCTCGGCATTTCGGGAGAGGGGCAGCTCGTCAATTGCCTGTGCCGAACCAGCCCTTGCGGGTTCCACCGTGCATGAAGAGCCTGTTGTCGGCGCTCGCGAGCACCAGGCCCGTGGTGGCGTTTCCGATGGAGGAAAGCCCGAGGTACTGGTCGCCACCGATGTTCCGCTTCCCCCCGAAAAAGGCCGCTCCTCCATGGGGCAAGCGGCTCAGCTCGAGGTAGGGAGCCCAAGCCTTCATGACTTTGGAATGATTTCTCGGGCTACCCTGCTTGATTCCGGAAAAGCCGAAGATCATGCCGATCGAGGACATGGCATGGGCATGACGCATCCGAGCGTTGAGCCGGACGAGTGACTCGGCCAGTGACTTCGCGAAAGCCTTCTCCCTCCCAGCGACGCCAAGAGCCGTGGCCATGGCTCCTGTACGGGCCGCAACGTCGGGGCTGCCGGGAGCCCGCGAGGAATAGCCCAAGGCCCCGGTCTTCCGGTCTTCGGACTTGCGTACCTCACGAAGGGAATTCTCCCAGGCCTTTTCGTCAATCGGGTGCCCGCACTTTTCAGCCAGGGCCCAAGCCAAGTGGGCCTGGACGTTGATTACGATCAGCCCGCCCCCGCTGTAGGGGATGGCGAAGTGGTGCCCCATAGTCCCCTGTTCGGTCACCCTCTTGGCCAGTAAGTCGCAGCAGGTCTTGAGATCCTCCCAAAAGGTCTTGTCTCCAGTCGCCAGTTGATACTCGGCGAGGAAGATCCCGTTGGCCGCGGTTTGCCAGTTCTTGGGCCCCACCTTGGGGTCATCCAGGTCGATGGAGTCGATGCTCGCCTTCTTGACGAATCCGATGCCCCGCTTGATGGCGCCAAGGTGAGCCGGGTCGTTGTCGGCGAGGAGAACCAATCCGCAGAAGGCAGTGGTATAGACGTCCGCATCCCCACCTACCCCGGGCTTCCAGCGACCATTCTTGTCCTGAACTTCCACCAGATGGCGGGATATCGCGGATAGGAAAGCCTTCCGCTTGCCGCAGGCTTGGGGGCGAGAGAGGGAATAGGAGGGGCTCCCGGGCAACTCGATGGACAAATCGGCTTGGCCAGCTTCCCTTCTTACTTTGAGCGAGAGGACCGGTCTCGAAGCCGCCGACTTGCGGTCCAGGGCCTCTCCCAAAAGCGCTTGCGGACCGTCCAGCCCGGCATCCGTGCTCTTGGAGAAGGGCCCGGGCGTCCTTCCCTCGATCCTCATCAGGCGGTCACCGGCCTTGAGTCCTCCTCGATCCGCAACGCCGTCCTTGCCGACGTCCATGACGAGAATTTCCTTTTCACCATCCTTGAGCCGGCCGGTCGCCTCCAGCACGCCCAAGGGGAAGTCGTGATGCTCACCCGTCTTGCTGTTGACCAATTTGGGCTTATAGACGGTTTGGGCGCCCAGCAACGGGCAAAGAATGAGAAAGGCAAGCAAGGGAATGGAACGAATATGCATCCCCTATCCTTTTTAAGCCCAGCCCGTCGGGCAAGCGAATTGCTACCGACCCGGACTTTTTGAATTCAGCCGAGCTTGGAAAACACGGCGGACAAAGTATCCTTGGCGTCCCCGAAGAGCATGTCCGTGTTATCCTTGAAATAAAGGGGGTTCTCGACCCCCGAGTAACCGGCCGCCATGCTCCGCTTGAGAGCCACCACGGACTTTGCGTTCCAAGCCTCGATGACGGGCATCCCGGCAATCGGACTGCTCGAGTCCTCCAAGGCGGATGGGTTGACGATATCGTTCGCCCCGACGACCAGAAGCAAGTCGACCTCGGGCAAGTCGTCGTTTATCTCGTCCATTTCGAAAACGATGTCGTAGGGAACGTTGGCCTCGGCCAGCAGTACGTTCATGTGCCCGGGCAGGCGGCCGGCGACGGGATGAATGGCAAAGCGTACGTTGACGTCCTTTGCCCGCAGGGTCTCGGTGATGTCCTTGACCACGTGCTGAGCCTGTGCGACCGCCATGCCGTAGCCCGGCACGATCATCACTTCCTTGGCTTCCCTCAACTCCTCCGCAACTTGGTCTGCGGTGGTCTCGGTAATCGTTCCCTCGACTTCGCCACCCCCGCCTGGAGACGAGCCTGAACTGGTGCCGAAACCGCCGAAAATGACGTTGGCGAGGCTCCGGTTCATGGCCTTGCACATGATGTAGCTGAGGATGGCTCCACTGCTCCCGACCAAAGCGCCCGTGATGATGAGCAAATCGTTCTTGAGCATGAACCCGGCCGCGGCCGCGGCCCAACCCGAGTAGCTGTTAAGCATGGATACGACCACCGGCATGTCGGCCCCCCCGATGGCCACGATTAGATGTATCCCGAGAACGAGGGAAATAGCCATTACGATGAGTAGCGATAACCAGGCCTGATCATGCCCTTGGTTAAGGAATTGCGAACCCAGCCAAATCGAAGAGCCGAGCATTCCCAGGTTAAGCATATGTCTGCCTCGAAGCAGAAAAGGCTTCCCACTGAGTGACCCGCGAAGCTTGCCGAATGCAATGACCGAGCCAGTGAAGGTTACCCCGCCGACAAAGACACCGAGCAGAATCTCGATGTCGTGGATCAATTTTTCGCTTCCAATCAGCTGAGCATTTGAGGGGTCTAGAAAAGTGGACAAGCCGACCAAAAGGGCGGCCGCCCCGCCAAAGCTGTTGAGAATGGCAACCAATTCCGGCATGGAGGTCATCTCGACTCTTTTGGCGAGAATGGTACCAATCAAGGCCCCTCCAATCATCAGCGGAGCTAGGAATTGTAAGTTAATTTCTCCTGCGTCCTTATCTAGGGAGAGCTTGATGAAAGTAGCGATAATGGCGAAAGCCATCCCGATGATTCCGTAGAGGTTACCCTTGCGGGCGCTTTCCTGCTTGGACAGACCGCCCAAGCTCATGACGAACAGGATTCCCGAAACCAGATAAGCCGTAGTTACTATACCCGTAGTCATTCCTTGCGAAACATCTTGAGCATGCGGTGGGTCACTAGAAAACCACCGGCGACGTTAATGGTAGCCAAGAAGATCGCCACCCCGGCGAGAATGCTCTTGGTTTCTTTCCATAGTTCCGCTCCCGTGACGAAGAGCATGCCTCCGATCAGGATGATCCCGCTGATTGCGTTGGTAACGCTCATGAGGGGCGTATGGAGGGATGGCGTGACGTTCCAGACCACCATGTATCCAACGAAGCAGGACAATACGAAAACTGTTAATTGATCGAGAAAGTCGTTTTCACCCTTCCAACCCAAAGCCAAAAGAACAATGGCCAAGAGCCCGAACATCATACCTGGGGAAAAGATCGATGATCCGCCGGCTGCCTCCCCCTCGGAAACCGGTGCCGGCTCATCCTTTGGCTTGGCCGGTTGCTGGCTGATCTCCACCTTCGGAGGTGGCCAGGAAAGCTTGCCCTCGTCCAGGACCAAGGCTCCGCGGACAACCTCGTCTTCCTGATCAATTGAAAATTCATCGGCCGAGCCAAGCAAGTTTACGAGCTTGACCAGGTTGTTGCCGTACAGGCGGCTGGACTGGGTGGGCAGGCGGGAAGGCAAATCGGTATACCCGAGAACGTTCACCCCATGGACAACCTTGGCTTCACCCGGTTCGGTCAGTTCGCAATTCCCACCGCCCTCAGCCGCCAAGTCGACGATGACCGAGCCGCGCTTCATGCTCTTGACCATATCCTCGGTAATCAGCACAGGAGATTTTTTGCCGGGAATCATGGCGGTGGTTATGATGACGTCCACTTCCTCGGCTTGCTCGGCAAAGAGTTTCATTTCCGCCTCGATGAAATCCTTGCTCATCACCTTGGCATACCCACCGGAACCAGTTCCATCCTCCTCGAGATCAAGCTCGAGAAACTCGCCTCCCAAGCTCTTCACTTCTTCCTTCACTGCAGGACGAGTATCGAAAGCGCGTACGATTGCACCCATATTGCGAGCCACCCCGATGGCCGCCAAACCGGCAACCCCAGCCCCAATGACGAGGATCTTGGCGGGAGGAACCTTGCCTGCGGCGGTGATCTGCCCGGTGAAAAATCTTCCGAATTGGTGGGAAGCCTCCACAACCGCCCGATAGCCCGCGACATTGGCCATGGAACTCAAGGCATCCATGGACTGGGCCCGGGAAATTCGCGGTACGCAATCCATGCCCAGGAAATTGATCTTTTTCTCGCCAAGGACCTTGAGCAAATCCTCGTTTCGGGCCGGGTAGGCAAAACTGATCAGGGTTGACCCCTCGCGGATCATGGAAGCCTCCTCCATGGTCGGTGGGTCCAGCTTGAGGAGCAGATCCGCCTGGCTCCAAACCTCGGACCTGTCGGACACGATGATTGCCCCGGCCGACTGGTAGGTCGAATCGGGAAAATTGGCGGACTCCCCGGCCCCCGCTTCCACCCGGACGTCGTAGCCAAGTTTGGAGAATGCAACGACATTAACCGGGGCAATCGCTACGCGCTTCTCCGAAGGATCGGATTCTTTAGGTATGGTGATGTTCATTTGGGCATTGATGGACATCAAGTGGAGTGGAGCAAATTCAACCTCCTGTAAAGCAAAAGTTCCGCGCTTGACGGCAGAGGCCGCCAAATGGTGAAAAAGATCGGTCTGTGCTTGCCCACGCCGAAGGGAGCGCCCAAGAATCGGTCCATGCTCCGTCCGATCAAGAAATACACGATCTCCGAACTGCGCTCCCTCAAGGGCAAGCGCCGCCTGACCCATCTCCACGTCAAGTCGCCAGAGGAGGCCGCCGCCGCCGAGGAGGCGGGGATCGATCTACTCAGCTGCAGTTTCGATTCTTCCGAGAGCCAGGCCCGTTTGCCTCTCCTCGTGCAAGCCGCCCCTACCCGCTTCATATCGACGGCTACGCCCCATGGCTTGGCATCTTCGGAAGAAGCCATCCGCATCGGCTTCAAGGCTATGGAACTTGGGGCCAGTTCGGTTTATTGTTCGGCCAGTCCTCTGATCGTGGAAGCCATGGCGCGCGAGGGCTTGCCCGTTGTCGGACATCTCGGGATGGTTCCCCGCCATGCCACTTGGACGGGCTACCGGGCGATCGGCAAAACCCTTGAGGAGGCCCTCCGTCTTTGGCGCGAGATGAAGGCCCTGGAGAATGCCGGGGCCTACGCCGCGGAGATCGAACTGGTGCCTCATCAGCTCGCCGCCCACCTCTGCTCTCAGACCAGCCTGCTGCTCATGTCTCTCGGCTCGGGAGACGGGTGCGACACCCAGTTCCTTTTCTCCGACGACGTCCTCGGAGACTACGACGAGCGCATTCCCCGGCACGCCAAGGCCTACCGCAACTTCCGGGCGGAATTCGACCGTCTCCAGCAAGAAAGAATCTCGGCCTTCCGGGAATTCGCCCAAGACGTCCGGGAAGGAAATTTTCCCGAAGACGGCAACCTCGTCTCCATGGACGATGAAACCCTGCAGGCCTTCATCGAATCGATCGGTACCGCGAGCTGAATCATGAAATTCCAAGCTTTTGTTCCGTTCGCCTTACAGGTCTTCTCCCTTCTCGCCGCAGGCGCCCCTGCCCAAAAACCCAACGTCCTTCTAATTATGGCGGACGACGTCGGCCTGGAACCCATCGGGTGCTACGGAGGAGAATCCTTCGAGACTCCTCAACTGGATGCCCTGGCAAAGAACGGCATGCGCTTTGAGCATTGCTACAGTATGCCGGTCTGCCACCCGTCCAGGCTTGCCCTGATGACGGGACGCTATCCCTTCCGCCTGAAGACCGGTTGGGGGGGCTTCCCCAAGAAGGAGGAGGACCGGTCCATCGCCCGGATCATGCAGGGGGCGGGCTACGCTACCGCGGTGGCGGGAAAATGGCAGATGACCCTGCTCAAGAAGGATCCCGGGCAACCGGGCCGGGTTGGATTTGACGAGTGGCTCCTTTTCGGATGGCACGAGGGAGCCAGATTCCACGATCCCTTTCTCTACCGCAGGTACAAGCCTCCCCGAACCGAGAAAGGAAGCTATGGCCCCGACCTTTATGCCGAGTTCCTCTCCGCTTTCATGGAAAAGGCGCACCGGAGGGGGAAGCCCTTTTTTGCCTATTTTCCGATGGCCTTGGCCCATGACGTAACCGACGACCTCAAATGGCAGGTCCCCTATCTGCCGGGCAAGGACCGCTGGATGAACTACGGGGAAATGATCGCCTCGATGGACTCCACCGTGGGTAAGTTGGTGGCCACCCTGGACCGGCTCGGCATCCGTCGGGATACGGCCCTCATCTTCACCGGGGACAACGGCACCGCATCCCGTTCCAAGCTAAGGCACCTCGGCAAAAAAGGCTCCAAGTACGAGTACGAGAAAGTCGTGGTCACCCGCAAGGGGGAGAACATCCCGGGCGGCAAGGGGTCGCTCAGGGACGCTGGTACCCGGGTCCCGCTCATCGTGAACTGGCCGGGTACGGTTAAGGAAGGCTCGGTTAGCCGGGACTTGGTCGACTTCAGCGACTGGTTGCCCACCTTGGCCGAACTGGCGGGAGCCAAAACGGAACCCAAGCGCCCGCTCGATGGCAGGAGCTTCGCCCGAAGCTTCCGTGGCCTCGAAGGTCCCCGCAGGAACCATGCATTCTCCCAATCGCGAGGCGGCAAAGCCTTCGTCCGCGACCAGCGCTGGAAACTCTACGCCAACGGAAAACTTTTCGACCTCAAGCAAGACCCTGCCGAAAAAAAGGCCCTCCCCGATGAGCCGGCGGACAAGCAGGCTCAATCCGCCAAGGCCCGTTTGACCCGGGCTTTCGACAAGCTTAACTTCAAATGAAAACAAGTTCTTTCCTCACCGCCGTCCTTCTGGCAACAGCATCGCTCAACGCGGCCCCGCCGAACGTTCTCTTCCTTGCGGTGGACGACATGAACGACTGGATCGGTTGCCACGGGACCACCCCTTCCGCCATCACCCCCAACATCGACCGCCTGGCCAAGCGGGGAGTGAACTTCACCAACGCCCATACCGCCGGAGTCTTCTGCGCTCCCTCAAGGGCCGCCATCTTCTCCGGCCAGTTCGCCTCCACAACGGGATGCTACTCCTCGGCCCTCTACTTCGTGGACCACCCTGAAATTCTTTCCCTCCAGGGGAGCTTCCGGAAGGCCGGCTACCGTACCATGGGAACGGGGAAACTCTTCCATCACCCCGCAGGGGCGGTCGACCTGCGCGGGTGGGACGAGTTCCGGGTCCGTTCCAAGCGCCAGCGCGAAACGGGATACCCCATGGATTCGTGGTCGGACGAGGTCCCCTTTCCCAGCCCCCGTCCATACGGCACCTACCAGCGGGTTCCCGGAGCCCCCAAGACGAACAGCGGATTCATGGAATTCGGCCCCATCCCCGACGAAAGGGAGAGCGAGCTTGCAGACACCATCCGGGCCCAGTGGACGATCGATCAACTGGGCAAGAAATGGGAGAAGCCCTTCTTTCTGGCCATGGGACTCTACGCCCCGCATTTCCCGAACTACTGCCCGCAAAAGTACTTCGACCTCTACGAGAGAGAGAAGATCGAGCTTCCACCCTACAAGGCCGACGACCTGGACGACCTGCCCGAGAAAATCAGGCGGATCAAGACCAACCGCTCGCGCATTCACCAGCGTCTGGTCAAGCTGGGCGCGGTCAAGGAAGCCCTGCACGGATACCTTGCCTGCATGAGCTATGCGGACGCCCTGATCGGCCGAGTTCTCGACGCACTCGCCGCCAGCCCCTACGCGGACAACACTATCGTGGTCCTCTGGTCCGACCATGGCTATCACCACGGCGAAAAGGGAGACTGGGGCAAGCACACACTTTGGGAGCGCACCTCCAACGTTCCTTTCATATGGGCCGGGCCGGGCGTGGCCAAGGGCGTTGATACGGACGTCACCGTCAGCCTGATCGACGCGTACCCCACCTTCGTCGAGCTATGCGGCCTGCCAGAGGCACCGCAAAAGCTGGAGGGGACTTCCATCGCCGGAACCTTGGCCGACCCATCGAAGGCCAAGGACCGGGAGGTCTACCTGCCTCATATGTTTCCCGAGTCCTTCGCCATCATGAACCGGAACTGGAGGTATATCCGCTACCAGGACGGGGGCGAGGAACTCTACGACGTCCGCAAGGATCCCAACGAATGGAACAACTTGGCGCAAAAAGCTGAATTCGCCGAAATCAAAAAGCGCCTGACTTCCGCTGGCCCGGAAAAATTTGCAGAGCCCTCGCCCAAGCGCAGCGCCAAGCGCAACTTGATCCTGGAAGGAGAAACCTTCCGCTGGAAGAATTAGAGCCGGGCAAGACCCCTAAGCAAGGATCGGTCTGACCACCTTTGCTTTTTCCACCCCGGTCAGGCGCATGTCCAGGCCCTGGTATTGGAAACTGAAATTCTCGTGATTGATCCCAAGCTGATGAAGCATGGTGGCATGAAGGTCGCGCACGTGAACCACGTCCTTGCGGGCATGATACCCGAGCTCGTCCGTAGCCCCGTGACTGGCTCCGCCTTTGATGCCTCCTCCCGCCATCCACATGGAAAAGCCCTTGATGTGATGATCCCTTCCGGCCCCGCCCTTTCCCTGGAACATGGGAGTACGGCCGAACTCCCCCCCCCAGATCACCAAGGTGTCCTCGAGTAATCCGCGTTGCTTGAGATCGGTCAGGAGAGCCCAGGTAGGACGGTCGGTCAGGCCGCAACAAATCTTCATGTAGTTGGCCAACCCGCCATGGTGGTCCCATCCACGGTGATACAAGTGAACGAAGCGTACGCCACGCTCAACGAGACGGCGGGCCAGAAGGCAATTGGAAGCGTAGCTGCCATCACCGGGCTTTGCTCCATAGAGATCAAGGGCGGAAGCGGGTTCGTCGGAAACGTCCATCAGGCCAGGCACGCTGGCCTGCATGCGGAAAGCCATTTCATAAGCGGAAATACGGGTATCGACCTCGGGGTTGGCGAGCAGGGAATTGCGCTTGCGGTCGAGGGCGGTGATGGTACGCACGAGGGATGACTGAGACTTTGCCGAGACCCCAGACGGGCTGCTTACGTAGTGAACCGGATCCCCTGCGGAATTGAATTCCACTCCCTGGAAGCGGCTGGGCAGAAAACCGGACGACCACTGGCGGGAGGCAATGGGCTGAGGGTTGCGTCCTCCCACGCTGGTCAGGACGACGAATCCGGGTAGATCCTGAGATTCCGAACCCAGCCCGTAATTGACCCAGGAACCCATGGAGGGCCGTCCGCTGATCACGGTGCCCGTGTTCATGAAGGTATGAGCGGGGTCATGGTTGATCTGCTCGGTGACCATGGAGCGGATGACCGCAATGTCGTCCACCATCTTGGCCGTATGAGGTAGAAAGTCGCTTACGTATTGGCCGCAGCTCCCATACTTGCGGAACTTGGTCTGGTGCCCAAGGACTCGCAGGGCCTGTCCCTGCAGTTGGGCGATGGGCTGACCCTTGGTGAAGGAATCGGGCATCGGCTTGCCGTCCATCTGGTCGAGCTTGGGCTTGTAGTCGAACGTTTCCAGGTGAGACGGTCCGCCTGACATACAAAGAAAGATCACCCGCTTGGCTCTAGCAAGCATGGGGGAGAGGCTCTGTGGTCCCGAGGCCGCGGACAAGTCCCGGGAAAGAAGGGAGTGAAAGGCCGTCATCCCCAGTCCCAGTCCGGCCTGATTAAGAAAAGTCCTTCTTTTTAAAGCGGTTGGGTTATCGGGCTGATTCATTTTAGTTTCTGATGTTGGTTTCCCCCAAGTTGAGAATGGCTCGAGACACCATCGTCCAGGAAGCCAAATCCAAGGGATCAAGGGAGGCATCCGCTGGAGCCAAGCCAACTTGGAGGAGCTTCTTTGCCTCCTCGGGATGGGCCGCATATTCCTTCGCGCTTTCCTTGAAAAGTCCGAGCAAGAGGGCAACTTCATCAGCCTTGGCTTCACGGGACAAAACGGTCCGCCAGGCAAACTGGACGCGTTCCTCGGTAGTTCCCTTCTTCTCTTTGATGATACGGGCGGCGAAGGCCCGGGCAGCTTCCACGAAGGTCGGATCGTTAAGCAGGGCAAGGGCGGCATTGGGAGTATTGGATCGGGGGCGCTTGGCGATGCACTCCTCCCGCGAGGGGGCATCCATGGCCTTCATCATGGGATGCAGGAATTGTCTTTGCCAATGCAGGTAGACACCGCGTCTCCATTGGTTCGTATTCGTATCGTGGCGATAGGATCGCTTGGGAAAGTTCAAGTGACGGTAATATCCCGCAGGTTGGTAGGGCTTTGAAAAAGCAAACTCATCCCCTTCCTGAAGCAAGCCGCTCACGAAAAGTGCGTTGTCCCGGATCATCTCGGCGGGCAGGCGGTATCGGGCCTGCCGGCCGAACCACTTGTTCTCGAGATCGAGACGGGCAAGTTCGGCAGAGACAAGGGAGCTTTGCCGGTAAGCCCTACTCGTCACGATAAGACGGACCGTCTTCTTTATGCTCCATCCGCTTTCAATCAGGGCCATGGAGAGGTTGTCGAGCAAGGGACGGTTGGAGGGTGGTTGTCCCTGACCACCGAAGTCCTCCAAAGAAGGCGACAGACCTTCCCCGAAGAACAAATACCATAACCGGTTGGCAAAGACCCGGGCGGTCAAGCCACCCGATCCTTTCTCGTGATCGGTCAGCCAGTCCGCCAAGTCCAGACGGTCCAGACGGTCGGCTTTCCTCGGTTTGCGCGCCCCCATGAATTCGGGAATGGCGGGAAGAACGACCTCGCCACTGTCGTCCAGCCAGTTGCCGCGCGGAAGGATACGGATTTCCCGGGGAGACTTGGCCTTGGTGACCATAGTGTTTTGCCCCCGCTTCTTCAATTCTTCCAGCCTCTTGGATTTCTCCAGATAAAGGTCGAGCGTTTCCGGTGACGCTCCCTCGACCCCCACCTGCTCCATCTCCTTGAGCTGCTTTTGCAGGGCCGCCTCTCTTTGCTTGTTACGCTCACGGGAAACTTTGCCGCGGAGGGCCTCCACCTTGGACGACCAAGACTTGAGGGCGTCGGCTCGGCCCGATTGGTCGAACAGGGAGACGATTTCCCCTTCCAGTCGTTCAATCTCTGCCCCAACCTTGCTCGGGTAGACCTTCAGGTAGGGTGGGCGAACGGTTGGAAGGCTGTTGCCGCCGAAACCATCGTCGTGGATGTCGGCAAAGAAAGCCGATAACTTGTAAAAGTCTCCAATGGTGTAAGGGTCGTACTTGTGATCATGACACTGGGCGCATCCGACGGTTGCCCCCATCCATACCGCCGAGACGTTGCGCACCCGGTCGGCCGCGTAGATCGCAAGGTACTCCTTGCGCTGAATACCTCCCTCGTGGGAGGTTTGCAGCAATCGGTTGTATCCGGTTGCCACGAGCTGTTCGTTGGTTGGGTTTTCGAGCAGGTCTCCTCCCAGCTGCTCTTTGGTAAATTGATCGAGCGGAAGATCCCGGTTAAAGGAATCGATCACGTAATTGCGGTAAGGGGCCGCAGGGTGATCCTGATCACCATGGTAACCGACGGTGCTGGCAAAACGGACCAGATCAAGCCAGTAGGTGGCCATCCGTTCGCCAAATGCCGGCTTGTCCAGCAAGGCATCGACCCGGTCGGCCACCACCTGGTCAAGCGGTCTCTTGTCTTGGGTGAAGGCGTCCGCCTCATCAGGATGAGGAGGTAAGCCTGTGAGATCGAAATGCAAGCGGCGAACAAGGGTGACGCGGTCGGCATCCCGGGAAGGCTTCATCTCGTTTTCCCTCAGCTTCGTATAGACGAATCGGTCGATCCAATGAGTCGACCATTCCATGCCCTCATTGGGAACCTGGCTTTTTTCCGGTTGCTCGTAAGCCCAGTACTTGTCGTATTTCGCCCCTTCGAGAATCCACTGCTTGATAATTTCCCGCTCCTTGGGCTTCATCACCTTGTGGGCCTCGGCGGGTGGCATCAGTTCGTCGGGGTCCGGACTTGTGATGCGGGCCCACATCTCGCTCTTGTCGAGGCTACCTGGAACTAGGGCGGCATATCCCCCAAGGTCGCGTGTCGCGCCCTTCTCGGTATCAAGACGGAGGTCGGCCTTGCGCTCATGGGAATCCGGTCCGTGACAGAAGAAGCAATTGTTCGAGAGGATGGGCCGGACCTCGGCATTGAAGTCCACCGCGGCATGACCAAGGGTGGAGAATCCTCCCAGGGCAAGGAGGAACAACGGCTTTAGGCTGCGGATGAACGACATTATTGAAAGTGCTTGTCCAAGACTTCAGAAAAACAGCTTGGATTACCACATTATTTTCCAGTTTCCGCCCAAAAGGGCACGCGATTACTCGAGCCCATTCCTTGCCAGGTGCTCCTTGAACCAGGCGTTGGTCGGGGCGGAGCGTACGGAAGGATGATAAGGAGCATCCCTTTTCGGGAGCGCTTTCCGAAACCGCTTGATGGTCTTGGCATGTCTCTTGTCCCCTGCCAAGTTCCTCCACTCCTGAGGGTCGTCCTTGTGATCGTAGAATTCCTCCGTTCCATCCTCCATCCTCATGTAGCGGAAACGCTCCGAGCGCAGGGCGTGGTTTTCGCGGGCGTAAGTCGTAAGAACGGCAAATCTCCAGTCGTCCGGAGGGTTGCGCAAAAGTGGAACGAGGCTTTTGCCTTCGTTCGATGGGTTGGGCGGCAGGCCGCACATTTCGAGCAGGGTGGGATAAAGGTCGATCAAGCCGACCGGTCGCGAGCACTTCCTTCCCGCATCCCCGAATTCACTGCCTTGGGATTTGGCGGGAGCCACGATGAGGGGAACGCGGGTCGATTCCTCCCACAGGCTGTGCTTGCTTACCCGGTCCTTCTCGCCGATGTGGTACCCGTGATCGCTAAAGAGGATCACCACGGTGTCCTCCGCGTGGGGGCCTTGATCGAGAGCATCGAGCACCCGGCCGACTTGATGATCCACGAAGGTGATGCACGCCAGGTAGGCCCGCACGCACCTACGGAATTGCTCGTCGTCGTTTTTGCGCAGGAAATCTAGCTTGGGGTACTTCGGCAAATCGTGCATCCGCCGGCTGGTTTCGGGAACGTCCAGCAGATCGTCGGCAAGAACGGGCGGCAACTCGATCTTCTCGAGGGGGAAGAGGTCGAGCCATTTTTGCGGGGCGTAGAAGGGGACGTGGGGACGGACGAAGCCCACCCCCAGGAAAAAGGGCTTGTCCGATTTCCTGCCCAGTCGCTCGACCGCCCAGTCCGCCACCTTGTAGTCGGTCATGTCCTCGTCCCGCTCGGGGAATGCACCCCAATCGGTCTGCGTGCCGGTGTAGGGAATGTCGGGGGGATAATAGTTGAAGCGCTTGCCATTGGGCGGCTTCGGGCCGGAACCGGAAAACTTGCCGCCGTAGGAATCGAAAAGCTTCCTGTCGGAATAGCCGTGGGCGATCTTCCCGACCCCCCAGGCATGATAGCCGTGGGAGGAAAAGTAATGGGGAATCATCCGTCCGTGGAAAAACTTCTCATCCTTCTCCATGGCCTTGCCACCGGGCTGCTGGTAGATGCCCGTACTGTGCGGGTAAAACCCCGAAAGAAGAGAGGCCCGCGACGGCCCGCAGATCGGGCCCTGGCAATGGGCGTTGGTAAAGAGCATGCCACGCTCGGCCAACCGGTCGATGTGGGGGGTCTTGGCCTGGGGATGACCCTTCATGCAACCGACCCAGTCGTTCAGGTCGTCGATGGCGATGAAGAGAGCGTTGGGCTTGGCTCGCAGGTGCAAGTGCAGGAAGGCGAGCCAGGCCAGAAGGAAGGCGATGCGCTTCACGTCGGCAAGAGTAAGGGGTTCGACTACAGCTTGACCTTGAGCGTTACTCCGCCGATCGCGGAGGCCTTTACTCCCTTGAGGGTCTTGAGCGCAGACCCCTCACCCACCCTCACGGTGTAGGCTCCCTTCGCAAAGACCTTGGGGCGGAAGGTTCTGCCCTTGATCCTGAGGGTATAGACGACCGCACCGCTTTTATCCTCGATGACCTGCACCACTTGGTCGGGCTTGCTGATCTCGAGGGTGGGCAAATGAGCCACCGCCTTGCGGCCGTAGTTGTCGAGCTGGTTGAAGGTAAAAGGCCATCCTGGGTAAGGCTTGGCGTCCTTGGCCGAAACGTCGACGTTGCGGGGCCAGCAGACGAAGGTAACGTCCCGGGTCTTCTTGTCGATGCGCACAACGCCGAACCCGGCCGCCCGGGTGCTCAGCTTGTCCCCTCCTTTCTCGGGGGTCGGATTGGCGACCGCAATGGCCGTCAACTTGTTATGGAACCCGTCGAGGTGATCCCCGAGAATCGGATCCTCGCCGGGCTTGCGGTTCTTACCCGGTTCGAGCGGCTTCCACCACCTCAGGTATAGGTTTGCGATGGAAGGCACGCAGAAGGAATAAATCGAGTCCCTCCACTCGTCGATGCCATGGTGAAAGACCGTGGCCAAGTGCTGGTCACCCGCGAAATGGAAGGCATAGGCCTTGCGGAGGGCGGCGATGGCCCTGTTGCGGCCGGCTTGGGGCCAACCATTGGAATCAAGGTCGGCATGGAGGCGTCCGCCGACCCTTCCGTGGATGTGGGCCCCTCCGCAAAAAATGGTCTGGGAGAGAGCGACCTTCACGTCCGCATCAGTCCAGTCTTTTCCCCATTCGTCGAGGAACTTAAGCTGGCGCTCGCCCAGCAAACGAGCCTGCGGGACGTCCACCGACTTGGGGTCGTAGTCGGGGTTGCGGATGTGGTCGGGGCGTGGTCCCTGCTTGGGGATCATTCCGGCGGGACCGGTCTTGAACTTGCGGTCCTCGATGATGGCAAAGCTTATTCGCCCCCAATTGAGATGAGTGTAATAGGTCCCGATACCCCGTTCGATGGGGGTCGGATCGTAGGGATCGGGCAAGTGGCTGGTCTGGGCTCGTTCCACTTCCTTAACGTACTCGACGGGCATGGCGTATCCACCGTCGGATGCCCCGGGAAGGTTAGATTTCTTGCCGTTGTGACCCCAGATATTGGGCTGTCCGACGTCATGGTCGTCGGGAATGCTGACCGTCGGGAAGTTCCTGATGACCTCACCAAAGTCCCGGCCGAACCTGAGCCAGGCCGCATAGTGGCGACGATGGTCGTAGACCTGGTCCCCGGAAAAGAAAAGAAGATCAGGCTGGAGCCTCTTGATGTTTTCAACCAGGTCCTTCTTGGGGATGTCCCCCCCATGGCCCGGGTTAATGGAATTTCCGGTAAAGCCTACCGCCACGAACTCCCGTTTTTCCGTCGGGTTCCTCCGGATGATCCCCTCATAGGTCGCCTTCTCGCCATGCCTCACCCGGTAGGGAGTCTCCATGGAGTCATCCCAGTTCTCGACCCGGAAGGGCACGGTCCATCCCCTCTCGATTACCTTGGCCTCGGCCACCTTCTTCCAATCCCCTCCAAGTTTGGCCTCAAGGAAAGCCTTGCGGGGTTCTCCTTCCTGTAGCGGGTAGAGTTGAGCCGTCAGCTTCAAGGTCTTCTCGTGAACCGTGTAGAGGGCGAAGCAAATCACCTGATCGCGGGTGATTTGCGGGATAGCCAGCGGATCCACCCTTTTCTTTTTCTGGGCAAAGGAAGAGAATGCCAGGGAGAAAACGGCAAGCGTGATGGAAAGAAGTCGCGGAAATGGGGATTTGATCATGGTGAGTGCAAGGCTGATTTGTGGTGGGAATAGACGACCATAGAGCAGGTCCGGGCTAAATCAAGGATAAGGCTTTTAAAAAACACAAGTTGCAGAGATGACGAGCGGTGCTTTTCATGCTCGTCTTTTTTGACGAAGCAGCCTATGATTCTACCCAATAGCCGTGTACTAGGACAAGGGCTCACGTGTGGAAGGCGGATGGATACGGAGTGAGAGTGAGTGATCGTTCGAAGGCAAGGCGCAACAACCCACAGTCGAACGATACCAGTCCCCATGAACGAAGAAGATGCCATTCATGCGCAGGAGGATAGCCGTGCGCGCTTTTCCGACCTTCCCCTGTCCCCACCGATTCTGCAGGCCGTCCAGAATGCGGGCTACGAAACGCCCTCGCCCATCCAGGCTCAGGCCATTCCTCCGCTTTTGGAAGGGTCCGACCTGCTCGGCGTGGCCCAGACGGGTACCGGGAAGACGGCAGCCTTCTCCCTGCCCCTCTTGTCACGCATCGACGAATCGGTAAAGGGACCCCAGATTCTTTGCCTGGCACCGACCCGGGAACTGGCCCTGCAAGTGGCCGAGGCCATCGAGGGTTACGCCGAGAACCTGCCCAAGCTTCGCGTCGTCGCCGTCTATGGAGGTACCGGTTACGGGGAACAAATCCGCGAGTTCAAGCGGGGAGCCCAGGTAGTGGTGGGAACGCCCGGGCGCATCATGGACCACATTGAAAAAGGCTACCTCAAGCTGGACAACCTACAGGCCCTGGTTCTCGATGAAGCTGATGAAATGCTCAGCATGGGCTTCATCGACGACATCGACTGGATCCTCGATCATACCCCAGATGAGCGCCAGACGGCCCTCTTTTCGGCCACCATGCCCAAGCCCATCCGCAAACTGGCCGAGAAGCACATGCGCGATCCGGTTGAAATCACCATTAAGGTCAAGGCCGAAAACTCGCCCAATATCCGACAGCGCTTCATCAAGGTCAGGCAGCACGAGAAGAGAAATATGCTCACCAGGCTCCTCGAAATCGAGCGGTTCGACGCCATGCTCATCTTCGCCCGGACCAAGAACGCCACCATGGAACTGGCCGAGGGCCTGCAGGGGAGAGGCTATGCCGCAGAGCCTCTCAACGGGGATATGCCCCAGAGCCTCCGTGAGAAGACCGTGGACCGACTCAAGCGCGGAAAGATCAACGTCCTGGTCGCCACCGACGTGGCGGCTCGCGGACTGGACGTCGACCGTATCTCGCACGTCCTCAACTTCGACGCCCCCTTTGACCTCGAGTCTTATACCCACCGCATAGGCAGAACGGGACGTGCCGGTCGGGAGGGTGATGCCATTCTTTTCGTCACGGGCCGGGAAATGCGCATGCTCAAGGCGATCGAGCGGACTCTCAAGGTGCCCTGCGACGAATATGCGTTCCCTACCCTGGAAGAAATGAACGAGCGTCGCGAAGAGGAGTTCTTCGCCAAGATCGAGGAGGGGCTCAAGGGTGACTTGGGCGACTACCGCAAGGCCATCCAGCGGCTCATCGAGGAGTCCGGACACGACACCCTCGACGTCGCCGCTTCCCTTGCTTTTCTGGAGGCGGGCAAGAAAGGGCTGCGCTATGAGAACATGCCGCCACCGAGAAAATCGCGTCGCGAGGATCGCCCGGGACGGAAGGACCGCGTTTCCAGACAGGAGGGGAAGGAGGATCGTCGCTTCGCCAAGGACGACCACCTCCAAAGCTATCGCATTGAGGTAGGCGAGTACCACGGAGCCCAGAAAGGCGACATCGTCGGAGCCATTGCCAATGAGATCGGCCTCGATCCCCAGCACATCGGAAAGATCCGAATGTTCAAGGACCATACCTTCATTGATCTTCCAAAGGATATGCCCAGAGAAATCTTCGAGGCTCTCAAGACGGTGTGGGTGCAGGGGCACCAAATGAACATTTCGATCGACAAGGGGCGACCCCGGCCCGGCAAGGGGGGCAAGTTCGGCAAGGGGTTCGACAAAAGAAAGAAATTCGGCAAGGGGGGCAAGGGGCACAAGGGAGGCAAGAAGGGATTCAAGCCGGGACGCTTCCGTAGCTAGTAAAGGCCCGGGAGCAGCCTACCCGCCCGCCGGTATCTCGTTCACCGTGTAGTACGCCCGGCGGTGGAGCAGGGTTTCGCCCTTGGCGTCGACCAAGGTTCCCAGGTCGAATTCATAGACGTGCCCGGGCTTGATTTCGGGGACCGTAATCCTTGCCTCCAAGCCATCGGCCGAGACCTTTACGGCCTTCACTGAAGGCGTTGTCTGATCCACTTCCGGCCCCCCGTATCCACCGTGATAAATATGGGTAAAGGTAGCCAGTTTGTACTGGCTTGCATTCTTGGCCTTGTCGGCATCGACGGGCTTGGTGAACTTGATCGAGAAGCCCTCGGGGGTAATCGACAACCGTTCGATTTCAAAGGGCGTGCGTCCGGTCCAGTCCATCCTCTCGAGGGCAAAGGGCTTGCCCCCGCGCACGGGCCATCCGCGATTGGTGCCCCCTGAGAGAAGGTTGCCCTCGGGTGTGAACTGGAGGTTGAGGATGCCCGTTGAAAAACCTTCCCGGAAAGGATAACAAGCCCCTTGCCAGACTCCGTTTACCTTCTCCGTAGTCGCCCGCATCACGATGGACTGGGTGTAATCTCCAATGAAGATCTGGTCCTCGAAGGGACCGAACCTTCCCTTCGTCCGGTTCACCACGAAACCACTGATCGAGCGACCCATCCGGATATAGGGAAAGACCACCGCGTAGGGAACCAGTTCTTTGACCTTTTTTTTCTCCGTCACGATACGCCCGCCGGATTCCGGCTCAACCGGAGCCTTTCCCATGGATGGAGCGTACTCGTACCAGTTGAAGCTGATGGGATGCCCCATGAATCCACCCTCCTTGAGAAACTTAAGGCTACAGGATGAATTCCAGGGGCCTTGGCTCTCGATATAGAAGAGGGCGCCATGCTCATTGTGGCCGATCCCGCCCGGACTGCGCAGGCCGCTGGCGATGGGGATGGTCTTCCCTTGGGGGGTGATCTTCATGGCCCAACCCCTGAACAAGGCCCTCGAGTGATAGGAGTTGGACAGACCGAGGGCTACGAAAAGGTTTCCCTGCGGATCGAATTTCGAGCCGAAGGCATACTCGTGATAGTTGGCGTAGCCCCATCCGTCGGATACGGTCTCGAACTTGTCGGCGCGTCCGTCCCCGTTTTGATCCGTGATGCGGGTAAGTTCGCAACTTTGAGTGACGTAGAAGGCACCGTCCCTGAAAGCCAAGCCGAAAATCTCATCCAAGCCGGTGGCGAAAAGCTCGAACTTGGGGCTTGGCTTGCGATTATCTATTCCGGAACAGAGAAACAGGTCACCCCTCCTCGTACCGATGGCGATCCGCCCGTCCGGCAAAGTCGCGAAAGCCCCCGCCTCGATAACCAGTGGGGATGGGATTGGGATTTCCGTGATCCGGTAGTACTCCCTTTCGCGTTCCGCGGTACCCCACCATTCCCCGACTTCCTCGGCCCGGGCAAACGGTACGAAAAAATAGAGACAAAAGACAAGCCTAGCGCAGGATTTCATAATCGAACGAGAATTCGGAAACGCCTTCGTCCAAGATCAGGCTCACGATCAATTCCCGGCCTTCTCCGGGAGCGGGGAAATCCCTCAGCTCAAAGGCCGCCCTGGGAATCGTCAGCCTTACTTCCGGGGTTGCGAAAATACGATCTGGGCCGGCTTCTATCTTCCCCACCAGTGCGCGGAAGAGTACCTTTGCAGCGTAGGGACTGGTGATGGAGAGCCTTCTGCGCAGAAGATGGACGTCCCCGGAAGACTCGGGACGCGAGGAATCTTCCATTTGGATTTTACCGAAGGCATAGGAGAAGGTGGGAATCCCAAGGTCGTCCAGTGAGTAGCCCCGGAAACGGTAGCCTAGGTTTTTCGGGTACAGGGGGTTGGGGTTGACCGGTTTCTCCTTGGTCGTCTCGGGACGCAGAGGCCAAGCCTTTGGCGCGGCCTCGGACAACTGGAAGGAAACGTCCTGAGCCAACTGAACGGCCCGGGACCTGGGGTTGAAGTTGCCTGCCCCCTGACCTCCCCAGCCGACACTTACGAAATCCCCTTTCCAGAGGCCTGTAAGGGTACCCGTCTCGGCATTGAAGGCATAGTGGATGCCCTCCGGGAATCCGACCGAGATTCCGCGGTAACCCGCGATCCTGCTGCGCCCCCGGTAAACGCGGGCAAGCTCCCCGACCTCCAGGTTGGTTCCGGGGTTGCCAACCCCGGAGGGAGTCGGCGCGCCCTGCCCATAGGAAAGGTAATGCCAGATGGCCCGGATCTGAATGGAGGCGTTTACGTCCGCCTCCCCCCCCTCTCGTCCCGGGGGCCAGTAGGAAGGCATGACGATGCCGGGACGAAGACTTCTGGGCGATCGCATGAAGCGGTAGAACCACGAGGGTTCGATCCGATCGTAGGAGGCAAGCAGGTCGAGACCCTCAAACCCGCCCGCCGACTTGCCGTTAAAGAGATGGCAAGCCACGCAATTAAGGCCTTTGTCGCCTACCAGCTTGTGCCCCGCGCTCCTCACCTCTCCCCGTTTCTTCCTCCCCACCTCGGGAAATTCAACCTCTTCGATTTCGTCGACCTCTCGAAAAAGCGCGGGAAGAAGGCCCAAGTTATCCTCCCCGAAGCTTGGCATGCGGGTATGTGCGTAGGGACGGGCCCGCTGGCCATCGAACATAACCTTCCTCATCCAGAGAGGCTTGAGCTTGGCCCCTACCAAGTCGAGGGAGGGTGGAATCCTACCGTGATCGCCAAGCCCTTCCTGGGAGCTCTTCATGCGGAGGGACAGCCATGGCGACGGGCCTCCCTGTCCTCCGCGCTCGTGACAGGCAAGGCAATTGAATGCGGCAAGTGCTTGCTTGACGCTCTTCTCGGGGGAAGAGGGAGAATGGCCCTCTTCGAGGCATTCTCCGATGGCTTTGCGCTGAAAGGACGAGAGGTCGTAGAAGGGGAAGTTACCCTTTTGTCCCGAAAGGCATCCGCGGTCCCTGCGCAAGTCCTTAAACGGCAGCGAAGGCCGGGGTGGCGGCAAATCCTTCAGGGAATGACACGCCACGCAGTTGAGCTGGACGAATAACCTTTTCCCCAGCCGGACCTTTTGCGGCTCCGCTTGCTCGGCTTTGGCAACCTGAGGGCGACCCTGGACGAGGAATTGCGCCAAGTCCGCCGCCTCCCTGCTCGAGAGATGAAAATCCGGCATGCGGCCGGACTTTCTAACTTCCAGGGGCTCATGAAGGAATTGCGCCAGTGAGGAAGCGGAGTATTTGCCCGAAAGGTGAGCCAACGTGGAAAGGCTTTCAACCGGCTTGCGGGAAGGGCCGTCGAGAGAGTCCCCATGACAGGCCAGGCAGCCGACTTCCTCGAAGAGGGCTTTCCCCCTTGCCCCATCCCCTACTTCCCATGCCGGCAAAGCCTCATCCTCGTGACCCAAGCTTTTGAGGAAGGCGGTCAGGGCCTTGACCGCGCCTTCCCTCTCCTTCACGGGCAAAGCTTGAAGCATGTCGGGCATCCGGGTCCCCTTATGAGCATCGGACGGATTGGCTAGAAATTTCATCAGGAAAACAGAGGAAACCCTTTGGCCGACTTCGCTCAAATCCGGGCCGCTCTTTCTGGCGAAGAGATATTCGGCCCCGCCCGCATGGCAATTGGCGCACTGCAGTTCGCCCATCAGAGCCTCACCCGCCTCAGCCAAGGCAAGGGAGGAATTCTCATCCAGTCCCGCAATCGACGGGACGGCATGCGAGTCAATCCCCAAACCGATGAAGGCGAGGGCCAAGGGAAGAGCCGTTCTCTTCATCCCCGGTCCTGAGGTAGGACGCCGATCAGGAAGAAAGCAGGAGGAAGGCTATTCTTTGGCCATAACCCACTTGACGGCATTGCCCAGCATGTCGAGGTATTCCATGGTCGACATGGTCGAGTTGTGATGGCCGAGAGTGGTGGAGAAGATTCGACCCTTTCCGTAGGTATTAATCCACACGCAGGCCTGTGGCTCCTTGGCCTTCCCATTGTCACCGTGGGCCAGGACGGTGGTTCCCTCGTAGACTTGCTGGACGTTGTAGAGTTCCCCCTCGGGGGTAAGCCATCCATCCGGCAAATCCTTGACAACCGGGTGGTCGGCATGCTCCTTGACCTTTTTGACCGTAATGGCGGCCTTGGGACCATGCCCACGGGAACTGGCTCCCAGCATTGCGGGCCAAGCCTTTTTTTCACCGTTCTCGGCCTTGACGTTCCAGTGATAGGAATGCATGGCGCAGTGAAGGGCTAAGGCGGGCTTGCCCGCCTTGTGGACGTCGGTAATCGACTTGATGAAGGAAGCATCAGCCTCTTTGGCAAAGCAATGGTTGTAGACGACGTAATCGAAACCGTCCGCCCATCCTTTCTGAGCCAAGCGGGCCTTGCTCTTGGCCTGGTCCATCTCGAAGAAAATGTCCCATTTGGTAGGGACGCGCTCGCTGATGCCCTCGCTGATGATGTTCTTCTGGTTTTTATAGTCGTGGCAGCAGCCTCCCGTGATCATAAGGGCCTTGAGGGGTTTCTTGGCGTGATGCTTGGCAAAGGCCGGCAGTTGAAGAATCAGGGCAAAGGCAATAATCAAGAGTTTCATAATGCTTAGTGTTTGAAGGTTAGAGGGCGGGATTGGTTCAACATTTGCGGAATATGCGGGTAAAGACAAGCTGTCATTCAAGCCGGTAGAATATTCGGAGAAGAGGGCGGCCCGAACCCTGAGTTCCGCAACCCGGGCTGGATGCAATGGGTCGCATGACTTGGCTCAACCGGACTTTCTCATTTGACAAGGGGGCAAGCTGGCATCTTGTCTGGAAGTACCTTTCCCTCGAGGTTTTGATCCTGGAGCCCGAACCACGCCTCCAAGGTTCCTGCCCTTGCTAATCCCAACGAATTTGACAACACGATGCATTGGTCGCTGAAGATCCCGTTCCTTCTAGGGCTGGCGGTGACCGCAAGCATTCACGGGGAGGATGGAAACCGCTTCGTTCATCTCGACGAGCCCAACAACCCTTGGCAATTCAGCCGGCAATCTCCAAAGTTAGTCACTCCCCAATGGATTGGAGAGAAGGGCGTACTTGCCGTTGCGGTCCTGGCCATAGACGACATGTCGGGGGATGGCCAGCGCTTCCGCAGTTACTTGAGCCCCATCATCTCGAGGCTTCAGGAAATCGATGGCCGGGGACCGGTCAGCATTACCTGCAACCGGCCCAAGCCCGACCACCCCAACATGCAATGGTTCCTCCAGCAGGGCGTCTCCCTTGAGGCTCACACCACGACTCACCCCTGCCCCTTGTTGCAAAAAAGAGACTTCAACAGGGCCGAGGCCGATTTCCACACTTGCGTCGACCTCCTTGCGAAAATCCCGAACAGCCGGACGATCGGTTTCCGCTTCGGTTGCATGGATGGTCAAAACACACCCAGCCCCAGAGCCTATGCCGAAATCATGAACCGGAAAAGCCCGGGTGGGCACTTCGTCTCCATGAGCACCAGCATAGGCGTTGTCTTTACCCCCGAGGACAAGGAATTGGACCGGTTGCTTTTTCCCGGGGAACTCGGGGGCGGGAAACGGTTTTCCAAGTACCTGATGACGGGCTTCGTCAATTACCTTCAGAACTACCCCTACCCTTTCGTGGTAGGCAACAAGATCTGGGAACTGCCCTTCGTCTATCCCAACGACTACACCGGCCAGGCCCTGCACGGGAGGGGGAACCCAGTCACCATCGAGGACTTCAAGGCGGCCCTCGACGCAACGGTCGTCAAGAAAGGAGCGGTTTCCCTCTGTTTCCATGCGGGTTCCTGGATGAGGAGCGAGCAGATGGTCGAAATCATCGACCACGCCGACAAGACCCATGGGAAGAAAATCAAGTTTCTCAATATGCTCGAGATGCACGACCTGATCACCAAGAACATGCTCGCAGGGCATGGCTTGCGGGACGAGGAAGGAAACGACAACGGGGTCCGGGTTCTCGACCTCGACTTGGATGGATACATGGACGTCCTAATCGCCAACTCCAAGGCAAGGAAATGCCGGATCTGGAACCCGGGAGACTCTTCCTGGAAGGAAATTCCATTTCCCGCAGCCATGCACCCGGGAATGCGGTTCGGTTTCGATGACGAGAACTTCAAGACCTTTGCCTTCCACACCGACGAGGAGGGGGAAAACCATGCCTGGTCCCTTCGGAAGGATTCCTGGGTCAAGGAAGACGTCCTCACCAAAGGCCTCGAAAAGGTTTCTTCCCAAATCGACGGCAGGGACGGCGGCTTAAGGTTCCTGGACGTCGACCATGACGGGACCTGCGAGCTTATCGTGGGCAACCCGGAACGGTCGGAAGTCTACCGGTTGCGAAAGACGGGCTGGGAGTTACTTCCCTTCTCCCTGCCCAGTGGCTGCTCCATCGTCACCGCCGAGGGCAAGGATGCGGGGCTGCGTTTCGCGGACTTGGACGAGGACGGACGTGAGGACGTAATTTTCTCAAACTCCAAATTCTTCGGAACCTGGCTCTTCCAATCCCTTGAGGAAGGTTGGAGCATCAGGGCGATGGGCGGTGAACGCGAGAATGCAGGCACGGGCGAGGATCATCCCCGAGACCGCAAGGTCATTCCCCCCATAGTAAGGGCCGACGGAACAAACAATGGGGCTTGGATCAAGCGGGCCAAGCTCTACTGGCAGAATGAGGATACCGGCCATATTCTCCCCCATCACATCGACCGGAGATCCTTCGGGGACTTGCTGGGCGACCAGGACCACCGTCCCCAAAAGCCGGAGGCATCCCTGCGTTCAATGGAAGCCCGACCGGGCTTTGCGGTCGAGCTGGTCGCCTCCGAGCCACTCGTCATGGATCCTGTCGACGTGGCCTGGGGCCCGGATGGGAAGATGTGGGTAGCCGAGATGGCGGACTACCCGCTCGGACTCGACCACAAGGGAAAGCCCGGCGGACGCGTCGCCACCGTCTCGGACAGCGACGGGGATGGTAAGTTCGACCGCAGAATCGTTTTCGCGGAAGGACTCGAGACGGCCAACACCGTCCTGCCTTGGCGCGATGGAGCCTTGGTCGTGGCCCCTCCCGCCATTTGGTTCATGCGCGACGGAAACGGCGACGGCATCGCAGATGAAAGAAAAATTCTCTACGAAGGCTTCGGTCGGGGAAACGAGCAGCACAGGGTAAACGGTTTAGCCTGGGGCCTGGACGGCTGGATCTACGTCGCAAACGGGGACAGTGGAGGAACGGTAAGATCGAAACTGACCGGCAAGCAGTTGGCCCTGGGCGGGTCCGACCTCAGAATCCGTCCCGATACGGGCGAACTCGAGAGAGCCACCGGCAGAACCCAGCACGGAAGAAACAGGGACGATTGGGGAAACTGGGTCGCGGGGAACAACTCCAACGCCTGGCAGATCGTCCTGGAAGACCGATATATCCGCAAGAATACGGGCATCACCCAACCGAATGCGAGAAATCCCATTACGGGGGTCATCGACCTCTACCCGGCAAGCCGGGTCCTCAGCCACTGGAGCGGCTACCGACCGCCCCCGGCAGGTTCCCCGGGAAGGCTGACCTCCGGTTGCGGCTACCTTATGCAGAGAGGTTCGTTGTTCGAGGGCGTCGTCAAGCCCTCGGTTTACTTTTCATGCCCGGTGCACAACTGCATCCACCGCGAGGTCATTGAATGGGACGGCGTCCTCATGAAGACCACCCGGGCCGAGGATGAAAGGGAACGCGAATTTCTCCGCAGCAAGGATTCGTGGTTCCGTCCGACGGCAATCCGGCACGGACCCGACGGAGCCCTCTACGTCGCGGACATGTACCGGATGGTCATCGAGCACCCCGAGTGGATCGACAAGGGGCTTACCGGGCAAATGATCGAGGAAGGGAGCCTCCGGGCCGGCCACGACAAAGGAAGGATCTATCGGATTTGGCCCGAGGGACGGGACCTCCAGCCGGTCGCGAAGTTATCCGGGATGAACGCAAGGCAGCTGGCCGGCGCGATTGACTCCGGCAACGCCTGGCAGCGCGACACCGCCCACATGATGCTTACTTGGTTGGACGAGAAGGGTCGCGCAGGCGCCGAGGAACCTCTCCGCAAGACGGCATCGGCAGGCCGAAGCGCGGCGGCCAGGGTCCAAGCCCTGAGCGCCTTGGCCGATCTTGGTTTCCTGAACCGGAACGACTTTCTCTCCGGCATGCAAGACGACCACCCGGAAGCGAGACGCAACGTACTTCGGGTCGCCCCACCCTTCCCGGAAGGGGATGCCAAGATAGTAGAGGGCATCATCCGCTTGCTGGGAGATGAAGACCTCAAGGTTAGGCGGGAAGCCGCCTATGCCCTTGGAAGTTATGGCGGCAGGAAAGTAGGCCGCGCCCTGGGGGAATTCCTGATCGACCATGCGGGCGATCCCTACCTCAGGGTGGCCGCCCTGAGCTCTTCCGCCGCCCGACCGCAGGAGGTTCTCCTTGCAGTCCTTGAAGCTGAGGAAAGCCCCCATACTGCTCTGATCGTAAACGAACTGGTCCAGTCGTCCGGCGCCGAATCCAAGGAGCTCCTGTCCGGGATTCTCGAGATCTTCCGGGAAGACAAGCTCATGGATGCATGGAAGATCAGGGTCCTGGCAAAGGTCGTGGAAACCGTTGGGCAAGAGGCAAAGACGGAACCCCGCCTCAAGGGTCTTTTCGACTTGGCCTGGAAAATCGCCATCGGGAACGAGCATGGGATTGAAAGAAGAATCGCCTCCCTCGAGCTGATCGGCCTCACGGACTTGGCAGATGCGGAGCGCAGGAAGGCTCTCCTCGGCCTTTTGGGCATTCACCAGCCCGCGGAGCTACAAGTGGCGAGCGGCAAGGCCCTTCTAGCAAAGGGTGAGGAACGGAATGCGAAGGAAATCCTGAAAGACTGGAAAGGCTACGGCCCCAGCCTGCGCCGGACCATCATGGACGAAACACTCAAGCGCAGAAACCTCACCCTGACCCTTCTGCGCATGGCAGCTAAAAGCGATGAATTGAGGGGTTCCATCGACCTGCCCAGGCGCCAACTGCTCCTGACGTATGAGGATGACGAAATTCGCCGGCAGGCGAAAGAGGTCCTCGGAGGAAGTTCCCGGACGGACCGGAAGGAAGTCCTCAGGCGATATGCGTCCACCGTCGAGGAGGCAGGGGACAGGCTCAAGGGGAAGGCCCTTTTCCTCGCCCACTGCTCGAGTTGCCACCGCCTCGACGGCGCCGGCAAAGCCTTGGGGCCCGATCTTTCCGCCCTCGGCAACCGGGCTCCCCAGGCGTACCTGACCGCAATTCTCGACCCCAACCAAGGTGTGAGTGGAAACTGGATCCAGTTTGTCGCCGAGACGAAGGATGGGCTGAGCATCGTAGGCTCGGTCACCGAGGAAACCAGTTCCTCCGTAACCATGGTCTCCATTACCGGGGAAAGAACGAGCCTTGCCAGAAGAAACCTGGTCTCCCTCGTCTCCACCGGACGGTCATTCATGCCGGAGGGGCTGGAGTCGGTCATCAGCGTTCGGCAGATGCCCGATCTTCTGGCCTACCTGCAGGTTGCCGGTGAAAAGAGGAAGGTCTTCGCCAACAATCGTCCGGAACTTCTTCAAAGGGATGAAGAAGGCGCCTACAGGCTTCCCGCGGCTTCTGCCGAGATTTACGGCCCAAGCATCGTCTTTGAGCAAAAGTACCGGAACCTGGGCTTCTGGAGCAAGGAGACGGACCGGGCGGAATGGACCTTCCAAACCAAGAAGGAGGGGACTTATGAAGTGTGGATCGACTGGGCCCTTCCCGACAAGAGGCGGACGAGCAAGCTGAACCTAACCGTTTCAACCTTCTCGCTAAGCGCCCCCGTGCCGGGAACCGGGTCTTGGGACAAGTACCAATGGGGGAGGATGGGGAAGGTCGAGCTCGGGAAAGGGGTTCATCGGGCAATCGTCCGGATCGCCGGCCCACTCCGCTCGAACTACCTTATGGACTTAAGGGAAGTTCGCTTGATTCCGCAAGGAAGCAAGGCCCCCGAAGGCGGAAGCGAGTGGAAGGATTCGAATGCCGTTGACTTGTCCGCAGACCGCTAGAGAGGCTTGAGGCCATCCCGCACCCTATGGAAACCATCTTCTGAAACACGCCCACCACGACCCCCTCATGCCACTCTTTAGGTATCCGCTTCAGTTGCTGTTCTTTCTTCTGGCCGTTGGGTTGTACGGCGAAAAGCGACCCAACGTGCTTTTGGTCATGGTCGACGACATGGGTTGGTCCGATCTTGGTTGCTACGGCGGTGAAATCGACACCCCCAACATAGACTCGCTTGCAGCGGGTGGGTTGCGCTTCACCCGTTTTTACAACAACTCCGTCTGCGGCCCTACCCGGGCCTCGTTGTTGACCGGTCTTTACTGCCAACAGACCGGTCACCGGGGCAACAGTTGGAACCATCCGAAGGATTTTTCGAAATGCGCGCTCATCCCCGAATTGCTTCAGGACGAAGGATACCACACCGCCATGGTCGGCAAATGGCAAGGGCGCGACCTCGCCGTGGAGCGTGGATTCAACCGTTTCTTCGGGCCCAACTGCCAAGGCATGATCAGCTATTGGCATCCCGTCGCCCAAAACGATTTCTACCTCGACTACAAGCCCTGGAAATTCAGCGACGACTTCTTCATGACCGACGCTTTCAACGACCATGCCGTAAGCTTTCTCGATGAAGCCGTCGCCGGCAAGAAGCCTTTCTTCCTCTACGTCGGATACGTGGCCCCGCACTGGCCCTTGCACGCCCGGGAAAAAACCATAGCGCCCTACCGCGAGCGCTACCGCAGGCAGGGTTGGAGCGACTGGCGGGACACCCGCCTCGAACGACAACGCAAGATGGGTCTCTTGCCGAAGGGGGCCAATCCCGCGCCCTATCCCGGAAACATACCGGACTGGGAAAAGGACAAGCATAAGGACTGGCAGGCGGAGCGCATGGCGGTCTATGCCGCCCAAATCTCCAACGTCGACCGCGGAGTGGGACGGATGCTCGCTGTTTTGAAAGAATCCGGCCAACTCGAGGACACCCTCATCCTCTTTCTCTCCGACAATGGAGCCGCTCCCGACGGGGGGGTGGGTCCAAGCGGCAGTGGCTTCGGATTCAGCCCGAGTTCTCCAAAAAACAATTGGCGCAAGGACAAGGTGGTCATTCGTCCCGGCAGTGGTCCGAAAGTCATGCCCGGACCACACGACACTTTCGCCGGCTATGGATTGGCCTGGGCTCTCACCAGCAACACGCCCTTGCGCAACACCAAGTTGTCGTCCTACGAGGGTGGCATCCGGACCCCCCTGATCGCGCACTGGCCCAAGGTCATCAAGGAAGGGAACGGGCTCACCCGGCAACCCGGTCACGTCATCGACGTCATGGCCACCTGCCTCGACTTGGCCGACATGAAATACCCAACCGAATTCCGCAACCGCAATCCGCTTCCCATGGAGGGCAAAAGCCTTGTCCCCATCCTGCGTGGCGAGAAGCGTGACGGCCATGAAACCTTGGGTTGGGCCAACCCCCGCGGCCGGGCCCTCATCATGGGCGACTGGAAAATCGTTCGCCCCGGGGACAAATCACCTTGGGAACTCTATGATCTCTCATCCGATCCCGGCGAAACCGCCAACCTCGCCAAACGCCAGCCCGACCGCGTCAAGGACATGGCCGCCCGCTACGAAACCTGGCGGCAACGCGTCGGTGCCCGCTAGACCCTGCCTGATCATGAAAATTGTTTATCCCTGCCTCGTATTTTTGCCGATTGCCTTAACCGCAAACGCCGCTCCATTCATCGTCAAGGACGGGGAAGCCCAAGCCGAAATCGTGTTGACTGAGGACGCTCCGCGCT
The DNA here is from genome assembly GCA_002500665.1 of Opitutia bacterium UBA7876. GTDB lineage: Bacteria > Verrucomicrobiota > Verrucomicrobiia > Opitutales > Seribacteraceae > Seribacter. The sequence continues at coordinate 88,086 of DLRY01000073.1, forward strand.
CGACGCGTTTTGCGGCCCGGGACCTGCAGGTTTATCTGGAAAAGATGTCCGGAGCCAAGCTTGCGATGGTGCCAAAGCCGAGCGGGAAAGGCTTGGTGAAATTGTTCGTCGGTGAAAGCTCGGGCACGCGGGAATTGAAGCTCTCTGCCAAGGGGCTGGAGCATGGGGCTTACCGCCTTGTTTCGGGTTCGGACTGGTTGGCCTTTCTGGGGGATGATACCGACTTCGTACCAACCGAACCATGGGCCAAGCGGAATACCGACCGCGTATCCGGCAAGTACCAGCGGGAATGGGAGCAGGCTTCCGGGACACGCTTCGGTGTGCCCAACGGCGGCATGTACAAGAACAGCGAACGCATGCCCGTCGAGTTGGCCCGCGAACCGGACGAGCGCTACTGGAATTACGACGAGCGCGGTTCGTTCAATGCAGTGATCGGTTTCCTTAAGCAGTTGGGCGTTCGTTGGTACCTGCCCGGCGAACTGGGTGAGGTGGTGCCCCAACGCAAGAGCATCGCCCTGCCCAAACTGGATACGGTCGTGAAGCCGGATTTTCCGTTGCGGCAGTTCAGCGTTCGCTTTGGTACGGCCAGCGATCCCACAACCATGTGGATGATGCGTTTGGGCACCCGTAACCCCTACGGTCTGATGGTGGCCCACGGGATGCACACCATGACCCACAACGAGCACGTCTTGAAGAACCACCCCGACTGGTTCGCCCTTTACGGCGGCAAGCGCGCCACCAAGCTCGGCGAGCGCCTCAATCACCTCTGCTACTCCAACCCCGAACTCTTCCAGGCCACCGTCAAGTGGGCCCGGGCTCAGTTCGACGTCTACGATTACCACAGTGTATCCATCATGCCGCCCGACGCCTATGGCTCGATCTGCCAGTGCAAACTTTGCGAAGGCAAGCAAATCGACGAGATGGGTTCCCGCGGCAAGCTCTCCAACCATGTTTGGGACTTCGCGAACCAGGTGGCCAAGGAAGTCATCAAGACGCATCCTCAAAAGAAAATTCTTTGCTGCGCCTACGGGGCCAACACCAATCCGCCCACCAATATCGACAAACTGGGACCCAACGTGCAGGTCATGATCGTGGGAGGCCGGCGTCCCCGCAATACCTTGCCCGAGCAACGCGAAGTCATCGCCCGGTTGCAGGCCGGCTGGCGGGCCAAAACGGAAAACCCGATCATGATCTTCGAGAACTATCCTTTCTCTTCCCGTGGTTTCTATTTGCCCGCTTTCGTCTCCAAGGTGCAGGGCGACAGCATCAACGCATTGAAGGGCCTTTCCCTCGGCGAAGACATCTGGTTGAGCATGGGGAAGAACTTTGATACGGTCGACATCGGCTTCAACCACTTCCAAGTGTACTTTACCGCTCGGGCCTACTGGGGCGGCAAGGCCTACGATCCGGTGGCCGAGTTGGCCGAGTATTGCCGCCTCTTCTATGGTCCCGCCGGAAAACCGATGCAGGCCTTCTTCGAGTACTGCGAACCGAACTATCAGGGCATGGAAAAGGACAAGGCGAAGGTAGACCGCGCCTTGGCCCTGTTCGACGGCGCCAAGGCCGCTGTGCCCCCCGATTCCGTCTACGCCAAGCGCCTCGGCCTCATCGACGTTTTCCTCAACACCCTCCGCAGCAAGTCCAAGCTGCTTGGCCGCAAGCGCGGACCCGTTCCCTACATGCGCACGGTAGGTTCCTGGGAACCCAAGGAGCCCATCGTCGTCGACGGCAAGCTCGATGACCAGCATTGGGAACGGCACCGTAACTGGTCTGTTGGAAAGCTCCGCGAATTGCAGACCGGGGCCCAGCCCGTTTTCGGGACAACCGTGATGTCGGCTTGGGACCGCTCCGGACAAAACCTCTACTTCGCCATCCGCTGCGACGAACGCCCCGGCGAAAAGCTCAACGTCACCACCACCCGACGCGAAGATCAATCCCTTTGGTATGGGGACTGCGTGGAAATTCACTTGGAGACCGATTCCCACAACTACTACCAGATTGCCGTCAACCCCGCCGGCGCTCTCGTGGACATCGACCGCGGCGCCGACAAGCATTCCTGGTATCGGTGGGAATCTCAAGCCGAAGTCGCCACTCAGGTCGCCAAGGACCACTGGACGGTCGAGATCCGCATCCCCGTGACCACCGACGAGAACGACCCGCTCAACTTTGTCGTCGGTCGCAAGCCATCGGTCAGCCTGCCTTGGCACTTCAACGTCTGCCGCCAACGCATTCGCGAGCATGGCGCCGAGTACTCCGCCTTCTCACCCACCGGAACCTCTGGTTTCCACGACCCGCGCAAATTCGCCCAATTTTACGCCGGGCATTCCACCCGGTTCGAATTCGATCCCGAGTACGTCGATTACCTCGTCGCCGGCAAAGCAGCCGACAACCTTCTGCGGGCCCGCAAGAACCAAGATGCACTCGCCGCCTACGTTGCCCTCGCCGACACCGAGAACGCCACCGACCTCCAGCAAGCCTACGCCCTCCGTGGGGCTGCTTCCGCCGCCCGTAACCTCAAGGACTACGCCAAGGCCGAGGAACTGGCCGAGCGCATATCGCTGCCTGCCGTGACCAAGACCGTCCGCATGGAAAACCTCCTCGTCCAACGCAAAGTCTCCGAGTTGCTCCGGCAATTCGGTAAAGAGGATTTCTCGAAGTGGCCCTTCCCGCACGTCGCTCCAGCCGCCTTCGCCCGGGCCCGGGCGCATCTTCAAAGCAAGAATGGAAAGGCCGCCGAAGACGATCTGCAAGCCGCTCTCGCCCTCACGTCCGACAAACGCCTCCGTACCAGCATCCTCGTCAATCTTGGCCATAACCGCGAAACCAACCTGAAGGACGACGCGGGTGCCTTGGCCGCCTATCGCCTGAACTTCAATGGCAAGGAACGTATCGGTGGTTCCGAGGAATTCCGCTCCGTTCAGCAAGCCGCCCGCATCCTATCCCGTCAAGGGAAGCACGACGAGGCCCTCCAAACTATCGCCCGTATCGACGCCGCCAAGCAAACCGGCAGTTGGGGCGCCACCACCCACGCCATCCAAGGCGACATCCTCAGTGCAGCCGGCCGCAAACCCGCAGCCCGCGCCGCTTACCAAAACGCCCTCGCCAAACCCGGCCTGCCCAAGGCCTGGCGCGAGGCCATTGAAAAGAAAATCCGATAGTCATGAATCCTTACTTTGTTTTGTTATCTTTTGTTTTCCTTATTGGCACAGTTTTGTCTTCGGCCAACCCCCCCTTCGATTACGTCTGGGGAACGGCCCATCACGTCTTGCCGGAAACCCATTCCGAGGAATCCGGGTATTTTTCCCTTTGCGAGGGAAACGACGGGCGCATCTTCATCGGAACCTCCAAGTACGACCACAACGCCTACCTGGTGGAATTCGATCCCGTCACCGAAAAGCAACGTGTGGTGGTGGATGCTCACAAGGTGTGCGGCTTGACCGCCAAGGGCTACGCCGCCCAGGCCAAGTTTCACACCCGCAATTACGTAGGTCCCAGTGGAATCATATACGCCGGGACCAAACAAGGCTATGCCAAGAAAGGAGACACGTCGGAGTATCCCGGGGGCTACTTGATCACCTACGATCCGCGCAACGATACCGCCCGTAACCTCGGGATGCCCTACGAAAAGCAAGGCATCGCCGACGTCGTGGCGGACGAGTCGCGCGGCCTGATCTACGTCGTGACCTGCGAGGAGCAGCACTGGATGCTCTACGATACGGAAACCAAGAAGTTCACCGAACTCGGGCCCATGCTCACGCCCTACGCCACCACCTTGATGGATGCAGAAGGCAAGGCCCACGCATTGACCAAGGATTTTCAACTGGCGACCTACGACCCGGCGACCAAGAAGGTTTCCCTGCGCCCCATCGAGGTCGGTGGCAAGATATTCGAGCGCGCAAGCCGTTCGTCCATTCCCACTTGGAACTTGGATGCCGACGGGCGCACCGCCTGGCTTATCCTGATGAACGACGCCCATCTCCTGTCCATTGAACTTTCATCAAAGGGAAAGAGGGCCATGGGCACCAATCATGGACTCATGCTGAAAGGTGAACGCCCCGACTCCCGCAGCGCCTTGACCATCGCTCCGGACGGCAGAATTTATGCCTTGATCAGCGTGCAGAACACAACCGGTTTCGGCAAAGGCAAGCTGCATCACCTCTGCCGCTACGATCCGAAGAAGCGACGCCACGAGGATCTCGGTGTACTCGCAGTCAAGAATCCCGATTTCTTCGACTTCGAGCCGGCCAACGGCAAGAAGCCGCCCTGGAGCCATGGCTATCATACCTTGCCCGACGGGACCATGACGCCGTTGCATAATCACATGGCTCTTATCGCCACCCGTGACAACACCCTCTACGCTACCATAATCTATCCCTTCACCTTGCTCAAGATCGATGCCTTCCGCACCGAGCCACCGGCTCCCCGTCCGGCCCAGAAATATTTGCGTTCGATTCACCAACACCTGGATCGCATCGAGAAGAACCTCCCTCAGTTCACGGAGCTGGGCGAAAGGACCGCGGAGCGCTACGAGCGCGGAGGCCTGGTCGGGTTCCATTGGCTCGGAGCGACCTTGGAACAGGAACTGATCGGGCGCAGCGGTGGCTTGATGCACGTCGGGTTCGACCGTCCATGGAAGGACAAGGCACTGCGCACCGACAAGGAGAAGGCACACGACATGGCCGTTCTGGCGTGGGATACCGACCCCAAGCCCAATGACTTTAAACGGCTGCAAAAGTTCAAGGAGGCGGGGCAATTCGTCCTCGGCTTCGGCTCCATGCGCAACCCCCGCCTAGCCGACCATGCCGAGGCCTGCGATGCCTGGGTGGACTTGGATACCGAGCCCAAGGATCGTGATCCCGGCAAGTTAAACCATGTCGTCGGGGCCGTCTCGGGCTGGGTCTGGATGGCTGAAACCATTGCCGCCCACACCCGCAAGGGGCGCATGCCCACCATGTGGAAGAGTTGGGCCATGGAGGACGGACGCGACTGGTCTGACCGCTTCTTCCGCAAAGTGAAATACCATGAGGATTACTCCGTCGCGCCCATATCCAAAGGCGTCTTGGGCAAGGCATTCCTGCACAGGATTCGCTCCCAGTTGCTGGCCTTGGAAAACACCCAGTTGCCCACGCTCCTGAATTTCGCCGAATCCATCGCCAGGGAAAGCAAGGCCGGTCGCCGCACCGTGGTGGCATCGAGCGGACATATGGTGATGCATTACGTGGGCAAGTATTCGGATTCCGCCTGGGCCGACAACATCGAGGTGCACGAGAACGTGGAGTCCCAGCTGAACAACTTCAAGAAGAAAGCGCCTCCAGGCGGCCTCGTACTACGCCTCGGCTATTTCGGGCTCAGTCCCAAGGTGGACGATCTCTTCAAGGCCAAGAAGAGCCGCGTCTTGCTCATGGCCGCTGAAAACCCGCGTTCCGACTTCGCCTCCCATTTGAACTACCCCGGCCGGCTCGACCTCGGTCTCGCCTTCGGTGACGCGTGCGTACCGATCGAGGGCTACCCCATTGCCTTGTTCCCACCCAGCGGGATCGTCAAGGCCGCCGCCTACGAATCCCTCAACCTGGAAGTCCTCCGACTACTCGGCAAATAAGAGAGGCAGAGGGAATCGGCCGCCAGCCCCTCCTCATTTGTCGTAAAAGCCTGGGACGGTTTTTTGTTTGTTTCGACAACCGCGTATCGTAGGATGGCACCCATGGTCGACGGTAGTTTGAGCAATGGACTCTGTCCCGGGCCCATGGCCCGTAGATCCTTCCTGCAAATAGGAGGAGCCTCCTGCGGGATGCTTGGGCTTTCCAGCCTTCTTGAAGCCAAGGCGAAAAGTGAGCAGGACAAAGACACGGCCGTCATCTTCGTCTGGCTGCCGGGTGGAGCTCCCCACATGGAGACCTACGACATGAAACCGGACGCCCCCTCCACTCACCGTGGGGAATTCCGGCCCATCAAGACGAACGTCCCCGGCATGGAGGTTTGCGAACTCTTGCCCAGACACGCCAAGATCGCCGATAAATTTTGCCTGATCCGTTCCGTTCACCACGATTTTTCCGACCATGGAGGCGGACACAAGAGGTTCCTCACCGGACGAGCCCCCAAGCAACCAACCGGATTCGTCAACGACTACCCCTGCGTGGGCTCCATGGCTCAAAAGGCCTTGTCGGATCAAGGCAGGGTAACCGACATGCCCGGATACGTCGCCCTTGGCAACGGCCGGGTAAACAACGTCGACACCTTCAGCTTCGGTTCCGCATACCTCGGAGCGGAAACCCATCCGTTCGCCATATCCGCGGACCCTAGCGAGAAGGACTTCAAGGTCGAGAACCTGGGCGTCGATGCCGGCTTTGCCCGACGGTTGGACGACCGCATGAGCCTGCTCAAGGGATATGATTCATTGAGGGGCGCCCTTTCCGCCAAGGAATTTCCGGTCATGGACAGCTTCAACCAGCGGGCTCTTTCCATGCTCACCTCCAGTCAGGTACGCGACGCTTTCGACCTGAGCAAGGAAAGCAAAAGAACGCGTGAACGTTTCGGTTCTCACAACTGGGGAACCCGGGCCCTTCTGGCCAGAAGACTGGTGGAAGCCGGAGCCAACTGGGTAACGGTCGTCATGGAAAACCCCTATGGGGGCACCGGAGTCCCATCGATCGACGGAGGCACCTACAATTGGGACAGCCATGCGGTAAACGCTCACATCTTCAAAGACGCCGAGGTTCGGCTTCCCATTTACGATCACGTCATTACCGCCATGATCGAAGATCTCTACGAGCGAGGCCTTGACCGCAAGGTTCTTCTCGTGGTGACCGGCGAGTTTGGAAGAACGCCCAAGATTTCCATCGGCAAGGGGAGCAAAACCAAAATTGATCAACCGGGACGGGATCACTGGCCCAAGGCAATGAGCATGCTGGTATCGGGAGGCGGAATGCGCACCGGCCAGGTCATCGGCTCCACCAACAGCCGAGGGGAGGAACCCATCGATCGACCGCTCACACCGAACGATCTTTGGGCAACGGTATACCATCATCTGGGCGTGGATTATCATCAGAGCTTCCTCGACCACAGTGGAAGGCCAATGCCTATCCTCCCCTACGGGAAACCCATTGACGAACTGCTCCCGGTTACTTGATTCTAATGGCATGCAAGCTTACCTTTCCCTGACCTGCCTATCTCTTGCCCTTAGCTTTTTGCTGGGAATGCTCTCCGCCTGCTCGGAAGACCTCTCGTCAGCCGCAGGCACCTATGCGGGCCGGCTCGTCATGGAAGACGATTCCGCCTCGGTCGAGCTCGAACTCCTTGCGGACGGAACGGCTCGTATGGTCGGCCTTTTCGGCGAAACCGCCGAGGAGGGCACCTGGAAAATGGAAGTCGTGGGCTCGGGTTACGAGAAGGACGACGTCTGGGCCTCCTTCAAGTTCCCCAAGCATCGCATCAGGCTCAAGCTAAAGACGGCCGACAAAGGTCTCATCGTTCACGAGATCAGCGGCCGTCTTGAGGGCAAGACCATCCTAAGACCCATTAAGCTCATGACGGCCAACCCCCTTTTGCGTAAAATCCGCTGAGGATTCGCGAGGCGAAACTGGCTGCACGGGAACCTCTACTTTTTCTGCTTTTCCAAGGGGGCAGGATCTTTCGAATTGGGGATGCCGTCACCATCCAT
>DLRY01000073.1:96051-96192 GCA_002500665.1 Opitutia bacterium UBA7876
GATGCCGTCACCATCCATGTCGCCATCTGGCCCCTCCGTCTTGCTTTCCATGCGGGCCCTGTTTGGTAACGGCGAAGAGCCTCTCTTGTCGTACAAAAGGGGGTTGGGGTCCCTGGCATTGGGGATGCCGTCACCATCCAT
>DLRY01000073.1:96501-101983 GCA_002500665.1 Opitutia bacterium UBA7876
GATGCCGTCACCATCCATGTCGCCGTTTGGCCCCTCCAGCGCATCACCAGTTCGCGGAGGCGCTTCGTACGACGGGGCTTGTTTTTGCTCCCCGGACGGCGGTGCTCCTTTTTTTTCAGCCTCTTCGGAAATCCCGGAAAGAGGAGGCGAAACATCCTGAGAACCATCATCGGATGAGCAATTTGAAACGAGTTGGCACAAGCTCATCAAAAGAAGGCCGTGGAATAAACCCGCAAAACGAAAATGAAGGGTCTCGGACATGGAACTTGACTGGAAATTTTGCACCTTGGAACAAATTGTTTTGGGTATCGCTTGGAAATACAAGATTTATAATTAGAATTAAAATTTGACAATTCCCCAAATCATTAGGATTTATGCTCAAAATTCAAACCTTTCACCTACATAGCCGTGTCCAACAAATTAGATATCTTCTTCGGTACTGAAACCGGTAACTCCGAGACCGTCGCGAGGGAAATCGCTGACGAACTCACCGAGCTTGGCGTGGAGAACGAAGTCACCGACCTCTCCGAGTTCTCTGTGGACGATCTTTCTTCGATAGAAAAGGCGTTGATCGTCGTGTCCACTTGGGGCGACGGGGAGCCTCCCGCCATGATGGAGGATTTTTATTATGACTTGGAAGACGGAAAGGCAGGCGACCTGCCTAACCTCGAGTATTCCATCGTGGCCCTCGGGGATACCAGTTATGACGAATTTTGCGGTTGTGGCCGTAAAATCGACGATTACCTGCAAAAGGCGGGGGCCAAGTGCTTTATGGACCGCCTTGAACTCGATACCTACTACGATGACGAAGTAGCCGAGTGGAAAACCAAGTCCTACCCCAAGATCCAAGAATTGATGGGAGTCGGTTAAGTCTTCCAGTCTCTCACCGCCTCCCGCTAGCGTTTCAGGTCACTTGGTGTCCCTTCAGATTGTGAGCAGGGTGCCGTCGATTAGTTTCAGAGAGGATTCGAGTTTTTCGTCGACATAATAAATCGCCCACTCCACTTCGACTTGGTCGACCGAAGGTGGTTGATCCTTCAATTTTTCAGACGAGCAAGCCTCCGAAAAAAAGTTTGTTCGATCCTTTCATTTCAAGTTTAATTGGTCGGTTTCTCTTACTATTTTCAGCTCATGGATCGACCTATGCGAATATTCCTTCCAATAAGGTTGGCCAGCTTGACATTGGCCTTGACGGTTCATTACGCGAATGGGACGGAAGGCGATGGGAAAAGCAACTCCCATCCATTTTCGGAAGAGCAAAAGAATTGGTGGGCCGTTCAACCCCTTCGAACCGAGAAAGTGGATGGCCCAGGCAACCCGATCGATTTCTTCGTAAAAAGAAAACTCAAGGGCGAAAACCTGTCTTTGGCCAAAGAAGCCGGACCCTATGAATTCATCCGGCGGGCCAGTTATGATCTTTGGGGCTTGCCCCCCAAACCCGAAGAAGTCGAGGTCTTCGTCCAATCATTCGAAAAGGACCCTTTACGGGCCAAGGTAGAGCTAGTCGACCGCCTCCTCGCCGACTCCGCCTATGGGGAGCGCTGGGCCACCCACTGGCTGGACGTCGTCCGATACGCCGAATCAGACGGGTACCGGGCGGATGGCTTCCGTCCCTCCGCTTATCTTTATCGGGATTACGTCATCCGTAGCCTCAACGGGGACAAGCCCTATGATCAATTCGTACGCGAACAGTTGGCGGGCGACGAGATCGACCCAGAAGACTTTGATCACATGGTCGCCACGGGCTTTCTCCGCCATGGCGTCTACGAATGGAACCAGCGCGATGCCCGGATGCAATGGGAACTGATCCTCAACGAGATGACCAACGTCACGGGTGAAGTCTTTCTCGGCTTGGGCATCGGATGCGCCCAGTGCCATGACCACAAGTTCGACCCCATCCTTCAAAAAGACTACTATTCCCTGCAGAGCTTTCTCTCCAGCGTCTGGTGGCCTGAGGACGAAAAACTGAGCAAGGCAAGCGACATGACCAAGCTCAGGGAATGGGAGATGAAAACCCTTCAGGTCCGCAAGGAAATCCGAAAGATGGAAGACGAGGTCTTCCAGGGAGATATCAAAGGCGTCGTCCGGCAGTTCCCTCAGGACGTCCAAGAGATGTTCTACAAGAAGGCAGAAGACCGCTCGACCTATGAGCAACAACTCGTGGAATTAATCAACCGCCAGATACGGAACAAAAGATCCAAGACCAAATGGGACAAAAAATTCGAGAAGAGCAAAGAACTCAAAGGCAAATATGAGGAACTTCAACGCAAACTGGCCAATCTTCCCGCCAAGCCTGCCCTACCCCAAGCCTTTGTCACCACCGACCTTTCGCACCGTCCCGCCCGGACTTTCATCCCCGGCAAAAAGAGAACGGAAACCTTCCCCGCCTATCTGACCTTGCTCGGCTTGCCCAATCCGGAAATCAAGGCGACTCCACACGGCACCACCGGTCGCAGGCTGGCTTTGGCGAATTGGATCGCTTCACCGGACAACCCTCTTTCGACGCGGGTCATCGTCAACCGGGTCTGGCAGAAGCATTTCGGAAAGGGTCTTGTCGGAAGCGCCAACGACTTTGGTTTCCTGGGCGAGGAACCGTCCCATCCCGAGCTGTTGGATTGGCTCGCCACCTCCTTCGTCAAGGAGGGCTGGAAACTCAAGGCTCTTCACAGGAGGATCATGCTCAGTGATACCTATGGGCAGACCACCCGACGGGAACCCACGGAAAAAGAAAACACCATAGACCCCGAAAACCGTCTCCTCTGGCGCTTTCCACCCCAACGGCTTGCCGCAGAACAAATCCGGGATGCCATGCTGGCCACTTCCGGTGAATTGAAACTCAAGTCGGGAGGCACCTCGGCGGACGGCAATTCCCCCCTCAGAAGCATATACTTAAAGAAAAGAAGAAATTCGCCCGGCCCCATCCTCGCCGCCTTCGACGCTCCCGCCGGTTTTTCATCGGCCTCGGAGAGGCTCGATACGACCACCTCGACCCAAGCCCTTCTTTTGCGCAACAACCCATGGCCTCATGCCCGGGCTCGCGCCATGGCGAAGAAATTCTCGACCCACGAAACCCTTGAATCCTCCATTGGGAAAATTTTCAAGGCCGCCTATAGTCGCCCTCCGGCACAGGCCGAAATCGAGCTTGCCCGAAGCTTCCTCGAACAGTTCATGACCCAGTCAACCATGCAGGCAAAAAAAGACGCAGCCCAAAAGGGCGCTAAAAAAAACCTCGAACGCCTGACTCTTTCCGAAGAAGAAACCATCCGGATCTTCAAAGGCAACACCTTGGAACTGGGAAGCAACTGGACTATAGAGGCCATTGCCCGGCTGGACCGAATCCACCCAAACGCACACGTCAACACTCTGCTCAGCCAATCGGCATGGAGCCACCAGAAGCAAGGCTGGAGCTTCGGGATCACGAGCGCCAAATCAGCCTACGAACCACGCAACTTCATCATGCAACTCACCGGTGAGAACGTCGGGGGAGACGTAATCTACCGGGTGATTGATTCCAACCTGCAGCTCCCCTTGGAAACTGAACTTTACCTTGCTTGCAGCATCCATCTCTCCCCGAATGGAAATTCCAAGGCCCACTTCGCATGGAAGAACTTGGACGATGCGCAGGCCCCATTACGGGAGGCAAGCGTAGAGCACGAAGTGGCCAGTCTTTCTACCGATCAAAAAGATGGACAATTCCTCGGCGGACGCTCGAACGGACAACACTTCTGGAACGGAAGCGTCAAGCGCCTGCGCATCTCGACCCCCGCAATCGGCAAGGAACTTGGGATCATGGAAGAGTCCGATATCGGCGAAGAGGAAACTACGGCCAAGCTCGATTTGGATCTCTCCTCCAATCCGGAACAAGTCCTTGAGAAGAAGGGATTCCGTTTGCTCTCTTCCGGGGCGAGGGACGTTTCTTCACCCCGACTGGAAGCCCTGACTGCCCTTTGCCACGCCGTCCTGACATCCAACGAGTTCCTCTATCTCCACTAACTATGGCCTGCAACCGCATCGATCAGCCCTTCAACCGCCGACATTTCCTCTCCGCCGCAGGAGCAGGTTTCGGAGCCGTGGCTCTATCTGCGCTTGCCAACGAAGGTCTCCTCGCCCGGGCTTCTACGAACCCCACTCTCCCCAAGATTCCTCACCGCTGGGGCAAAGCCAAGAACGTCATCTTTCTCTTCATGGAGGGAGGTCCCAGCCACATCGATCTCTTTGATCCAAAACCACTCCTCAACAAACTGGCCGGCAAGCCTCTCCCCGAAAGCTTCGACCGTCCCGTCACCGCTATGGGGGAAGTGAATTCTCCCCTCCTCGAATCCAAACGCCAATGGAACCAACACGGGCAGAGTGGCCTCTGGATTTCCGACTGGTTGCCCAACCACAGTCGCATCGCCGACGATCTCTGCGTCATCCGCTCCTGCGTATCCGACGGGATCAATCATGCCGGCGGAGTATGCCAGATGAACACCGGTTCGGTCTTCGGAGGTCGGCCCTCGCTCGGGTCTTGGGTCTCCTACGGTTTGGGTACGGAAAACCAGAACCTTCCCGGCTTCGTGGTCATCAAGGACACAAGCGCCATGGTGGTCAACGGTACACGATGCTGGGGAAATGGGTTCATGCCCGCATCTCACCAAGGGGTGCTTCTGGAAAACGGGCCCGAGCCAATCGCCAACCTAAAACCCAGAGCCTCCAAACTCAAGCAAGCCGAGGGGTTGAAGCTGTCCTTTCTTCAGAGCCTAAATCAAAGACACCTCCAAGGCCGGGAATCCAACACCGAGCTGGAAGCGCGCATCCGCAGTTATGAATTGGCCGCCAACATGCAAATGCATGCCCCCGAATCGGTCGACCTTGAAAAGGAGCCCGCGTCGACCAAGGCTCTTTACGGGCTGGATCAAAAGGATACCAAGGTCTTCGGTCAACAATGCCTCCTCGCCCGCCGTTTGGTCGAGCGCGGGGTCCGATTCGTCCAACTCTATCACGGAGCCGGGAGCAAGTGGGACAGCCACACCAAGATGGAGAGCAACCACTCCAAACTTTGCCGGCAAGTCGATCTGCCCATAGTCGGGCTCATTACCGACCTCAAGGCCCGCGGCCTTTTGGACGAGACGCTGGTCGTCTGGGGTGGAGAATTCGGGCGCACGCCGATGAGCGAGAAAGGAGACGGGCGGGACCACAACCCGACTGGTTTCACCATGTGGATGGCCGGGGGAGGCGTAAAAGGCGGACAAGTCATCGGCGAAACCGACGAACTCGGTCTGCATGCGGTCAAAGACAAGGTTCACGTCCACGACCTGCATGCCACGATCCTTGGTCTTCTTGGTCTCGATCACACCGAAGTCGTCTATATGCACAAGGGACGCCCCGAACGGGTCGATCTCAATGAAGGCCACTTCAAGAGACAGGTGCTCAATCCTTCCTGAATCTTCTTTTTGGCCCTCCCTCGAACAAAGGCCGACGCCCAAGGAAAATCACCTTGCTT
>DLRY01000040.1:0-13151 GCA_002500665.1 Opitutia bacterium UBA7876
GAACACCAACAGGCGGGCCCGTGGGTTGTAGCTCCAGATGGTCGAGTAGACCTTGCGGGAAGCCCCTGCGCGCTTTCGATGGACGCGAAAGACCAAGTCTCCGAATTCATCGATCCGGGCCGGAACGATCCGCTGCCCGAAAGCAGGCAAGACCAGCTTGTCCCTACCGAACTGAAGGGACAGTGCGTCGGGGCAGCGCGAAAAGAACCAGTAGGACCCGGCGGGGAAACCGGCCGGGTCGAAATTGATGGCGCTGAGCTGAAGATTTCCATCGTCGCCTTCGCCCTTGAAGAAGAAAAGGAAAAGGTCCTTCACACCCGGACTCAGGGGATGGGAAACAACGGGCTGATAGACGAATTTTTCGGGCTCAACGTCCTCCAGGGGCTCGGCTGGATCCGGTTCGGTCTCGTCCTCGTCGATCTCCACGGCGCGAAAGAAAACAAGGGGTGACGAACCGTAGTAGGCATATTTGCGGGAGCGGCTGCCATTGGGGAGAAAGACCTCGATGAACTCGCTTTCCTTCGTTCCTTCCAGAAAGTATCCCAGACCCGAGATCGAGGCGCCTTGCCAGGCTATGCCCGAAAAGACGCAGGTCGGGGGTTCGGGTTTCTCCTCGTCGACCGAGATTGCCAGAGGTTCCTGGGCAAGAGCAACGGAACAAGCGGTCATGACCGCCAGAACGGGCCAAAGGTATAAGCTTCCGGGAAACCGAGGGTCGAAAATCATTTTCATCAGGAAGGACTAGACTTCGTCCGGGTTAAGCCAACGGAAGCGTATGATGCGGAAGCGGCGTCCAAAACGCTCGTTGAGCTCGTTCTTGATCGGTTCTCCTCCATGATCGGAAAGGAAACTGCGCTCCCCGCTGGAATCGTAATCCGTGAAGGGTTCGTCCGAATCATGCCTTCCATTGCCATTTAGATCCTCGAAAGGCTCGCCGGGGCGGGCATGGGAAGGATCGCCCCGGCTCGGGTTGCGATGCTCGTCCAGCAGGTATTCAGGGACGCGTTGCAGGGTGGCTTCGCACCAGGCCCTCGCTTTCTGACCCCGGGAGGAAACCTCCCCATAAGTACGGACCACGAACGTATCAGATCGGACGTTGGAGACGGGAGCGAGTGAAGTAAGGACGTCCGCCTGGCTCAGCCAGCCGGGCATCATCGCGCCCGTCGCCGCATGGGTCGGGGCCAGCTTGTTCTCAGGGGCCTCGCCATGGGAGAACTCAAGCTGGGGATGCTGATTTTGGGTCTGCTTCCTGCGATCGAAGCGGATGCTCCGGTCATAACCGATTCCCCAGTTCGACTTGCGAAGGAAGGGAACCTCCGATCCGGCGGGGTCGGAACGGTCATCGGCAAGGCCGGCGGCGGCAAAGCCAAAGGGATTGAACTGACCTATGTTCTTGGGGATGAAATCGAGCCCGGCTTCCTCATAGCCATATTTGGCCCGGAAACCGCCATCGTTGATACCCGCGTCATGAATGGCCGTCTGGATAGCGCCCCTCAGTCCCTGCCGGCTCTCCTCGGTCTCACGGGGCCAGTACTCCTTGGACAATTTCCGGAGGATCTGATTGTCCGGAGGGGAAGTCAGGCGACGGTTTACGAAATCCCCCATCGAAAGAAAGGGACCGCGGATTTTCACTTCCTGTACCATTTCCTCCGCCAAGAGCTGAAGCTGGTCCTTGCTGAGGGCGGCGAATCCCGTCCAGTGATCCTGGGCGGAGTTTCCCGACTCCGGGTCCACGGGTTGCCCCATGGCAACGCTCATTCCGGGAAACGGAATCAGGTCTCCGGATTCGAGCTCGATGGTCTCACTGGCCTTTCCCCCGCCAACAAGCTCGTTGTCGTCCTGAAGGTTGGCAACGTGAAGCCTTCCCCGGGCAAGGCTTCCCAACT
This sequence comes from Opitutia bacterium UBA7876, assembly GCA_002500665.1. Classification (GTDB taxonomy): domain Bacteria; phylum Verrucomicrobiota; class Verrucomicrobiia; order Opitutales; family Seribacteraceae; genus Seribacter. The sequence continues at coordinate 1,887 of DLRY01000040.1, forward strand.
GGGCCTTCCAGGCGGGTACGGAAGTCGAGTTGACGTTAAACCCGCCATCGACGAGCAAATGGGACGATGCCTTGCGGAAGTCGCGCAGGCCACCACTCGAACCGGCATCCGGCATCCGCCCGTCCAGTCCGGTATAATAGGTCATCCTGGCATTCGGAAGGGGGCGGCGGTTGTCCACGTAGTATTGATCGAAGCGCTCGAAGGGAGGATATTTCCGGTAATCGAGGTTTTCGGTAGGGACGGATGAAAAGTAAAACCCGTCCCAAAGACGCTCGTTGGCATAATAGGAAAGATCCACGATTGTGTTCTGGTGCTCGTTCCCCGATCTCCTGCCTGTCCCGGAACCGCCTAGCGGGATGGTCCTGATTTGGTTGTACCTCGTCCATTTCCGGCTGCGGGAAACCAGGCTGGTGGCGTAGGAATTGCCAATCGCAAAGGAGGGACTGTTCCCAAAGAAGCTGAGGTTGAGATGCTGGAGGGAGCCGAGGGAAAGGAGCGGTTGGCGGGGAAGGTCAAAGAGGACGGCCCGGGATGAATAGGGCAGGAACTGGTTCTCGTTGCGGTTGCCGGACGAGACCCTTTGGAAACCGGATACGTCGAAACTGTGCCCGAGGTAGCCATAGTAGGTCCTCCCCTGACTGCCGTTATAGAAGTCTCCAGAGAGGCTTTCATCGTTATGGGGATCGATTCCGCGGGCCAGGTTTCTGCCTTCCAGGCTGGTATCCTGGTTGTACCACCATTGCTGGCCTTGCCCGAGATGATCGGAATCCACCAGGGAACGGGGGTTGCGTTCCGCCAAGACCAGTTGCGGGTTATTGTGGAAGGTGCTCAGGCGATGATTCAGCTTGGGTCCGATGACCCGGCTGGGATCAGGGTCGAGCATATCGGCCCGACCGAAGTCCTGGTAGCTTCCGCGCTGGCTCGAGACCATGCCCGAGACGCCCCGGTTGATTTTCTTGATCGGAAACTTGGTCCCGCTCCTGATCATATAGAGCGTTGTTCCCAGAACCTTCGGATTCTGCAGGGCCTCGTCGCGCTCCTCGTCCCGCTGGTACTCGCTAAGGCCATAGTGGGCGATACCACCCCCCGTATAGACGAAAGTAACCGGCTGATCGCCCGGTATGGGCTGACAAAGCAGAGCCGTCCTCGAGTTGGTGGGAACCGAGTAGTAGAGGCGGTGCTTGAACTGAAGCTGGTTCGAGAGGTTGAAAACGTGATCGTCCTGGGGCCGGAACTCCCTCGTTTCGGAAAGCGTGAAGTAGAGTTTTTCACCGGGGGCGAGGCGGACCGGGGACGTCTTGAGGCGAAGCGGCTTGCGATACCTGGACTGGATCGGGTGCCAGTGGCCGTTGTTCCTTACCCAGCCGCTGACGTTGTTGGGAGGCCTCTGCCCGGGAGCATGCCGGTAGAGGTAAAAGCCCCGGCGGTGCATGATCCTCGGAGCACTCCGCAGCCCGACTCCCTGGGAAAGGATGGATACCCCTCCCCCACCCTGTCCGGGCTTCATGTTGTAGGTTATGTTGCGCCCTTTCTGGGAGCCTAGGAAAAGCTCGTGCATAACGTCGCGCTCGGACAGCCAGACCTTTCGCTCCAGGTTCCACCAGGGCGGATCGGGATCGAGCTGGGCATACCTCCTCTCGTTCAGCCTGCCGTCCCCGTTCTTGTCCCACAATCTCCTCGCCGGGGGGATGTTCTTCTTTCTCTCGAAGCGCATGATCTTGCGGGCCCAGATCTCCCTATCATTGGTCGCATAAACCCAGAATTTGGGATCCGGTCTCCAGACCAGCTCGTACTCAGCCGCTTCCAGTTCCACATTGTAGGGGTTCCATAAAGCCAGCGATGGAAAAATCGCGACCCGAGGACGATAGAGCATGACGCCCCTGCTGTCCTTCCTTCCCGTGGGTACCATCTCCAGGGTATGGCCCACCTTGGCCTCAAGGAGGACGGGGGCGACGGGATGGGAACGCGGATCCGCGCGGTCGTATGAAGCCTCCGTCCAGTACTCCCCCCTGCGGTCGGGATACTCGTCGAGTTCGGTTGAACGGGGAGCAATGCTCGAGTGAAGCGGGGAGCTCGGACTGAACTTGATTTCATTGAAAAGCTGGCAGTAGTCACGAACGTAATCCCAAAGAGGCCCCCTGATCCAACGCTTTTCGTAGATCCTGCCGGGGTTCCACCTCAAGGCCCAGCCCTTCGACCAGTCCGTGGGATCGAAGTCCTTGGTGAAAAGCATCTCGTCCTTGAAAATGGATTCGCCCTTGAAGTAGGAGGTGAATTGGTCGGGATCCCCCAGTCCCGCGGTGAGGTCGCGCTTGAGTCCTCCCATGAGGGCGTCGGTAAGAACGCCTAGGGAATCGGTCGACAGGTGATGAAAATATTCATCCCTGCCCTCGCTCCCGGAATCGGAGGCCAAGTGAATCTGCCCCCTGTCCAAGACCTTTTCCAGTTTGGACTCGTCCAAGCCCGCTAAGTCGAGGGAACTTTCCGGAAACTGGGCCAATCCTAGGTTGGGACGTGGCGAAACCTCGAAACGGGTCTGGTTGAGAAGAAAGTCTCCCCTCGGGTCGGTCAGCTCCGCCCCAAGCGGGAAATTAACCTTTGCCTTGACCCCTTCGTCACCGACCCAAAAGGCGTAGAAGCCCGAAATTTCGCCGGCCGAGGCACTCTCCAGGCGATCCGCCAGGAAGCGGACTTCGGTCTTGAGAACCTTGACCCGTTCTTCCGGGCGAAGGACGCTCCGATCGACCAACCAGACGGTGCTCGGATCGTAGTCCGGATCGGGCAAGTATGAATCCGCCGGGTGCTGGTAGCCCTCGTCACCGATTCCTCTTCCCTCATTTCCACTCACCAGCCAGGCCACCTCCTTTTCGGGATGAGGATTCCATTCCGAGGAAGCAAGTTCATTCCAAGGCTCCGGGGATTCCTCGCCTTCGGGCTCATGAGGAACCGCCGGATCCCGCTTCCAGACACCGGTCCAGTAAGGCTGAACCAAGCCTTGCGGTTCCTCGGTATATGGGTCCTCGTCCAGGATCTCGGCCGTTGCCGTCAGGCGCTGGTCGGGCCCCGCGTGCTCCTGAAGTTCACCAAGAGCAACCTGTAGTCCGAAGCGGGCATGGGCCTTGGAAAGGACGTAATCCCTCCTCGCATCGGATTCCCAAAGCTCGACCATGACGTAGGAGAAAAGGGAGAGCACCAGCAACATGACCAAGCTCATCAAGGCCAGGCACAGGACCAAGGCGAAACCCTTCTCTTTGCGGCGCAAACGAGTAGAGGGGGAGGATTCTCTAGACTTGGGACTGGTCGCAAACATCGGCTACAAGGCAAACCTACTCCGCAACCAATTGCCAATCAAGAAATAACATTCTACTTGCGGATCGTACGGAAGGGTGGCGGGAGCGGGCGGACTCGTGCGGTTGGAGACCCTTGAACTAATGGGACGAGCGGGGTAATCAAAGGGCTCGCCTCTATTCGTCGGTCGCTCCGCCCAAGGTCACGCTGATACCGTATTTGGTCTGGAGGTGGGCGTGCGAGATACTCGCGTACCTGCTCTTGGGATACTTTTTACAGGTGACTTGGAAGGACTTGATAGCCTTTTCCTTTTGCCCGGACATCTCGTAGAACTGGGCGATCCGGTGCTGAGCCCGGTCGGCCACTTTGTCGTGAGAACGGGCTTGGTTGAGAAGGATCAGTCCCTCATTCCATTTCTTGAGATGGCGGTGACATTCCGCCATCCGGAAATAGGCCTCCGGGAAATTATCGGTCTGGCGATAGGAAAGGATGGCTTCGTTCCACTTGGATTGCCTCTCCCGGCACTCCGCGATTCCCCAGTTATAGTCGGAATACCGGTCCGGGTCGACCTTGAGGAGGGTTTGATAGGTCGCGATCGCCTTGTCCCATTTGGCCGCGTCGCGCCAGGTTCCCACGACGTCCCTCTGCCACTGGTCCTCCCGGTCCTTGTCGAGCTCGATCAGGGAAAGGTACTGGCGGACCGCTTCCTCGTAGTTCTTCTCTTCCCGGTAGGAGGAGGCAATGGCCCTGCGGCCATTCACCTTGTCCTTGTATCGGCCGTAGATGGCCCGGGCCTGGTCGATCCTTTTCTTCCCCTTGTGCCAGGCCGCCATGCTTCCGAGAATATCATCGTCCATGCCCAGGACTTTTCCCAATCGTTCATAGGCGGCCAAAACCTGCTTGTCCCTGTCCAGAGACTTCTGGACGTCGGCAATCCTTTCCAGCAGGTCACGGGTTCTGGCCTGATCCTTCTTCTCCTTGGAATCTAGCGGCAGGGCCTTCTCGACGAATGAAATCAGGCTATCTCCAAGCTTCTCCGCACGGGACTTGGTCCCGGATGAGCGGAAAAGCTTGGAGACTACCGAGTTGCAAACGTCATGCACGGCATGGAGGTATTCGGGCCGATTCTGATCGTAGTAGGTTCCGAGAGCCTCAACGCCCTTCTGGAACTGGTCCTGCTGAAAAAAATGGGTCGCTAGGCTTCGAGCCGCCGAGGACCGGTGAGGAGCGGTTTCCCTAGTCTTGGGTGTATCGAAGGCAATGTCTGTCCAAAGCTCGACCTGCCTTTCCAAGTCCTTGCGGGCGGACGCAATGCCCAGCATCTCGACCCGGGAAAGGGTAGCCAGGGAATGCTTGGGGAAATCCTCGGCCAACTGGGCGAAAACCTTGTCGGCCTTCGAAGGCTCACCATTTAGGAGGTGACACTTTCCAATCATGAAGGAGGCAACCACGGCCTCATGCGAGTCGGGCCAATAGTCGACCACAGACTTGAAACCGTCCCTAACCGCAGTGTTGACCAGCCTAAGCTTGACTTGGCAATGAGCCCACATGAGGAGGGAATAGGGCCCGCCGACACTGCGCTCGTAAAGGGTGAGGAACTTGTCGTATTCCGCGGCCGCGGCCTTGTATTCGCCCTTGAGGAAAAACTTTTCCGCGATCTTCAGTTGATGGCGCTCGATCTCACGCAGCTTGGCGAAGGCCTCGATGGGCATTTGCTCGAGATAGCCTAACCGGGCCGCCTCGGCCGGGGCGGGAAGGAAGGCGGTCAACAAGACCAACAGGACGAGGGACGCGCTCAGTCTGATTTTTTTCGTGCTTCTAACCATTTGCTGTACTCCGTATGCCCGTAGAATATGACGTTCGTCCCCAGTTGATAGCAAGCCTCCCATATCTGGGCGGGCACCCCCGCATGGTCGTCCGCCCAAGCGTCCCCGATATCACCGGGGTGATAATAGGCGACGATGCGGCCGTTTACTACCCAGGCCAGGGCATCGGTCCCGCCATGGGGGGCGACGTACGGAAGGAAGGGGATGGGGAAGGGAATCCGGTGGATGGGGTGATCGAGGGGAACCCGGATGTAGGAGACGTTGGGCAGGACCCGGTTCATGAGCGATTTGAACTGGTTTCCCCAGTGGGCGCTTCCACCATTATCGGCAAATAGCATACCGTGCTTATTGGTCAGATACTCCCGGAGGACGTCGGTCTCGGTCTTGCCCAAACTGATGTTTTTCTGGCCGGTCATGTACACGATGGGCGGGCTTTTCCCGACGGGAAAGTTCTTCAACTGGATGATCTTGCGGGTCTCGGGCCGCTCCGCGATCTTGTGTTGGGTACGCAGGTTGTACTGCACCAACATATTGAGATCGGCGTCGATCCCCTGGTCCCAGTCTCCACCCGAGTACTCCAGGCGAATGAAACGAACTTTGCCCCGGTTGGTCCCTCCCGCAAAACCAGCTCCCGCGCCCTTCCCGTAGCCGACGGTGTAGGCGTGTTTGGTAATCTCCATCAACTGAAGCTTGATTTCCTCGATTGGTGGAACCTTAGCGATGACCTTGCTCAAGGGATTGAAGATGATCTTTTTCTTAATCACCTTCTGGACCTTGACCACCGGTTGGTTCGGCTTCTGCTCCCCTCCCCCCGCAGGCATCTCGTAAAGCTCCCGGCAACCGGAAAGCTGGAGAAGCAGGAAAACCACCAGCAGGAAGAAAACGAGGTACCCGAACGTGACGGAGACCGACTGCCGTAGCTTTTGCCTTTTGCGACCGTAATACCAGGCATCCATATCGAAGGGATCCCAAACCCGGGAACCGGACCCGGGCAGGGCGACCGAGGAATGCATCGCCTGCAAGGGTCCGACCCGGGAGGCACCCTCGGCTTTTTTCAACCTGACCAACTGGAAGATTCTCGATTGCCTTTCCACGAACCAAGTGAGCCAAGCCAAGCCGATTAGAAAAGCCAGAAATATACCGCCCGTGGCCGAGTAACTCCGGAGGGTTCCCCATGGCTCGCCCCCGCCCATCTCGTTCAAGGCGAAGACAAGAAAGAGCCAAATGGGAAAGAAACTGAGGGAGAAGACAAGCAGGCGTCTCACTCTTTGCATTTTGCGGGCTCGTTCCAGCCACCAGGCGGCGCCCGCCAACCCGAGACCGAAGCCGCTCCAATGGTGAGTGAGCGAAAGTTGCTGAAAAGCCAACCAGTCCGCCCAAAAGTAAAGCAACCCAATGGAAGCCAAGATGGTCAGGACGACCGGGCCTCTTGAGGAATTGGGCATCAGGGTCCGTCGATCAGAGATCGTCCAACCCGTCGAGCAGGTCGTCCCCGGAGGACTCGAGGGGGTTGGCATTGGGATCGGCGACCTCCCCAACTCCAAGTAAATCGGCTGTTTTTTGCTCGGGAGTCTTGGCAGGGTCAGGAGCGGTGGCTTGCTCGGGCGGCGATTCCTGAGGAGAATCCTCCGGTTTTCCCTCCGTCGAATCGGCGGATGAACCCTTCGCTTCACCTGTGGCTTCCGCTCCTTCATCACCCTGGTTCAAGTAGTAGGGAACGACCGAGAGGGTGAAGACGAGGACCACCATGACTACAGTCGACACGAGAAGGCTTTGAAACAGGCTGCTCTCCGCAACAGCCCCCATCATTTCCTTGGGGCTCTTGCCCTTGAGGCTGGCGAGGAACTCCCTCAGTTCACCCACTACGGCCTGGCTGTTGCCGGCAAGTTGCTTGATGTCCCTCTTGGGGCTGGCGATTGGCTTGACGATTGGTTCTTCGCTCATGATCTTGGTCTTGTTTCTAGTGAAAGTTATTTCCTCTCTTGCTCGAGCACGTGATGAATTTCACCACCCGATTTGCTGACTGCCTCGATAACGGGCTCGAACTGGAGAACGGTGGCATCCTTGTGAACCTTCAGCAAAACGGTACGCTTGGTGGGCTCGGCATCCCCAAGCAGGTCGGAGAGGGCTCCTTCCAGTTGAGCCTGGGCAATGGGCCTGCCGTTTAGGTATGTCTTGTTCTTGACGTCGATAACGACACTGGCCTTGTAGTTGCTGGCTTGTTCGAGTTCCTCGTCGGCCGCGGGCTCCCAACGCAGGTGACTGTCGTCCTGAGCCTTGGCCAGGATAACGAAGAAGATAAGGAGGAGGAATGCGATGTCGCCCATAGCCATGGAAGGGACGGAGGCCTCGAAACTGCGTTTGGGAATCTTCATGATCAGTTCACGACCTGAACCTGTTCCTCCTCCAGTTGCAGGGTCACGATTCCCCCCGCCTTCTCGATCAAGCCGGTGAATTCAATCCAGCGTTCGTAGGAGACGTCCTTGCGGGACTTGAGCATGACGACCTTGTCTTCGGTGTTGCGTTTGCCGGCCAGCAGACCGTTCAAGCGGGAAGCGAACGACTTGTCGGTCAGAGGGTCGCCATTGAGTATGACCACCGTGCGGGTAAGCTCGACCTCGGGGTTCTTGTTCTTTTCCTGCTTGTCAGGCTCCTCCTCGGTCTTGGGGATTTCCTGGGGACGTCCCTGCTCGGGCTGAACGGAGGCGCAGACCAGAAAGAAGACAATGAGGATGAAGGCAATGTCGCTCGATGCCCCGGCAGGGGGCTCGGCCAGCAACTTATTGCGAGGGAGCTTCATTCGTCCGTCTTCTTGGGCGAAGACCGTCGCCTCCCCGGTTTCTTCTGCGCGGCGGCATCCTTCTCCGAACGGTCGAGCGTCAGTCGGACGGTCACGACCTCGATCAACTCGGCGGCAGTGGACTCGACCTGCAGGACGAAGCTGTTGATCACGCTGCTGAAGTAATTGAAGAACAGGTAGGCGGGGATTCCCACAATCAGGCCGAAGGCGGTGGTGTAAAGAGCGACCGAAATGCCGGCGGCGGCCGCCTCCACGATATTAACCTCACCCATCTTGGCCACAATGTCCTCGAAGGACCTGATCATCCCGGCCACCGTCCCGAGAAAGCCAAGCATGGGGGCCACGCTTGAAATGGTGGCGAGAATCGGAAGATGCCGCTCAAGGGCGGACACGATATGCACGCCGTAGCTCTCCATTCCCTTGACCACCTGCTCCTCTATCTGGGCCTGGTCGTGACCCAGTTTCTTGAGGACGAGGTATTTGCGCAGGCCGTTTGCAAGGACGGCCGCAACGGGTCCGCGCGAGTCTTCGCAGAGCTCCAGGGCTTGCTCGGGTTTGTCATCGGAAAGAAGATCTATGACCTGCCGGCGGAGGGTCTCGTCGTCCGCGTCGAGCATCTTGAGGCTCCGGAAACGCTCGATGACCACGGCCAATCCGACGACGGCGAGAATAAGGATGGGCCACATGAAGGCGCCTCCTTCCAGCAACATGCCCAGGGCGCCCTCCTGCATGACCCCATCAAGCCAAGTCGGCTCCGGAGCCACCTCGGGTGCATCGGCGGGAGGGCCGCTTGCATTGGCATCGGTCAGGTTGGAATCGAGGCTGGCGTTGGAATCGGTTGAGTTTTGGTCTTCGGCGCTCATGGCTGCAGGCAAGGTAAGTCGGGAAGGGTTACTCGTCTTCCAAGTTCGCTTCCTTCTCGAACTGGGTGAGCATCTCGGGCAATGCAAGGCGACCGCGGGAATACTTGGCCGCATCGCTCTCAGGGAAGTCCCAGCGGCATCGGTTGTACCTCTGGAAGGCCAAGGGAATCTTTTTCCCCATGCGGTAGCTTTCCCCTCCCCAGAAGAGAGCCTCCGAACAAAGCTCGGCATCGGGAAAACGCTTCACGAAATCATCGAAGGCCAGGGCCGCATCCATATATTTCTCGCTCTTGTAATGGCATTGTCCCACGCGGAAGGCCATCTTGGGGGACCATTTGTGGGAATCGAAGCGCTCGACGAACTTGATCCCCACTTGGGCCGCGATGTCGAAAACCTCACGCTTGTAGAAGTATTCCGAGATCCGGATCATTGCGTTGGCGATCAAGGGGCTCTTGGGATAAGTGGAGGCGAGGGTTACGTAGGCCTCGAGGGCGTCGTCGAAGCGCTTCGCCTCCTCATAGGCCTGAGCCAGCTTGTACTGGGCATCGGCGGCCAGCGAGTGCTCGGGGAAATTCCTCACGATGGTCTCGTAGGCTTCGATGGCCTTGTCCCACTCCTTGAGCTCCTGGGAGAACTGCCCAAGCAGGTAGTTCACCCGCGGGGCGTACTTGGGGTCGGGGTAATCCTCAACCAGTTGCCTGAGGTGCAACCGCCCGTTCTCCAGGTCCTCCGCGGCCTCCTTGTCCCGTCCCAGCTTCAAGTGGCTCTTGAAGAGCTCGAAGTAACTCTCCGCGATGTGAAACTGGGTGCGTACCGCAAGCTCCTCATCGGCGAAGATCTTGCTGAACGAACTGACCAGGCCATCGGCACCGATGGAAACGGTGGCTTCGGCTGCGTAATCGACAAAGCCTTCTTCGGAGTTGGCCGCAGGATCATGATAGGTAGCCGAGAGCAGGTCTCCGAAAAAGGACTCGATGGAAAGGTTTCCGTCCAAGTTGCCCTGGATCGGCTTCTCGGCCGGTTGGAGACGGAAGGACCCGGTGAATACGCCGCTGTGGGTAAAGGTTTCCTCCAGGGAAACGGTTTCCTTTTCCCCGAACTTGGTCTCGATCTTCAGATCCACCTTGTCCCGCTTGGAAGAAAGATCGCGATCGGGATCGACCACCCGCAGGAAAACCCGCTCGCCCATGTAGAGCATCGCAACGGGCTCGTCGTAATCGGGCCCGGTGATGGACAATTCCCCATCCGCGATCATCTTGCCCTTGGAGCTGAGCAGGGTACCGTTACCCTCGGGACGATCCTTGTCTTCGTAACCGGCGACAACCAGATCGGAACCGGACAGGTTCACCACCCGTACGGTGAGGTCGGACGCGTCCTCTTCCTCTTCACCCTCGGGAGCCTGCAGGCCACCCTGCAGACCGCCCGGGGTATCTACCCCGGCGGCGACTACGGTCGGGCTATCGGCTCCGCCGAGGCGCAAAATCGCCTGCCCCACGAAGCGGCCCTCGTAAAGCGGCCAATTGGCAAGGCCCACGGGAGCCGTGCGGGCTTCCCCATAGGCCGACGAAAGCTCGCATTCGAGAATCGCCTCCCGGGTGGAGCTGCCTTCCCCCACTAGGATCTTCACAGTGGTGGTGGATAGGCTGTCCTTGGCCGCATCGGGATCGACCACCTCGACCGTCAGCGGCATCTCGTAGGCAAAGCCGGACACTTCGGGGATCTCTTCCGGACGGGGAAGATAGGTCGGCTTGGAGCCACCCGAATCGGTCCGCAGGAAGCGCGTCTCCACGATCCTCACGAAGCCTTCGGTCGGCTGGCGGACGAAGACCATGGCCTCGCGCGGGAAGGAATGCCCGGGAAAGGTATTTTGCGGATCGACGTACCTGAGGAAAACACGGTCCCCGCTGACGACCTGAAGCTTGCCCTCCTCCTCCTCGGAGCTGGTGTCCACCTCGGTCCGGAAGACCCCGCTGTTCTCAGAGGTCTCGATGGCCTCCAAAACAGTTATGTTCTCGCCGTTGCGGGAAACCTCCACCTTGAGCTTGTCTACCTCGGGCGTCAGGTCCATGTCGTAGTCCGTCACTTCGACGACGATTCTCTCGCCGGGGTCGATCCTCATCAGTTCCTTCTCCATTTCCTGAACCTGTCCACTCGAGGTGCGGACGAACTCATAGCTGATGGGACGGATCTTTGCGTTGAAGTAAGTAGCGGTCAGGGTCTTGGTAAGGAGGCGGTTTCTCGCCCCACCCCGCCCGAACTCGTCGACGTAACCAGCCACCACCTCGTCCCCCGCGGTAATCTCGAGAACGTCGTTTTCCGACATTGCGAGAATGTCCGCCTCGGTCGGAACGAGCAATTTTTCACCCGCCTTGACTTCGACCTGATTGACCGCAAGCGACTGCCCGACGTATTCCTCGAAGACGAACTCGACGTGACGAATATGGGCCTTGGGAATAGAGAAGGTCCAGTTGGACCCCTTCTTGGATGC
>DLRY01000040.1:13547-14161 GCA_002500665.1 Opitutia bacterium UBA7876
AAGGGGCCGGACGCGACTTGCTCGAGGTTCGGATTCTCCCGGGCTCTCGTGGCTTGGGCACCGGCCTTGTGGTTGGAGACGTAGGCCACGATGGTCAGTTCGTGGATGCCCGCCTCCAGAAAAACGTCGACTGATCTTTTCCTTCTCGAATTGGCTGCGTCCGGTTCGAGGACCATCTCTCCGTCGACCAGGATGGCGGCGTTGTCCGCCGAGACGAAAAAGCGCGATGCGCCGGCGGCGCGCTGGGCGTACTTGCCCGCCCAGGTGACGATACGGGCGACCTTGGAATCCTTGCCACCATTCTCAAGGACTTCCTCGGGAAGGACCCACTCGAGTTCGTCCACCTGGGAGGTTTCCTTGGGCTCGTTGTCCTTGATCCATTTGGCGAACCGCCCCCAGTCAGTAAGTTGGGGAACTCGGGTGGCGAGGAAGGTGCGCAGGGTCATGGAACCGTCCGCCAACCCAAGGTCTTCCCGCTCCGGGGCAACGGGCCAGCGGGCCAACTCGTACCAGAACCTCCCATCGTGACTGCCGTTCAGCCTCATCCGCACGGGGGCCTGGTTGGCGAGTTCGAGGACCCCGTCCCGCAAGTGAGGGTTTCCACCTGCGTTCTC
>DLRY01000094.1 GCA_002500665.1 Opitutia bacterium UBA7876
CAACGGCCCGAAAAGGCCCTTTCGGAGGCTTTCCGTATCTTGCGCAAGGGCGGGCAGTTGGTCGTGCTCGACCTAAAGGAGCACCAGTTCGAGAAGGCTCGTGAACTGTATAGCGATCAATGGCTGGGATTCCCGGAGAACGAGCTTTACCGAATGATCAAAGACGCCGGCTTCAAGCAGGTAAAGGTGGAGACTGTTTCCAAGGAGGAAGTGGAACCCTTTTTCGAGACTCTGCTGGGGGTTGGGGTTAGAGGCTGACAGGCGGAGTTCCGCCTAGGCTTCCGCCAAGCCATCATTGGAGTTGGCTTTGCCTCGGAGACCCAACAAGGCCAAGGCTTTCCTCAGCCCGCGTTGCAAGTCGTGCAGGATCAAGTAAAGGCAAGGCAGCATGAGAAGCGTGATGAAGGTCGCAAAGAGAACACCGAACCCTATGGCAATCGCCATTGGTTTTAGAAACTGCGCTTGCAGGCTACGCTCGAAGAGGATCGGCAAAAGCCCAACAAAGGTGGTTAGGGAGGTTAGTAGAATAGGACGAAAGCGAGCCATGCCGGCTATTCTGGCTGCATCAATCAACGTGGTGTCCTTCGCTCTTTTGTTTACGTAGTGGACCATTACTAGACTGTCGTTGATGACTACGCCGGTCAAGGCGACCAAACCAAAGTGTGACAACTGGCTCAAGGGCAGGCCGAAAAGAAAATGACCCAGAACCGCGCCGATTAAGCCGAACGGAATGACCGACATTATTATGAAGGGCTGTACGTAGGAGCGAAAGGGAATAGCTAGCAAGCCATAGATCACGAAAAGGCAAATGGCTCCTGCCTGGGCCAGGCTGGAATCGGACTCATCCTGTTCCTTTTTCTCGCCCACGAAACTGAACCTGAGCTTGGGAAACCTTTCCTGCAGTCGTGGAATGAAATTTGTTTCCAGATCATCCTCGATGGCGGGGATGTCCGAAACCTCCTTGTTGGCCGAGGCCAGGATGTTGATGATGCGAGATCTTCCGGAACGCTCGATGGAGGGGTAGCCTTGCCCAAGTTCAATTTTGCAGACTTCCTCAAGGGGGGCCTCGACTCCGCCCGGAGCCCGGATTCTGAGGCTGCTCAAGGCGGTTAGGCTCTTGCGGTCGTTCAGTGGGTAGCGGAGCATCACCTTGACCTCATCCCGATCTCTTTGAAGTCTCTGAACTTCCTCGCCATAATATGCTTGGCGGACCTGTCGGCCAAGGTCTGCTTGAGTCAGTCCGAGTGCCAGTCCCGCCTTCTTGAGGCTAAGCTTGAGCTCCTTTTTGCCGCCCGAGTAATTGTCGGCTATATCGTAGAGGCCCTCGTAGGTGCGGAGCCGGCCTTTCAAGACTTGGGCGGCTTCAGTCATCAATGAGAAATCCTGTCCCGAAATTTCAATGTCGATTGCAGTGGGTTCCCCACCGGCTGCGATATCTTCGAAACGGATCTCCTTGAGCCCCGGCAAGGGACCGATTCTGTCCCGCCACATCTTTGAAATTTGGGGGGCGGTGTAGTTCCTGTCCTCCGATTTGATCAACTCAACACTTACTTCGCCCATATTAGATCCAGACGGTATGTGGGCAGACCCCCTCGGTCCCCCTGAGAATGGCTGTGCCCCCATGGTCAGCATGGAATGCCGGAAAGGGTTGCCTTCGTTCTTTTTGGAAAGATGAACAATGACTTCCCGCCTCGCCTTTTCGACCATATCGACTGCATTTTCCGTGGTCGATGCGGGAACGCCTTCCTGCATGGTAAGCTTGACGGAAATATAATCCGAGGGCACGGGTGGTACTCCCCTGATGGAAGGGACGTGCCCTCCGACGATCAAGCCTATGGTAATGGCGAAGAAACCCAGAAAGCCCGAGATAGTAAGGTAGCGGTTTCTCAGGCAGAGCTTCAGCACGGGTTGATAATAATGGACGATGAATGACTCGAGTCCAGTAGCGACTCGGTTTTGAAGCTTGAGCAGGAAGCTTTTGGGTTTTCTGTCGAAGCGGCAAAGCGATAGGTGGTAGGGCAGGATAAATTTCGACTCGATGAGGGAGAAGAAGAGAGCCGGAATAACGACTAATGGAATGTCCATCATCAGTTTGCCGAGCCAGCCTGGAAGAAAAAGCATGGGCACGAAGGCGACCATGCTCGTCAGAATGGCGAAGGTAACCGGCATGGCGACCAAGTGAGTTCCCTGGATTGACGCGTCGATTGGCTTTTTCCCCTTGGAACCCAAGGTGTAGACAGATTCCCCCACCACGATCGCATCATCCACTAGGATTCCCAGCACCACGATGAAGGCAAAGAGGGAAACGAGGTTAATGGAGGCTCCCACCAGGCCCATGGTGGCAAAGGCACCCATGAAGGAGATCGGCAATCCAAGGGCTACCCATCCCGCAAGGGATGGGCGCAGGAAGAAAGAAAGGACCAAAAAAACCAAGATCAAGCCCTGTAAGGCGTTATTGATCATCATTTCAAGCCTGCCCCTGAGGTAGAAAGAACTATCCTTCCAGATCGTCATGGATATCCCCTCGGGCAAGGTGGCCTTGGTCTCGTTCACGTAGGCAGCCACTTTTTCGGATATGTCGAGCGGACTTTGCTTGCCAACCCTAAAAACCCTTAGAGTTACTGCGGGAAGACCTTTGAACCTAGTGTAGAGAGTCTTGTCCTCAAAGGCATCCCTAACGGTTGCTATATCCCCCAATTTGAGGCTTGATCCATTCGGGGAACTAAGTAGTTCGATTTGCTCGAACTCCTCTCCGTCCCTAGCTTTGCCTGTCGACCTGAGGAGGGTTTCCCCAGATGAAGTCCTGGCGACTCCACCGGGTAAGTCGACCGATGACTTTCTTAAGGCTAGGGCGATCTGGTCGAAACTAAGCTGGTATTCTCGCAGGGAGCGCTCGGAAACGTCGATTCCAATTTCGGGCCTTCGAATGCCAGCGATGTCCACCTGAGTGATTCCCGGCAGGTTAGTTAACTCGTTCAGGGTCTTGTCGGCCAATTTCCGGAGGGATTTCTCATCGGTATTACCGTGGATGGCAAGGGCGAGAACCTGTCTTTTTTGGGTGGCGACTTCAACCATCGGCCTTTCTGCATTTTCGGGGAATGTGAGGATGGAGTCCACCCTGACCTTGATTTCGTCCGCCAGCACTTTCGGATCCTTGCCTCGTTCCACGTGTACGTACACCGCACCCCCGTTTTCCCGGGCGAAGGAGGTCAACTCCTTGATCCCGGCGAGGTCCCAGATCTTTTCCTCGATTTGCTTGCAAATGCCCTCCTCGACTTCAAGGGGGGCGGCACCCGGGTAGGGTACGTGAATGGAGACGATATCTAGATCGAAGTCCGGAAAGAGCTCCATCTTCAAACCACGAATGGAGAAGATGCCGCCGACCAGGATGATGCCCATAAGGAGGTTGGCGGCTACGCCGTTTCTTGCGAACCAGGCAATCATGGTGTGTTCCCGTTGCTCTCCGCGGGGTCATCGATCGTCCTGACCTCCATACCCTCGGCAACAATCTCAAGAGGCGTGGTACATATCTTTTCGCCTTCACTGAGTCCAACTGAAACCCAGATCTCGGATCCGTTGCGATGGGCTACTTGAACCTTTCTGGTCGTCAATTTTCCATCCTCGCCGATGATCAGGATAGTCTCACGGTTGCGAAAAGCAGAATCGGGCACGACGAAGGCCGAGATGTGTTGGCCGACAAGTCGCAGACTGACGAACTGACCAACGTTAAGGGTCTCGGATTGCGGGGTTTTTCTGTTATTGAAGGGGTTGGCGAAACAGTCGTCCACCCTTGCCACTAGTTTTGTGAGGCGCGTGCGGGAGTCCACGATCCCCTCGGATCTCTCAAGGGAACCTCTGAGAATGACTCGATCCGACTCATCGACGACTTCTACCTCGATGGCATTTGCATCCAGTTCGGAGAACTCCTCTGAGAAGCCCAGAAAGCCGATCTCCGATCGACTTAGGGATACATCTATTTCTCCTGAATCAAGGGCGTAAACCTCCGCTAGGGCGGAGGTTGCCCCAAGGTCAACCCTCTGCCCGACGTCAGCCATGGTATGGATGATTCTTCCCTCAAAGGGTGCACGGACTTTCGCGCGTTGGAGATCTTGCTCGGCTTTTAGAAGACCCGCCTCGGCCGCTGCGGTCTCCGCTTCGGCCTTTAGAATCTGGGGGATTCTTCGAACTAATTGAGGGGCCTTTTGCCAGTCCCTATCCCCCCATTCGATCTTGGCCTGCTTGGCCATCTCGCGTTCCTGGGCAAGCTGTAGTTCCGCCCGCCTAAGGTTGGCTTTTGCCACAGCCAAGGCGGCCTTGAGATCAGTATCCTCGATGGTAAGGAGGAGATCATTCTTCCGGAAGAATCCACCAGCCCGGAAGGACGGCGCCGGACCCGAACGGTTTGCGTCCGTTCTGAGTTTCGCGAATGGGGCCACTGCCTCGATGGTCCCGGAGGTCTCCGCAAGCAGGGTGGTTTTGGTTCGGGGCCTTACCAATCCGTGGGTCTGGACGGAAGCCCGAAGTTCCTGCAACCTCGCCTCGGTATATTCCACGAAGGGGATTTTAGGGACGAATTTCTTCTCTTTGGGTTCAGGCCGCAAGGTAGCGAGGAACCAGGCAAAGCCAAACAGGGCAAGAAAAAGCAGCGGGGGCAGAATAAATTTTCTCATTGTTTCTCCGGTAGGGCATCCAGGCCGAGTGCGAGGTAGAGGTTTATACGGTTGTGAATCCTTTCTTTCTTCACGGAAAGAAGCCTGCTCTCTGCCTCGAAAGACCGCCTTTGGTTTTCGAGGGCATTGAAAATGTTTTCAACGCCCCGCTGGTAGCGCTCCCAGCTGATCTGCGCAGCGGAAGTCGAGGCTTGGACGGCGAGCTCGAGGCTTTGCTCCTCCTGCGCCAGGAGGTTTTCGGACGACAGCGCATTCTCCACTTCGGCAAACGCCTTTAGGATGGCCGACTTGTAGTTTTCGACGGCTCCTTTCTGGATGGCTTTTGCTCTGCGAGTAACTGCCAGAAGGCGCCCGCCTTGGAAAATGGGCTGGGAAACCGAACCAGCAACCTCCCAAGTGCGGAAGCGTTCGTCGAGTAGTTCGTTGAATTCCCCAGCTCTGCTTCCGGGGCCTCCCAGAATGGAAAAGCTCGGGAGCAGGCTTTTCCCACTCGCCTTGAGATCGAGCCCGCTTGCCTCCATATTCATCCTGGCCGCCCGCAAGTCAGGTCTGCGGGCAAGGGTCTCTACGGGGGTTGGCGGCCTCGGCGGAAGGGAGAGAAGCGGGAGGGAGCGGCTTTTATTACGATCTCGATCAATGGAGGGATATTCTCCCAAAAGCAGGCTAAGCGCGCGCAGGTTGGCCTCGTGGGAACGCTTTCCCTTTGCTAGGTTGGCTCGAGCGTTGGCAAGGATTGAGGTGGCTAAGTCCTTCTCCAGACGGCTTGGCTGCAGTCCCCGGTCGAAACGGTCACTGACGTAGGCTTGGTTTTTGGAATAGGTTTCCGTTGTTTTACGGAGGATCCCCAATTGGGCCGAGCTTTCGGCAAGAGCGAACCATGCCTTGGCTACTTGGCCGGCGAGGGACAGGCGGGCAGCCTGGTAGTCGGCCTGCGAGCCCTCGAAGCGTTTTCTGGCCGAATGCCTGAGGTCCCGTATCCTACCCCAAAAGTCGAGTTCCCAGCTAAGGTTTATGCCCGAGCTGAAGCTTTTGGTGGTGAAGGAAGTCTCGCCTCCCGGGAAGTTGAATCCGATCAGGTTCCTCTTGCTTCGTGTGCCGGAGACGTCTGCTCTCGCTGTTGGAAACAAGCTTGCGCCCGCAATGACGGCTTCTTCACCGCTGACCAAGACCATTTCCGCAGTGGCGAGAAGGTCGGGGTTGTTCCGCCAAGCCGCCAAGGTGGCCTGTTTCAATGCATCGTTCCCGAAGGATTCGATCCAGAAAGTCGAATTGGCTTCCTGCCCTTGTCTTGCCCTAGTCTCCCACCTGGAGGGAACGAGGTCGTTCTCCGGCTTAAAGAGGAAGGGCTTTGGGACGCAGCCCGCAAGGGCGAGTAGTAGGATAAAAGAAAGGATTTTCATTATTTGATATGTAGCAACCCTCCTTCAAAACCATTGCTTACGAATACGATGAGCCGCTCGATCATGTTGCCGACCTCGTCTTCCCGGCAGGTCCCCTCAGAAAAATCATTCAACCTGCGATGTTGGGCCAAGGCTCCAAGCATGGATGAGATGACGAAGTGGAGGTTCCAATACAAGTCTTCATCGCTTGCCCCGGGGTGAGCGAGGCGAAGCTCGTCCATAAAGCGCTGGGAGAGTTCACCGAAGAAGCGCTTGTGCATTTTCTGGATGAAGCCGGCTGGTTCGGTAAAGCTTCGGGCAACGAGTTGAGCCAGGCTTTCTCGGGAATGCGCGCTCTTTGAGATTTCCTCGCCGATCGGAAGGATGAGGGACCGGAAGATCTCGAAGGTGGATAACGGCTTGCCTGCCTTTGCCTCCTTGGCCTCGGAGAGATACTTCATTCTCTTGGCATTGATGGGACCAATCCTCGTCTTCAGCATTTCTAGAACCATCGCTTCCTTCGACCCAAAATGATAGTGTGCCGACGCGATGTTCGTGCCCGAGCGGGAGGCCACCTCCCTAATAGTAAGACCGGCAAATCCCCCGGATGCGAAAAGCGATTCCGTCGACTGTAGTAACCTCTCTTTGGTTTCGATACCGTTCCGCCGGCGTTGTGTTAAGTTTATCGACACGGTGATTAATTTAAACGTCTGTTTGAATAATGCAAGTTTTCTTGCCACCTAGCCCGCTTTTCGCGAGCCTGACCGATAAGGAACGTTGAATCCTTGAAATTCCTGCTTTGGCTGGTAGTTCGGTCCGTCTTTCAAGCACGGTTTGAGACTGATTTTCCTGGCCGTGGAGATCAAGCTTTGGAATTGACAAAAACACCTAATTTCCCTTTTATCTTCCTCTTTTCCTCAAATTTCTACCTTCCTTTCGCCCGTTCAGATATGATCAAGATTCGTTTGCAAAGACATGGTGCCAAGCATGCGCCTTTTTATCGCATGGTCGTGGCTCCTTCGACGTCGCCACGCGATGGCAAATTCATTGAGGTGCTAGGCACCTACGATCCTCAGGCTCACGCACGAGCTGAGGAGCTCAAGCTGAAGATGGATCGCATCGATCACTGGCTTGGCGTTGGAGCTCAGCCCACGGATACGGCCAGGAGCCTGATTCGTCAAGGACGACTTAGTCCCGAGGAATGGCTGGAAAGGGCGGAGAAGATCTCTGAGGCCAAGCAGGCTAGGGCAAAGAAGAAGGCAAAAGCGGCTCCTGTTGCTGAGGAGGTATCGAGTGAGGAACCCTCCGTCGAAGAGGAATCTGCCGAAGAACCTGCCGCCGAAGAACCTGCCGCCGAGGAGGAATCCGCCGCTGAGGAAGAACCGGCTGCCGCCGAAGAACCTGCTGAGGAGGAATCTGCCGCTGAGGAAGAACCGGCTGCC
>DLRY01000004.1 GCA_002500665.1 Opitutia bacterium UBA7876
CAAAGGAGGAAGATCTCCGCCAGGCGAGGCGTCTCCAGGCAAGGGAGGCAGGGCGACTGGCGGACTATCGGCGGGAACCGGGTCAACCGCGGGAGGAGATGGCGGATCGACTGGGGGGAAGGAAGGAGAGGGCTCGCTAGGCTCGGCTACGATAGGATCGGGAGTATCTGTAGAGGTTCCGGATGACGCCTTACTCGGATCCGTTCCTACGGGCTGATTGGTCTCGGAGGAACCCGCATCCTTGTCGGAAGCCAAGTCTATGGGCGTCCCGTCCGAACGCCATGTTGCGTCCTTGCCTTGCTTGATTCCATCCCTGTAGGCTCGAACGTACATTTTCTGGCCGTTCGGCCACCATCGTGTAACGGCACCGTGCCATTTGCCCTCGTCATAGTTGCGCTCGTACATCTTCACGCCATTGGAGAACCAACGCGAACTGACGCCGTGCTTTCTACCCTTCTTCCATGATTCATCGGATGCAACGTACTCTGTTCCCGTAGAATTTTTCTCGATGGTAAGAATCCTGCCATTGAAGGGACTGTCGGAAAACTTTTGAAAGAGAAGCCCATAGCGGGTCTCGAAATATTGACTGAATTCATCGCCGTTGACTTGGTAGGCGCCATCGGAAAGGTTAACCGTCGCGGAGGGGGAACCAGAGGAGGAGAGCACTGGTTGCCTGTATGGGTACTGGCATGCTGAAAACAACAGCAAAGCGATAAAGGACAGATAATTAAGCATCAAAACTTTCATGGTGTCATTCTGTTAACGGCTCCGAGATTTGCAAGGTAGAACATGGTTGCCCTACAATCTTGTTGTAACTCGGCAAATTATACGTTTTTAAGTGCTGACTCTTTGTGAGTACTCATACTTAAAAAACAATCTCTCAATAGTAATGAACCTGTCTGACTTACCCGTTATCCTGCCTGCGTTTGGAGTGCTTGCTCTGCTCTTCACTTGGTGGAAAACCCAAGAAATCAACAAAGCTTCGGTAGGATCCGCACGCATGGCGAAGATAGCCAAAAGCATCCAGGACGGAGCCATGGCGTTCCTTAGGGCTGAATACAAGATTCTTCTTTGGTTCGTGATCGCCGTCGCCCTCCTGCTCTACTGGAGCGGGTCGACGAACGAAAACAGTAACGAGATGATCGCCGTCGCCTTTGTGGTCGGTGCCTTTTGCTCGGCCTTGGCCGGCTATCTCGGCATGAAAGTTGCGACCAAGGCGAACGTAAGAACGGCCAACGCCGCCCAGGACAGCTTGGGCAAAGCCCTTGAGATTGCTTTCTCCGGAGGATCCGTAATGGGCTTGGGAGTAGTTGGACTCGGTATCTTGGGACTGGGCGGGTTGTTCTATTTCTTCGGTGAGCATTTCGGCGCCTTTGATATCGGCTCGCAATCTCTCCAGGCAGATCGCGAAACCACGCTTTCCGTCCTAACCGGATTCTCCTTTGGGGCGTCCTCCATTGCGCTCTTTGCCCGTGTGGGTGGAGGCATCTACACGAAGGCCGCGGACGTAGGCGCCGACCTCGTCGGCAAGGTTGAGGCGGGAATCCCCGAAGATCATCCCTTGAATCCCGCTACCATTGCCGACAACGTGGGCGACAACGTGGGAGACGTGGCCGGGATGGGAGCCGATTTGTTCGAATCCTACGTCGGGTCGATCATCGGTACCATGATTTTGGGAGCGGCCATGGTTTATGCGGACGGTTCAAATTATTTGGGCCAAGAGGGCGCTATCTTCGGAGGGTTGGGGCCAATTTTCCTGCCTTTGATCCTTGGCGCCATTGGAATCGTAACTTCCATTTTCGGAACCTTTCTCGTCAAGGTCAAGGACGGGGGGGACCCCCACAAGGCTCTCAACGCCGGAGAATTCTTCTCTTCGGCTTTGATGATCCTTGCGACTTATTTTGTAATCGGAAGACTCTTGCCTGATTCTTGGTCAACCGGCCCGGAAGCCTCGTACACATCCGACGGGGTCTTTTACGCTATAATTATAGGTCTAGTCGCCGGCCTAGCCATCGGCAAGATCACCGAGCACTACACCGGCACGGGCACGAAACCCGTCAAGTCGATCGTCGATCAATCCGTAACCGGATACGCGACCAACATTATTTCCGGCTTGGGGGTAGGAATGATCTCAACGACTTTTCCCATTCTCGTTCTGGCCGTCGCCGTGGTCGGGGCTTATGAGTTCGCCGGTCTGTATGGGATCGCCATCGCCGCCGTCGGAATGCTTTCCAATACCGGCATCCAGCTTGCAGTCGACGCATATGGTCCCATTTCCGACAATGCCGGAGGTATTGCAGAAATGTCTGAACTTCCAAGCGAAGTGCGTCAACGGACCGATAAATTGGATGCAGTAGGCAATACCACAGCAGCGATTGGAAAAGGCTTTGCCATCGGTTCGGCCGCCCTTACTGCTCTGGCCCTCTTTGCCGCCTTCAAGGAAACGGCAGGGATCGAGGTAATCGACGTCTCGGCCCCCAAAGTCATGGCGGGCCTATTCGTCGGCGCCATGCTTCCCTTCCTCTTCAGCGCTTTGGCCATGGGCGCCGTTGGAAGAGCCGCTATGGCCATGATTCAAGAGGTTCGCAGGCAGTTTAAGGAAATACCCGCCCTGAAAAAGGCCCTGGAGGTCATGCAGCGCAATGAGGACAAGCCCACGGAAGAGTGGACTGAGGAGGAGCGTAATCAATTTGATGAGGCCATCGATTCGGCCGAGTACGGAAAGTGCGTGGAGATTTCAACGCAATCCGCAATCAAGGAAATGGTGGCGCCCGGCTTGGTAGCCATTCTTACCCCCGTTGCCGTTGGTCTGGGAGGAAACCACTTCTTTCCCGGCAGCGGAGCCGTGATGCTTGGCGGATTGCTTGCCGGGGTCACTGCCTCCGGCGTCCTGATGGCCCTCTTTCAATCGAATGCCGGCGGAGCATGGGATAATGCCAAGAAAATGGTGGAGGAAGGTTATGAGATCTCTGGAAGCAAACACGGAAAAGGTTCTGAGGTCCACAAGGCGACTGTAGTCGGTGATACGGTGGGGGATCCGCTCAAGGACACCTCCGGGCCATCCTTGAACATCCTGCTCAAACTGATGTCCGTGGTTGCCCTGGTGTTGGCCCCCTTTATCAAGAACTAAGCTCCTGTTCACCCCGGTTTTCAACGGAGGAAGCGAACCTTGCCCTTGTCTGGGAATCGGCGCCGAAGTATGCCGTTCCCGCCACGAGGACGTCGACGCCGGCTCTGACGCAGTCGTCGACTTGGTCAAACCCCACCCCGCCGTCGACTTCCAGGAGAAAGGACGCCCCCGATTCCGCTCGACGGTCCGCCAAGTCACGGACCTTGTACAGCACGCCCTCGATGAACCCCTGTCCACCGAAACCCGGGTTCACGGTCATGCAAAGAACCAAGTCGACTTGATCCAGGAATGGCGAGGCTTCTTCCGCGGGCGTATCCGGATTCAGGACTATGCCGCATTTCTTGCCCAAAGACTTGATTTTTGAAAGTGCCTCCGCAACGTCATACTCCGGCTCAACGTGAATGGAGATTAGGTCGGCACCCGCTAGAACGAAGGAATCGATATAGTCCTGTGGGTTATCCAGCATCAAGTGGACGTCGAAGAACATCGACGAATGCTCTCTCAAGTCCGCCACAGTCTGCGGGCCGAAGCTAAGGTTTGGAACGAAGTGTCCGTCCATTACGTCCAGATGAATCCACTCCCTGCCGTCCTGATCGGCCAGCAAAAGGGAGTCCCTCAGGCAGGCATGATCGCCTGCAAGAATAGAGGGGGCCAATATCTTTTTCATCAAAAGGGAATCTACCAGGAATGATTGGAGACCTGGGTTGCAATTTTCAACCCGAGCTCCCTGGCAATAGCGGCGGTCGATTGACGGTCGCGGGCTTGGGAAGTCAACTTCGGTTTGAGGGAACTGGCGTCAGCTTGAACAAGCCGATCCTCGAAGATCGAGGTTTTTGACCCGGAAGAGTAAAGCGTGACGTACGCCCCGACACGCAATGCAAAGCCGGCCGCCAGCAAGGTATCCTGTGACCTGAAGACCTCCGGGCTCTTTGTGAACTCACCTATCTTGACGCGCAGCAGGAACTCGGCGTCATTCTCCGAACGGACGAGACGAAAAGTCCCCCGACGGAGGAATTCTTCTCGAATGGTCCGGCTTACGACCCCCCCCGCTTGGGGAAGGGCGCTGTCATTTGAGACGACCTGAACGAAGAGCGTTTTCGGGGTGTCCCAGTCATTCGCACTGGGCTGGTACCGGCAAGATGAAGTAAAAGCGAGAAAAACCAACAGGACGACGGGGAGAGAACCAATTTCACTTTTCATCACTCCCTTTCAATTCAGCAACTTTCCTCTCGGCCACTCGGGCGGCTTCGGATTCGGGGGCCGTGGTGATGGCCTCATTGTAGAACTGCAGGGCAGGTCGGTTGCCAAGTTCTCTCCAGTGTATCATGTAATACTTTCCGTATTTCTCCACGAACTTGCCTACCTCCACCTTGCTGGCAGCCAAGGTTTCCCTCATTTTCCTCCGGCCTTTCTCGGCCAAGGATCTCCTTATCTTCGACTCGGCTAGGCGGGCTTGATAGTCCTCGGCGGACTCATGTTTGCTTCGGGGCGGTGACGTCGAAAAAAGAATGATGTAGTCTTCGTAGAAGTTCAAGGCCTTCAGGGTGGATCCCTGATCGTATGATGGGCCCGAAACCCTTCCTTCATAAATCTTGGCGAGCAGAAAATAGGCTTCCTCACAGAGGTAATTTTCCGGATACAGGTTGACGATTCTTTCTAGGGCGTCCACCGCTTCGTCCTCCTTGCCGTCTTTCTTGGCTATCTCCGCCAAAGCCATAAGGGCCCGCGGCGCGAACTTGGGCCCTCTGGCCAGGTTGGCAATCTGGTCCATACGCATACGGTCCTGATTACCAGAACGGAAACGGGGCACGAGACCCCACTTGCGGGGCAACTTCTCCCTCGCCAACCTCTCGGCGACTCTCATGAGCGATTCCGCAATTTTCTCGAAATTATATTCGGTATATGCCTCCGCAATCAGTCTGAGGTGCTCGAAGGCTTTTCGCCAATCCCCCTTGTTTTCCCTGAGGATCGCTGCCCTGAAAAGGGCCTCTGGGCCGATCTGAATCTTTTTGCCCTTGCGGACGAGAACCGCATTAGAACGCCTCTTGGAAAAATTTTCGTACAGGTCGAGGGCTTTGCGAATCTCGCCTTGATCCAGCTTTGCCTCGGCGTTTATAAACCATTCCTTGGCCTGCTCCTCGGGAATGGGGTCACGATTTTTTCTGAAGAAACCAGTCCCTGGAAATAGAAATTCCTTTCCGGACGACAAGCTCGATTGGCCTCGCCTTCTATCTCCGGGCGAAACCCCCGGTAACTCTATGGCGGGAGCCGCCAAACTTAAAAGGAGCAGAAGCGTAAATGGTTTCATGGGAATTTTCTTCATCGGAAGCTAGAATCGAACAAGAGCTGCCGACCAAGTCAAGCCTGCGCCAAAGGCAACGAGCAAACCAAGTTCTCCCTTTTGGAAAGTCGAGGACTTGTAGGCCTCGTCCAAGGCCAAAGGAATCGAGGCGGCTGAAGTGTTCCCGTACTTATGCAGGTTGCAGTAAAACCTCTCCATGGGGATTTCCAATCTCTGGGACAAACTCTCAACGATCCTGGCATTGGCTTGATGGGGGATGACGTGGCTGAGCTCGTTCTTGTCGATGCCATGTCTTTCGAGCAATTCAATAGCAGCCCGCTCCATCACACGGACTGCCGACTTGAAAATTTCACGGCCATTCATCTTCAGGTAATGGCCTCTCGACTCAATGGTCTCGTTGGAAGCTGGCAAAAGAGAGCCACCGGCGGGTTGCTGCAGAAGGGAAGGGTTCGAACCATCGGCGCCACACTGGAAGCCAAGCATTTCAGCACCGTCCCCTTCTCTGGCAAGAACGGTGGCCCCAGCTCCGTCCCCAAAGAGAACGCAGGTAGTGCGATCCTCCCAGTCCATGATGGTCGACAGTTTCTCAGCCCCTACGACCAGGGCGCATTGGTAGCGGCCTGAACTGAGCATTCCATCAGCTACGTCAAGAGCGTAGAGAAACCCGGAGCAGGCTGCCTCCAGGTCAAAGCAGGCAACCTTGGGGATACCGAGTTTGTGCTGCAACAGGCAGGCCGTGGAGGGGAAAGCCATATCGGGTGTAATGGTAGCCACTATGACCAAATCAACGTCCTCGACGCAGAGGCCGGCATCGGCAATGGCCCGACGAGAGGCCTCCACGGCCAAGTCACTGGTGCTTTCGGAATCACCGGCAATGCGCCGCTCCTTAATTCCTGTCCGGGTCGTAATCCATTCATCGCTCGTTTCCACCCTTTGGCTCAGCTCCAGGTTGTCCAGCTTTCGGGCAGGCGCGTACGACCCAACGCCCCTTAGAATACTCGAGCCCGCATGATTATGATTCATCAGCTTTTGGCTTGGTTGCCTCTTGAAGGAAGAGGTTCTGGGCGCAGGATCTCATTCGTCTCCCTGATGTCCTCGGTGACTTGGGAAAGCATGTCGTGCTGAATAAGATCAAGAGCGATTTTTATGGCGCCACTAATGTGGTTGCGATTCGAAGATCCGTGAGCCTTGATCACGTTTTTCGTCAACCCAAGCAGTGGAGCCCCGCCGAATTGCTCGGGGTTAATTCTTTGTTTAAGGCTTCTGAATGCGCCCTTAGAAAGGAGTGCTCCTGTCTTGCGGAGGGCATTTCTCTTCAGTTCCTCATCCAGAAAACTGCCGATCAACTTACTTAAGGATTCGCAAGCCTTGAGGACGATGTTGCCGACGAATCCATCGCAGACCACAACGTCCACGACGTTTTCAAAGATCTGGAAGCCTTCGATGAGACCGGCGTAGTTAATGATGCTTCCGTCGATATCCTTGAGCATTTCATGCGTTTCGTGGATTACGTCGTTCCCTTTTCCCTCCTCCGTTCCGATCGTGAGCAACCCCACCTTGGGACGGACCAACCCCAAGGCAAGCCTTGCGTAATTGGAGCCCAGCACGGCGCTTTGTAGGATATGGAAGGGCTTGGCATGAGGATTCGCTCCCGCGTCCAGAAGGGTAAAATACCTCTCACGCCCAGGCCAAATGGTGCAAAGGGCAGGTCTTTCCACGCCCTCGAGCGTCCTTAGACGGATTGCTCCGCCCGCCATCAAGCAACCGGTGTTGCCGCAACTGAGCAAGGCGTCGGCCTCCCCGTTCTTAAGAGCGAGAAGGGCGAGGGACATGGAAGAGTTTTTCTTTCCCTTGATTCCCGCGATTGGCTTTTCCTCCATCCCCACAACCTCGGGTGCATGGCTGATGGAAACCCTGGCGTTGGTAAGCATGGGTTGATCTTCCAGGATAGGCTCTACGACCTCTTGCCGACCATAAAGGACGAACTCCGTTCCCCTCGGAGAAAACTCTACTGCTTGGGCAACTCCCTCGATGATCTCTTTCGGACCCTGATCGCTACCCATCACATCCACTGCAAGGGTCAGCCTCGCCTCGGTCTTATCCATGCCGAAGCCTTCCGGTCAAATCAGACCTCTAGATCGAGAACTTGCTTGCCGCGGTACTGCCCAGTTTCAGGGTTCACGCGATGAGGGCGACTGTGACTTCCGTCAGCCTCCTTGACCAGGAGCGGGGCTTGGAACCGATTGGCGCCACGGCGCTTCCGGCTTCGTTGCTTGGAGTGTTTTCTTTTAGGTTGTCCCATGGCAAATTTAGTTAGTAGATCAGTAAAACAGCAAATGAATCAGCCGTCAAGCTAAGGAAAGGCTCAGCCTTCCCAAAAATAAACCCCCAAAATACCGGCAGAGAGGATGATCCTGTACCAGACGAAGATGCCCAAGCCACGCCGTGCCAGGTAGCCGACCAACCAGACGACTGAAAGAGCGGCGGAAGCACCCGCAACCAGACAACCGAAGGCGACGGGCCCGAGTTCCAGGTTTTCCTTCATCACCTGCCACTTGGTGAGGCACTTGTAGCCTGCGGCGGCGGTAAGCGTTATCATACCGAGCAGGAAACTGAATTCAGCCGCCTTCCGCCTGCTGAGACCAACCAAGTACCCGCCTACGATCGTCATCATGGAGCGGCTGGTTCCCGGCCACATGGCTACGCATTGCATGACGCCGATAAGAAGCGATGAGCGAAGATTCAGGTCATTTAACGACTTCCCGGCATCGCTCATGCCGGAGGACTCGGATTTCTTGCGGGCCTCTACCCAGTACATGAGGACGGCGCCGGCGAAAAGGGCAAAGGCAATGGGAAGGAGGCCGAAGAGGAAAGCCTCGATAAGTTCATCCAGAAACGGACCCATGAGGGCAGCCGGCAAAAAGGCAAAAAGAAGGTTGGCTCCGAGACGTCTTCCCTGGGGATTCAGGCCGGCAAAACCAAGAACGACGGACCAAACCCTCCTGCGATAAAGGAGGATCACCGCAAGAATGGCGCCGCCCTGAATGACGATCAGGTAGGAATTGATCGCTTCCTCGGCACCATCGTCGAGCGGGGAAGACAGGAATTCCTTGGTTAGAACGAGATGTCCAGTGGACGAAATGGGCAGAAACTCCGTGATACCCTCCACGAGGCCGTAGACCAAGGCATCCCCGTATCCCATACCGGGCTCTGAAGGAGTACCGTTTTCTTTTTGATCTTTCGTCGCGAAGCAAAGCTGAAAGGATAGGAAGGAAATTCCCACAACGACAAAAACAAATGAAAAACGTTGTCCAACTCGCATAGAAAGGTCTACAAAACGAGATTCTAAAAAGAGCAAGAACTAAACTTCGGGCAGGTTCGCAAGCCCACCCAAAGACTTTTCAAATGCAAGTAGACGAACTAAAACAACTGACTGAACATCTCCGTGGAAAGTCGGACCTGGAAAGGGATCAGGTTCGAATGGCGATCGACTTTCTCGTCGCCGAGGAGGTGGACCCCTCGGTTAAAATCGATTTCCTCGAAGCCTTCGCCCAAAAAGGTGAGTGCGCCGAAGAACTTGAGGAGTTCGTGTCCCGCTTCCGCGGGTTGGCGAGGGACCCGCACTTAGAAGAGATCGCTCCCCATGCCATCGACCTTTGCGGAACGGGTGGGGACAAGGCAGGTAGTTTCAACGTCTCCACCTTCGTTTCCTTCGTTGTTGCCGCGGCGGGCGTCCCGGTCATCAAGCACGGCAACAGATCCATAAGTTCCAGTTGTGGAAGCGCCGATCTACTGGAAGCGATCGGCATTCCTCTCGATCCCGAACTCGACCTCATTAGGGAAGGACTCGATAAACTGGGCTTTGCCTTTTTGTTCGCACCGTCCTTCCATCCCGCCTTCAAACACATCGCGCCTGTGCGCAGGGAGCTTGCCGGTCGTGGGATCATCACGGTCTTCAACTTGCTCGGACCTATGATCAACCCGGCCCAGCCAGCCTATCAGGTTATGGGGGTCTACGACCCTCGCCACATCGAGAAGATGGGCAAAGCGCTCCAGGGGAATGGACTTAAGGGAGCAGTCGTGGTCCACGGAAAGATCGATGATCCCGTGATCGCTGGTGTGGACGAAATCACTTCTTGCGGGGAGAACTTGGTTTTCGGTTTCGGACCAATCTCGACCGATGGCGTCGAAAGCTGGTCGCCCCGCAACTGGGGGATGCAAGACCAACCCTTTGAGCACCTCGCAGGGGGCGACTTGGATGAAAACCTCAGGATCATGAAGCTCTTGCTCGAGGGGAAGGCTCCCGAAGGTTTGCGAAATACGGTCATCATGAACGCCGCGACCGCCTTCCTTACCTGTCGCAAGGCGAGCACCCTCGAGGAAGGCGTTGATCTTGCCCAGTCTCTGCTGACGCAAGGAGCCATCGGTGAATGGCTTGAAAAGGCTTCCTCCTTCTTTGCCTCAAGGCGGTGAATTACTTCGGAACCGATGGGATTCGCGGCCACTATGGAGGAAAGCTACTCAACGACGATTTCGCATACTCGCTAGGCTGTGCTCTCGGGGGTTACCTGAACGCGTCCGGACCGGATCCCTCGGTTCTTCTGGCTAGGGATACCAGGCCCTCGGGTGAAAAGCTCATGGTTGCATTAAGCCGGGGTCTGGAGAATTCGGGATGTCGGGCTGTGGATGCAGGCATCCTCCCAACCCCCGCCCTCTCTCATGGCGTAGTCGGTCGGAAGGTTGACCTCGGGGTGATGATTACGGCTTCCCACAACCCAATCGGAGACAACGGTTTCAAGATATTTTCCAGGAAAGGAGAGAAGCTTGCCATCGAGCAGGAGAGACTGATTGAGTCGCGGATCGAACTTTCTGCGTTACCCGAAAACAGTGGCCCCCCCCCTCGGGATTCGGAAACGGGAAAAGCCTACCTCGATTACGTCAAGGGCGTCTTCCCCGATGGGTTTCTTAAAGGCCGCAAGGTTGTAGCCGACATGGCCAACGGCGCCACCTCCGGCACGAGTTTCCAAGTCCTCAGCCACTACGGGGCCGAGGTATTCCCCTTGCACCATGGCGAGGGCGCAATCAACGAAAATGCGGGTTCGGAGCACCCACGGCTTATGCAAGCAAAGGTTTCGGAAGTCGGCGCCCAGCTCGGTATCGCCTATGACGGGGATGGGGATCGGGCCCTATTTTGTGATGCGGGGGGAGGATTGATTCACGGCGACAAGATCCTGGGGTTGCTGGCCCTTGACGCAAAGCGCTTCTCAAGCCTCGATGGCGCTGCCTTGGTTGCAACCGAGCATAGCAATTCGGGACTTGAGGAAAGCCTGCGGATCGAGGGCCTTGCCCTTCACCGGGCCAAGGTGGGCGACAGAAACGTAGCCGAGATGATGCGGAAGGAAGGGTGCAACTTGGGCGGAGAGTCTTCCGGGCACGTCGTCTGCAGCAACTACCTTCCAACGGGGGACGGTCTCTACACCTCTCTCCTCGTGGCTTATGCCATGGTCCGCAACTCGAAATCGCTTAAGGAATTGTCCGGAGCCATTTCGCTCTGGCCCTCCAGGGTTGGAGCCTTCCCGGTGCGTCGAAAGGTTCCCATTGAGGATGAACCCGCCTTAAGCAAGGCCCTTCGGGAAACGGTTCTTGGTCTGGGAAGCGAGGGACGGGTCCTTCTCAGGTACTCGGGTACGGAACCTAAAATCAGGCTCTTGGTGGAAGCAAGGAACAGGGAATTGGCCGATGAAAATTTCTACCTTCTTGCTTCAGTTGTCGAAAAAATATTGTAATTTTCAACTTTTTGTATGGGGTGTTTCAATTTAAAGGCCCATCCAGAAAGATTACCCATCACCCCCTTTTTGCGAAATGATTGAAGAAGTCCCGATTTCCGAGCTTGATCCAAGACAAATCAAGCAGTTGGAGTCTGCGGACGAGCTTACCCAAAGGAACCCGACCTACGCCCGTGAGATTTACGGAGCCATATTAACGCAAAGGCCAGGTTGTCTCGAATTGCGCAAGAAGCTCAGGGCTCTCCAGATCAGTAGTCTGCAAACCAATACCAAAGGCCTTTCCGGATTGCTCCACAAAGTGACCTCGGCTCCCTTCATGTTCAAGTCCGACGACAAGAATCCCGAAGGGAACCTTGCCAAGGCGGAGGGGCTGATAGACAAATCTCCCTCAAACGTCGTTGCCCACCAGATGCTGGCCGGAGCAGCTTCGAGTCTCGGCATGAATGGGACCGCTGTATTTGCCTATGAAACCATCCAGAAACTTGAACCCGAGAACCTCAAAAACCTCAAGAGCCTAGGCAGTGCATACATCGAGGCGGGCGACACCGAGATGGCCATTGCCACCGGCAACTCGATCAAGAAAATCAACCCCAATGACGGGGATGCCGAGGAGATCCTGAAGAAAGCCTCCGTGGCTATGGCCATGAACAAGGGGAAATGGGAGGAGTCGGAAGATTTCCGCACCCAACTGAAGGACGAGGACGAAGCCCAAGCCCTCGAACAGGCCTCTAAAAACGTCAACGATGCCAAGAGCCTGGAGGAATTGATCCGTCAAACCTATGAGAAGGTGACGCAGGAACCCGCCAACCTCAACCACTACCGCCAACTGTCTGATTACTACCAACGTTACGGTGACCTTCAGAATGCCATAGCCTGGATTCAGGAGGCTCGAAAGCAGGAGGCAGGCCAAGGAGACGTGTCCCTTGAGGAAAAGGAGCGGCAACTCACGGCCGAGTATTTCGACCAGTCCATCGAAACTTGGGAAAAGGCCTTGAGCGAAAACCCGGACGATCAGGAAGCACAAGCGTCTCTCGAGCAAACCAGGGTGCAAAAAGAGGAATACCAGAGGACTCAACTCGAGTCCCTCGTGCAAAGATACCCCAACGAGTTTGGCTACCGTTACGAACTGGGCATGCTCCTTTTCGAAAAGGAAAGTTACGACGATGCCCTCCCCCATTTTCAACTGGCCCAGAGGAACGCAAAGGTCCGCCTCGATGCCGTTCTTCACTTAGGAAGGTGCTACAGTCGTAAGGGCTTTCACGACATGGCCATCGAGCAGTTCGAAAGCCTCAAGAACGAGATTCAGGTAATGGACGACCGAAAGAAGGAAGCCATCTACGAACTCGGATGCTGCCACGAATCCATGGGGAATCAGGAAAAGGCAATCGAGGAGTACAAGCTCGTCTACTCGGCCGACATATCGTTCCGCGACGTATCCGACAAGATCAACGCCTTCTACGAGTCGAATTCTTGACGGGGAATAGTGGCGGAGAGGGAGGGATTCGAACCCCCGGTACCTTGCGGCACACCTGATTTCGAGTCAGGCACATTCGACCACTCTGCCACCTCTCCTAGTTTGGGCCAAGCTATTCAGCCGATCCTCCTTTTAGCCAATTTGGGGATCCTTGGAAAGAAAGAAAACCGCTTCGACCGCTTC